>JBEIJY010000004.1:0-109850 GCA_040380025.1 Bdellovibrionales bacterium | reverse complement strand
GGCTCGCATGAGACACGTCGGATGGTTCGCAATTCTGTTTTTTTCGGTTTCAACCGCGTACGCACGCGCGGAGGTCAGTCTCCGGAACGGGAATTTCTTCGTTTCGCTCCGCGATTTCTCGTATCCGGGCGGAATCGAGCCCAAGATCGAGCGGGTGTACAATTCAAAATCCGATTACTTCGGGATGTTCGGCTACTCCTGGGGGACCGAGTACGAGGTCCGCCTCGACCAGGATCCCGACGGCAGTCTGATCCTCACCGAGTTCGGAGGAGGTGCGTCCGTGCGCTTCACGCCGAAGAATCTCACCGAAAAATCGATCGAAGACGGAGTCAATCTCATTCTCGGAGCCGCGAAAAAGGCCGGTGTGATCTCGAGCGGAAAAGCTCTCGACGAGTACCGGGCGAAGCTCGCGGCCGATTCTGCATTCCGGTCCGCGCAGTATTCGAGTTTCATCATGAAGGGGTTTCTGCCGCGCAAGCCGGTCGCCGAGGGTGTACAGTTCACCACCACCCAGTATCAGTATCAGTACATCACCAAGGTGAAGGGCGGGTATGTCCGGGTGATGTCCGACGGGGGAGTCCACAAGTTCAACGAGGCGGGAAAGCTCGTGCAGATCGCCGACGCCCGCAAGAACTTTTTGAACTTCTCGTATGACCGGAACAACCTTCTCATCCAGATCGTCGACAACCAGAACCGCCGGATCAACCTCTCGTACACACCCGAAGGATTGGTCGAGAAGATCACCGGAGAAAGCGGGAAGTCCGCCGCCTTCCGCTATGACAAGGACAAAACCCTCGTTTATTCGAAGGACGATGCGGGAGTCGAGAATACCTTCCGCTACAGCCGCGATGAGTACCTGAACCTGATCGAGATCGGGTATCCGGGCGAGAAAAACGAAAAAGGCGAGCCGAAGAAGATGGCGATCGAGTACTACGGCCCCGACAAGAAGAACAGTGTCCGTTCGGTCACGAATCCGGACGGATCGAAGAACGAATACGATTACATCACGGCCAACGCCGATCAGTACACCGTGAAGGTTCTGGCCAAGAACTCGAAAGGCGTGGTCACCACCGATTCGAAGTACCAGTATTTCTTCAAAAAGAAGAAGGACGGCGACGAGTTCACCTGGAAGATGATCGCTGACGTCGATGGCGACGTGACCGAGACGGTGTACGACGATCGCCTCGCCTTCCCAGCCAAGATCACCTCGAACGGCCGGGTCACCTCCATGGAGTATGATCTGAAGGGCCGGATGGTCAAGAAAGTGACTCCGTACGAGACCACTGAGTACTCGTATGATCCCAAGGCCGGCAAGGTCTCGAAGGTGCTCAAGAAGAGCAAAAGCGGCGGCATCCGGTGGAGCGAGTTCCAGTATGATCCGAACACGCTCGGTCTTGTGGTGGCCCGGAACAGCGACAAGAAAACCGTGAAGATCCTCTATGATCGTAACGGGATGATCCAGGCGCTCGTCGACCAGGACAAGCGCACGCTGACCTTCAAATACAACGAGTTCTCGAAGCCGATCGAGATCTCGGATGCCAAGATGGGATCCGTGAAGTTCACCTACAAGAACAGCGGCGAGGTCGACCGGGTCGAGAGCAACGGCGGGGCGAACGTTTCGGCCGAGATCATGCGGATGCTGAAGAACCTGATCGACATCACCGCGCCCGCGGGCGTAACGATGTCGATTTAGTCTAAAAATCGTTTTAGTGGATTGGCGGGGAGCTTTGATTTGCAATAAAATAGGATTCGGGAGGGTAGTCGAATGCGTCTGTTCATGGGTTTGGTTGTAGTGGGGGTCGGGTTTGGTCTTGCAACCGGGACAAGGGCAGAAGTCGTGCCGAAGCAGGATCAGTCGACCTGTTGCCCCACTTGTACGGATGACCTTTCGAAGCAGTGCCGAGCCAAAGAGGCAGTTCTCAGAAATGCAAAGGTGGACCAGGTTCGGAAGAATGCAGCCAAAGCCGAGATCGCCAAATAGCTAATCTTACTTTTTCAGTTGAGAATTAACCCCCCTCTCCGGTAAGATCCCGGTTCATCAAAAGAACCGTGATTTCGGAGAGAGCATGTCTTCCCAGTCCAACGAATATCGTCCGGATCAAGAGCGGCCCTTGTCTCCCTCGGAGGCGAGCAAGATCGCTCCTTTGCGCAAGCCCGAGTGGCTGAAGATCCGTCCTCCCGCGGGAGAAAACTACACCCGCATCAAGCAAATGCTTCGCGAGCGCAATCTGCACACGGTGTGCGAGGAAGCGCATTGCCCGAACGTCTCGGAATGCTGGGCCGGCGGAACCGCCACTTTCATGCTCGGAAGCGAGGTCTGCACCCGCGCCTGCCGCTTCTGTGCGATTCAAACCGCACGGCGCCCCCCGCCGCTGGACCCTGACGAGCCCTTCAAGGTCGCGGCCTCGGTCGCCGAGCTTGGTCTCAAGTATGTGGTTCTGACCTCGGTCGATCGCGATGATCTTCGCGACGGCGGAGCCGAACATTTTGCGAAAACTATCCGTGAACTGAAGCGCTTGGACCCCCGCATTCTGGTCGAGGCCCTCGTGCCTGATTTTCGGGGCGACTTCAGGGCGGTCGAAACCATCGTCGATTCCGGACTCGATGTGTACGCCCACAACATCGAAACCGTCTACCGGCTTCAGTATCGGGTGCGCGATCCGCGTGCGGGATACCAACAGAGCCTCGAGACCCTCCGGCATGCCAAGGAATACGCGCGCGCCAGTGGCCGGCGTCTTCACACCAAGAGCTCGATCATGCTCGGTCTTGGCGAAACCGCGGCCGAGCTCACCCAAGCGTTTTCAGACCTGCGCCTTCATGGCATCGATGTTCTGACGCTCGGGCAGTATCTGCGTCCGTCGCTGAAGCACCTTCCGGTCGAGAAGTATTACTCTCCCGGGGAGTTCCAGGCGCTCGAAACCGAAGCAAAAGAAGCAGGATTCCTGTACGTGGCCTCCGGTCCGATGGTCCGGTCGAGCTACAAGGCCGCCGAGCTGTTCCTCGAAGGCCTGATCCGCGAGAGCGGAACCCGCACCTCAAACCACAACAACCCAAAGCAAGGAGAACCAGATGGAATTCAGACTGCCGGAACTCGGTGAAGGAGTGAATGAAGGCGAACTCGTAAAGTGGCGCGTGAAAGAGGGAGACCTCATTCAGGATGACCAGCCTCTTTGCGAAGTGATGACCGACAAGGCCACGATCGAGATTCCCTCGCCCTTCAAAGGAAAAATCAAGCAACTCGTCGCCAAAGAGGGCGAGATCGTGAAAGTTCACCAGCTCATGGTGGTCGCCGAGGTCGCCGGTGGCGCTTCGGCCGGTGGAGCCGGTGCGGTTGCGGCCTCTTCCCACGCGGTTCCGGCGCATTCCGCGCCCGCGGTGACCCACGCTCCTGCTCCGGCGGTCGCTCCCGCACCCGCCAAGGCCCATGATGTTTCGGCCGATGTTCTGGCCTCCCCCGCGACCCGCAGACTCGCGCGCGAAAAAGGCGTCGAGATTTCTTCGGTTCCCGCGACCGGTCCTCACGGACGGGTGCTGATGGAAGACGTGGAACGTGCGCTTTCGGGCGGCGGAAGTACGGCTTCTGCGATGAGCGCCAAAGCGGCATCCCGCGTGTTCGCTCCGGGCGAAGTCGAACGTACCCCGATCCGCGGCATGAGAAAGAAAATCTCTGAGAAGATGCGCCAGTCGAAAGACAAGGCCGCGCACTTCACTTACGTCGAAGAAGCCGATGCGACCGAGCTCGTCAAGCTCCGCGCACAGGCGAAAGCAATCGCCGAGAAGAAGGGCATCAAGCTCACCTATTTGCCGTTCATCCTGAAGGCGATGGTGGCCGCGCTCAAGGTGCATCCCAAGCTGAACTCCACGATCGACGAGGCGACCAACGAGATCGTCACGCATCACACTTACAATATCTCGCTTTCGGTGCAGACCGAAGACGGGCTCACCGTGCCGGTCGTGAAGCATGTCGAGCAGAAGAGCGTCTTCGAGCTCGCCTCCGAGATCGCCGATCTCGTCGATCGCGCCCGCAAGAAGAAGCTCGTTATGGAAGACTTCCAAGGCAGCACGATCACGCTCACGAACGCAGGCTCGATCGGCGGGCTCTTCGCCACTCCGATCATCAATTATCCTGAAGTCGCGATCCTGGGATTCAACAAGATCTTCCGGAAGCCCGTCGTGATCAACAAGAACGGCAAGGAGCGGCTTGCGATCCGCGACTGGACGTATTTCTCGATCAGCATGGATCACCGGATCCTCGACGGCGCCGAAGCGGCGGAGTTCATGAAGACTTTCGTCTCGTTCATCGAGAACCCGTCGCTTCTTTTGCTTGCCTGACGCGCGAACCGAACCAAGGAGACAACTATGGCAACAACACAAACCGATGTAGTAGTGGTGGGCGCCGGCCCCGCAGGATATGTCTGCGCGATCCGGCTCGCCCAGCTCGGAAAAAAAGTGACCGTGATCGAAAAAGCCCATGTGGGCGGCGTGTGCCTGAATGTGGGCTGCATTCCCTCGAAGGCGCTCATCCACGCGGGAACCACCTACGACAAGACCACCCATGCCGAAGAGATGGGAATCTCGATCAAGGGCGCCTCTTTGGACATGAAGAAAGTCCAAGCCTGGAAGGGCGAGGTCGTGAAGAAGCTCACCGGCGGAGTCGCGGGTCTTTTGAAGGCGAACGGCTGTACCGTGGTGATGGGCGATGCAAAGTTCACCTCGGCCTCTTCGCTTGAGGTCAAAACCGCTTCGGGCACCGACACCATCCAGTTCAAGAACGCCGTCATCGCGACCGGTTCGAGCCCCGCTCGGATTCCGGGCTTCGAGGTCGATCAAAAACTCGTTCTCGATTCGACCGGCGGACTCTCGCAAGATGCCGTGCCCGGCACGCTTCTTTGTGTGGGGGGCGGGTACATCGGGCTTGAGCTCGGAACCTTCTACGCCAAAGTGGGCGCGAAAGTGACGGTCGTCGAAGCGGGCGCCGCGCTTCTCGGAATCGTGGACCCTGACCTCGTCAAGGTCGTGCAAAAAGGACTCGTCAAACGCGGGGTCGAGATTCTGACCTCGACCACCGTGAAGTCGGTCAAAAAAGGCGCGAATTCGTGCGAGGTCACCTTTTCTTCGGCAAGCGGCGAGAAAAAGCAAACCTTCGACAAGGTGCTCGTCACGATCGGACGCGCCCCGAACACCGAAGGTCTCGGGCTCGATCGCGCGGGAGTGAAGCTCGACTCGAAAGGGTTCATCCCGGTGAACGAGCGCAGACAAACCTCGGTGCCGAACATTTTTGCGATCGGTGACGTCGCAGGCCAGCCGCTTCTTGCCCACAAAGGCTCGAAAGAGGGAATGGTCGCGGCCGAAGCGATTGCGGGCATGAAGACCGTGTACGATGTGAAGGCCATGCCGGCCGTCATCTTCACCGATCCCGAGATCGCAACGGTGGGGCTTACCGAGGCCGAGGCGAAGGCAAAAGGCCTTTCGGTCACGGTCGGAGTCTTCCCGTATGCCGCGAACGGACGCGCGCTTTCGGTTGCCGAACCCGAAGGCATGGTGAAGCTCGTGAGTGATTCCAAAAAAGGGACCCTCCTCGGGTGCCATATCGTCGGTGCCGAGGCCTCGAACCTGATCGCCGAGGCGACGCTTGCGATCGAGATGGGCGCCCATGTCGAAGACCTCGCGCTCACCGTTCATGCTCATCCCACGCTTCCCGAAACCATCATGGAAGCGGCCGAAGTGGCGCTCGGGCATCCGATCCATATCTTCAAACCGAAGAAATAATGTCCCGCTTGAATGTGATTTCGATTCCGGGCCCCGCGCGGTTTCATGAGGTTCATGAGACCATGCGGGGCCTTTTGCAAAAGCGCATCGATGACGAAATCGAAGACACTCTCCTTTTCGTCGAGCATGCTCCGGTCATCACGCGGGGCCGCGGGCTTCAGTGGCGGGCCGACCGGGCCGAGCGTGCGAAGCCGCTTTTGATCACCCCCGAAGGAACCGATTATGTCGAGATCGAGCGGGGAGGGGATCTTACCTGGCATGGACCGGGCCAGCTCGTCGTCTACCCGATCGTAAAGCTCGGCGGAACGGGGCCGATCGGGTCTTTCATTGGTCCTGATGTCGATCGCTACATTCGATTTCTTGAGAATGTCTGGATCCACCTGCTTTGCTCCTTTCAGATCGAAGCGCAGAGCCGTCCCGGCGGCAGCGGGGTCTGGGTGGGGAGCCGCAAACTTGCCTCGGTGGGGATCGCGATCCGCAAATGGGTCACCTATCACGGCGTTGCGATGAATGTCGTGAACTCGCTTGCGCCCTTTCGGGCGTTTTCGCCCTGCGGGTTCGAGTCCGAGGTCATGACCCGGCTTCAGGATCAGCCCTCGATTCCCCGCGAGTGGTTCGGCGCGGACTGGCGTTCCCGTTGGGAGGCCGCTTTTTTAGCAGAACTCGAGCGGGTCCTGCTGTCACAAAAATAGACACCTGTGTACAAACCGAGAACACCCACCTGTCCGAAAAGCTCCAGGTAAACGAATTTTGTTTTTCTTGAATCTGGATTTCTTCATTTATTTCAATGTCTTGCCTTGTTGTGGGCCCAAGTTCAGGAGTTGGCACGCCTGATGCTAATCAATGGGTAGGTATGCGGCACGTTTTCGAAAAACAGAGAGCAATCCGGTGATCGGATTGATGGAGTCGTTATGAAGGTCTTGTTTGTATTGTCGTTGTTTGCTGCATTCTCATCGTCTGCTTTGGCAGGAGTGGTGAAGTCGAAAGAAGCCGGGAAAGCGCACTGCACGAAGCTCGTGGGAGATGACAAGAAAATCCAGCAGAATTTGTATCAGAACGCGAAGGCGAAGCACGTCGCCGAAAAAGCGAGCTGATTCTGATATCCTGAACGCACGGGAGGGCGGGCGGGTCCATGACGGACTCGCCCGTTTTTTTTTTATTTTTCCATGAGCTTTGCCGGCAGGAATGCGCTGATCCAATTCAGCGCATTCCGCACATGCTCCGAGACCGAAACCCCGCGGATCTCGACAATGTGAGACAGCGCCAGAATCACCAGAACCAGCAAACTCCATTTCAGGATCGCGCGAATCGTGTTCATGCCGCTCCGCCGGCATCGGTGGGGATTGTGGCACCCGGAACCGTGCCGCGAATCACTTCCATCACTTCATCGGTCTGGAATGGCTTCAAGATATAATCCTTCGCCCCGGCTTCGATCGCGGCGGTGACGAGGTTCTCTTGCATCATGGCCGAGAGCACGATGATGCAGGCATCCGGATCTTCCTTCAGGATTTCGCGGGTCGCTTCGACGCCGTTCAAAATGGGCATTACAAGGTCCATCGTCACGAAATCCGGGCGGATCTCGCGATACATCCGGATCGCTTCTTCGCCGTTCTCGGCCTCTCCCGCGATCTCGAATCCCCGGCTCCCGAGAATCTGCCGCAAGGTTTTTCGGACATAAAGGATGTCATCGACGATCAGGACTGTTTTGGACTCCGTTCGCATTTGGCACCGCCCCTGCCAACAGTTTACGGCTCGGACCGGATTCTTTCAATGCTCACGCTCTCGATTCTTCTGCGGCTCGCGTCGCGGATGACGAAATGCAATTGTGCCCCGCGGGTGTCAAAAAACAACTCATCGCCCGGCTCCGGAATGCGAGAAAATTGACGCAAAAGAAACCCCCCGATCGTGTCATAGTCGCCTTCCGGCAGTTCGAGCCCGAGCCCGTCATTCAGCTCGGCGATGGTCGTACGCGCCTTTACGATCCAGCGGTCCCGGCCGGCTTCGCGGATGGGCCTCTTTTCGGGATCATCCTCGTCCTCGATGTCGCCGACGATTTGCTCGAAGATGTCCTCGCGGGTCAGGATCCCGATCGCGCCGCCGTATTCATCGACCACGATCGCGATCTGATAATCGCGTTCGAGCATCTCGTTCAGGATCAGCTCGAGCTTCTGATTCTCGGGCACATAAATGGCCGGCTTGATGAAGCGATCGATGGTCTGGGTCAGATCGGTCTGTCTCAGGATCTGCGAGAGCTCCAGCACCCCGACCACATTGTCGATCCGCTCGTCATAAACCGGAAGCCGCGAGTGCTTCTTGCGGTGGAAGAGCTCGAAGGCCTCCATCAGCGAACTCTGGCGCTCGATCGCATCGACTTGCACGAGTTGCAAAAACCCGTCTTTCGCAATCTTGTCCCGGAACCGCAAAATCTTCCGGATCAGGGTTTTTTCTTCGGATTTGATCTGCGTGTCCTCGTGGTCCGAGGCGAGAAGCCCCTGAAGCTCCTCTTTCGCGGTTTCGCGTTTCCCGCTCCAGGTCATCTCGATCGGACCGACGATCTTCGCGATCTGCGAGGTGTAGAGGGTCGTGACGTGAATGAAGGGGAACAGGATCTTCTGCGCGACGAAAATAGGCTGGGCCACGCGGGGGGCCAGATAAGCCGAGAACTTCCGGCACAGAAACTTCGGAATCAGTTCTCCGATGATAATGACGAGGAGCGAACCCGCGATCACGGCATAAAGCTCTCCGTGTTCGCCGTGCAGACGCCGGAACTCAAGGGTCAGGAGCACCGAGATCGCCATCACGCAAAGGCTGGTCATGATCAGCGTGGTCGAGAGGATCCGGTCGGGGGACTTCAAAAGCCGCAGGGCTTTTCCCGCGCCTTGCTCGCCCTGCTTGCTCCGCTTCTTCAGGTTCAGGCGGTCCGCCGAGAGGAGCGCGAGCTCCGAGCCCGAGAAGAACCCCTCAATCAGAAGCAGAACAAAAACCGAGATTGCCACCACCGGCGAAAATCCGCTCATTCCTCGAAGGCCTCCTCGACCAGCGTGTCCAGGATGTCTTGAAGCGTGATCAGGCCGGTCACTTTTCCGGCCGTATTCTTGATGAACGCCACTTGCACCTTCTTGTTCTTCATCTTTCGGAAGAGCGCATCGATGCTGATCGAGCCCGGCACAATGAGCGGATCATTCGAAAGGGTCATGATGCTCTCATTTCGGGCCTCGGCGCGGACCTTCAGCTCGACGATGTCCTTGGTGTTCAGGACGCCGACGATCTCTTCTTTTGATCCGCCGTGGATTGGAATCCGGGAATAAGCCTTCTCGCGCAGAATGGCCTGGTAGGACTGCTCGAGATTCAGGTGCGAGGGCAGGGTGAAGACCTTCCGGATCGGGGTGGCGATCTGTTCGACCCGGGTGTCATCCATCTCGAATACGTTTTTGATGAGCTCCAGCTCGGTTTCGTTCAGATTCCCGGTCTCGGTCTGTTCTTCGGCGAGGATGATGAAGTCTTCCTCATGGAGCTTGTGCAGTTCGGGAACCGGCTGGGAGGGCAGAAAAAGACGGATCAAGGCAACCAAGGGCCGGGTCAGCAAATAGAGCACGTACAAGACAGGCAGGAACAGCGAGATGATCATCCGGTTCGCGCGGGTGGCGATGACCTTCGGAGTCAGCTCGCAGCAAAACAGGATCACCGGAGTCGTGATCGCAACCCCGAGAAGAGTCGCCTCACGGATGCCGAGATCGAGCGGCGCGACCCAAGTCGAGGTGATGATCGAGGCAAGCGAGATATTCACGATTTCGTTGAACAGCAGAACCGTGATCAGGAGTCCGACCGAGTCTCCGATCAGGGTGCGGATGCGCCGGAATACGGGCTCCGATTGGTCCTTGATCTTTTTGAGCTGGACCCGCGAGAGCGAGAAGATCGCGATCTCGCTCGAAGAGAGAACGAACGAACAGCTGATTAAAAAAATGCAAAGCAAAAGGGTTGTCATCGTTCCGAGTCATTCTTTCATAGCATGGACGGAAAGAAAAATCCCGGACCGGCTGACCGGCCCGGGATTTCCTGTTGGAGTACATTCTGCGGCTTCTACGAAGCCCGTTTCAGTCCCTTGGCAACCGCCGGTTCGGCTGCAGCCACGGGTTTTTGTTTCTTGTTCTTGGAGGGCCGGATCTCGCTTGCGTTTCCGCCCGCCCCAGGGAGCGAGGACTCGATCGGCTTGATTTTGCGAGCGAGGGCCACTTCGAGCACCTCGTCGATCGACTTCACCGGTACGAAGTTCAGCACCTTGCGGTACTCCTCGGGGATCTCCTCGAGGTCCTTCCGGTTCTTCTCGGGGATGATGATGGTCCGGATTCCGTGCCTCATCGCCGCGAGTGATTTTTCTTTCAAGCCGCCGATCGGGAGCACCCTTCCGGTCAGGGTGATTTCTCCGGTCATCGCGACATCCTTCCTTACCGGAATTCCGGTCAGGCGCGAGATGATCGCGGTGGCCATTGTGATTCCGGCCGAGGGACCGTCTTTCGGGACCGCTCCCTGCGGGAAGTGCACGTGGATGTCGGTCTCGCTCAGCACATCCGAGTTGATCCCGAAATCCGCGGCTCTCCAGCGGATCAGCCCGAGCGCCGCCTGGCCCGATTCCTTCATGACGTCCCCGAGCTGGCCGGTGAGGAGCATGCCGCCCTTGCCGCGGGTGATCGCGGTTTCGACGTACAGGATCTCGCCTCCGACCGAGGTCCAGGCCAGACCGGTCGAAATTCCGACCTCGTCTTTGTCCTGCTCGTCCTCGCGGGAGTACACCGCCGGCCCGAGAAACTTCGCCACGCATTCCGCATCAATGCGGGTGGTGGTGGTTCGGCCTTCGGCGACGAAGCGCGCGGTCTTCCGGCACACGGTGCCGACCAGACGCTCGAGGTTCCGGAGTCCGGCCTCGCGGGTGTAGTTGTCGATGATCGACTGGATCCCCTCATCGGTGAACTCGATCTGCGCGTCCGAGAGGCCGTTCTCTTGCACCTGCTTCGGAATCAAATACCTGCGACAGATGAAGTATTTTTCTTCCTGGGTGTACCCCGAGAGCTGGATCACCTCCATGCGGTCGCGGAGCGGCGCAGGGATCTGGTCGAGCTGGTTGCAGGTGGTGATGAACATCACGTTCGTGAGGTCAATCGGCACGTTCAGATAGTGGTCGCGGAAGGCGTAGTTCTGTTCCGGGTCGAGCACCTCGAGAAGAGCCGCCGACGGATCGCCCTTGTAGTCGCTACCCATCTTGTCGAGCTCGTCCAGGATGAACACCGGATTGTTCGTTCCGGCCTGCTTCAGGCCCTGGATGATCCGGCCGGGAAGCGCGCCCACATAGGTTCGTCGATGCCCGCGGATTTCCGCCTCGTCCTTCACGCCGCCGAGCGAGATCCGCACGAATTCGCGGCCCAAGGCCTTGGCGATGGATTTTCCGAGTGAGGTCTTTCCGACCCCCGGAGGTCCCGAGAAGCACAGGATCGGCCCCTTCAGGTTGTCTTTCTTGAGCTTTCTCACCGCGAGAAACTCGATGATCCGCTCTTTGATTTTTTCGAGCTTGTAGTGATCCTCGTCGAGGATCTCCATCGCGTGGTCGAGGTCGAGATTGTCCTCGCTTGCTTTCGACCACGGGGTGTCGATCATCCATTCCACGTAGGTCCGCATCATCGACGCTTCCGAGCTCTCGGGATGCATGCGCTCCAGACGCTGGAGCTGCTTCATCGTCTCTTGCTCGACTGCTTGAGGCATTTTCGATGAGAGCACCTTTTCGCGAAGCTCGTTCATTTCTTCGGCGCGAGGATCGTTGTCGCCAAGTTCGCTTTTGATCTGCTTCATCTGCTCGCGCAGGAAGTACTCTTTCTGCGACTTCGTGATTTCCTCTTTCGTCTGCGAGCGGATCTTCGCCTGGATCGAGAGGACCTCGGTTTCCTTGTTCAGGATCTCGTTGATCTTCTGGAGCTTCTGGAAGGGCTCATGGATCTCGAGGACTTCTTGCGCCACGCTGACTTTCAGCCCGAGGTTCGAGGCCACGAGGTCCGCCATGCGGGAGGGGTCCTGGATGTCCTCGAGGACCATCATGATGTCGGGAGCGAGGACCTTGCCCAGGCTGATCATGCGCTCGATCTGTTCTTTGATCGTGCGCATGAGCGCTTCGGATTCGGATTTCTTCTCGGTCAGCACTTCCTGGATCTGATCGACCTGCACCTCGTAGAAAGGCTGGGTCTGGGTGAATCGCTTCACCCGCGCCTTGCAGAGCCCCTGAGTCAGAATCTTGATCCGTCCGTCCGGGAGCTTGCGCATCCGGATGATCATGGCGACAGTGCCCGTCTCGTAGATTCCCTCCGGGGTCGGTTGCTCGTCCGCGATGTTCTTTTGGGACGAAAGAAAGATCAGTTTGTCCGTCTTGGTCAGTGCTTCCTCGACACTTCGAATCGAGGAATCACGCCCGACGAAAAGGGGGATGATCATGTAGGGAAATACGACAATGTCCCGAACCGGCAACATCGGAAGTGTGTGGGGAATCTCGATCTGCTCGCCATCGTAGTTTGTTACCATTTACCCTCCAACAGGTTGTACTCAAGGAACCATTCGGCGTGCGGAGAGGGCAGCTTTAGGCAATTGTTTTCAGGGTGTTTTAAAAGCGAAAAGGTCGGGAAATTGCGTTATTTTCTTAACGCTTCGAGCAGGGTCTGGAGCTCCGGGAAAAGGGGCGCGGTGAAGTGGAGTTTCTCGCCTGTGACGGGGTGAACGAACCCCAAAACCCGCGCATGCAGGGCCTGTCCGGGCAGGGCTTCGACGGCGCTCCGGACCTCGGTCGGTAGCATCTTCCACTTGTGCTGGTTCGGGCTAGGACTTCCGTACACCGGGTCACCGAGGAGGGAGTGCCCCAAATGAGTCAGGTGCACCCGCACCTGATGGGTGCGGCCCGTTTCGAGTTTCGCCTCGATCAGCGAGGCATGCGGGGTTTTTCCGGCAGACCCGAAGCGTTCCAGAACCGTGAAGCGCGATACGGCGTCCCGTCCGTTCCGCACATCCACGGCCATTTTTTTGCGGTCCACGGGGCTTCTTCCGATGCTCGTGCGCAGGATCTCCGGCCCGTCCCATGCCGGGGACCCGTAACAAACGGCCCAGTAGCGACGGTCGATGTCGTGGGTTGCAAACAGTTTCGAAAGGCCGGCATGGGCCTCGTCCGTCTTGCTGACCACCAGGGCGCCCGAGGTGTCCTTGTCGATCCGATGGACGATCCCCGGCCGGAGCTTGCCACCGATTCCCGAGAGGTCCTTCACGTGGAAGAGCAGCGCGTTCACGAGCGTGCCTGATTTTTGCGTCTCTGAAGGGTGGACGGTGAGCCCGGGGGCCTTGTTCACGACCAGCAGGTGCGCGTCCTCGAACAAGATCTCGATCGGAATGTCTTCGGGTTCGACCGAGATCGCAACGGGAGCAGGAACGGTGAGCTCGACGAGCGCGCCGGAGGGAACCGGATCTTTCGCCCGTAAGGGGAATCCGTTCACAAGGATCATTCCCGATTCGAGCAGCTTCTGAATGTGGGAGCGCGAAAGCGGGGGAATTCCGTCGTCTTCCGAAAAAATCTCCTGAAGCGATTTGTCCGCCCGTTCTCCTGTGGAGTCCGGTGCGATCAGGGTGAACTTCCGGTCTTGCATCACTGTTTGTCCGGAAAAGAGGCGCGCATCCGCTCGATGTATTGTCCCGCGAGAACATCCGACGGGATCTTGAGTCTCCGGCCCACTTGCTGAAGGAACCCGCGCACGTACACCAGGGCCGGGAGCTTCTGGTAGTTTTCTTCTTCGAGCGCAGTCAGGTAAGTGCGCGAGATGCGGGTATGGTCCGAAAGTTCTTCGAGGCTGATTCGTCGAGCCTCGCGAATTCGTCTGATCGCGGGGCCGCTCCAGTTCTGCTCGTTCCGGATCACCAAATCGATGTCGCTCGCCATGGTCTCTGCCGGCGAAAAGGGCGAAATTCTTTCTTCGGTGCGCACCTGCGGAATGTGCATCGCGGTGAGTCCGGCAAGATCGGAACTGCTCAGAGGATCATTCGAGGCGGGACGAAAGCCCTGCGTTTCATCGTAGGATCGTCTTTTTTCGGGGTTCGAGAGGACAAGATAGGCGTTTTCGACGTTCTGGAGCAGTTGCTCGGTTTCCTCGCGCGAAAACACGCTGTAATGGGCGACGCTGTCTTTCGAGTAGGCGGATTTCAGCCGCAAATACGCCGAGCGGATCTCCTGCGGAGTCGCATCGGGAGTGAGTTCGAGAACATCATAGAGGCTGAGCGGCCCGTCATTCAGATGCATGGGTCTTTTGGCCGAGAGTAGTCCCGATGTTCGGACGTTTCAACAGGTAATTCACGATTCGTTCCATATGGAGCGCGACCCGGGAGCCCGGAAATTCCGCAAGAATGGGCCGCATTTTTCGTACGGATTGCCATACATTCGGCTCGTACTCCACGAATCCGAGGTAATCGAGCTCGATTCCGAAGTATTTCTTCGCGACGCTCTTCATCGAAATCCCGATGTCGATGTCCATTTGCGAACGCGACTGATTCAGCACGAGCGCCACCCGCCACTCCTGAATGGCCGCCTTGAGACGGTCGGCCACGAGGGAGTCGATTTTTCCCGCTTCGATCAGGAGTTGCTGGGGCGAGCGGATGCCCGAGCGACCATCGGGGGTCATCGCCGATTCCACAAGCGGGCGAAGGGCGGCCAGCTCGGGGCGATCGAGAAAGTTCTGATAATAGGCGGTCTTCAAAAACCGGTACGCGTTCTCGATCGAGGTGGGCTCGGGCAGGGTCGTGATGATCCGGACATCCGAGAGATTGAAGAATTCGATCGTGTAGGGGCTGGTGCCTGCGCCGAGATCGAGGATCACGAACTCGGCATTCAGATTCCGGATCGCATCCTTCAGCGCCCGGATCCGCTCCGGGGTGGCCTGGGTGATGCGGAGGTCGTCTTTTGCGCCGCCGATCAGGCTCAAATTCGGAAACTCCGTTTGCACGATGCACTCCTCGAGGAGTCCGGTCGAGCCGTTCAAAAAATCCGAGACGCACTTGCGAGGAGGGGGTTGCCCGAGAACCGTGTGCAGGTTCGCTCCCCCGAGGTCGAGATCGATGGCGATGGTCGATCGACCGAGCTTCGCCAGACAATATGCGATCGACGACGAGATCAGGCTTTTCCCGACGCCGCCTTTGCCGCCGCCGATGGCCCAGATCTGCTTCGAGAGAAATCGTCCGTGATTCAGCGTATGATTCGGTTCTGCCATGATTTTCGTTAAAACAGCCCTCTCTTCAGGGTAGTTTACAGGGCAGGATTGTCAAGTAAGTTTGGATCGGTATACTGAGGGCGCATGTCTAAAACCGAACCAGCGTCACCCGCTTGGCGGCTCCGACTTCGGAATGACCTCCATCTGGCCCGAAAGATCTGGCACTGTGGCATGGGGGTATTCATGGCCCTCGTGTACGGACTCGGAACGCCCCAATGGGTTTGCGTCCTGCTCCTCGCCTCGGGTCTTGCGTTCTTTTTGACGGCCGAATACGCGCGCTTGTTGTTCCCCCGCCTGAATGCGTTCGCAATCCGGGTCATGGGGCCGATCATGCGTAAAAACGAGGTGAATCGGGTCACGGGTACCCCCTTCTATGTGGGCTCGGTCTTGCTCTCGGTTGCGATTTTCCCGAAGGACATCGCGGTTCTCTCGATTTTATTCTTGGCGATCGGGGATCCGATCTCGTCAATCTTCGGGATCACCTGGGGGCACCTGGGGCCGCGCTTCGGAAACGGCAAGTCCCTGATCGGTACGGCCGCCGGCATGGGAATCTGTTGCCTCATCACCTTCTGCTTTTTGCTGTATTCGGGGCACCCGGCTTCGCATGCCGCGCTGATCTCGCTTGCCGGGGGAATCGCAGGTGGCGGGGCCGAGATGCTCCCGCTCGAGATCGACGACAACTTCTCGATTCCCCTCGTGAGCGGACTCGCCCTCTGGATCGCCTTCGTGTTCTTCGGGGCGTGAATGAATCTCCTGGCGCAAACGGCTTTGGTTCTGGGGCTGATCAGCCTCTCGCTCGGCGGGTGGACGCTCGTCCGCGACTGGCGGAACAAGGTCTCGATCCTCTTCGCAGCCCTCTGTTTTTGCATCGCCGTCTGGGCGCTCGGATTCGTCTCGCATGTGACCCTCGCCGGGCGCCTTTCGTACGATATTCACCTGTTTTGCAATGTCCTGTTGGTGCCGCTCGCGCTCGAGCTTGCCTCGCGGATCTTCCTCCGCGATCGGGATCGTCTCGGACGCCCGATGTTTTGGCTCTCGGTGTCCGGTGCCGCGGTTCTCGGATTCATGATCGCGTTCTCGCTCGGAACGCCCGGGGTCTTCCGAACCCTCGTGCTGTTTTTTCCGACGCTGATTTTGATCCGTTACTTGCAGATTCTCGGGCTCGATCTTTGGCGTTCGGACTCCACCCGGGCCGGTTCGCTTTCGGTTTCACGGCGGGTGCTTCTGCATGCGGGACTCGCGCTCACGCTCTCGCTTTGCACGTTCGATCATGTCCCCGCGCTCGGGTTTGTGCTTCCTTCGATCGGGAACCTTCTCGCCGCGCTTTATCTGTTCTTTTTGAGCCAGCTCCTGCATCCGCGTAAAATCCTGGGGCTCGAGGCGCTGGTCTCGCGCTTCTTCGCCATCCTTACGGTCTCGCTCATCATCACGGGATTCTTCGCGCTTTTGTATTCCTACTTCAGTGTGAGCTTTCCGCTTTTTCTGCTGAACTCGTTTTTGATTTCGTTCGCGGTGCTCGCCCTGTGGAGCCCGCTCTTGCTGTTCTTTCGCCATCTCGCGCGGAGCGTGTTCCGCACCGATGCCGAAGCCCGTCTTCGGGCGCTCGAGGAGTTCCGCCTGCGGCTTCCGGGCATCACAGCTCTAGACGAGCTCCGGGAGGCCTCGCTCGAGTTCCTCGCACGGCAGTACGGGGTTGCGGGTCTGCGGTTTGTGCTCGATTCCGCGGGCGGATCGGTTCTTCCCGAGGCGGTTCTCCGCCACTTCGAGCGCCTTTCGGACGAAAAACAAGCGCCCGTGTTATGGCGCGAGCCGCTCGAACGCGAGCGGGAGCAGGTGCTGATCCGCTCCCGGAGGCGCGAGCTCGACCGGCTGATCCGGTTTTTGCGCTCCAATCGCGTGACGATCGCCTTCGCCGTGGTTCGGGCCGAAAAAGTGGCCCGTACCGAAAAAATCGAGGGATGGATCGGCGTCGAAGGGTTTTTGGGAATGCACGCGTCGTTCCTGCTGATCGAGATCTTGCACGAGATCGCGGGCCATGCCTCGCGGATCCTTCAGCTCGAGGCGACGCGCGAACGCGAGCGGCTCGTGCTTCTGGGCGAGATGGCGGCGGGCCTTGCCCACGAGGTCCGGAACCCCTTGGGTGCGATCCGCGGGGCGGCCGATCTTCTGGATCCCGGCTCGGGGCCCTGGACGAAGGTGATTCGCGAAGAGGTCGATCGCTTGAACCGGCTGGTCACTCAGTTTCTCGATTTTTCGCGCGATCAAAAAGAAACGCGCGAGCGCATCGACTTGAATGCGCTGGTGGAGACCGTGATCGGGCAGATCCGGCCCGGGATTCCGGGCGGAATCCGGCTGGAATGGAACCCGGGCGAGTTCCCGGTCCGGGCCGAGGTGGCGCCCGATTCCGTCCGGCAGGTGCTGATGAACCTCATCCAGAACAGCGTGAAGGCACTTCACGATCGGAGCAATCCGGTGGTGCGGGTTCTGACCTTTCGCACGGGATTCATCGTGAGCGACAACGGAACCGGAATGAGTGAAGAGGCCCTTGCCCGGGCGTTTGAGCCTTTTTTTACTTCTTTTCGGGAAGGAACAGGACTCGGGCTTTCGATCGTCGAAAAGCTCGTGCGCTTCGACGGCGGGCGGGTTTCGATCCGCTCGCAGGCCGGGCAAGGAACCGAAGTGAGGGTGGAGTATGCCGATGCGCGACCAGATCCTGATCATTGATGACGAGCCTAATCTGCGGACGATCCTCCACGAGACCCTGACCCGGCAGGGCTATGATGTGCTCTCGTTCGCCGGATGGGACGAGGCGAAGCCCGCGCTTCAGACCGAGTCGATCGATGTCGTGATCACCGATCTTCAGATGCCGGACGCCTCGGGCATGGACGTGCTCGCGTATTGCAAACGCTACGCCCCCGATCTGCCGGTGATCTTGATCACGGCCTACGGAACGATCGAGCGCGCGGTTGCGGCCATGCGCGAAGGCGCGTTTGATTTCGTGCTGAAGCCGTTCCAGAACGAGGAACTGTTCCGGATTCTGCGCAAGGCCTCCGAAAGCCGCATTCGCCGAAACCGGGAGCCGGGGAGCGGGCTCATGGGTAAATCCGGAGCCGAGTGGATGAGCGCTTCGGGGGTGGGGCCGGTCCCGATTCCGCTTTTTGGCAAAAGCCCCGAGGCCGCGAGTCTTCGTGCCGAGGTCGAGCGCGCTTCGCGCTCCGAGGCGCCGGTTCTGATGACCGGGCCCGCCGGTACCGGAGCCCGAAGCCTCGCGCACGAGATCCATCGCAAGTCAGTGCGCGCGCGCGAGCCGTTTCTTCAGCTGAACTGCGCGGCGGTGCCCGCCGTGTTCCAGCCGACCGAGCTGTTCGGCGTCGAAAAGGGCGCGGGCCCCATGCACTGGTTCTCGAAGCCCGGTGCGCTCGAGCTCGCGCAAACGGGAACTTTGTTTTTGGAAGAAGTCGACGCCCTGTCGGTCGAGGCGCAAAACCAGCTCTTCACGGCACTCGAGAACGAGTCCTTCGTGCGGGTGGGGGGAGTGAGGGGTATTCCGGCCGGAGCGCGGATCATCGCCACGAGTGTTCGTGATGTGGGCGTTCTTGCGCGCGATGGGGCGTTTCATGTCGAGCTGTTTTACAAGCTCTCGGCGCTCCCGGTCTTGCTGAAGCCGCTGAAGGACCGAAAAGACGACCTTCGTACGGATTTCATTCCGTACTTTCTCGAGCGGGCGTCGTGCAAGCGGGGGATTCCTGCGGTGGCGTGCTCGGAGGACGCGATGAGCTGGCTTCTGGCGCAGGAGTGGCCCGGGAATCTGGGCGAGCTCGAGCGCGCGATCCAGCAGGCGGTCGGGCGATGCGAGGGTGGCGTGATCGAGCGGACGGATTTTCGCGAGGGGCGCTGACGGCCGAAATTTAGAGTGAGTTGATGCCTCAAACAGGGACAGCGCCATACTAGAATGAGTTTTAGCCTACGAGCCGGGTCGTCCGGCCTCGCCCTCACCGGCCATCCGTCCGCCGCCGCACCACCTCGATCCGGCCGTCCTGGTCGCGCCGCAAGAGCCCCGCTTCGATCTCGCGCTCTAGCGCCAGATAAAAGCTCCCGGCTCCTACCCCCTGCTCCAGCGCCCGACCCCAAAGGGCCTGCACCCGGCATTCGCCGAACTCGTGCTTGATCTCGAGCGCCCATGACTGGAACTGCGTCAGCGGTTCGTGCGCCAATGAAAGCGATTCTTGAATTCCTCCTGCGCTGCCGAGATCGCTCCAAGTCGATTCGAGCGAATGAATCCCGAAGAACCCCTCGGCCACGGGGTACGCGTCGGGCCTGCGCTGGCTCAAAAGCTTCTCGTTCCCTTCAAAAAACGGATCGGCCGGAAAGCACGAGGTCGCATAGAGGTTCCGGTTGAATCGCATCGCCCACGAGGCGGTATTCAGGGTTCCCGAGACCGCCGCCGCCTCGACCACCCAAAGCGCCTTCGAGAATCCCGCGATCAGGCCGTTCCGCTCATGAAAATTCCGCGGCATCGGCGGCGTTCCCCGGGCGAAGGGCGAGAGGAGCATTCCACCCGCACGAAGAATCGACTCGCGAAGAAAGCGGTTTTCGCGAGGGTAATCGATGTCGATCCCGCATCCCAGAATCGCGATCGTGCGCAGTCCGTTTTGAATCGCGCCCCAGTGGGCGGCCGAGTCGATTCCGCGTGCAAAGCCCGAAAGAATCACGAGGGGCGAGCCCCGGAGCCCTCGAAGCGAGGCTTCGAGAAGCTCCAGGGAGCGCTGTTGGGGATGACGGGTACCGACGATGCCGAGCCCGAGGTTGGGGAGTTCCTCGAGCAAGGCGGGAGTTGCCGAGGCGGTTTGGACCTCGAGGAACTCCGGAATCGGGTACCCGTCAAACGTTCGAAAAACCGAAAGTTCATGCGTCGGAACACGAAGAATCTGCATGCGCGGAGATTTTATTTACAAGTCCCGTGCCAGTAGAAATCAAAAGGAACGGATTTGTCCGAGAAAGCTCCGCGCACGCTCGTGCGACGGGCTCTTGAAGAACACCTCGGGCGGGGAGTCCTCGAGGATCTGGCCCTGATCAAAAAACACCACGCGGTCGGCCACCTCGCGCGCAAAGCCCATCTCGTGGGTCACCACGATCATGGTCATTCCCGAGAGGGCGAGCTCGCGCATGACCTGCAGGACTTCATTGACCATCTCGGGATCGAGCGCCGAGGTCGGCTCGTCAAACAGCATCACTTTCGGTTGCATGGCGAGCGCTCTCGCGATCGCCACCCGTTGCTGTTGGCCGCCCGAGAGGCTCGAGGGGTATTTGTGCGCCTGTTCGGATATCCCCACGCGTCTCAAGAGGTCCATCGCAAGCGACTCGGCAGCGGGCTTCGAGAGGCCCTTGACCTTCATCGGGGCCAGGGTGATGTTCTCGAGCGCCGTCAGGTGCGGGAAGAGATTGAAGCTCTGAAACACCATGCCCACGTCCTTCCGGATGCTTCCCAGATTCGACCGGTCGAGAGCAAGGCCATTGATCAAAATCTCGCCCGAGTCGAAGTCCTCGAGGCGGTTCAAAGTCCGGATGAAGGTGCTTTTTCCGGACCCGGAGGGACCGATGATCACCACCACTTCGCCCTTTTTGACGGTCAGGTTCACGTTTTTCAGGGCTTCGAACGCAGAAAACCGCTTCGCCACGTTGCGGGCGACGACGATTTCGGACGGCGAATGCGGAACCTGCTCAAAAGGCGACATGATTGGGCTCGGTATAAACGCTTTTCGGTTCCAAAGAAACCAGAAAGTAAGACCCTAGATCCCGATTCTTCTTTTGGGAGTGGATGGTTCCGGTTTTTGAAATTCCAATTGATCCAAGCGTTCAAAAACGATTTTGAAGATCCGGATTGAATTTTTTTCGATCTGTTTGTCCTGGATTTGCATGCGGTCACATTTTGTGACCGCATGGATTCTCTTTCAATTTCGGTGAGCCAGAGCCAGGGCGCCGCTACTCAGAAGGCAATGACCAAGGCCGCGAAGGTCGTGAGATTTCTCGAGCACGCATCGGCGAGCGTAAGAGGAGTGCTCATGCCGTCAGGATCTCAATTTTGATTCATTTGTAATCAGATCAATATGTTAGCGGGATTCATCTTGGTTTAATGAACACCCCACCCTAATTGTTGACTAAATTAGTATGTATTGAGATCATTTGATCATGGATGACCTCACGAAACCAATTCGGACTGGGCCGGGAATGCTCGCGGTGTGGGCGGGGATCGCAAGCGTCTTCTTGGGAGCCAAAACATTCGCCCAAACTCCGCAACCCATGACTTGGAGCGCAGTCCAGCTCGGAGCCCTGACGCTCGGGCCGAACGCTCCAATCAAAGCGAACGAAAAGTATGATGAATGCAGGGGCGTGGCCGTGGATGAGGAGGGAAACTCCTATTGTGGCGGGGTAACCTACGGAAACCTGGGCGAGGAAAATGCGCATCCCGCTGCGCCAAACGGCCCTCCAGGAGGTCTCGTATGCGGGCTTTACGGCGATGCCTTTGTGATGAAGGTCAGCCCCAAGGGCGAAATTTTATGGATCACCCAATTGGGTCGCAACACCAAAGCCATACCCCAATGGGACCCTCTCTACGCAAGTGCGAATCAAGAATTTGACGTCTGCAATAGCGTTGCCGTCGATCGAGAAGGAGGTGTTTACTGCGGAGGATTAACACTTAGCGCTCTTGCAGAAGCGTCTGCAGGAGGTCCCGATGCATTCGTCTTGAAGCTGAGACAAAGCGATGGAGCGATCGTTTGGGCAAGACAACTGGGCGCCTCGACTCAAATTCCAGGAATCAACCCCAGCCTAACGGGTGCCAACACGGCAAAGCAGGGGGAAGATGTAGTCAATGGTGTGAGCGTTGATGGAGAGGGGCGAGTTTATGCTGCAGGATATACGAGCGGCTTTTTGAAGGAACCCAATGCTGGATTCCGTGACGTCTTTTTGATGCGCCTTCGGGCGAATGGCCAAGTGGATTGGGTCACCCAGCTCGGCACCGAGACGCGTGCCCCGGGCGCAGACCCGTTGCTTGCGAATCGCAGTGAGGATCGCTGTGAATCGGTCGCAGTCGGCACCGTTGGTCCTTCCCGCCGGTTTGTGCATTGCGCAGGCTACACCAGAGGTTACTTGAGCGAGGGAAATGGGAATACGAATAACATGGCGGACGCATTCGTACTGAGGCTCAGTGCTGATACGGGTCAGTTTTTACCGCCCCCATCGACCGAGACTTGGCTTGTTCAACTCGGTGCTGTCACCTACGTTCCAGGTGCTCCGGCGAACTTGGACCCGAATTTATTCAATGGAGTTTGCAGTGGAGTTGCCGTCGATCGTAGAGGCAATGTGTATTGCGTCGGAAGCACAGAGGGCACCCTAGCAGAACCCACAGGCGGCTATTCTGATGCATTTGTCATGAAACTCAACCCCGGGGGGAACATATTATGGTCGCGACAATTCGGGGCGAATACACGAGTCCCAGGGGCCCCTGCCGGAGCAAACCAACTCAGCAATTTTTTCTTTGGCGTTACTGTGGATTCGAATGACAACGTATACGCTTCAGGATTCACCACCGGCGTTTTTGCCGAAGCTCCTTCCCCCGGGTTGCCTGCCAACACCTTTAGCCAAAATATGACCATAGTCAAACTCGACCGGAACGGCGTTCCCCTTTGGGGCAGACAGTTGGGAGCCACGAGCAAGGCATTGGTGACCCAAGGCACTGACCCCAACTTCTTGTATACTCAAAACTCTGGAGATAATAGGTGCTTGGGTGTTGCGGTTTCGAAAGCCGGCGATGTGGTCTGCGCAGGCTACACCACTCGCTTCATCTCGGAGCAAAACGGGTCGAATCGCTACTATCTTCCGAATGCATCGAATGTCGACGGAAAAGACCCTGTTCTTGTTCGCGTGGACGGTCAGACGGGTGAACTTGTTCCCCCGGTTCGACCCACCACAACGAGAGTTCCGCCAGGTCCGCTTCCTCCGCTACCCCTGCGTCCGGCGAAACCATGAGGACCCAATCGTAGGATGTGGTCCAGCTCGCCGGCAACAACGGTCTGCTACCATATTGATCTGATTACAAATGAATCCGCCGCCCGTCGACCGCAAGGGCGGCTTCTTTGACCGCCTCCGAGAGGGTCGGGTGGGCATGGCAGGTCCGGGCCACGTCTTCGGCCGAGCCGCCGTATTCCAGAACCGTCGAGCCCTCGGCGATCAGGTCCGAGGCCCGGGGGCCGAAAATGTGCATCCCCAAAAGCCGGTCCGTCTTCGCATCGGCCAACAGCTTCACGAGTCCCTCGGACTCATCCATCGCCTTTGCTCGGCCGTTCGCCAAAAACGGAAACGACCCGACCTTGTACTCGATGCCCTTGGCCTTCAGTTCCTCTTCGGTGTGGCCGACGCCTGCGATCTCAGGCCAGGTGTACACAATCCAGGGAATCGTATGGTAGTTCACATGGCCTGCTTGTCCGGCCATGATCTCGACCGCCGCCATGCCCTCTTCTTCGGCCTTGTGGGCGAGCATCGGGCCCTGCACGCAGTCGCCGACCGCGTAAACGCCTTTTACCGCGGTCTCGAAGTGTTCATCGATGTCCACGCGGCCTTTTTCGTTTGCCTTAAGGTGAATGCTCTCAAGATTCAGCCCGTCGGTGAACGGGCGGCGTCCGGTCGCAACCAGAATCACATCGCACTCGATCGTGTCTTTGGCGCCGGTGGCGCGGTCCATGACCTCAAGAACTTTTTTATTGCCCGAATCGCTCGCGCCCAGCGCCTGGGTATTCATGCGGAACTCCAGGCCCTGCTTCGTGAGCGATTTTTTCGCCTCGGCCGCAATCTGCTGGTCCATCACGCTCAAGATCTTGTCGGCAAACTCGATCACCGTCACCTTCGCGCCCAAGCGGCTCCATACCGAGCCCATCTCAAGCCCGATCACGCCTCCGCCGACCACGGCAAGGTGGCCTGGCACTGACTGGAGCTCAAGCGCCTCGGTCGACGAGATCACGGTCTTGCCGTCGAACTTCAGGTTCGGAAGTTCAATTGCCTCGCTTCCGGTTGCGATCAGCACCTTCTCGGCCGCAAACGTGCGCTTCACGGGGCCGTCCACTTCGACGATCTTTTTGGTTCCTTCAAGTCCGGCAAACCGGCCGTAGCCTTGGGCCCACTCGATTTTGTTCTTTTTGAACAATCCCGCAATGCCCTGGGTGAGTTGCTTCACCACTTCATTTTTGCGCGCGATCATCTGCGGCACGTTCATCTTGAGGTCGCTCATCTCGATTCCGTGCTTCTTGAACTTGTAGCGCGCAAGCGAGAAGTGCTCGCTCGAATCGAGCAGGGCCTTCGAGGGAATGCACCCCACGTTCAGGCAGGTTCCGCCGAGCGAGGCGCGCTTCTCGACGCACACGGTTTTCATGCCGAGCTGGGAGGCCCGGATTGCGGCCACATATCCGGCGGGGCCGCCGCCGATCACGATCAAATCAAATGTCTCCATGGTGGAATTCCCTCTCTTACGCGAAGTCGAGTCCGAGCTTCGCGGGGTTCTCGAGCAAGTCCTTCAAAGTCACGAGGAAGGTCACCGCTTCTTTGCCGTCGATGATCCGGTGGTCGTACGAAAGCGCAAGATACATCATCGGACGGATCTCGATCTTTCCGTTCACCACGACCGGACGGTCCATGATCTTGTGCATTCCGAGGATCCCGCTTTGCGGCGGGTTCAGAATCGGGGTCGAAAGAAGCGAACCGTAGGTGCCTCCATTCGAGATCGTAAAGGTGCCGCCCGACATATCGGCAATCGAGAGCTTGTTGTTGCGGGCCTTCAGGGCAAGTTCGCCGATCGCCTTTTCGATCTCGGCAAAGCTCATCTTGTCGGCTCCGCGCACGACCGGGACGACCAGTCCGCGCTCGGTTCCGACCGCAATGCCCATGTCGCAGTAGTCATGATAAACAATGTCGCTTCCGTCGATCGAGGCATTCACCGCGGGCAGTTGCTTCAGCGCCAGCGTGCAGGCGCGGGTAAAGAACGACATGAACGAGAGCTTCACGCCGTACTTCTTCTCGAAGGCTTCTTTGTGCTGGGCGCGCATGTCCTGAACGGGCTTCATGTCGACCTCGTTGAAGGTCGTCAGAATCGCCGCCGTATGCTGGGCGAACACCAATCGCTCGGCGATTCTTCGGCGAATCGACGGCATCGGAACCCTGCGATCGCCCGGTTTGTCCTGGGGCTGGGGGAGGGCCGCCGCAGTCGGGGCCGAGCGCGCGCCGCCCGAGGCGATGAACGCCATGACGTCGCCCTTCAGCAGTCTTCCGTCTTTGCCCGTACCCTGGATTTGCGAGGGGTTCACGTTGTTCTCGACCACGGCCTTCCGCACGGCCGGGCTCAGCACTTCCGAAGCAGTAGAACCCGCAGAAGAGCTTACGGGTTTTGAAACCGGCGGAGGAGGCGGGGTTTTGGCACCTGTGCTCGCGGCTTTCGGCGCGGGCGGAGCGGCGGTCGTTCCGGTTGCCGCATCATCGATGAACGCGATCACCGACTTCACGGCAACGCGCTCTCCGTCGCCCTTCACAATGGTGAGCGCGCCCGAGTATTCGGCGACGATCTCGACGGTGGCTTTGTCCGACTCGATCTCGAGCAGGACATCTCCCGAGCGCACGGCCTCGCCGTTCTTTTTGTTCCACTTCAGGATGCTGACTTCGGTGATCGATTCCCCGACGAGCGGGGCAAGGATGTCGTGTTTCATGGGGTTCTCCTAATCTTGAAATGCTTTCAGAATGATTTCTTGTTGTTCTTTGTCGTGAAGCTTCTTCGAGCCCACGGCGGGAGAGGCGCAGATCTCGCGTCCCACATAGGTGAGCCCGAGGCTGGGAAACCGCGCGCCGAAGTTCGAGAGCGCTCCCGACCACATGCCCGAAAAATACTGCCATGCGCCCATGTTCCGGGGCTCTTCTTGCACAAAAAACACCTCGCGGGCGTTCCGGTATTTTTCGATCACGCCGGCCAGTTGCTGTTCCGGCCAAGGGTGGAATTGCTCGAGGCGCACGATCGCAACACGCGAGTCATTCCGCTTTTCGCGCTCCTCGAGGAGCTCGTAATAAATCTTCCCGCTGCAGATCATGATCCGCTTCACTTCCGATGAGGTCTCGGGACTCGCATGAACAGCATCATCGAGCACCTCCTGAAAATACTGGTCCGTGAGCTCGTTCAGGGTCGAGACGGCTTTCGGGTGACGGAGCAAGCTCTTCGGGGTCATGACCACGAGAGGCTTGCGGAAGTCGCGCTTCACCTGACGGCGGAGCAGATGAAACACCTGCGCCGGAGTGGTCGGATAAGCAACGGTCATGTTGTCTTTTCCGCAGAGCTGCAAAAACCGCTCGAGCCGCGCCGAGGAGTGCTCGGGGCCCTGGCCTTCGAATCCGTGCGGCAAAAGAAGTGTCAGTCCCGAGGCGCGGTGCCACTTCGATTCCGAGGTGGCGAGGAACTGATCGATGATCACCTGCGCGCCGTTCGCAAAATCTCCGAACTGCGCTTCCCAGACCACCAGCGAATCGGGATCGGCCAACGAGTAGCCGAACTCAATTCCCATCACGGCGGTTTCAGACAGGTGCGAGTTGTGAATCGAGATCCGCGCGCTCGAATGGAGCGTGTTCATGCCGATGTGGGACTCGTTCGTCTGAAAATCCACGGCCGCGGCATGACGGTGGGTGAAGGTCCCGCGACGCACGTCCTGTCCGGTCATCCGGACCGCCGTTCCCTCGTTCACGAGGGTCGCATAGGCGAGCACCTCGGCATTCCCCCAGTCGATTCCCTTGCCGTTCTCGACAGCCTGGATGCGGCCCTCGAAGAGGCGCTCGAGCTTGGGATGCACTTGGAATCCGGTCGGAAAGCGATTGATCTTTTTCGAGATCGTGATGAGCTCGCTCGCGCTGACGCCGGTTTTCACGGGCTTCAGCAAGTCTTCTTTGTGTCCGGGGCGGTACTTCGACCAGTAGGGGCCTTCGTATTCCGAGTACCCGGGCTCGGGCTTCTCGGCGCGGACTCTCTCGAGCGCACGCGCGAGCGGATCCTGCGCAAGCTCGATCAGGAGCTTCGCATCCTCCGCCGACATCACGTTCTCGGCGGCAAGTCGGTTCGCGTAGGTCTCGCGCGGGCCGGGCTTGCGGGTGATTTTTTGATACAAGCCGGGCTGGGTGAACGAAGGCTCGTCGCCCTCGTTGTGGCCGTACTTGCGGTAGCACAAGAGGTCGATGAACACGTCCTTTTTGAACAAATACCTGAATTCCGTCGCGATCTTGAGGGTGATCCAGAGCGCCTCGGGGTCGTCGCCGTTCACATGGAACACCGGGCATTCGAATGCCTTGGCAAGATCGGTGCAGTAGCGGGTCGAGCGCGCGTCCTTCGGATCGGTCGTGAAGCCGACCTGGTTGTTCGAGATGATATGAATCGTGCCGCCGACCGAGTAGGCCTCGAGCCGCGAGGCCTGGATGCTCTCGTACACCACGCCCTGGCCCGCGAATGCGGCATCGCCGTGCATGAGCACCGACAGCACCTTCGAGCGGGTGGAATCCCCGCGCTGTTTTTGTTTGGCGCGGGTCATGCCCATGACCACGGGGTTGATGAACTCCAAGTGCGAGGGGTTGAATCCCATCGTAAGATGCACGGGCCGTCCCTTGCGGGTCGTGTGATCGAGCGAGTGGCCCTTGTGGTACTTCACATCGCCTTCGCCGTGGTCGGTCGAAAGGCGGTAGTTGTCGTCGAACTCGGCAAACAGCGTCTCGGGATTTTTTCGAAGCGTGTTCACGAGCACGTTCAGGCGGCCCCGGTGGGCCATGCCGAACACCACTTCTTCGGCGCCGAGCTCGCTTGCGGTTTCGATCACCGAATCAAGTCCGGGAATCAGGGCTTCTCCGCCCTCGATCGAAAACCGTTTTTGGGCCACATAACGGGTGTGAATGAAGCGTTCGAGCGTCTCGCTCTCGGTCAGGCGCTTCAGAATGAATTTTTTATCGTCCGCCGGCACGGAGTAATTTCCGCGAAGCGACTCAAAGCGGGTCTGGATGAACTCGCGCTCCGCTCCCGCCTGCAGATGAAAAAGCTCGATGCCGACCGGTCCGGCGTATACTGCCTTCAGGGTTTCGATCAGCACCCGCAGGGTGCAGGCGCCGAGGCCCGCGAATTTTGCGGCATGAAAGGTCTCGTCGAGGTCGGAATCGGCGAAGCCGAAGCGCGAGAGCTCCAGCTCGGGAACGGATGGCACAAATTCCTCAAGCGGATTCACTCGCGCCAAAAGATGCCCGTGCTCGCGGTACGCCTCGATCAGTTGGTATGCGCGCAGCTCGCGCTCGAGCTCTTCGCCCGTCATCGAGCCGGTGCGAAGACCGCCCTCGGCTTGCACGGCCGAGGCCGCTTCGACCAAGGTCGTGACCTCTCCGAGGTAGATGCCGTCAAAAAAGTATCTCCACGAAGGATCGACCGATTCGGGATCCTTTTGGTAGCTCTGGTAGAGGTCCTCGATGTACCCGGCGTGAATGCTTTTCAGGTATTCGAAGTTCCTAAGATCAGGTTGGATTTCAGGGGTCACAACGGATTTTTCCTTTTAGTGTACTGTAGTTATTGTAAAGGGTTCCGTCAATCGGTAGAGTAGTTTCGGTATGAGTCAGAAGAGGACGAATCGGACGCACACCTGTGGGGAACTCGGAACCGGACAACTGAACCGCGAGGTTCAGCTTTGTGGATGGGTGGCCAAGCGCCGCGACCACGGGGGACTCATCTTCATCGATTTACGCGATCGGTACGGACTGACCCAAATCGTTTTCGATCCGGCCCTTTCGGGTGGGGCGCCTGCCCACGAGCTGGCCGGAAAGCTCCGCTCCGAATACGTTCTTTGGTGCAAGGGGACCGTTCGCTCCCGACCAGAAGGAATGACGAACCCCAGGCTTTCAACGGGCGCGATTGAAGTCGCCTGCTCGGACTTGGTGATCCTCTCAGAAGCCAAAACCCCGCCCTTCCAGATCGAAGACGACGTCGACGTGGCCGAGCATCTTCGGCTGGAGTACCGCTACCTCGATCTTCGCCGCCCCTACCTGCAAAAGAACCTCCTGACCCGCCATAAAATGCTGCAGATGGTGCGAAGCCACCTCGATTCCCATCGGTTCATCGAGATCGAGACTCCCATTTTGTACAAGAGCACGCCCGAGGGTGCCCGCGATTTCATCGTGCCCTCGCGCATGCACCCCGGATCATTCTATGCGCTCCCGCAATCGCCCCAGACCCTGAAGCAGCTTCTGATGATCTCCGGGATGGACCGGTATTTTCAGATCGCGCGGTGTTTTCGCGACGAAGACCTGCGCGCCGACCGCCAGCCCGAGTTCTCGCAGATCGACATCGAGACTTCCTTTCTGGACGAAGAAGACCTCTTCCCGATTCTCGAAGAAATGATGCAAAAGCTCTGGAAGGAAATCCTCGGGGTCGACATTCCGCGGCCCTTCCCGCGCATGCCGTATGCCGAGGCCATGAGCCGATTCGGGAGCGACAAGCCCGATGTGCGCTTCGGGCTCGAGCTTCAGGATCTTTCCGAGATTTTCTCGGGCTCGGCGTTTCAGGTGTTTTCGGGCGCGCTCGCGCCGGATGCGCGCGGAATCCGCGGCTCGGTCCGGGCGCTTGTAGTCCACGGCAAGGCCGATCAGTTTTCGCGCAAGGATCTCGATGATCTTACCAAAAGTGCCTCCACGCATGGAGCCAAAGGGCTTCTCTGGATCAAAATCACTCCCGAAGGCGAGATGCAGTCTCCGGCGGCGAAGTTCTTCTCGGCCGAAGAAAAGGCGAATCTCACCAGCCGCCTGGAACTGAAGCCCGGGTCTCTTGTTCTCATCGTCGCCGACCGGAACAAGGTCGTGTTCGATGCCCTCGGCGCGCTCCGACTCGAAATCGGCCACCGCCTCGGAATGATCCCGAAACCCGAAGAGAAGAAGTTCGCGTTCCTTTGGGTCGTGAACTTTCCGCTTCTGGAGTTCGACGAAAAAGAAGGCCGCTACTTTGCCTGCCATCATCCGTTCACCTCGCCCAGGCCTGAGTTTTTTGAAGACTTCATTCACGGGCGCAACCTCGACCGCATCGAGGCTTCGGCCTACGACATGGTCCTGAACGGCGTCGAAGTCGGGGGAGGATCCTTGCGGATTTACCGCTCCGACGTGCAGGCCGCGATGTTCCGTTTGCTCGGACTCACCCCCGAAGAAGCAAAAGAAAAATTCGGATTCTTCATCGAGGCGCTCCAGTACGGAACGCCTCCCCACGGCGGGCTTGCCTTCGGGGTCGATCGCCTTGCCGCGCTCTTGTGCGGAGTGGGCCCGATTCGCGATGTGATGGCGTTTCCGAAGAACCAGCGCGGAATGGACATCATGGCGGGAACCCCATCTGAGGTGACCCGCGAGCAGCTTCAGGAGCTGAATGTCATGGTGGTCAAAACCCCCAAATGACCGCCACCCCCGAGTTCTCGTTCACCACGCGGTCCGAAAATCTTGATCGACTCGCGGAAGAGGAGTTCGATTTCTTGGTCATCGGAGGCGGAATCACCGGAGCAGGCGTGGCCTGGGATGCCTCCTCGCGCGGCTATAAAGTGGCCCTTGTCGAAAAAGACGACTTCGCCCACGGAACCTCCTCGCGCTCCTCGAAGCTCGTGCACGGCGGGCTTCGGTATCTTGAGCACTATGAGTTTCCACTTGTATTTGAGGCCCTGAGCGAGAGGTCGTATTTGTTGCAGTCCGCGCCTCATCTGGTTCGTCCGCTCTCGTTTTACATGCCCGTGTACGACAACAGTCCCCATTCGCCGCTCCTTCTGAGTGCCGGAATGTGGTTCTACGATCTGCTTTCGCTCTTCCGCGCGCCCGGGCTTCATCAGCGTCTCTCGGCCGGAGTCTCGGCGCGTTCGATTCCCGGCATTCAAAAGAAGGGTCTGCGCTGTACGTTCAAATATTTCGACGCCTCGATGTGGGATGACGCCCTTGTTTTGGATGTGCTCTTGAAAGCCCATCAAAACGGCGCCTGCATTGCCTCAAGAGTAAAAGCGGTCGAGCCCTCTCGTGATTCCGGGGGCCGCATCACCGGCATGACCCTGCAGGATGCGCTCTCGGGTAAAACCATTCGCACGCGGTTTCGCAAACTCATCGTTTGCGCCGGCGCCTGGACGGACGAGGTCGGAAAATCCCTCGATGGGCAGGCGTGGCGGAACTGGCTTGCGCCGAGCCGCGGACTCCATTTGGTGTTCGACTGGAAGCGGTTTCCGGTGCCGGGTGCGGTCACGATGCAAATCGAGGACGGCCGGATCGCCTTTGTGATTCCGAGGCGCGATTTCGGCGCGGGAGTCACGATCGTGGGTACGACCGATGGCCCATGCTCGCTTCCGCCCGATCGAATCGAAGACGAGTCGGCTGCGATCGTCGCCGACCAGGCGTATCTTCTTGAGCTCCTCTCGAAGTATTTTCCTGATCTCGGGCTGAACGAGAACGATGTGGTGAGCCACTACATCGGGATCCGCCCCCTTGTGAACCCTGCGAAAGACGCAGAGGCGGGTGGTGGAGCGCTTCAGAACGTTTCGCGCGAGCACACGATCGCGGACGGCCCGGGGGAATCGGTGATCGTCGCCGGCGGCAAGTACACGACATTTCGCAAAATGGCCGAAGAAATCGTCAATTTTGCGACACGCGATCCGCGATCCCGAAAACACGAGACAAGAAAACCGAACACGAACGTGCCGCTCTTTGAGCCCGCCATGCCGGGCGAAGTGCAGTCGGCGCGTGAGCTTGCGCGGGCCCGCGGCTGGAAGATTCCCGATGCGCTCTGGGAACGCTACGGATCCGATGCGCTGGTGATTTACGAGATCCATCAAAGCCACTGCAAGCCCGACACGACCGACCCCGAGGGGTTTCCGTTTCTTGAGGCGCAGTTCCGGTATGCGGTCCGCCACCAGATGGTTCTCACGGTCGAGGACTTTGTCCGGCGCCGGCAACCACTCCACCTTTCCAGAAAAGACCACGGCGCCCCTTGGGTGCCGCTTTTGGAGTCGGCTCTTCGGGACGAGCTTCGGCGCTAGGGATTGCGCTTTTCAAGCACGCGGTTTGTCCCTTACAATTTCAGTCATGCACGCACGGATCCTGCTCGCCGTTCTGGCTTTGATTCTCGCTCTCCCGACCGAAGCCGCACCCAGGCGTTCTTCGCGACCCAAGTCGAGGCCCGCCGCCAATGCCGAGCTGATCCCCGAGACCGTGATCATGCCGGATGCCCCTGCCGAAGAAGCTCCGGTCGTGTACCCCGATTTGAGTCAAAAGCACTGGTGGTTGTTCTTGGGGTTCGATCTCGGAGCGGCAAGCTACTCGCCCGTTCGTACGGACGAAGAGACGCGGAGCGGGTTTTCGGGTGGAGTGCGTGGGTTGATTTCGGGGATTTTTGAGGATTTCGTGTTCGACGGGGGAATGGGTTGGCAGTACCTCTCTGCGAGCGGCAAGCGGGGGACCGACACGATCTCGACCAGGACCAAGGTTGCATTTGCCGATGTTTCGGCCCGCTGGCGGATGAGCCGCAAGTTTCAGATCGGACCGGAGTTCAATTACTGGTTCGGAACCGACAACGGGTTGAATCTCGATCCCACCTCGCTCCAGCAAACGAACAATGCGAAACTTTTGGGTGTCCAGGCGGTCTACGAATGGGACCGCATGAGAAAATACCGCCTCGGCGCCCGCTGGCTCAGCAACATCAGCGCATCCGAGCGGGGATTCAATCAGTTTCAGGTGTTTTTTCAGATCGGGTTTGATGCGTTCAGCGACGACGACACTCCAACCGCGAAGCAAAAAAACTACGAACAGATCGACTCGTATGATCTCGATCGCGCCGGAGCAAAGCCCCAGCCCACGCCCGAGCCGACTCCCGAGCCGACCCCGGAGCCCACACCTGAGCCAACCCCCGAACCAACTCCCGAACCGACCCCGGAGCCCACACCTGAGCCGACTCCTGAACCAACTCCAGAACCGACACCAGAACCGACCCCGGAGCCCACGCCTGAGCCGACTCCTGAGCCCACTCCGGTGGTCCGAGCCGCTCCGAAGCCGGCGAAGAAGCTGATTCTCTCGATGGGCTTCAACGATCTGCCGTTCGACTTCAATGACACGCATTTGCCGATTCCGCATCAGCGCAGGGTTCGAAACATCGGTCGGTATCTTTCGAAGCACAACCGCGCCTGGAAGTCGCTGATCGTTTCGGGCCACACCGACACCCGCGGATCAGACAAGTTCAACATGGATCTTTCGCTTCGTCGGGCCGAGACAGTGCGCAGGCTCCTGATCGAGGGAGGAGTTTCTGCCCAAAAGGTAAAAGCGATCGGCTACGGCGAAACCAAGCCGATCGATCGGGGCGAGAGCGAAAGCGCCCACGCCCGAAACCGCCGTGTGGAGCTCGAGTTCATGCGGGTGACCGATTCTGAGGTCATCAAGCAGGCGGTCGCACAGTAAAATCCTGATTCGAGTCATCCCGGACACACTTGCGACGGTTTTTGATCTTATTACTTGATTAAATAAATCAGGATTGAGATGATCAAGTGAGATGGGAGAACTTCAATGAAGCGAGCACGTACGCGGTCGGTAAAATTTTGGGCATGGGCCGGTGTGGCCAGCGCCCTGATGGGCGCAAGCGAGGTTCGGGCGCAGTCCTGGGGGGCGGTGCAGTTGGGGACTCTCACATCGGCGCCAGGAGTCTCTCCATATGCGAATATCGGATTTGATCGGTGCAATGGGGTGGCGGTCGATGCGAGCGGAAACACCTACTGTGCCGGAAGCACCACAGGAATTCTCGGAGAACAAAATGCGGTTCCTGCAGTTGCCCCCTATTACGGGTACGGCTGGGGACCGGGTGACGCATTTGTCATGAAGATCGCTCCGAGTGGCACAATTGAGTGGGTGATCCAGCTTGGTCAAACCACCAAGGCTCCGAACTTAGCCCCTGCGCTCCTTGCCCAAGCCAATCTTGGGGATGATGCGTGTTTGTCTGTTGCGGTTGCAAATGGATTTGTTTACTGCGGTGGTTCCACCACGGGGGTGATTGCCGAACCGAACGCCGGTGGGAAGGATGCGTTCGTAATGAAGTTGAGTGCGAGTGATGGCGCGATTCAGTGGGTCAAGCAATTCGGTGCCACTACGAGCATACCGGGAGCGAACGCTCAAGCATCCCGCGCAGGGGACGATGTTTGCAAGTCAATCGCGGTCGATTCGTTGGTGAACGGTTCGGTGTTTTGTGGTGGTTCCACCTCCGGAAGCTTCAAGGAGTTGAATGTGGGTCCGGCCGGCACCAGGGACTTATTGGTGATGAGGCTAGCGAAATCGACCGGAAACTTGAGCTGGGTAACCCATTTCGGGAACCTCACGAGAGCTCCGAATGTTCCTCAGGTCAGTGCGAACAAAGGAGATGAAGAATGCAATGGAGTTGCGGTTGGATCGAGCGTTTTCTGCGTGGGGGGCACTAATGGTCACTTGGCCGAGGCCCCGATATTCGACGATGCGTTCGTGTTGAAACTTCGCACCACGAACGGCGCTCGACAAGCGATCAAGCAGTATGGAGCCACGACCAAGTGGGTTCAAAATGCGCTTGCAAACAGAGGTCGGGACGCTTGCACCAGTGTGGCGATTGATCAGAATGGTGATGTGTACTGTGCCGGATTCACAACGGGAATGTTCTCCGAACCCAACGGAACGGGGGTGAGTCCAACTTACCCTTCTTTCCTTTCGGACGCCTTCGTAATGAAGTTGTCGGGGGTGAACTTGTCGGGAATTTGGGTCCGGCAGTACGGTGCCCTATCGAGAGCGGCGAATGCTCCCGCCTTGGCAAATTCGCGTGAAGACGGATTCACGAGTGTCGCAGTGGATGCTCAAAACAATGTGTATTGTTCGGGATATACCGGCTTTGTGTTTTCGGAGGAGAACGGATATGGGCAGGGCGTGCTAGGTAACTCTACAAGTTATGATGTCATCGTCGCAAAACTCGATTCTCAGGGAAATCCGGGCTGGGGAAAACAACTCGGAAGAACCACGGTTGCTCCCCCGACACCGGGTGGAGATCCCACTTATTATTTTCCGAATTCCGGAAATGATGATCGGTGCTTCGGGGTCGCTGTTGCCCCTGGAGGCGATATCGTTTGCGCGGGGAAAACCGATAATACGATCACCGAGATCAACGGTTTGACCAATAACCCTATGTGGGTGAATGGTAACGGTGACGATGCCCTCCTGATCCGTCTCCGTGGCGCAGACGGCTCGTTCGCGCAGTGATCGCAAGACCGCGGTGATTCACGAAAATTCCTTCGCCCTCCCTTCTTTGAGTCGAGAAGGGGGGGCGAATTCGTTCCAAGCCGCTCACTTTGATCGTTTCTGATCCATCAGACTTTGGTGGAAGGGAGTTCCCGGATAAAAAAGAGGGTTGCCGACTCTCGCGAGCCAGGCTGGCGAAAGCGAGGCCGCAGGACGCGGCTCGGAGGTAAAACCCTTTTTCTCACCCAAACCCGTTTGCCCATCCGCACACTCAAGGCATGCGCAAGGTGTGGGAGAGCTTTTTATGTCACCCCGGACACGCCAGCTCGCGATTTTTTTCATTCTAATACTTGATTAAATTAATCAAGATTGAGATGATCAAGTGGAACGGAGAACCCTTATGAAGCGAGAACGTACGCGGTCGTTAAAACTGTTGGCTTGGGCCGGAGTCGCCAGTGCCTTGATCGGCGCAAGCGAGAGCCGGGCGCAGTCCTGGGGGGCGGTGCAGTTGGGGCGCCAAACGGCGGCGCCGGGAGCGCCATTATTCGCAAATCGAAACGAAGAAATTTGTAGAGCGGTTGCAGTCGATGCCGATCAGAACACCTACTGCGCGGGAAGCACAAACGGAATTTTGGGAGAAAATAACGGGGATCCCACCTGGGTAAACGCGGACGGCGCGGGAGGTAACTTTTCGAAAGCGGATGCCTTCGTGATGAAAATCGCTCCGAATGGCAGTATTCTTTGGCTGACGCAGTTGGGGGCGAACACGAAAGTTCCTGGCTTGAGTCCTGCCCTCAGTGCCGTCGCCAATCAAGGCGAGGACCATTGCACAAGTGTGGCAGTCGATGCGACCCATGTTTATTGCGGCGGGTACACCCGTGGAGTGATTGCCGACCAGAATGCGGGCGACCAAGACATTTTTGTTTTGAAGATTCGAAAAGACACCGGAATGATCGAGCGGGCAGTCCAGTTCGGGGCCAACACGGCAGTTCCTGCGGGAGCTGACCCGGCTGCGAGTCGCAACTCACGCGATCAGTGCAATTCGATTGCGGTGATTGGTAATAATATTTACGTCGGAGGGTACACCGCTTCAAACTTCTATGAACGCAATGCGAGTCTCTATGGCAATGGTGCCTATAAGGATATTTTGGTGATGCGTTTGAACAAGTCCGACCTTCAGGCCAATTGGGTGAGACACCTGGGTATGACCACGTTGCCAACTGTAAATGGGCTTCTTCCGTCGGCCGGTCAGGGGAATGAGGAGTGCAACGGAATCACAGTTCGCGCAAGCATCGTGTACTGCGCCGGGAGCACCGACGGTGATTTGCGTGAGACGAACGGCGGAGGCGATGATGCCGTGATCATGAAGATGTCGGCCTCTACCGGCGCCGTGAATTGGATCCGGCAGTTCGGGGCAGGAACCAGGCTTTCAGCGGGCCTCCCGGCGAGTGCCTATGCGAGCGACGATGTTTGTACCAGTGTTGCCGTGGATACTTCAAATCGAGTGTATTGCGCCGGTCAAACCGAGGGATTCATGTCTGAAGCCCATGTAGGTCTCGGAGGAGATGCGTTCGTGATTCGATTAACGCACGCCGGCGTCACGAATTACGTCAGGCAGTTCGGTGCCGTCACCAAAGCAACGAACCTTGCGAATGCGAATGCATCCAATGATGGATTCAATGGAATCGTTGTGGATTCCACAGGGGGCGTGTATTGCGCTGGTTTCACGCGTGGAGTGTTTTCAACTCTGCCCGCCTCGGGCGGAGCGCACGACCCGATGGTCGTGAAGCTGAACCCGAATGGTACATTTGCTTGGGCCAAACAGCTCGGTCTGGGGCAAAATACTGTCGCTCCTCTCACCCCGGGCGCCAATGTTTGGGACGCCGCGGTCGGGATGTGGAAATATCCAGCGAATCAGAACCAGAACAGCGACTTCTGTACCTCGGTCGCACTGGTTCCTGTGTCGGGGGATGTGGTTTGCGCTGGATACACCTGGGGCAGTATTTCAGAGGGGAACGGGAAGCTACGCAACGACCCGTTGATCTATAATAATTGGGTTGTAGGCCCTTATGACCTGTTCCTGATCCGGCTTCTTGGCGGGTCGGGTGATTTTGCGCCTCAGACTCCGTAACCAGGTTTGACTTCCGAATTTCTTCTTCGCCCTCCCTTCTTCGAATCGAGAAGGGGGGGTGAATTCGTTCCAAGCCGCTCACTTTGATCGTTTCTGATCCACCAAAGTCAAAATCAGAAACCATCCAAGGGATCTGTTCGGCTACTTGACCATCGTCCCGATTCGTTCCGGCCGGAAGGACCACTTCGAATCCGAAAACGAAATCCGGTGCGAGAGCCAGATCACAAACGCGCGCCCGCGAATCGCATGAATCGACACCGGCCCGAAGGCGCGGCTGTCGCGGGTGTCATCGCGGTTGTCGCCCAACACAAAAAACTGATTCTCCGGAATCACCAGCTCGGCGGCGTTCTTGAACCCCTCGAACGAATCATCCTCGAGAATCAAATGAGCCTTCTGCCCCAGGGTCTCGCGGTACAGGTGGAGCTTCGCGGGGTTGTATCGCTCCTCGGGGTCAAAGCCAGGATGGTTCAAAACCGCATCGCGCTCGGCGCCGGTCAGCTCTTCGCGGGCAACGGGTTCACCGTTCAAAAAGAGCTTTTTCCCCTCAAAGCGAATCTTGTCCCCCGGCAGTCCCACCACGCGCTTGATGTGCAGGGACTCCTGCGCGGTATCGGGCGGGGCGAAGATCACCACATCCCCCCGGGCCGGAGTGCGCAGAGACCCGAGGTACCACGGGGTTTTCGAGAAAATCTCGCTGAAGGGCACATGGAGCGCGTATTGAAGCTTGTTCGCAAATAAAAAATCCCCAGTCATCAGGGTGGGGAGCATCGAGCGCGTCGGAATCCGGAAGGGCTCGATGATCGAGGATCGAATGGCAAGGATCACAAGAAGGATTCCCGCAAAAAACGGAAGCTGCTTTCCGAGGAATCCGGATCGGAACTGCATCGGGCCTCCTTAAAAGATCTTCACCTTGACGCCCTCTTTTTGCAGGAACTCGCGGATCCGCTGGGAATCAAGCGGCTCGAGCCTCCAAAGAAGGTCATGCAGGAGCTTCATCGTTTTTTGCCCTTCGGGCGAACGGGTGTTCTTCGTGATCTCGCGGATGTCCGAGGTCAATTCCATCAGGTTTGAGATCAGCTGGCCCAGGTCTTTCGAGAGCACTTGGCTTTGGTCCACCTTCTCGAGCGTACGGTTCAGGTTGGCGCTCAGCTTGTACAGAAGCTCGATCGAGCGGGTCAGATCGCCCTTGTTCCGTTCGATCACTTCCTGGATTTTTCCGGCAAGGTTGAAGCTCTGCGAGATCAGCTGATCAATGCGCGGAGGATCGGTTCCCGCGATGGTCTCGCCCGGTGCAAGCGGCGGAGAATCGACCGTGCCGGGAGTGATCTCGATGTAGCGCTCGCCGATGAGGCCCGCAAGATTGATATAAAAATTCGAGTTCTTGCGAATGCCGGGAAGCGCCGCCTTCTTGACCGAGATCTTCACCCGCACGGGAGCGAGAGCCAGACCCTGATCGCGATCGGCCGAACCGGGTTCCTTGCGCGAAGGGGTTTGCCCGGCGGCGGGCGCGAAAAACTCGATGTCTTCGACCTTTCCAACCTTGATGCCCGAAAGCCGCACGTGCGACCCGAGGTCGATTCCTCCGGCGAAGTTGTAGGTGATATAAAAATGATTCCGGTCGCCAAAAGGATTCCCGAACCCGAGAAGCCACGCAAAGCCAACGGCGATGAAGGCCGTGACGGCGACGAGGGCGCCTACTTTGGACTCATTCGTCAACTTCATTCAGGGCTGATGCTACCGAACTCTTCAAAAGAGCGCACTAAAAATTGCCGTGAGCACAAAATCCACCGTAATCACCGCAAGAGTCGCTGTGACCACGGCGTCGGTCGTGGCCTGTCCGACCCCCTGCGCCCCGCCCTCGCACCGCAGCCCATAGGCGCACGAAATCGGCGGAATCAGCATCCCGAACACCGCGGCCTTGGTGATCGCGCAGACCACATCGGTCACGGTGATGAACTGCGAGAGGGTATTCAGGTATTCCTGCGAGTTGAAGTGATACCGGGTCACCGCGGTCGCCATCGCCACGGCAAGCGTGATCGCAATCGAGATCATCGTGAGCGCAATGGTCGAAAGGATGCACGCAATCCAGCGGGGAAAAACATGGTACGAAACCACATCGATCCGCAGAAGCCGGAACGCATCAAGCTGTTCGGTGATCCGCATCGAGGCGAGCTCGGCGGTCATCGATGCTCCCACCTTCGATACCAGCAAAAACGCAGGCACTGCGATCCCGAGCTCGCGGAGCACGAACTGCCCGGTGAATCCCGGAATCATCGAGACATTCGAGAGCGCCGAATCCATGTGCCACGCGATCTCGGAGGTCATCACAAGCCCCGTGAATCCCGTCGCAATCGAGATGATCGGAAGGCTCCCGAGTCCGATCGAGCGAATCGCATCGCGGGTCTCGGACCCGCGGCGGGGACCGGACGAGACCTGCCGGAAGAGCTTTTGCAGCAGATCGCCCGAAAGCAGCAGGGTCCGCAGATGATTCGAGAACGCACCCGTCGCCGTCATGTTCCGGTTCCCTCCAAAAGGGCGCCCATCCGCTCGGCGAACTCATGGAGCCACTCCAGAACCGGAGTCGAGGCGAAGTTCGCGAGCACGATGTACACGTTCGTATAAATCGCCGACTCGGTCACGGCCCGGCCCACGCCCCGTGCGCCGCCGCTTGCGGTGTATCCTTTGTAGGTCGAAACCGCGGCCACGATCGTGCTAAAAAGCGTCGACCGGAAGAGCCCCTCGAACAGCGTCCAGGCCCCGGCAAAGCGCGGAATCGACGAGATATAGCTTTGCAGGTTCATGCCCCGCATCGTCTCGGCCACGAGGACCGCTCCCGCGACCGACACGAACAGCCCGATTCCGAGCAAAATCACCGACGACAAAACAATTCCGATGAAGCGCGGCAGAATCAGGTACCGGATCGGATCCGTGCCGAGGCTCTCGATCGCATCGATCTGCTCGGTGACCCTCATGCTCGCAAGCTCGGCCGTGGTGTAGGCCCCGACCTTTCCGGCAAGCAGGAATGAAATGATGAGCGGACCGACCTCGCGGATCGTGGCCGAGGTGTTCAGGCCCCCGAGCAAAATCTGCGCATCAAAGCGCTTCAGCATCGCATCGAATTGCAGGACCAGAATCGCGCCCACGAACGCACCTGCGAAGATCACCGTGCTCATCGTGCGCATCGAGACGAGCGCCACTTGGGCGATGACCGCCTCGCGGTAGCCCGAGGTCTTCCGGAAGGTCCGCGCGATTTCGGCCAAAAACAGGCACAATCCTCCGAACTCATGCAACACCGCCGTCATTCGAATCTCCAGTCCGGGGGGAGGAGCGAAAGCGTTTCGCGAAAGAACTCCCGTACGAGCGGAATCTCGCTCTTCACGATCTCGCGGGGGGCGGCATGAAGGAGCACCTTGCCCTGATCCAAGAATAAAATCCGGTCCGCGATCGCAAGCGCACAGGCCATGTCGTGCGAGACGATGATGCTCGTCACCTTGAGCGTGCGCGAGAGCTCGAAAATCAGCTCATTGATCGACGCCGTGCTCAACGGGTCCAAGCCCGTCGTGGGCTCGTCAAACAGCAGGTAATCGGGGCCGGGCGCAAGCGTACGGGCCATCGAGACGCGCTTTTGCACGCCATACGAGACCTCGCCCGGGTACAGGTCCAAAATGTCCGGGGTCAGATGCACCAGTCCGATCTTCTCGTGCACGATCGCGCTGATCTCGGCATCACCGGGCGTGCGCCCGAGTTTCTCGCGGTATTGCGGGGTCTTGAGCCCGAAGGCGATGTTCTCGAAGTTCGTGAGCGAGTCGAGGAGGGCCGGGTGCTGGAACACCATTCCGCATCTTTGCCGAACCTGTTGCAGGAGCTCCCGCGCCCCCGCCGAAACGAGCGCGCTCACCTCGAACTGATCGACAAAAATATCGCCCGAGTCGGGCTTCAGCACCCCGATGATGTGCTTCAGGGTCACCGATTTGCCCATGCCGCTTTTTCCCAGGATGAACAAAATCTCGCCTTTTTTTGCCTCGAACGAAACGCCGTCGAGGACCTTCCGCTCGCCGAATGATTTGTGCACCTCCAAAAAGCGAATGCTCACGGGGTGTCTCCTCCGCGCGTGTGGCCGATGGCGCTCGAATAAATGAAGTGCCGGAGCAGCGGATCGCTCGTGGTCTTGACCTCGGCCGGAGTGCCGTGCGGCACCACACGTTGCTGATGACAAAACGCGATCCGGTCCGAGACCTGATACGCGCGTTGCAGGTCGTTCGTGACCATCACGAGCGTGGTGCGGTTCGCGCGATGGAGCTTCAGCATGAGCTCGGCGATCGCGCTCGAGGTGATGGGGTCGAGCCCCGCCGTGGGTTCGTCGTACAGAATGACTTCGGGCTCGATGATGAGCGCGCGCGCGATGCCGAGCCGTTTTTGCATCCCGCCCGAGATCTCATCCGGGTGCAGGAGCGCCGCATGCTCGAGCCCGACGGCCGCGAGCATCTCGATGGCGCGATCGCGGGCGCGCGGTCCGCTCACTCCCGCCGTCTCGGCAAGCGGCACGAGCAAATTATCAAGGAGAGTCATCGAGTCGAAGAGCGCGTTCTTTTGGAACAACATGCTCACCTTGGCGGTGTCGATTTCGATCCGTCCCGAAGTCGGAGGAAGCAATCCGGCGATCATCTTCAGGAGCACGCTTTTGCCCGATCCCGAGGGCCCGATCACGCCCAGAGCCTCTTCGCGGTTCACCTGCAGGCTGACCGATTCGAGGATCAGGCGGTCCTTGATTCTGAGCGACACCTGATCGACGCGGATCATACGACCTCAAGAACGGGAATCAGAATCTCCTGCGCGAGGAGCTTCGAGTTCAGGGTGAGGTTCACCAGTTTTCTTTTTTCGGCCAAGAGCTCGATCGCGCGGCAAAGGCGCGGGGTCTGCAGACGGCGCGATTCCGAGAGCCGCACGAGCGCGTCTTTCTGATCGGCATGCGTCCACTCGTATTCGCTCCCGCGAATCCGGTGGTGCAACAGGTCCGACAAAATCGATTCCAGAAGATCGAGCGCGATGTGGGTGTGAAACTGGGTTTTTGCAATCTCATCGATGAGCCGGAGCCACTCGCGCGAGGGGTCCTGAAGAAGATCGATGAGCCGCGAGCGGAGCGACCACACCTCATCGCCCAGAAAGGTCATGGCCCGCGTGATGCTTCCGTTCGCCGAGCGCGCCGCGATCCGGATTCGATTCGCCTCGGCGCCGCCGTTCGCACTCAGAATGCTCTCGATCGTACGGGCCGGAAGGGGCGGCAGACGAAGCTCCATGCACCGCGAGCGGATCGTGGGCAGAAGGCGCGAGGAGTCCGATGCGGTCAAAAGAAACAGCCAGTTCTTCGGCGGTTCTTCGAGGATCTTCAGAATCGAGTTCGCCGCGGCCGGCGTCATGCGGTCGGCATCGGTGATCACCACGACCCTGAAAGGCTCCTCGACCGGCCCGAGGCCGAGCTTGGTCTTCAGATCGCGGAACGCTTCGATTTTGTGGATGCCCAGGCGGTGGCCTTCTTCGGGAGCCTCGGGGTCGAACCACGACAGATCCACCCATTGGCCCTGTTCGGCCCGCTGACAGGAGCGGCACTTCCCGCAAGGAGACGGCTCCCTGCGATCGCAAAAAAGAATCTGCAAAAACCGCATCGCGAGGCTTTTTTTTCCGACCCCTTCGATGCCGGTGAAGAGGATGGTCGAATGGAGCGAGCCGGTTTTTTCGTAGCGGTCGATCAGGGGGGCGAGGCGCGGCTCCTGGGCCGCCAGGAATGCGGGAGAAAAATCGGGAATCTTCATGGCAAATGGGGCTTCAGCGCTTTCAGGGCCAATTCGCAGACCTGTTCCGGGGTTTTGGTGCGGACCTTCAGCACGCGGAATCGCTTGGGCTCCGACCGGATCGCATGCAGGAATCCTTTTCGGACTTTCTTCTGGAAGGCCACGCCGGCTTTTTCGAAGCGATTCGGATCTTCAGCGCGGGCAAGCCCCTCTTCGACCGGCAGGTCCAAAAAAAAGGTCAGGTCGGGCTTGCGGTTTCCGGTCGCGACGGCATTCAGCTTTTGAATCATCGGGAGGGCGAGTCCGCGGGCAAACCCCTGATACGCCACGGTCGAATCGGTGAAGCGGTCGCAGAGCACCCATTTTTTGGCCTTCAAGGCGGGCCGGATCGTGCTCTCAAAATGCTCGGCGCGTGCCGCCTCGTACAGCAACAGCTCGGTCAGGGGGTTCATCTCCTGGTGCAAAAGAATCGAGCGGATGTTCTCGGCCACGCCCGACCCGCCGGGTTCGCGCGTCACGACATGGGGAACTCCGAGCTCACCCAGCCGTCGGGAAAGGTGGCGGATCAGGGTGGATTTTCCGCACCCCTCGGTGCCCTCGAATGTGATCAGCATAGCACTCAAGGTTTCTCAAAGGGGGGGAAGTCAAGTCAAGGAACTAGTAGCCTCCGGGGTTGCCCGGCGCCGGATCGGGCCCTTTGGGCGGGGGAGCGAAGCCGTCGCCGAAGCCATCCTCTTGCACGCCATCGCGGAGTTGCTCCTTCAGGGCCTTCAGTTCTTTCAGCTCTTTTTTCAGGTCCCGGAGCTCCTCGAGCTCTTTGTCGGCCGCCTTCTTTTCTTCGCCGGGCGGGGTCTCTTCGGGAGTCGGAGTCGGTTCGGGAGTGGGTTCCGGGGTCGGAGCGTTCGGTGCCGGACGTTCACTCTCGAGTCTCGGGAACGGAGGCGGAACCTTGATCGCCTCGGGTCTTTTTTCGACGACGGTTCGAATCGTGACCTTGTCGGTGGAATGCTCCAAGACCTCGGTTTCCGGCTCGGCAGAGGGAGCGGGCGTGGCTTCAGGGGTCGGTGATGCCACCGCCGTTTCGGTGTCTTTCGGTCCCGAGACGTTCTTGAACCACTGGCCGATCGCGACTCCCGCGACGGCTAGTCCGGCGCAAATCATCGCAATGGTCGCAGGCGAAGGGGAGCGTTCTTGTCCGGCCGAGGAATCATTCGCAGAGGCCTGCTGGGCGTGCTGAAGCTGGCGTGCTTCGCGTTTCTGCTTTGCGGTTTGAAGCGTGTCGAACATCTCGGCCATCGGATCGCGCGCAGGAACGGTCCGGACAGAATCCGTTGGCGCGGCGACCTTGCGCGGTTCCGGTTCGGGAACGGACTCCTTCACGGGAGCCACCGGCGCGGCCGAATGGGGAATCTTGGCGCGATCGAGCCGCCAATCCAGAATGGTCATCCATTCGAGATCCTTCAGGCCTCGTGCGATGCGGTGGTGCGGAAGCACCTCGCCCTCGGCAATCAAGCTCAGGACTTCGTTTGTGTGATAGGGACCCGATCTGACGCCGTCCAGATCGAGGAACCACTGATCGTCCATGGATTCAGTGTAGCATGGCATTGTTTTCGGGCAGAAAAAAAACCCCGATTCCTAGCAGGAACCGGGGTTTCAAAAGTGTCTGCCGTTTGACGGCGTCGAATCGCTGGCGGATCAGCGAAAGAAACTAGTTCCGCGGGCCTCTCGGACCGCTCCGGTCCCGATCGCGGCCGCCACCCATCGGGCGTCCACCCGGATTCGGGCGTCCGCCGCGGTCGCCACCGCCACTGCGCGGATCGCGCGGAGGAGGGGGAACGTATCCTTCGGGAGGAGTCAGAAGCGCCTTGCGCGAGAGGCGCACCTTGCCCTGATTGTCGACATCGAGAACTTTCACCTCGATGATGTCGCCTTCCTTCAGCACGTCGCTCACGTTGTTGATGCGCTCGTAGGCGATTTCAGAGATATGAAGCAATCCGTCCTGGTGCGGAAGCACGCCGATGAAGGCACCGAAGTCGGTGATCTTCTTGACGGGGCCCTTGTAGGTCTTGCCCACTTCGACCACGGCGATGATGCTCATGATCATGTCGACCGCTTTTGCAGCCGCAGCGGAGTCGTTCGAGGCCACATTGCAGGTTCCATCGTCTTCGATGTTCACCTTCGCGCCGCTCTTCGCGACGATGTCCTTGATCACTTTTCCGCTTGGTCCGATCACGGCGCCGATCTGATCGACCGGGATCTTGATCGTCGTGATGCGAGGAGCGTTCTTGTTCAGCTCGTCGCGTGCGGTCGAGATCGCTTTCGACATCTCGCCCAGGATGTGCTGACGGCCTTCGAACGCCTGCTGAAGAGCAGACTTCATGATCTCGCCATCGACGCCTTCGATCTTGATGTCCATCTGGATTCCGGTGATGCCGTCTTTGGTTCCGGCCACTTTGAAATCCATGTCACCCAGGTGGTCTTCATCGCCGAGGATGTCCGAAAGGATCGCAACGCGCGAGCCTTCCTTGATCAGCCCCATCGCGATTCCCGCAACGGGTTTCGGGAACGGAACTCCGGCGTCCATGAGGGACATCGAAGCCGAGCATACCGAACCCATCGACGACGAACCGTTCGACTCGAGGGTCTCGCACACGATCCGTACGGTGTACGGGAATTTGTCGTGAGGAGGCATGATCGCCTGGATCGAGCGCTCCGCAAGGGCTCCGTGGCCGATTTCGCGGCGGGACTGACCGCCGAAGCGGCCGGCTTCACCAACGCTGTACGGAGGGAAGTTGTAGTGGAGCATGAACTTGCCCATGGAGTTCTGGTACATGCTGTCGATGATCTGCTCGTCATCGGCGGTTCCGAGGGTCGTGACCGAGAGAACCTGCGTTTCACCGCGGGTGAACAGCGAGGAACCGTGGGCGCGCGGCAGGATTCCCGCTTCGACCGTGATCGGGCGGATGGTCTTGGTATCGCGTCCGTCGATCCGGATTTTTTCGGCCAGGATCATCTCGCGCATCAGGTTGTACTGAAGAAGCTCCACCAGACGCTTCACTTCTTTTTCTTTCGCGTCTGCGGCCTTCGGGTCGGATTCCTTGAGCGATGCCGGCACGAGTGCCTCGATGGTCGCTTTTTTGGCTTCGCGGACCAGCGTGTAGCGCACTTGTTTTTCTTTGGTGCGAAGTGCTTTGTTCAGGGGATCTTTCGCGATCGCCTCGACCTGCTTCATGAGCTCGGCCGGGGTGACGAGCGGAGAGAACTCGCGCTTCGGCTTTCCGGCCGCCTTGCGAAGCTCTTCGATCAGGTCGCAAAGCTTCTTCACTTCGTCATGACCCTTCAGGATCGCAGTCAGGCAGTCGGCCTCGGGAACTTCCTGGGCTCCGCCTTCGACCATCATGATCGCGTTTTTCGTTCCGGCGACCACGATCTCGAGCTCGCACTCGTCTTGGAGCTGATGCCAGCTCGGATTCACGATGTACTCGCCATTGATGCGGCCCACGCGGACTGCCGCGGTCGGACCGTTGAAGGGAATGTCAGAGATATGAAGAGCGGCTCCCGCTCCGATCGAGGCCGCGATTTCGGCATCGGCTTCGTGATCGACCGAAAGCACGGTCGCGATCACCTGGGTTTCGTAGTAGTAGCCTTCGGGGAACAGCGGGCGGATCGGGCGGTCGATCAGGCGCGCGGCCAGTGTCGACTCGGACGAGGGGCGTCCTTCGCGCTTCAAGAAGCTTCCGGGGATTTTTCCTGCGGCATAGAACCGCTCGGCGAACTCCACGGTCAGAGGCATGAAGTCGATTCCGGCTTTCGGTTCTTTGTTCGATACGGCGGTCACAAGAACGCGGGTGTCGCCGTAGTGAACGAGCACCGAAGCGTCGGCCTGCTTGGCCATTCTTCCTGTTTCGAGGGTCAGCGGCTTGCCACCGAGGGTGGTGCTCACTGTTTTGATGTTCATCATGATTGATGTCCTTTATCTGGGATATGAAAAGTCAGACACGGAAGCCATCCCGGACTTCCGATCGGGTTTTAAAAACAAAACTGCGAAGCATTTTGCGCACTTTTCCGCTTCCGCGGGAACCGGAAAAGTGCATGCTTCGCAGTGAAAGAATTATTTTCTGAGTTCGAGTTTGGCGAGGAGCTGGTTGTAACCGGCTTCGTCCCGGGACTTCAGGTAGTTCAGAAGACGACGACGCTGACCGACGAGCTTCAGGAGCCCGAGGCGCGAGGAGTGGTCTTTTGCGTGTTTTTGAAAGTGGGGGTTCAGCGAGTTGATCCGGTCGGTGATCAGGGCGATTTGAACTTCGGTCGAACCGGAGTTCGAGCTTTGGGCTCCGAAGGTCTGGACCAGGTTGGCCGTTTTGGCTTTGATTTGCGTTTTACGAGCTTTGCCCATTTGCATGTCGAGTGGTTTCCTTAACTGTACTTCTCCGGAGCGAATCAAAATCACCTGTTTTTAGGATCACCTGACTCCGGGCCCCGGCTTGGTTTCGTATGATTTAGTCCGGTAAGGCTTACCACAGGCCGGGAAACCCTGTAAAGAGCGATCTCGGGGGGAGGGGGACCAAGCGGGGAGGCGGATGGGAATGGGATTGCAGGTGAGACGGTGCGATCGAGCGGTTTTGTTTGATCGTGTTCAAATTACGTCGTAAAATGAACATATCGTGATTCAGAGACTCATTGCTCCGGAATTGAAGGAATCAAGGAAATCCATTTTACTGCTCGGCGCCCGGCAGACCGGAAAGTCGACCTTGATCCGAAGCCTCGGGCCGGATCTCGAGATCGACCTTGCGGACCAAGAGGTGTTCCTCGCCCACCTGAAGGATCCGGGGCTTCTGCGACGTGAGGTTTCAGGTCATAAAACGATTTTCATCGACGAGATTCAGCGCATCCCCTCACTTTTGAACACCGTCCAGTCCCTGATCGACCATGAGAGGTCCCTCAAGTTTTTTCTGACCGGATCGAGTGCGCGAAAGCTTCGGCGAGGGCAAGCGAATCTTCTTCCCGGCCGGATTTTGAGTTTCGCGATGGGGCCTCTGTCGCCACTCGAGATCGGTGACCGGTTCGACGTCCGGAAAGCCCTGCAGATCGGTCTTCTGCCTGGGGCGTATCTCGGCGACTCGCAGAAGGAAACCGAGAAGATGCTCCGGAGTTATGCGGCCACCTATCTGAAAGAGGAGGTCCAGGCCGAAGCCCTTACCCGGAACATCGAGGGGTTTTCTCGTTTTTTCGAGGTCTGCGCCGCACGGTCGGGGGAGTGGATGGACTTCACGAAATTCGCATCCCAAGCGATGATCCAGCGGGTTTCGGCCCAACGCTATTTCGAAATCCTTTGCGACACTCTGGTCGTCCACCCGATCGGTCCGTTCGCGAAAAGTTCCAAGCGCAGGCTCATCCAGCATCCGAGGTATTTCTTTTTCGATGCGGGAGTGCTGAACGGGGCCTTGTCGAATTTCGCCGTATCCCCGGATCGGATCGGTGCTCTGTTCGAACACCTTGTGCTTCAGTCCATTCGGGCCACCGCAGATGCTCTGGATCGGGACATCCGGATTTCGGGATACCGGACGGAGGCCGGAGCCGAGGTGAATTTGATCGTCGAAATCGACGACCGGGTTTTTGCCATCGAAATCAAGGCTTCAGCCAACCTGGATTCGGGGGATTTGCGGGGACTGCGGAGCTTCACTGAGTATCACGGAAAAAAAACTCATCCGCTCGTGGTGTTCCTGGGGACTCGCACCCAGCGATGGGACGAGGTGGAGGTGTTGGATCTACCCCGTGCTCTGAAGGCGATCTTCGGAGGTTGATCACCCCAAAAACGGCTCAAGGCGCTTCTTGAGCTTTTCGATCAGACGGGCCTCGATCTGCCGGACCCGCTCGCGGGTCAGTCCGAATTCGTCGGCCACCTCTTGCAGAGTCTTCGGCTCTTCCGAGAGCAGGCGGGCGTTCAGGACCATTTTTTCTTTTTCGTTCAGCTCCGAGGTGAACTTCGGGAGCTCGCGCGAGAGGATCCGAAGGAGCTCATCCCGCTCCAACACCGAGTCAGTCGCTTCGCTTGAGTCAAAAAGGGAATTCAACAAAGCCGTATTCGGTTCGTCCGGGTGGCCCGGGGCCGGCGCGTCGATCGAAACCTCCGCGCCCGACGAGAGGAGCCGCTGCTCCATCTCGATCACGTCTTTTTCTTTCACGTCGAGGTTCTGCGCCAGAAGCGCCGGTGCCGCGCGGATTCCCTGCGCCTCAAGGCGCTGTTTCTCGCGCATCAGGTGGTAAAAGAGCTTTTTTTGCGCGTGCGAGGTACCCACCCGCACGAGCCTGAAGTTATCGAGCAGGTACTTCAAAATATAGGAGCGAATCCACCAAGTGGCGTAATAGCCCAGACGCACGCCCTTTTCGGGGTCGAACTTCGAGACCGCCCGCATGAGCCCGATGTTCCCCTCTTGAATCAGGTCGAGCAGGTTGTGGTACATCGAGCGGTATTCGTAGGCGATCCGGACCACGTTCTTGAGATTCGCCGAAACCAGAAGCTTCGCCGCGACCAGGTCGCCCTGGTCGCGCATCCGGATTGCCAGGGCTTGCTCCTGCTCGGCGGTCAGCACGGGGGAGTTCCGGATCTCGGCAAGGTAGCGCTTGAGCGGGTCGCTCGGAATGAGCGTTTTCGACGCGCCCTCGAGGACGGTCGGGTCATAGGGATTATATACGACAGGCAAAGCGCCTTCGGCGGAGTGGTCCGCCGGGGCGGAAGGTGCGGATTCTGGAGGAGATTTTGGCTTCGGGCGTTTCGCCATCGGTTTTTCCTGTTGCGGACCGGAGGATATCATAGATAGTGGAAAGTTGAATGCGCCGGGAAGCGAAAAAACATATCTATTCGAATGGTTTAACTCTCATCGTCGACGAGGCGCGAGAGCTCCGTTCGATCGCGATCGGCGCCTGGGTCAAGACCGGCACCCGGTACGAAGACCCGGACTCTGCCGGGATGTGCCATTTCTTGGAGCACATGATCTTCAAGGGCAGTGAGCGCCGCGGCGCGACCGAGATCTCGAAGGCGGTCGATCGGGTGGGAGGCGACTTCAATGCCTTCACCTCGCGCGAACACACTTGTTTTCATTTTTATCTGCCCCGGCAAGAGACGGCGCTCGGCGCCTCGTTGCTGAAAGAAATCCTCTTCAAGCCGCTCTTCGCAAAAAAAGAAATCGAGCGCGAGCGGCAGGTGGTGATTCAGGAGATCGCGATGACCCGCGAAAACCCCGAAGAAGACGCCTTCGACCGGTTTCTCGAAAAAACCTTCGGCAAACACCCGCTCGGACGGAACATTCTCGGAACCGTCGAGAGCGTGGAGTCCTTGGACCGCGAGAAAGTGCTCCGGTTTTTTCATCAGCAGTACCGGCCCGAGAATATGGTCATCGCCGTTTCGGGCGACATCGGGTTTGAGCGGGCGAAACGGGAATTCGCCCTGATCGGAGAATTCCATTGGCCGGGCCGGGGGAATCCTTCGGGCCTGAAGCCCGCATGGGGAGTGAACCCGCCCGAGAGCACGACCCCCGGTTTGTGGTGGGTCGATCAGGACGCCGAACAGGCCCACGTGGTGTACGGGCTCCATACGCCCCTTCGCAATCAAAAAGAGCGCGTGATCTCGACGATGGTCCAGCAGTATCTGGGCGGCGGCATGAGTTCGGTCCTGTTCGACGAGATCCGCGAAAAAAAGGGCTGGGCTTACACGGTGTATGCGAACTCGATCCAGTTCCTCGACACCGCCGTGTTCACGATTTACGCCGGAGTCCGGACCGAGAACGCACTCGATGCCATTCGCGTGTTCCACTCCGAGCTCGCCCGTGTGGCGCGCGCCGGGATCCCGACCAAGGACCTGAAGCGGATCAAAGACAGCCTGATTTATTCTTTCGAGCTCTCGCTCGAAAGCTCCGAGTCCCGCATGATGGCGATCTCGACCTCCGAGCTGTTCTTCAAACGAGGGGTGACGCTGAAAGGCTACCATCAGGCCGTCTCGAAGATCCGGGTGGCAGACACGGCAAAGGTAGTGCAGGAGTGGATTCGCGGTTCGGATCCTTCAATTCTGGTGCTCGGAAAAAAACCGCGGGGGCGCGAGGCGATGGCCCGGATCCGCGCGGAGTCCGCCCGGATCACCGGAGTCCCGCCGGTGTTCGAGAAGTGATCGAGAAGTGATCCGGATCGGATGATCAGGAATTGCGCTTCTTCTTCAGGGCGGTGAGCAACAGGATCGCCACCACGCCGATCGAACCGTAAAACAGCAACGGATCCGCCATGAGATCCTCAAGCAGTCCTTCGAGTCCGGCCTTTTTGACGGGTTTCGGCTTCTCGTCGGTTGCTCCGGCAACGGGATCGAACACAGTGTCGTTCGAAATCCCGGTCGGGATCTTCGCCGAGCCGAACAGATTCGAGGTGGCTGGTGCGGCGTTCAGTCCGCCCTCGCGCCGGAAGGCCTTCAGCGACTTCACCATGTCTTCGAACATGCCGCTGTATTCGGAGTATTTGTTCTTGTTCACCGAGTAGGTCACGAGAATTCCGAGACCTTGCTTCACGGTCGCGAGGTAGCGGGTGTAGAACCCCTGGACTTCGGAGTCGACATGGAGCGAGTCCACCCACGGATGCTCATGGATCGTGCGATTCTGCGCAACCTTCACTTCCGAGGTGATCGATTTGCCCTGCGAGTTGGTGTAGGTCTTCGGGCTCTTCAGATACGAAAGATACTGATCGAGCGTGTCCTGATCGCCCTGGATTTTCGCGGCGAGGATGATGATCGCTTCCTTTTTTTTGTCTGCATCGAGCTGGTTCTGGCAGACCCACTCGGTTCCTTCGAGCAGGCAAACCCACGAGGCGGGAAGCTCGAACTCGACGAACTGGTTCGACCATTTGCCCGCCGTCGCGGGGAGCGCGAACGAGAGGCCCGCCAGAATCCACGCCAGTGCGAGTGCGAATTTTTTGCTCCGAATTCCCAGCGAACCGACCATTCCTGCCCCCTTTTGGCCTTGCCTGCGCGTCAGCGGACCACGCGTCGGGCGATCGAGCCTTTTTCAATCCAAGTGTCTTGATAATATTCTAACACGGTCAATGCCGCCTCGTCAGCCCTGACATACGACACCTGCGCCCGGGCGATGGGCTCTTGTCCCGTTCCCGAAAAGATGTCAAAAAGCTGTCCGTTCTCGACCATCTCCGCCGCTCCCTTGTCGATCTTCACCAAGTAGAGCGAGTCGTTGTACGAGGTGACTTTCGCTTCGAGATCATACGAGCGGAATCGTCGTTCGGGAGTCAGGAGCACGCGCGTGCCGGGGCGGGATCGAGCGGCATTCTTCGCGGGCATGGTCTCTTCGGCCCGGGCCGCAGGGGCCGAGAGGTCAAACAACGCGCCGATCGTGGCAGAAACCCCGAACGGAACATTCGTTCCCGAGATCGGAAACGCTCCGCTCGCATAGAATCCGGTGCCGGACTTCGTTTTGAATCCGGCCTTTGCGGCAATCATCAAAAAGGCGGGATTGATCCCTTGCAGAAGATAGCTTCCGTCCGATCCTCCCAGCATCCCGGCTCCGCGCGCACGCTCCACCGCCGAGGCTGCAAGGAGGGTGCCTTGGGTCGCATTCGCATCGGTATTGAGCGAGACCTGGCCCATCATTCCGGCCTCGAACAAAAATCCGCTTCGAACCGGGTCCCGCTTGAACAGCGCACTCCACGGAATGGCCGAAGAAAATCCCTTCGAGCGGTGCGTGTAGCCTCCGCCGATCTCGACCAGCAGTTCCCCCGCCGAGTCGACGGGGATCTCGGCAAAGAGGCCGCCCGTCACATCGATCGTACCGTCTCCCATGTAGGGCGAGCCAGACAGGGCCGCACTTTCGTTGCTGTAGGCGGGGAGGGTGAGCTCCGCTTGCACGTTCAACGAAAACGCCGAGTCGCTCAACACCCGGAAGGAGCTTCCGATCAGCTGGTCTGAAAGATTGAAGGCCGATCGTTCGCCGGTCCCGGCGGGATTCGAGATTCGGCTCGAGAGCGAAGAGATCCGCCCGAAGAGGAACCAATCATCGGTCACTCCGTAGGTCAGGTTTACGTCGAGCGTGATCCGCGTGTTCGTGACCTGATCTGCGACCGGTGTCCGGGTTCCGGATTGGTTGAAGTTCTCAGAGGTCGAAAAAAAACCGACTCGAGGATCCAAAAACGCACCCGAATGCGAGGCCGTCCGGTTCTGGAAAGGCCTCAGCATGGTGTGAGCGTGTGCCGGACCTATGATCGTGGTGAGCCCGAGTGAAATCAAAATCATCGCTCGTGTGGCCGACCAAACCGATACTTGAGTTTCCATCTCTTTTATCCTACCTTCTCTCCCCTAAGGAAAGCAAAGATCATGTCAATCTACAAAGAGTCGCTCGAGTACCACTCCAGTGGCCGCAAGGGAAAGATCGAAGTCATTCCCACCAAAGCGGTCACCACCCAGAAGGATCTCTCTCTTGCCTACAGCCCGGGTGTCGCGGAACCCTGCGTGAAGATCGCAGAAGACCCGAACTTGGCCTACGAGTACACCACCAAGGGCAACCTCGTGGCGGTGGTTTCGAACGGAACGGCGGTTCTGGGACTCGGGAACATCGGGGCCCAGGCCTCGAAGCCCGTGATGGAGGGAAAGGGCATTCTCTTCAAGAAGTTCGCCGACATCGACGTGTTCGATATCGAGCTGAACGCCCCGAATCCGGACGATGTGATCCGGGCCTGCGAGATGCTCGAACCCACCTTCGGGGGGATCAACCTCGAGGACATCAAGGCGCCCGAGTGCTTTTACATCGAAGAAGAGTTAAAAAAACGGCTCAAAATCCCCGTGTTCCACGACGACCAGCACGGCACGGCGGTGATCAGCGGCGCGGCCTTCTTGAATGCACTCGAGCTTGTGAACAAAAAGATCGAAGACATGAAGGTCGTGTTCTGCGGAGGCGGCGCGGCCGCGATCGCATGCGCGAACCTGTACATCAACCTCGGCGTGAAGCGCTCGAACATCATCATGTGCGATTCGAAGGGTGTGATTTACAAGGGCCGCACCGAGGGGATGAATCCCTATAAAGACCGCTTCGCGGTCGAGACCCACAAACGCACGGTGGGCGAAGCCTTGGACGGCGCCGACGCATTCGTCGGAGTTTCGGTGAAGGGCATCGTGACCAAAGAAATGGTCGCGAAGATGAATCGCGACCCGATCATTTTTGCGATGGCGAACCCCGAGCCCGAGATCCTTCCCGAAGAGATCCTGAGCGTCCGGACCGATGCGATCATCGCCACGGGCCGTTCGGATTATCCGAACCAGGTGAACAACGTGCTGGGCTTTCCGTTCATCTTCCGTGGCGCGCTCGATACGCGCGCGATGGCGATCAACGAAGAGATGAAGATGGCCGCCGTGAAGGCGCTGGCCCAGCTCGCAAAAGAAGACGTGCCCGAGTATGTTTCGCGCGCCTATGGCGGTCAGCAGTTCAAGTTCGGCCGCGATTATCTGATTCCGAAACCCTTCGACCGGCGTGCGCTGTTGTATGTGGCTCCCGCCGTGGCGCAAGCCGCGATGGATTCGGGTGTGGCGCGGATCACGATCGACACCAAGGCCTACCGCGAGAAGCTCGAGAGCTTTTTGGGATTCACCTATACGGCCATGCGGTTCGTCCGCAAGCAGGTGCGCAAGGCCGAGCGCGACCTCGGGCGCAAAATCACGCTCGTGTTCCCCGAAGGCGAGCATCAAAAAATCCTGCATGCGGCGAAGATCGTCCGCGATGACAATGTCTGCGAGCCGATTCTGCTCGGAAACCCCGAGAAAATCCGCGCCGAGATCGTGCGTCTCGGGCTCGAGGACGCGCTCGACGGCGTGCAGATCATCCGGCCCTCGCAAAGCGAGCTTCTGCCGCGCTTTGCCGAGCGGTTTTTTCAGAAGCGCCAGCGCAAGGGGGTGACCCTCGCCAATGCCGAGGTCCTCATGAAGCAAAGCACCTACTTTGCGGCGATGATGGTCGAGGAGGGCCTTGCCGATGGAACCATCGGCGGGATCGCCCAGAGCTATCCTGATACCCTGAAGCCCGCGCTCCAGGTGATCGGCGTGAAGCCCGGCAAGACCCTGGCCGGAATTTACATGATCGCGAACAAAAAGAAGACCTACTGGTTCGCCGATACCACCATCAATGTCGAGCCCGATGCCGAGGCGCTTGCGAACATCGCCGCCACCACGGCCGAGCTCGTCAAGACCTCGACCGGTACCGAGCCCAGAGTCGCGATGCTGTCGTTCTCGAACTTTGGCTCGAACGATCACCCCGCAACCCACGCGCCCCGAAATGCCGTGAAAATCCTGCGCGAGCGCCATCCCGGGCTCATCGTGGACGGAGAGATGCAAGCCGATACGGCCCTGAAGCCCGACATCTCGTCCGAGAGCTTCCCGTTCAATCAGGTTCCCGGTGATGCGAACATCCTGATCTTCCCGAATCTTCATGCGGCGAACATCGCCTACAAGCTCGTTTGGCGCATGGGCGGAGTCGAGGCCATCGGCCCGATTCTGGTCGGGATGAACAAGCCGGTCTGCGTGCTCCAGCGCGGATCGGATGTGAACGACATCGTGAATATGGCGGCAATCACCGCCTTTGAAGTGTACAATGCCCGCAGAGAAGGAAAGGAACTGTAGAAATGAAAAAAGAAATTCTGACCCAGAACGCACCCGCACCGATCGGACCTTATGCCCAAGCGATTGAAGTCGGCAACTTTGTGTTTTGCTCGGGACAAGTCGGGTCCGATCCCGCAAGCGGAGCCATCGTGGGCGAGGGGAATGTCGAGGCGCAGACCCATCAGGTCATGAAGAACATCTCGGCCGTGCTGAAGCAGGCCGGATTGGGTTTCGGCAATGTCGTGAAGACGACCATTTTCTTGAAGAACATGGGGGATTTCCCGAAAGTGAATGCGATCTACGCCGAGAGCTTCATTCCCCCGTTCCCGGCGCGTTCGACAGTCGAAGTGGCGCGGCTCCCGAAAGACGTGCTCGTCGAAATCGAAGTGATCGCCGTAAAACAGTGATCCGATGAAGTTCATCGCCGCGCTCCTTTCGTTGGTAGCCGGAGTCTTTCTTGCCGCGGTCGGATTCGTCTGGATCGCGGCAGGAGAGATTTACGATTACCGCGACAGTTTCGATCCCTTTCGGGACGGACGCGAGATCGAGGTGGTGGTCGTTCTAGCCGGCGGTAAGGGGCGCATTCCCTTGGCGGTCGAGCATTGGAGGCGCATCCGCGAACAGCGGGGCGAGGGTCGGGAGCCCGTGCTCTTTCTTTCGGGGGTCGGTCCCGACACCGGCGTGAGTGCGCTTCGAAGCCAGCAGGTGCCCGAGGAGGCGATCCGGCTGTTTCATGATTCGAACCTCGTGATCGAGAATGTGAGCGAGAACACCTTCGAGAACGCCCAGTTGTTCGCCTCGTTTGCGCGCCAAAAGGGGTGGAAGAATGTTCTTCTCGTCACCGCAAGTTACCATATGAGGCGGGCCGAGTTCATTCTGAGGCGTGCGCTTGATCCTCATGTGGTCTTAAGAACCGAGACGCTCGATGCCGGCCCCTTCGGCCGGAACTCCTGGCGGAGCGATGCCTACTCGATCCGGGTTACCGCGATGGAGTACGCGAAGTGGCTGTATTATCGATATAGTTATTGAGGGGGGATCAAAAGCCCTACGGCTTCGCCAGCACGATCTCGCGCGCCCGGATCTCGTCCATCAGCCGGAGCACCGCGAGCGCACGGTGCGAGATCTTGTTCTTCACCGCCGGTCCGAGCTCGGCGAGGGTCCGGGTCTCGCCCTTCGGGATGAACACCGGATCATACCCGAATCCGCCGTTCCCCGATGCTTCGCTTGCAATCGAGCCCTCGAGCACGCCCTGGACTTCGACGAGCTTTCCTTCCATCACGAGTGCAAGGTGGCACACAAAGCGCGCGCCGCGCTTTTCGGCCGGAACGCCCTTCAGGGCTTCGAGAAGCTTCTTGATGTTCGCCGTGTCTTGGGGCTCTCCCGCCCTCGGAATCGCAAACCGGTGCGAGCGCGCGCCCGGCGCGCCGCCCAGGGCATCGACTTCAAGGCCGGAATCATCGGCAAGCGAGGGGTAGTGGCAACCATGGTTGCACGCCCGCGCTTTGGCGACGGCGTTGTCGCGATACTGGTCAAAGGTCTCGACGAGCGAGAGCTTGTCGGCGTTTCGAACATGCTCTTGTGCCGGGCGGATCGAGACCTCGGGCCAGGACGCGAACAGTTCTTTGAATTCCTCGAACTTGTGACGGTTGGTAGAAGCCAAAACCACGATGTTTGCGGATCTCATGGATTCGTACTGTAATCAAAATAGGCAATGTAGGCCAGAGTTTTGATTTTTTCGGCGTATTCGAGCTTCAGGGCGCCCGATTGCCGCACATACAGGTCAAAGAGCTGGTTCGCCCAGTACAGCTCGTCGGTCGAGCATCCCGCCCCCGAGGTGTAGCAATCGGCAAGAATCCGGAGAATTCTCGAGCAGTCCCCTTCAAAATTCCGGATCAGGCGGAACTCAAGATTCAGTGTGCCGGCCACTGTTCCGGTCGAGCCGTCCGAGTAGGTGATCGTGCCCGGTTGCCGCCGGTCGAGGTTGCCGATCTGCTGCATTTCGAGGTTCATCGTGCAGGCCGGGTCGGATCCGAACTGGGAGTAGGCAGAAGAGGTGCTGACCGTGATCGAGTCGTCGGGATCGATGATCGTGCCGATGCACGAGGAATTCGCGGGGTCCGCCATGCAGTGGCTCTGGCCCAGGCCGATGAAGAGCTGGATTCCCGGCGTGGCCACCGGTTCGGCCAGAAAAACCGGGTTGGTGAAGTTGTCGAGAATCGAGGCGGGAATCGCCGAAAGGGGCACGTTGTCGTTGTGACCGTATTGGTTGTCGTTGTAGATGGCGATGGTCTCGAATTTCGACGGACGGGTCCGGAAGAGCTCCACTTTTTTGAAGTTTTTGATGCTTTTCGGGGGTTCGGAGTAGTTCCCGAACCGGCACGCCGGAACCAGGGCAAGAAAGATCGGGACCACGGCAAAGAGCATGACTCGATTGAATCGCATGGGGAGAATCCTTTCTCTGCCTTCCTCTCGGAAGACCTCACGCAGAGCTGAACGGGCAGAATTTGCCGGGTGATTGCCGGGCGGGCGAAACCGTGGCATTTTGAAGCCTCTTCATGAATCCTGAATTTTTCAAAGCCACGGGCGCGCGATTTCTGTTCTCTCTTGCCGTTCAGTCCCAGGCGGTGCTGATGGGCTGGCAAATGTACGAGCTGACCCGCGATCCGCTCAAGCTCGGTCTGATCGGGCTCACCGAGGCGATTCCGGCCCTCTCTTTGGCCCTGTTTTCGGGCTACCTCGTCGATCGGCTGAATCCCCTGTATTTGTACCGCTCGGTGGTGGGCGTGAGCTTCCTCTCGGTGCTGATCTCGTGGCACGCGACGACGCCGCGTGAGCTGTTCGCGGCGGCGCTTTTGACAGGAATCGCGCGGAGCTTTTCGGGCCCCTCGATGGGGGCGATCATTCCAAGGCTGGTCTCGCGCGAAGAGATCAAGCGCATGTCGGCCTATACGGCGCTCTCGTTCCAGTTCGCAGGAGTGGTGGGGCCCGGACTTGCGGGGATTCTGCTCGGGATTCACGGGTATCGGTATCCGTATCTGCTCTCGGTTTCGGGGCTCATTCTTGCTTCGATCCTTTTGATGCGCGTTCGCTATGCGCATGTTCCCGTACGGCACCATTCGGGGGAGCGGCCGCGATTCCTGAACGAGGTCCTCTCGGGGCTTCGCTATGTGTTCCGGAGTCCGCTTTTGCTCTCGTCCATGAGCCTCGACATGTTCGCGGTGCTCTTTGGCGGCGTCACCGCGATTCTTCCGGTATTCGCGGCAGAAGTGCTGTTCGTCGGTCCGACCGGACTTGGCTGGCTCAGGGCCGCGCCGGCGATCGGCGCCATGATCATGGGGTTTTTTTTGATCCGGAATCCGGTCGCGAAGAATGCGGGAAAAGCCCTTGTTGGCTCTGTTTTCGGGTTCGGGATCAGCATTCTCGTGTTCGGGCTCTCGCGCACGTATGCGCTTTCGTGGGCGGCGCTTGCCGTCAGCGGCGCGCTCGACGCGGTCAGCATGGTCGTGCGGGGTGCGATTCTCCAGCTATCCTCGCCCGAGAACATGCGGGGCCGGATCGGGTCGGTTTCGTCGATTTTCATCGGTTCTTCGAACGAAATCGGGGCGTTCGAATCCGGCGCCGCCGCGCGGCTCCTGGGCACCGTTCCCTCGGTCGTCTTTGGCGGCACCATGACGCTCCTTACGGTTCTGATCACGGTTTTTCGTGTTCCCGCGCTCTGGAAGCTCGATCTGACCCGTCTCGAAAAGCCCCACTAAATCGGCTCAGATGGGCACTTCGTCTCTCGTTCTCGATTTCGCAGGCGCGGGTTTTCGGGTAAGGTACTGCCGATGTCCAGACTTGATTTCAGGCTCGAAAAAACCGCCACCGGCTCGCACGCCCGCGCGGGGTCATTCACCGCGCTTCATGGCACAGTAAAAACCCCGGTCTTCATGCCCGTCGGAACCCAAGCCACCGTGAAGAGCCAGACAGTCGAGACCCTGAAGGAGTCCGGCTCCTCGGTGCTCTTGGCGAACACCTACCATTTGCTCCTCAGGCCCGGCCCCGAGGTGTTTCGCAAATTCGGCGGGATCCATTCCTTCATGAAGTGGGATCAGCCCGTGCTGACTGACTCGGGAGGGTTCCAGATTTTCTCGCTCCCGCACTCGCGGCGGATGAACGAAGAGGGGGCCTTGTTTCAGAGCTATGTCGACGGGCGCATGATTCTTCTCTCGCCCGAGCTCAGCATCGAGACCCAAAAAGCGATCGGAAGCGACATCATGATGGTGCTCGATCAGTGCATTCCCTCGACCGCAGGAATTGACGAGGCCCGCGCCGCGATGGAACTCACGCATCGCTGGGCGATCCGGAGCCTGCAGGCGCGCGGGGATTCGCCGCAGTCGATGTTCGCGATCGTGCAGGGAGCATGCTTTCCGAAGCTCCGCGAGGAAAGCGCGCGCTTTTTGACCGGGCTTCCCTTTGACGGGTTCGCGATCGGCGGCCTTGCCGTCGGCGAACCAAAAGAGGAGCGCGAGCGATTCACCGGGATCGCCGCCGCCATGCTTCCGTCGCATCTGCCCCGCTACCTGATGGGAGTCGGAACGCCGATCGACATTCTCGAAGCCGTCCATCGCGGAGTCGACATGTTCGACTGCATTCTTCCCTCCCAGCTCGCACAACGAGGCGTGGCCTTCACCTCGGCCGGAAAGTTCCAGCTGCGACGGAGTGTCTACAAGTTCGCCGACATCGCACTCGATTCAAAATGCCCCTGCGATACCTGCGCGCATTACTCCCGTGCGTATCTTCATCATCTGGTCAAATCGGACGAGGTTCTGGGCTGGCATCTCATCGCCCGCCACAATTTGCATTTTTATCACGGACTCATGCGCGAGATCCGCGAGAGCATCCTGGAAGACCGGTTTTTGGGCTATTACGAAAAAAAGCGTGAGGAACTCGTGCGAAGCGACGAAGAGAATCCTTCGACGCCCTTTATTCCCGAAAAACCGAAGCGCTCCGAAAAACGCCGGCGCCTCGGGGATTACGAGGTCCATGACTCCGGCAAGGGCTTCTTCAGCATCAAGCAAGTGAGCTCGGGCGAGATCATGCACTCGGTGAATCCGCCCGAAGAAGAGGCGCGGAATGTGTATCTGGCTCCATCGCGAATCGACGAGCGACTGCGCGGGCAGGACGAAGTCGTGATCTGGGATGTGGGGCTCGGGGCCGCTTCGAATGCGATGGCGGTCGTCCAAGAGTTCGCTGGCCTCGCGGCCCCGAAAAAGATCCGAATCGAGAGCTTCGAGATCGATCTCGATCCGCTCCGTCTTGCGCTCCGGCACACGCACGGGTTTCGACACCTTCGTCATGCGGCACCTCATGCGCTTCTGGAATCAGGATCATGGCAGAGCCCTGCCGGGGGTCTGTCATGGCGGCTGTTCGAGGGCGATTTTTTGGAGTGCCATCGTGACGCCGAAAAACCAGATCTCATTTTTTATGATCCATTCTCGACCAAGGTGGATTCCCCCTTATGGACCCGCGAGGCATTCGCCATGCTGTATCGCGCGCTCGACCAAAAGCCCGCCATGCTCATGACCTATTCGGTTTCGACCCTGGTGCGGGCGATTTTGCTCTCAGAAGGCTTTTATGTCGGAGCGGGAGCCGCAACGGGGCCGAAGTCCGAAACGACCGTGGCATTTCGCAAGGAGCCCGATCCGCACCATCAAAAAAGCCTGCTCGGAGCGGAGTGGCTTGCGCGCTGGGAGCGGAGCGGGGCGAAGGCTCCCACGGGGCTCGACAGTGCCGATCGCGAGCACTTCGAAGAACGCGTACGGCGGCATCCGCAGTTTCGATGAGGGCATCAAGAGCCGCCGTTTGACACAATCAAAATGAACTCGAGCTTGTTTCGGTCTCCGAGCTGCCCTAGCACCTGCGCGATGCTTCCGCGAAACAGCGCCTCTTCGGGGGTGTTCAACGAAGTGGCGAGGAACACACGGCGGGATTTCAGCGGAGAGGCCGAGAGGTCCTTCAATAGCGCCTGAAGCCGGTAGGGCGTGTCCATCAGGATCACCGTGCACCGGAGCGTTCTTGCGATCGCATTCAGCGCCTCTTTTCTTGCGCCCGCTTCGGCCGGCAAAAACCCCGAAAAATGAAACTCCCGGTGGTCGAATCCCGAGAGAGCAAGGGCGAGTCCGATCGAATTCGAAAAGGGCGTCGCCGTCACAGGGATTCCCCGCTCATGGCATAGGCCCACGAGCCCGGTTCCCGGGTCGCAAAATGCCGGAAGTCCTCCGTCACTCATGAGCACCGCGCGCTTTCCGGAACGAAGGGCCGAAAGCACCACTTCGTTCGACTCTTCTGCCGTGTGCTCATTGAACTCCACAAACGATGCAATCGACTCGCGCGGCAGTCCCCAGCGAAGCCAGCGGGTGCGCGCGACCTTCCGCTCTTCGACCAGAATGAGCGCCATGGGATCGGTCGCGACCTCTTGTAAAAGGGCGAGCGCCACCGGCTCCAAGGGCAGGTCCTCTGCGATCGGGGTGGGAATCAGGATCAGTCCTTTGCGGTAACGGAGCGCGGTTTCCATGCCCTCAAGGTAGTCCCGATCAGCTCAATTGGTCAAAGACTTCGAGAATCTTGATGAAGTACGGCCCCTTGTAAACGGTGCGGGCTTTTACTGTGAAATCCCGAAAACTCCAGTTCGGGGTCGAATACACATAGTCCACGAACTCGTGGCTCACCATGAACAGGCAGGAGAGGGGGAAGAGCTGTTTGAAGTCCACGCCTTCGGGGAATCCCGTGCCGTCCGGCCGCTCCTTTTGCTGAATCAGAATCCGCTCGACATCGAGCGAGTCGGTCGCCTCGTCCCGTGCCATGCGAGCGCTGTAAGAGGGGCCCTCGAGGAAGATCTTTTGCTCTTCTTCAGTGAGGGTAGATTTTTTCTCTTCGAATTCGGCAAGCGAGCGGATGCGTGCGAGTTTATGGTTCTCGAAGTACCGGATGTCATGCAGATAGGCCGCAAGAATCAGCTTGTCGATTGTTTTTTGGGTGACCCACCCGAGCATCCGCCCGATCGAGCACGAGACATAGCAAAGAAGATCGACATGGGTCTTGATGTAATTCCCCTCGCGGTCGACTTGCAGGGTCTTCATGGCAGTCGCGAGCTTCGGACGCTTCTCGAGTTTCCGGATCAGGTCGTCCATGTTGCTCCGGACGGTCTCGAAGTACTCTTGGTCACTAAAGAACTTCTCGGGCTCGACTCCTGCACGGCGCGGATTCTCGATGAAGAACTCGAATTCCTCGCGCGTCAGCTCCCGCGAGAGCTCAATGGCAAGGGTGTCGGCATCGTTCCAGACGAGGCGGCAATCCATGCCGATCGGTGACGGGCCGAGCGAAACCATGCGCAGGGGCCTCGCATCCCGCGCCTCGATGACCTGTGCCGGGCTCGCCCTAAGCCGAAACCCCCGTTCGGAGGCATTCAGGACGGTGAATTCGATGTCTCCCGAATTGGCCCGAAGGACAAGCTTCTTCGCATCGTCTTTTCGAAACTGGATGCGCCGGTTCCGCCGGCGTTCGATCACGATCATCTCGTCCGAGAGCTTCAGGGTCAGCAACGATCCCTGCACCGAGATCACCCGGCACTTGCTCACGCCCGAGGTGGCGGCGAATTTCAGATACACATTCCGTTCCGCCGCAAGCCCGGCGGGCGCATCCTTCAGGTTCAGCACCACGAGCTCGCGCAGTTCATCGATCTGGATCACATTGGCGCGAAACACCACGCGGGTGTCCTTCGGGTTGATCCAAAGAACGAGCTCGGAGTAGGGCTCCACCGAGGCGAGCACGGAGTGAATTTCCTGAATTCGTCGAGTCACACGAAAATGCGGATCAGACATGAAACGAAGCCTCTTGTGTCCAGTTTAGAGTCGAGAACAGTCAGTAGGCAACCCGAATCGGCACTCCGGGTGCTCGTCGTTTGACCCGCTCCCATGAACCCAGTATCCTTAAGAAATGGACCAGAAGAAGCCCGAGCCTTGGAAGTTCGACATCAAAGAAGAGGGCCAGAAGGGTCTCGTCGGAGTCTACGAACGCATGCTCCGTCGCCACAAAAGCCTGGTGTATGCGCTCACTCTTTTGCCCATTTATCTCCTGGCCGCCCTCATTCTGGCCGGTGCCCTCGCTCCGGCGGTGTACCTGTTCGAGCTTTGTTCCGCGCACGTCGAAACCCTGGACGGTGTCGCCCGATGGCTCATGAAAGGCCTGGGTCTCGGGGGCGGATTCTTTGTGTACGGATTCACGCTCATTCTACTGGTTCCCGTCATCAATCTTTTTGTGCGGCCCTTCGTGAAGCCCGCGCGGGGCCAGAATTATTCCACGCGGTTTCTTGCCTGGTACATCCACAATGCGCTCACCTATCTTGTGCGCTACACGTTTCTGGAATTCATCACGCCCACTCCGTTCAATCTGTTTTTTTACCGCCGGATGGGCATGAAGATCGGACGCGATGTGCACATCAACTCGAGCAACCTCTCGGACCCGCTGATGATCACCATCGAGGATCGGGTGACGGTCGGCGGATCGGTCGTGATCATCGCACACTATGCGATGAGCGGGTTTCTGATCGTCTCGCCGGTGGTGATCCGGAAGGGCGCGAATCTCGGGCTTCATGCGAAGATTCTTGGGGGAGTCGAGATCGGGGAGGGCGCCAGGATCTTGCCGGGCTCGGTGGTGATGCCAAAGACGGTGGTCCCGGCGGGCGAAACCTGGGGCGGAATTCCCGCGCGAAAAATCGAGGCATCCTAAAAACTGCTCCCTTTGATTGTGCTTTTGCGCCGTACGGGCGGGCCTAAAGGGGGGGGGGATGATTTTATTTTTACCTCCGAGCCGGTTCCTCCGGCCTCGCTTTCGCCATCCTACCTCGAGTCTCGCTCCTTCACCCGAATCCCGTCTTTGACCAAATCCCCGGGGTAGACGATCACCCGGTCGCCCGGCTTAATTTGTGCGTCCCCGGCAAGTTTTGCCGAGCCTCCCGAGGTCCCCGCGATCTCGACCCGCTCTTTCCTCGCCCGTCCCTCCTTTACCCGATACACCGCCCAGTCCGATCCATCCCGAATCAATGCTCCCGTTGGCACAAGCACGGCATTCGGCGTGCGGCGCGTTTCGATTGCGACCTCGACATGGTAGGTGCTCCCGAGGTGTTGCACGAGCTCACGCGCCGGGTGCTCGAGTGCGAGCGTCACCTCGGTGCGCTCCTCTTCGACCCCGAGGGCGGAGATCTTCACAAAGCCCGCTTTGCTGATCCGGATCACCCTTGCTCGAATGGGCTCCGGCATTCCGGGAATCGTAATGAAGGCAGGATTCCCGGGCCGGACAAGGCTCGCATGAATGGTGAGCACTTCTGCGATTCCCTCCAAGTGGCGCGGATCGACCATTTCCACGATGGGTTCTCCGCGAAGAATGGGCCCGGCGCTCTCGCGGTAGACCTTCGAGATCACGCCCGCGATCGGAGCCCGGACCGGCTCGGGTTTCACATCCCACAAAAGCTCGGCGATCACGGCGCCTTTTTTTAGCTCATCGCCGACCCGGTAGGGCATGCGGCCGAGTTCGCCCATGGCAAAGGCGGTGACGGTGATGCGCGTTTTCGAGCGCAGGATTCCGTCACTGATCAGGGTCTCGATGAATTCCTTTCGTTCGACCGAGGCTCCATCGACCTCGATCGGCGGATTTCGCAAAAGAAGCAAAATCATCGCGGCCACGGCCATACCGAGAATCCCCCAGCCGCCGAATCGTCGCCAAAATGGAGCCGCATTTTTCATGAACTCACTCCCTCGCCTTCAGTGCCGAAATGAGCGGAATCCGCTTCGAGAGCCGATACAGCGACAGCAAGCTTGCTCCGAAGGCGGCCACGACAATGGCGATCGCAAGCACGGGGGTCTTCAGTTCCATCACCACCGGAAAATCATACTCCTCGGCATGAATGCTCTCGATCGTAAGCCCGGTCAGGGCGTAGCCGATCAGGCATCCGATCGGAATCGCAAGCAGGGTCTGAAACGCGTTCTCTCCGAGAAGAAGCCGGAACGCGTCTTTTTCTTGGAATCCCAACACCCGAAGGCTCGCAAGCTCCCAGGAGCGCTCCGAGAAGCTCACTCGCACCGAGTTGTCGATCACGCCGAGCGCGATCGCGAGTGCGAATGCGGTCAATATTCCGGTCGAAGTGGCAATGAGCGCCCCCATCGATTCTTGAAACCCCCGATAGAGCGCGCTTCGCTTGACCACCGATTGAATGAGCGGGATTTCTTTCAGCTTCACGAAAAGAGGAATCGCCTGTTTCGGGTCGATCTTGAGCCGGATCTGGTTATACGCGGGCTCCTCGTCCATGGCCCGGCTCAGCTCCGTGCTTCTCAGGTTGGCACTGATTCCGATCAGATCATCCGAAAATCCTGCCACCCGAAGCGAGAGTGACCGCTCGGGGTTTTCCAAAAGCTCTGCGCGCACCGGGTCCCCGGGCTTCAGGCCCCATTTCCATTCAAAATACCGGCTCAAGAGCAAGCCCTCGCGGGGCACACGCACCGCCCTGCCCTCGCGATCGAGAATCTGCGCGAGCTTCGCTCCCTCGGGCCAGCCAGTAAGCGCGATCTCGCGCGAAAACTGCCCATGCTTCAGTCGTACCGGTACGCTCCGATAGCCCTCGACATCGAGCACCCCGGGAAGCGTTCGTAAATCCGAAAGCACCGCAAGCGGCGCTGGTTTGATGAGCCCAAGCGTGAGATCCCCGCGCTCGATCCGCTCGAATTCGGTTACAAGCAAATAATCGAGCATGTCGTTCCACGAAAACACCATGATCATCACCATCAGGCTGGTCGAGATTCCCAGAATCGAGAGGATAAGCCGGAAGGGCCGCGCAAAGAGATTCCGAAGGATCATCCTTGCTCGAACCGGAATTTTTCGAAGAATTCCATCTCGCTCGAAAATCAAAAAATGAAACGACGGGGGCACGGGTGGCTTGAGCGCCTCGGCGGGCCGAAGCCGAAAAATGCCCGTGAGCCCGAGCGCCGATCCCACCAGACCAGGAAGGATTCCCGCGAGGATTCCGATCAGGGCCGAGTTCGGGTGAATGCTGAAGTCGATCGAGGGAAACCGAAAAAATCGCTCGTAGCTCATCGAGAGGAGCTTCCCGATTCCGCCTCCGAGGGCGATTCCGGGAACGATTCCGATCGTGACCATCATCATCAGGATCAGCTTCAGGTAGTGCAGGGTCACGGTCCGGTCGGGGTAGCCGAGCGCCTTCAGGGTCGCGATCTCGGGTCGCTCAAGATGAATCAGCCGGGAGCTGATGATCTGAATCAAAAACGCCGCAATGGCGAGAAAGATCGAGGGAATGATGAGCGCCATCACCCGTTGCTCTTCGATCTCGTTTTCGACAAACCGGTCCGAGGACTGCAGACTCCGGTCGATCACTCCGGGGCTTCCGTACGGTTTCAGGATGTCATCGATCGTGGTCTTCACGGTTTTGATCGTCCTGATCGGTGAATCCTTGCCTTTTTGGCCTTCGAGTGCGGGAGAAATCAACACGCTCAGATGATTGAATGATCCGGCCATGTCGGTCAGGCGTTCGAGGTCCGCGCGTGCCATCCATCCGATTCCAAAATGCCGGTCATCGGGCAGGGGTGCCGAGGAGCTGAGCGCGTACACGGTGTCCGGAGAGATTGCGATTCCCACCACCTGAACCCGCTCTTCACGCCCTTGAATCAAGATTCCGAACCGGTCTCCGGGATGCAGTTCATTCGCGCTCGCAAAGCCCTCATGGAGTACCACTTCGGGGGTGATCGATTCGTGCGGGAGGCGCCCGGTTCTGAGGTACAGCCGATTCAGTCCGGCGGACCCCGCCTCGGGCAAGGAGGTAAAGCGTCCCACCGCAGGCTCGGGAGCGGGACCTTTGCCCTTCATTTCGAGGTGAATGAGCCCGTCGATCGAGATCCCCGCATCGACCGCCTCGACCCCGGGGATCGTCGAGATCCGATCGGCGACAAAGAGCGGTGCTCGCTTCAGGTCTCCGAAAAGATGAGCGAATTGGTAGTCGCGGTAGAACCGATCGCGGGAGTCCTTCAGGGCCTCGTGTGCGCTCGAGGTGGCGATCAGCATGCCCACCCCGCACGCGATCAAGATCGCCGTGGTGATGGTCTGTGCCTTCAGCTTCTTCAGGTTCCGGAATAGTTTGCGATTCAGGGTTTGCATCACCAGTGAATCTCCCGAAGATCCACGCGAGAGGCATTCGTGACCATCTTGCTGATTCTACCGTTCGAAAGATGCACGACCCGATCGGCCATTCCCGCAATCGAGGCATTGTGGGTAATCACTGCGGCAAGAGTTCCGAGTTCCTCATTCACCCTTCGTATGGCTTCGAGCACTTTTTTTCCGGTCGCCTCGTCGAGGGCGCCCGTCGGTTCGTCGCACAAAAGAATATCGGGGCGTTTCGCGATGGCGCGAGCGATCGCGACCCGCTGCTGTTCGCCCCCCGAAAGCTGGGAGGGAAAGCGATCTTTCAGGTCGGCAAGGTCGACCAGGGCAAGAGCCTCAAGCGGATCCATCGGTTTGCTTGCGATTTCGGTCACGAGCCGCACGTTTTCTTCGGCGGTCAGGCTCGGAATCAAGTTGTAAAACTGGAACACGAACCCCACATGTTCCCGCCTGAAGTCGGTAAGAGCACGCGAGTCCGCCCGCACCAAATTGTGTTCGCGATAGAACACCTCGCCCGAAGTTGCGGTATCGAGCCCGCCCAAAATGTTCAGGAGCGTGGACTTGCCGCTTCCTGACGGACCAAGAAACACCACGAATTCGCCCTCGAAAAGCTCAAGATCCACCCCGCGCAGGGCCTGCACCCCGACCTCGCCCATGAAATACGTCTTTGTCAGGCATTTCGCATGAAAGACCGGCACGTTCGGTTTGGTTTGAAGGTCCGCCTCGCGAGGCATGCCGTTCAGAGGCATACCAAAAATCAGAAGCACGGACCGCGCCACCCTCACGAGGCACCAGCTCGCCGGTGCCAGAGGCCGAGGGAGTCCCATGCCCAAAATGTCTCTTCTGGGGGCAATTCGGAGCGTCCTGTGGTACGGTCGAACGCAGGAGAAGGAGTCCTAAAAATGAACTGGGTTCAATTTCATTTGATCGTAAACCACGCTCCGGTGGTGGGAATTCCGATTGCGCTTTTTTTGTTGCTCGCCTCGCGGATTTTAAAGAACGACGGGGTTGCCGTTGCAGCGCGCCTTGTGACCATGATCTCAGCCGTGTTTGCGCTCTTCGCGTTTTTCTCGGGCGAGCCCGCCGAAGAGTTGGTCGAGAACATTCCCTGCATCGCCGAGTCGTTGATTCATCCCCACGAAGAAGCGGCCGAGGTGGCCACCGTGATTTCGGTGATCAGCGGTCTTCTTGCCGCAATGGGGTGTTTTCTTTCGATGAAAAAACCCGACTCCCGCCTGAACCGGATGTTCCCCGCGGTGCTGTTCGTGGTCCTGCTCGGGAACGCGGGCGCGCTCGGATATGCCGCGCACTTGGGCGGGAAGATCCGTCACCCCGAAATCAGCAGTGATTTCTCGGGTTGCGGTTGCGGCGGCAGTGGCGATGGCGGCGATTCCTGCCATTCTGGCTCCAAACCGAATGATTCCGAACACCACGAAAAAGAAGAGGACTGAACCATGATCCGTTACCCGATGAGCTTTCCGGTGAGTGCCGAAACCCGCGCGGGGATTGCCGCGAACTGGGAGACCCGTGCGCCTTCGATGGATTCGGCGATTCCGATGTCGATTCCCCCCGAGTTCGCGGGACCGGGAGGCGGCTACTCGCCCGAGGATCTGTATGCCGCGGCTCTAGCCAATTGTTTCGTTGCCACCTTCAAGGTGTTTGCCGAGAAATCAAAAATCAGCTTTGAGGCGCTCCAGGTGAATGCGGTGCTTACGGTCGATCGCAACGAGTCGGGTGCGCCCTGGATGAAAGCGGTTCATCTTGAGGTCGCGCTTTCGGGCGCGAGCGATTCCGAGCGTGCGCGGCATCTTCTCGAAAAAACCAGCCAATCTTGTATGATCCTGAACTCGGTCAAGACCGAGAAGTCGTTTCAGTTCACGGTGAGCTGAATGTCCCGAAGCGAAGTCGTTCTGGTGGGCCCGGTCGGGCCCGCCCTTCCCGCGAGTTTATCGAGTCATTCCGTCATCGCGGTCGACGGCGGTGTCCGCTTTGTCGAGCGCTTTGATCTTTGGGTGGGCGATGCCGATTCGATCGAGGGAGAGCTTCCTTCAGGGCCGAGAGTCGATCTTTCTCCCCGAAAGAGCCGGAGCGATCTCGCCCATGCGCTTGACGAGGTCACCGATTCGGTTCGGGTGCTTCACCTATGGGGATTCCTGGGCGGACGCCGCGATCATGAATGGTTTAACCTCGGCGAAGTCGTGCGCTGGCTTTCGGTTCGGGCCTCGGTCGAGGCGCGGTTTTATGACGAACGGGGGGAGTGCCGGGTGCGGTGCCTTACCCGGGGCGAGATCGAGCATCATGGGGTGTTTTCGCTCGGAAGCATCGAAAAAAACGAGATCCTCCTCACCGGCGCCTGCGAATATGTGCTGACCGAAAAAACACCGCTCGAGCCTGCTTCGAGTCACGGGCTCTCGAATCGGGCCTTCGGTCGGGTAAGAATCGAGGCGGAGCGCCCCGTACTTTTGTTTTTTTGAGGTTTTTTTGGTTTTTACGACCGTGTCTGATCAGAATCAGCGCGCGATTTCTTCGATTCCGGTATCGTCCAGACTCAAGACAAGGAGCCTCTTCATGACCCAAGAGATCACCCGTTGGACGCTCGATCCCGCCCGCTCTGCCGTGAACTTCAGCGTGAAACACCTGATGCTCTCGAAGGTTCATGGGTCGTTCAAGCGATTCTCAGGAACGCTCTCGTTTCATCCCGAGTGCGCAGAAGAAACCACGCTCGAAGTCGTGATCGAGCTTGCGAGCATCGATACCCGCGACGAAAAGCGCGATGAATACCTGAAGACCTCTGAATTCTTCGAGATCACCCGGTTCCCGACCATGCGCTATCACTGCAAGGGAATCCGGCCCCTGAAGAAAAACGAATACGAGATTCCAGGCGAGCTCACCCTGCACGGAGTGACCAGGGAGATCACTGTTTTTGCAAAAGGTCTTGATTCGCCCGTAAAAGACGCATCCGGAGTGATTCGCCTGAAGGCCTCGGGGCATGCGCGTCTCCGTCGCAAGGAGTTCGGACTCGAGTGGACGGCCGCGATCGAGGCGGGCGGAGTGCTGGTGGGAGACGATGTGTCGATTCAGCTCGAGACCGAGTGGATCAAGAACGGCTGAGTTCGGACGGAGGAAGCACCTTCACGCCTGTTCCGGGAGTTTTCGCTTCGTGAATCAGAATTTGCGCCAAAGGGTCGACCTCGGTCGCAAGGCGCTTCCAGATCGCCCGGGGAATGATTCCTGAAACCGCACGAGCGAGGACAATCCCCGCCCGTTCGGCGGGTCTGGTTTCGCTCCGGTCGCCGATCAAAAGTCCGGGTCTTGCGATCACCAGCCGATGGAGCTCGAGCGCCACCAGTGCGCTCTCGGCCTCGCCCTTCACGCGGCTGTAAAAAATCGAGGAGTTCGCGTCCGATCCCGCGGCCGAGACCAGCACGAAACTGCGCGCCCAATGGGCTTTCGCGATTTTTCCGAATTCCACCACGGCATCAAAATCCACCCGTCGAAACGCCTCTTGGCTTCCCGCCGTCTTGATCGTGGTTCCGAGACAGCAAAAGTAGGCATCGCCCCGGAGTTCGTCTTTTTTCGAGGGGAGCTCCTGTAGGTCTTGAATCAATACGACTTTGAGCTTGGGGTGCGTGAGCGCAAGGGGCTTTCGCGCGACCGCAAGGACCGACTCGAATGCCGGATCCTGAAGAAGGCGTCGTAGAACGTTCGAACCGACCAGCCCGGTCGCACCGGCAATCACAGCAATCATGACAAACGAGATTGGCACAAAACCCTGTTTTTGGATACCTTGAAGCCTCATGAGCACACTCGAAGCGATCGCGAACCTGTTGAACCTCTCTGCGGTTTATCTGGCACGAAAAAACCACGTTCTGACCTGGCCTGTGGGAATCGTGGCCTGTGCCTTGTTTGCCGTGCTGTTTTACGAGGTCAAGCTCTATGCCGATGTGGCCTTGCAGGGGTTCTTCATTCTGACCGGAGCCATCGGACTCTGGAACTGGAAGTTTGGAAGCGCCGGAAAAACGGAACTTCCGATCACCCGCTCGAAGGGCCGGACTCTCGCCCTGCAGTTCAGCGCATCGGTGGCTCTTACCGGCTTATACGGTTCGTTCTTACATCTTCATACCGACGCGAGTTTTCCGTTTGTCGATTCGGTCGTGCTCATGTTCTCGGTCTGGGGTCAGCTCCTCATGATGGCAAGAAAGGTCGAGAACTGGCTGGTGTGGATCATCGTGAACGTTATCGCCGTTCCGCTCTATGCCTCGAAGAATCTGTACCTCACATCGGCCGTGTATTTTGCGTTCCTTTTGATGGCGATCTGGGGCTGGTTCTCGTGGAGGCAGATGATGGCGCGCGATCAGTCCGGGGGCGTACGATGATTTTTCGTTTGTTTCAGCGATTCTCCGGTCGGGATTCTTCCCGTGCGAGCAAGATCCTCGACATTGTTTTTTTGAACGCTTTTGTCGTGATTTTTGTGCTTATGGTGGCCAACTCATTTCTGGCAAAAGATGGGGATTTTAGGGTTTTTTATCGCACGGGTCGGCTTTTGCTGGATGGTGAGCCTGTTTATTCGTTTGCCCGCGATCAGGCCGAAGGATTCAAGTATCCTCCTTGGATTGCGCCATTTTTCATTCCATTGGCGTTGATCCCCGAGTCGATGTCAAACGTGGTTTGTCGGTTGTTGCAAGTATCCTCTTTGGTTTATGTCATGAGGTGGTGCGCACTCGCTACCGGATCTGCTATGGCTCCGCTGATCGCGATTGTTTTAGCCTATGGGGTTCTTACCTTCAATATCCTGTCCGGACAGGTGCAGTTGGTACTTCTCGCTCTTTCTCTTCATGGGTTCGATCGATTGAGAAACAAGCAGGGGAGGGGGTTGGTCATTCTGATCTCAGCTTTGAGCGTCAAGATCTTCAATCTTTTCTCTTTGATCGGAGTCCCGATTCAGTTTTTCCGGTTTCGATGGGTGCTGGGCACAGGAATTCTTTTTGTCCTCTTATCGTTACCCGTGATCTTCGGGTTCGATGGAGACGTTCTTGAAATGATCCGGATGTTCAAAGAGACCGCCGGATCTCGTACGGGAAATCTTACCGGAGCGCGCGAGAGTCTTTCCAGTTCATTCCTTTTTCTGTTCCGTTTGAATCCTGAGAATGAGACCGCGCGATGGGGAGCGTTTCTCGCCGCTTTGATCTCGGGCGCGGGCTATCTCTGGTGGTTGCGGTCGCGCATCCAAAATCAAAGAGTTTTTTTTGCCGTGGCTCTTGCGTTCGGAGCAGTCATCCACCCCCTGGCATTCGCATATTCATTCGCATGGGCCATCCCGATGACCGCATTCGTTGTTCATCGGATGAGGTCCTCCGCATCCTTGTTCCATGAGCGAATTGTGTTCGGGGCAGGCATTTACTTGCTCTTTCTTTATGGTTCTGCGCCGATTTTCAGGTTCGGCATGGCGCCGTCCACATTGGGTCAGATGGCTGTGGGGTGTTTCTTGCTCGCGTCGCTCTTGGTTGAAAAAAAGAAATGAAGTGGGATGGGATTCACCTCGCGCCTCCGGCGCTGCAAAATTTCCTCCCACCGGAGCCACTTTAAAGCGTCTTTGTCGGGTATCCATATCTCCGCCCAAAGGAGGTTTTGGTATGCCGAGGAGAGTTTTGACCGTGGCAGTGTTCTTGGGGAGAGGTCATAGGCGCTGGCAGACCAGAGCTGCAATTTCCTCGATTTTGGTTTTGGATGTGATCTTCATTTAAGGTTCTTTTTAGGAAGGGGTTTACCCCTTCTTCTTGGCCGCATCCTTTCTGTAAAATAGCGATCTAATATAGGCTCCGGCAAATGCCCTATGGCCTTTTTTAAAAGCGCCCTAAGTTCTATTAAAAACGAGTACCTTGGATTCCACTCATAAACTCTGGTCTTACCAACAAGCCTGCTTACCAATACCCCTTCCCTCTCAAGTCTCTCAAGCTGGTTTTGGGTTTGGCTAATGCCCATCTCAAATGTCATTGCGATTTGACGTGGATAGCCTGATTCGTAGTTCTCCATGAAGAGGAGAACTTTCTCAGCTGTTTCATTTCCAAATAAGCCACTTACTATCATAACCTGATTATTGGGTAATATAACCTAAATTAAAGGTCAATAAGAAGCGGCTAAGTTAGGCTTGCTACGGTCAAAGAGCGGGCCAAATAGCCCCCCCCCTCAGTCAATGAGGGGAAGGATGTCGGACATGCGGTTGACCTCTCCCCATTAACACTGCCAGGCGGGACTAACTGAACCCGCTTACTACACCCAATGACTACAAATTATTGCAACAGGGGTGATTTGGCGTGAGTTCTCGTGAGGTTGCTGGATGAACTTAAGCAACCCCTCATCGCTAAGTTGTTGTTTCGTTTTTTTTAGAATTTGCAGCGAATCGTCGCTGCCACGAGATAAAATGGAGGAGGGGATGGGATTCGAACCCACGAAAGGTGTGACCCTTTACACGCTTTCCAAGCGTGCTCCTTCAACCACTCGGACACCCCTCCGGGAAAGCAAAATTCAGATTGTTCAAAGGGATGTATCACGGACTTCCGGTCGAGTCCAGCTTCCGAGCAATTTCATCTTCGCGGGGAATCGCATCAGCAGTCCGGCGAGGCGCTCTCCGGCCCGCAGGCTCTCGGGATGATTCTCATCCGAGATCTTTTCGGCCAGAATCAGCTCGTTTTTCATGGAATGTTCCCAGCCCACCAGTTCGGTGACCGTGACCCGGTACCCTTTTGAGCTCAAAAACAGCGTTCGGATCACATTCGTCAAATGGCTCCCGAACTCCCGCCGATGGATCGGAAACGCAAACAACGATTCCAGTGCGGCATCGCCCGGGGCCGGACGCTTCAGGCGTTCGAGTTCCCGCGCCACTTCGGCCTGACAGCAGGGCACCAGTGCGAAGGCGTGGGTGTTTCGCGCAAGACCGTACAGAATGGCATCATCGGTCGCGGTGTCGCATGCATGCAGGGTGCACACGAAATCGACAGATTCGTCCTTGCTCGAAACCGCTTCGATCTCGGAGGCAAGAAACCGCATTCGCTCGAATCCGGCCGATTCGGCGAGTTTTCTCGACCCTTCGATCAGTTCCGGGCGGGATTCGATCGCAATCAGGGATGCTTCCGGAAGGGCCCGCAAAACCAGATCATACAGAATGAATCCCAAGTAGGATTTTCCCGCTCCGAGATCGACCACGTTCAAACGTCCGCGTTTTTTCAGGGTGGTTTGCAAAAACGGCTCGATCAGTCGCGTCAGGTGCAGGACTTGTTTGAGCTTTCTTCTTGAGTCCGCGTTCAGTTTTCCTTCGCGGGTCAGGATGTGGAGCGCTTTCAGAAGGGATTCCGAGGCTCCGGGCCAAAGGGCGGCGATTTCAGCGTTCATGGAATCTTTGATCCTAAATATAAGAACGCGGAGCGGGGTATCTTTTTTTTCTTTTTTTCATCCGCGCGGTTGACAGGGCTCAATGGTTCGATACGATTAAATCAAATCGGTTTTATAATTCCGCTTCATGGAAGAGGCGACACAGCAAGAATTGTCAAAGTGTGGTTGCGGTCGAGTTCTGTCCGATGGAATGGATGAAGCGAAAGCTTGATCGAAGGAATGATCGGTTTGACCCTTTTGCAGAGATCCCGGGGGGAGAAATCCTCCCGGGATTTTTATTTTTGTGACCGGCGGCCCAAGCCCCGAAGCGGGGAATTGGCTTTGGACTCTCTTGTTGAAGGAGAGAAGGAAGGGTTTACCCGGTGGTTTAAGAGCCATCTTAAAACCTCCGGTCGCATGCCCCAGGGAGATCCCGGAGAGTTCTGGTAGTTTCATGATGAGCTCCGGGACTTTGCCGGGCCGCTCTGGTCACGTGCTTTCCTTTTCACGCTTCATGCCAGAGTCTTGGTTTATTGATTTCCTTTAATTTCAATGAGTTAGGATTAGCCTTATTTGCGCCGTGTCAAGTTGGCACTCCCCATTCCGTCCCAAAGCAGGCAAAATTTGACCTAAGGCACGCATGAGCCGTTAAAAAAGTACAAGCCCCACGAGCAGGGACCCACCGGAAGGCAGTTGTTCACCCAGCGGCTGAAGCCCATTCCCGCCGGGCAGTTGAATCCGCCGTATCCACCGTAACCGCCGTATCCCCAGTATCCGCCGTAATTCCCCCCGTAATACCCGCCGTTTCCGCCATTCTGGATGATCGGCACGCAGGTCCTGTTTTGAGGGAAAAAAGCCTGCCCTTGAGGGCAAGTGTCCTGGGTCAGGCATCCGTATTGGGTCTGGAATTGTCCCGAGGGGCATTGGTTGCCAAATCCGTTCGGACCGTTTTGTGCGAACCCATTGTTGAATCCGCCCGCGGTCGCCACCACGCAGGTGTTGCCTTGGGCGATTTGTCCCGCGGGACAGTTCTGGTTGTTTCCGCACGAAACGACAACGAAGCCGGCGATCAGGGTCAGGGAAAGGGTCAGAAACTGTTTCATGGCGAGCCACCTCGATTCATAGTTTTGAGAACTATCGCGGTCCGTTTCCGCGTGTCAACAATTTTTGTTTAATTATCCGTCCCTCTGCACGGCCCGGAGCTCGGGCAGGTTCCGGAATTTCTCGTTGAGGTCGAGACCGTAGCCGTAGAAGTGGCGGTCATCGACCTCTCTTCCTGCGTACCGTATCGCAACTTCGCATTTTCTGCGGTGAGCGCGGTCAAGGAGAGTCACGATTTCGAGCGATTCCGGCCCCGAACGCAAAAGATGATCGCGCAGAAACGCGATCGAGCGGCCGGTATCGACGATGTCGGTGACGAGCAAAACGTGTTTTCCCGTGATGTTCCGCGAGAGGTCCTTCAAGAGCGCGTGGCCCGAGAGGCCGACAAAGTCGATCTCGACATCCAGATGGAGCTCGCGGATCAGGTCCGGAAGAAAAGAAAAGGAGCCCTTCAGGACTCCGACGGTGACCAAGGTTTTTCCCGAATAATCGGTACGAATCCGCTCCGCGAGGGTGCGGACGACTTCCCGGATTCCGGATTCATTCAGGAACAGGCTGCCGGTCATGAACGGGCTTCGGGGGCAGGGGCAGGCGCCGGAGCGGCGCTGGGGTTTGCAACGGAAGCACCCGCCACGGTCGCGGAATCCGGATTGGTTTCAGGGATGCGCTTGTACGAGGGCTCCTGGATTCCATTGATCGAATCCTTGAAGTTCTTGATCGCTTTTCCCATGGTGTGGCCGAGCTCGGGGAGGCGTCGGGGACCAAACAACAGCAGAACCACGCCGATGATCACAATGTGCTCAAATGAAATGCCAAACATGATGAATCCTTTCCGAAATCAATCCACTCTCATTTACCCTGAAGTCGGCCCCGCGTCAATCGGGAGGATCACTCGAGGACCGAGGCGCTCGTGATCTGCGAAAGTGCCGGATCCCCGTGGATTTTCGTGTTCTCGAGGATCGATCCCCGGTCCGGAGCTCCCTCCCCCTCCCGAAGGCCGCTCAAGTCCATGCGCGCTCTCCGTTTTCCCTCTTGGCCGCAGACAAAAAACTCCGAGGTCCGTTTGCTGAGAGAGTGGGATGGGCTCACGAGGCGGTATCGGTCCTTTGGTGCCCCCTGGAGGGCCGGGAGCACCTCTTCGAGAGGCTTTCGTGTTTTTTGCAAAACCAGATAACTGAAGGGAAGGCTCTTCCGGTCCAGGCCCGTCATCGAGTCAAGCTCTCGCAGGTACGGCGGTCGCCACCACGAGACTTCCTCGTGGCACCAGTCATCCTCGCGGGCGAGCGCCCCGCAAGACTGATGGCCCAGACAGGGCAGAAGGACCTTCATGCCTGCGCGTCCGCTCATCATGTCGGGGTGCTCGAGCAGGGCCTTCCGGAACTCGAGGAGTTTTCGGGATTGAAGCCGGAGCGCCGGTTCCGAGATCAGTACCAAGCCTTCGTCTTCGAGATGATTCTCGCAGGTTTGCAAAAAACGCTCGACCAGCGTCGCCGCCGGAACATCGCTCTCATTCAAAAAGTAGCTGAACACGAACACGTGGAATTTCGGCGCCGCGGACGGCAGCCACGAAGACGAGAGATCAATGCGCCGATGAAAGGGCCGTGCCTGGATGGTTGGCCCCGAAAAATGCTCGAACCAGCGCGACCCGAGCTGGAGAGCTGCCTTGCTCTGCTCGATCAGCGCGAAATTTCCCTGCTCGGGCATTCCGAGCGGTGCATGGCGCTCGCCCGCGATCACCCCGCACGCGCCCGAGGCGACACCTGCGCCCCATTCGATTCCCCGAAATCCTTCTTCTTTCGAAAACGGCCATCGGAATCCCAGCCGATGGAGTTCCGACCAGATCGAAGCGACCCGAAAAAGATTCGGCGGCATGAACGAAAGAAAATACGCGAGTCTGCGGTTTTTGGGGCTCCCGCTCCCGGTCCAGTAGGTTTCCTCGTCGATCGCATCGGTTTGCTCACCCTCGATCCGGTTGAAGAGCGAGGACAGGGCCTTCACGTGCGGAGCCACCGAGCGGGTCATCCAACGCTTGGAATGGAGGGTCTCGCCTTCCGGAAGAAGTTTTTCCTGTTCGAGGAACGCGGAAAGCAGGGGTTCGAACTCCTCTTTGAAGGCGTTCACCAAGGGAACGGGCACACGCATGGTTTGAATTTCCTTTGCAAGGGGCACCCTAGCGGATGCCGGGAAGGGAGTCCAGAGTTGTCCGGAATTCAATCCAAGAAATTGATCGCGGTCTTTTTTTGATAATCCTCGCCATGCTTCGGCCCTTTACGGTAGGCTGACCTTCTTATGAAACTGGGTTTAGCCGACTCCACAGCCCCCCGGCCACCCGCGATTCTCGTTCTCGGGGAGGGGGCGCTCGCACTCCAGGTCCGGGATGATCTCATCTCTCTCGGCTTTTATACTCTTTTGGTGAGCGAGCTCGGGCTCGATGCGAATCTGTGCGCGCTCCCGCATGTCACCGATCTCGACGCCTCCGTGCGTTTTCGCACGATTTTTCGTCGCTTCAAACAGCTCGACGAGGTCGAGCCCTACGACCATCTGTGGGTGCATCCCGGAGTCACGATCTGGGGCGAACGCCCCGAGCTCGAAGGATGGGCGCGGCAGTCGGGGCTGTACACGATTTCCTCTTCGGCGAAAAATCTCCAACTCTTCTGGAACATGCACCAAGCGCTCACTCTTGCGCAAAATGTCGGCGTTCCCACCTTGGTGGTGTCGGACGAGCCGGTCACCTCCGTTCGCGAGATCGAGCTGACCGTGCGAAAACTCGCCGAGCGGGGGCAGGCCACCTTCCCGCTCGTTCTGAAGAGCTCGTATCGGGTGCGTGGCGGCTGTTCCAGCCGTCCCCTGAAGTCGCTCGAGGATCTCGATGAATGGGTTCCGGTGTGGATGAACCAGATCCAGGATTCCTGCGGGGCGGCTCTGTTGTTTTTTGAGCGATTCCTCGAGAGCTCGCGCTGCTACGTCCAGCCCTTCGCCCGCACCAAAGACGGAAAGATCGAGTTTTTTCCGGTCATCGACGGGTCGCTCATGTTCGAGGGCCGGAACTGGGTCGAGGTCTGTCCCGCGCAGACCCTCGATGACGAGACCCGCGGAAAAATCGAGCTCTATTCGCGAATGTTTCTTGATGCCGCCGATTTTGTCGGGGTGGGGAATCTCGTGTTTTTCTGCAACGGGGTCGATGCCTATTTTGCCGAGGCGCTCGGCCGCCTCAATTTCGGCTACCATCTCTGGGAGAGCGTTGCGGGCACGAAGGCGGTGGGCTGGCAGATCCACACGCTCGCACCTGCGCTCCTCGGCAAATGGAAGCCCGGAACCGCGGTTCCCGCGGAGGAATCCCCCGGGCGGTGCGGGATCAATCTCAAGCTTTTCACCGAGGATACCTGGCTCAAGATTCCGCACCCGGGAACGGTCCATGAAGTATCGTTCAAGACCGAATGGAATGAGTCGAATCTCGAAGGTTCGCTCATCTGGGATGTGGTGCCGGGGCAGAATGTCGACTGGAGATCGAGCGGCTCCCTCGGGCAGATCACCCTCTTCGCCGCGGACTGGAAGAACGCGCTCCGGAATGCCCGCAAGATCCTGAGCGAGGTGTGGATTTCAGGAAGCATTCAGACGAACGAGCGCTTCCTGTTCGAGCTTCTCTCGCATCCCTGGGTCGAAGAATCGATGTTCTACACCGGCTTTGTCGACGAGGAGTTCATCCCGAAGCAGTCGCCCGATCCGGCGTGGTTCCACATTATGGCCGAGGCCCTGGCCGAAATCACTCCGATGATGAAGCAGGGCGAGAGCTTTTTATGGATGAATCAAAAGCTCCCTCCCCCCGAGAAGAAGCTCGCCTGGACCCAGCGGGTGGAATTCTGGGGCGGATTCCTGAAGGGAGTGAAGGGGTTCTTCCAGAATGAATCCGGAAAGATCGAGCGCATTTGCGTGTATCCCATTCACGACCGGCGCTACGTGATCCGGCTCCAGAACTGGTTCTTCTCGATCCGTCGATCCGAAAAAGGAAAGCCCCTCCAGCTGATGTCGCTCACCGGCGGGCGCGTGCACTCGGTGTTCTTTCGCGAGGGTTCGGTGGTGCCGGCCAAGCAAACGGTTCTGATTCTTGATTCCCAACAACGACTGATCTCGCACCGATTACCGGTCCCGGTGAAGATCCGGAAACTCAAGGTCCGTGCCGAGGATGAAGTATCGGTGGGGCAGGAGCTTGCCGAAATCGAACGATGGATCGAAACCGAAGGAGAAACCCATGGCTAGCTTCTCGAAAACCTTTACCGTTCCGGGCAAGAATTCGGATGTGATTTACGGTGCGATCGCGACCGACATCGACCGGTTTCTTTCGAAGACTCCGATCGGCAAGGTCGAGGTGATCCGGGATCAGGGATCAAAAAAAGTGAGCTTCAAGTCCTCGATGGCGAGCGGTACGCTGACCGCCAAAGAGGGATCCCTCTCGGTCGATGTTTCATTGAGTCTTCTGGCCTCGGCCTTCAAGGGCAAGATCGAAGAGGGCATCACCCGCTGGCTCGAAAAAACCTTTCCTGCCTGACGAATGACAGATTCTCCGCAAAAGTCGGTTTTGAGGTCCGCAGGAGTCATGGGGATTGCGGTTTTTTTGAGCCGCATCCTCGGGCTCGTCCGCGAACAGGTCTTCGCCGCGATGTTCGGCGCCTCGAATGCGACCGATGCCTATCAGATCGCCTTCCGGATCCCGAATCTCCTGCGTGACCTTTTTGCCGAGGGCGCGATGAGCGCTGCCCTGGTTCCCACCTTCATCCGGATCCGCAAGGAAGAGGGCGACCTTCGCGGGTGGCAACTCGCAACGCGGGTTTTTGTCGTGCTCTTCGCGGTGGTGACGGTTCTTGCGGTGACCGGCATGGTGTTCGCAGGACCCATGGTCGCGCTCTACGCCGGCGCATTTCGTGAGGTTCCCGGCAAGTTCGAACTCACGGTCTCGATGACCCGGACGATGATGCCGTTTTTTCCGCTGGTGGCGCTCGCGGCCGCATTCATGGCGATTTTGAACGCGTGCGGAAAATTCTTCATTCCCTCGTTCGCCTCGGCCCTGTTCAATCTGGTTTCGATCACGGTCGGCGTGGCCCTGGCAAAGGTGTTTCCGGCGTTCGGATTCGAACCCATCGAGGGCATGGCCTACGGCGTGATCGCGGGCGGGTTTGTTCAAGCGCTGGTCCAGTGGCCGGTGCTGTTGAAGCAGGGCTATCGTCCTGCCTGGTCCCGGCCTCTTTCTTCGCCGGCGCTGTCCGATCCGGGGCTCCGGCGGATGATGCTTCTGATGATTCCGGGCACGGTGGGGCTTGCGGCGACTCAGATCAATATTCTCGTGAACAGCATCTTTGCCACCTCGGTCGGCGAGGGCGCGGTTTCGTGGCTGAACTATGCGTTCCGGCTGATGCAGTTTCCGATCGGGATTTTCGGCGTGTCCCTCGCCGCCGCGACTCTTCCGGCCTTCAGTGCCCGATGGACTGCGCAGGATTTCTCGGGTGCCTCGGGCACTCTCGGACAATCGGTCAGAAGAGTGTTCGCGATCAATTTTCCGGCCTCGGCGGGGCTCGCCTTTTTGGGCGTTCCGATCATTTCGCTGATCTTCGAGCACGGGCGCTTCGGTCCGGATGACACAATGGCGACCGCGCAAGCACTCGCGGCCTACGCCGTCGGGCTCACGGCGTATTCGGTGGTAAAAGTGCTGGTGCCGGTTTGCTATGCCGTGGGCGAGACCCGCTTTGCGGTCTTCTCGAGCTTTTTTTCGGTGCTCTCGAATCTGGGGTTCAATTTTCTTTTTGTGAAGACCTTGGGCTTCGCGGGCCTCGCTCTCGGAACTTCGATCACGGCGATCCTGAACTCGGGCCTCCTTTGGTGGTTGCTCTCGAAAAAAATCCGGGCGAGCGGAGCCGACTTCGAGGATCGGGCCTTGCTCCGTTCCTGCTTCGCATACCTCGCGCTCTCGCTCCTGATGGGCGCGGTGGTGTACGCACTCGACCGGTATTTGCTTCTTCCGCTCCAGCCCGCGAATCCGTTCTGGTTCCGTCCCGTCCGGGTGGGCGCCGGGGTAGTGGCCGGTATTTCGGTCTATTATTCTTCATGTATTTGGCTTGGACTCAAAGAAACTCTTGAAATCGCTGAAATGATCAAGCGAAGATGGAGGCGAGGAACGTAACCGAATGACAACCAAAAAGGAACATATCAAGGCCCTTGCGAAGGCGGTGGTTTCCCGTCTCGAGCAGGATCAGGCCATCGCTCTGAATCCGCGGAATCGCCAGATGGTCTATCAGGATCTGTTCCTGAAACTCGAGCCCGTGGTGTTCACCGACGAGGACATTCGCGAGCGGGTGATCGCCCAGCTCGGACTGAAGTCCGAGGAGCTCGGAGAAACCGGGTACACCGAGAACGACCAGTATCGGGCGGCAAAGTCGGTGCTGATGTCGAAACTCGGCGAGAACGCGGTGTCGGGACTTTATTACCAACTGCCGATCAAAAATGTCGCGCGCGAGATCGGCTCTTTTTTGATGAGACACACCCAGGTCGAAGAGGTGTTTCCTGCCGATGAAGAGCTCGAGAAATCGATCGTGCAATTTCTGAAACGCTTCGCACCCGATCAACTCCATTGATTTCGCATTCTTGACGCTTTGTCATAAATTTGGCGAAGCGCAAGATTCTTTTGGCAAATTCGGCTAGCCGGAAGCCTCTTTCGTCGTTACTATTTTACTGCGCCCTCAACTGATTTTGGGTGATGAAAGACAAGGGAGTTGCACGTGAATTCCAAGAAAGCCCTTTTTTCGAACAGTTCTGGTCTTGCCTTCGTTTTGATTCTTGCCGGATGCGCGAGCACCCCCGGAAAGGACGGCACCATCCGGACTTCCAGCACCATTCCGGTCGAAGAGGTGGTGGTGCTATCGACCGAGACCGGAAAGATCCGCGTCGAGAATCTCGAATATCGCGGCATGAAGATCCAGAACGCCACCTTCGATCTTCCGATCGAGATGAACAAGTCCGTCGAGAAGTGGATCGACTACTTCACGGGCAAGGGACGCAAGCACTTCGAACGGTATCTCGAGCGGTCTGAGTACTTCATTCCGTTCATCAAGCCCATTCTGCGAAACGCCAAGGCGCCCGAAGACCTCGTGTACCTCGCCATGATCGAGAGCGGATTCAATAACAACGCCCGCTCGGGTGCCCGCGCCGTCGGAGCCTGGCAATTCATTTCGGCCACGGGGCGCCGCTACGGTCTCGATGTGAATTGGTGGATCGACGAACGACGCGATGTCGAGAAGTCCACGATCGCCGCCATCCAATACCTGAAGGATCTGAATTCCATGTTCGGGAGCTGGCATCTGGCCGCCGCGGGTTACAATGCGGGTGAGTCAAAGATCCAGCGCGCGATCGCGAAATACCGGACGAACAATTTCTGGGAGCTCTGCGACCCCAAGCGCAAGTACCTGAAGCCCGAGACCAAGAATTACGTGCCGAAGCTCTTTGCAGCGGCGATCATCGGCAAGAACCGGAAGCAGTTCGGATTCGAAGAGAGTTACACCAAGCTCGACTCGGTGAATGCGGCGATTGTTGCGGCCAAGGCCGAAGAAAACGACGGGCTCGAGCGCCTTCCCGATCAGCTCGATTCAGACAAGGCCGAGGAGGGGTCGAAATCGGGATTTCCGGCCGACCCGATCGTCGAGGTGACCCGCGATACCCCGGCCGATCCCGAAGAAGCCTCCACTCTGGCCACCGACTCGATGGAGACGTTGCTTCGGTCGATGTCGAACCCGATCCGCACCCCGCACGTGAACCGTCACGGCGAGGTGAATGGAGACATTCTGACCGAAGTCGAGATCCCGTCTCCGGCGGATTTGTTCAAGGTTGCGAGCGCCGCCGGTCTGACCTACGTGGAGTTCAAGTCGATGAACCCCGAGCTCACGCGCTGGGTGACCCCGCCCGATCAGAAGAGCTACAAGGTCCGGCTTCCGCTCAGCCACAAAGATGCCTTCATGAAGAAGTACTTCGATTCTTCGTTTCAGCGCGAGGTGAACTTCCTCGTGTACAAGGCCCGTCGCGGCGATACCCCGAAGAAGGTCGCAAAGCGCTTCGGAATCAGTCATGACCCGCTTTTGGACATGAACGACATCAAGTCGGCGAACATGTCGTTCATGCCGGGTGCCCTCGTGGAGCTTCCGATCCCGAGCGACTTCGTGCGCTCGATCGCGTCGCTGAAGAATCTCGATCTGCTCGACCCGGTGTATCCGAAGCGCCATCGCTACCGGAAGTTCCGGCTGCGCCGGAAGTCCCGTTCGGCGAGCTCGAGCGAGGTCTCGTATCCTTCTTCTGAAAAGCACGGCAAAATGTAATGGATCTGTTCGAGTCCGCCTCCGGGTTTCCCGCGAAGCTCCCTGTCGAGCCTCTTGCCCATCGTCTCCGGCCGCAAAAGCTCGAAGAGTGGGTCGGACATGAGAAGGTCCTGGGCGAGCGGGGCTTGGTCCGCTCGTGGCTGAAGAGCGGGCGATTTCCTTCGATTCTGCTTTGGGGCCCGCCCGGTGTCGGCAAAACCACGCTTGCGAACCTGATCGCAGAAGAGCTGAAAGAGGCGTTTCTGCCGCTCTCGGCCGTCAGCGCCGGGGTGAAGGACATCAAAGAGGCCGCCGATCAGGCACGTAAGTATCGGCATCTTGGCCGTAAGACAGTGCTGTTCTTTGACGAGATTCACCGCCTGAACAAAAGCCAGCAGGACAGTCTGCTCCCTCATGTCGAAAGCGGGCTCTTTACACTGATCGGCGCCACGACCGAGAACCCCTCGTTCGAGGTGAATGCGGCGCTGTTGTCGCGGCTTCGTGTGGTGCGGCTCGAGCGCCTCCGGGATGAGGATCTGAACCTCGTGTTCGAGCGCGCGCTCTCGCACGAAAATGGATTCCAAAAAAAGATCCGCTTTGACGGGAACGCCCGCGATCTGCTGATCCGCCAGGCCGAAGGGGATGCGCGAAGGCTTCTGACTCTACTGGATTCGGTGGTTCTGCTTGATCCTGCGCGCGAGGAGTTCGACGAAGCGGCGACGCAGGAACTCCTTTCGCGAATCGGCGACCGCGTGATTCCCTACGATAAGGCCTCCGACCACCACTACCAGACAATTTCGGCGTTCATCAAATCGATGCGCGCCTCGAATCCCGATGCGGCCGTGTACTATCTGGCCCGGATGCTCGAAGGGGGCGAGGACCCGATGTTCCTCGCGCGCCGGATGATCATCTTTGCAAGCGAGGACGTAGGGAATGCCGATCCCCGCGCGCTTTTGGTGGCGGTCGCCGCAAAAGAAGCCCTCGAAACGGTGGGGCTCCCCGAGGCGAGAATCAATCTGGCGCAAGCGGCGATCTCGCTTGCCCTCGCCCGAAAAGATCGCGGCGTGTACAACGCGATCGAAGCCGCGCTTGCCGAGGTGCGGGCGACGGGGGCTCTGCCGGTGAAGCTCGGGGAGCTTCCGGACGGACTCAAGAACCGGAAGTTCTGGGGATCCGGATCATGAAGAAATCGACGCTCCTGAGACTCATGAGCTTTTGGCCGCCCTATCTCGGGGCGGGCGTTCGGGTCACGCACATCGCGCCTGACTTCACTTCGGTGAGCGTCGAGATGCGGCTACGGTTCTGGAACCGGAATTACGTCGGGACCCATTTTGGCGGCTCGCTGTACGCGATGGCCGATCCGTTTTTGATGCTCATGCTGATCGAGAATCTCGGCAAGGACTACATCGTGTGGGACAAGGCCGCGACGATCCGGTTCAAGCGACCCGGACGGGGAACCGTGCGCGCGCACTTTCGGCTCGAGCGCGAGCAAATCGAATCGATTCGCGCTAGCGCAGATCAGAACGCCAAGATCGAGCCCGAGTTCCGGGTGCAGGTCCTCGATGAGTCGGGCGCCGTGGTCGCCGAGATCGAGAAGGTGCTGTACGTGCGGCGGAAGAGGGTGGAACGTTCGTCCTAGAGAAGTCAGTATTTCTCGCCAGATGTCAAAAACCCAAAGGGATGCCCCGTTTTTTTCCCCACGCGAGAACAAATCCCGTCTCGTCGAAGCCCGGTGCGATCCGGGTGAAGACCGGCAATGTTTCGAATTCGAACAAGAGTTCAGATAACGAACCCTCGGGAAGCTCGGGGTAGGTCTGCTCGAGGTCGTCGAAAATCTCGAGCACTTCCTCGAGTGTCAACACGTCCAAGGCATTTGCGATCAAATCGGCCACAATTTCGATCCAGGGGTGATGGTGCATGCCAAGGGGAGATGCAAGCGGGGGGCCACGGGCAGACGCCGGCAGGTCGATTTTATTGGCGTTAAGTTTTTTATGGATTTTCCGAACAGTAAAGAAGGAATTCGTATAATGATCAGAGCAGGAAAACTGGTACCGATATTGGTCGCGATTGTTTTGTGTCTCTCGCCGAGGCAGGCTCACCCTGATTTTCTTCCTACCCCGGGCCTGACTCTCAGAACAAACAGCCAGGATTGCATCAATAAGTTTCGGTCTATGCACACTTTGTTTTTTGATTACTTCAATGGGGTCGACGCCTACGCGAGCTTGAATCGGCTTGATGTTCTTACTGGCGGGGTGGTCAGTACCGATGCAGGCCAGGTTTTGCCTGTCGGCGCACCCCTGAATACCCAGATGTATGCGGTCAGTTCGACCTACGGGTCTGTTCCGGCAGGGAATACACGGGGAAAGCAAGAGCTCGAGGAGTATGGACTGTATGGTCCCGGAGACTCCGTGAATTCAGAACTGCGACTCACCGTGAACGACAAGACTTTCTGGATCATTGCCGAGCACGATGATTGTGCCCCGGCCACCCTAGCAAAGTCTCTTCGGGTACAGATCAAAAAGACATGGAATGTGAATGATCCCAACTTCAATGGGGGCACAATTCGTCGAACCAATGCCAATATTTATCTGCATTTTAATAGGAGCGATGGAGGCCACTCGTGTGGAGATTTGAACAGGAAGATATCCGATGTGGTTTCATCCAAAATTCAGGAATTGCAGACCATGGATCCCGTCACAATTTCGAATAATGGTGGCGGTCCGATCAGTGACGCCGACATTGACACTGAAGCCAAGATCACGACTACCTTGCAAACAATCAAGGGAATTTGCAACTTTCACAATGGGGCCTAAGTGGACCTGATTTTGGAATATCTTCAAGTATTGAATGGGCGAGTGTTCCCTTGAATGCGACCCAAGCCCAAAGGGCCGAAATAGAAAATCGTAACCGAATCCGACAATATTTTGCGACAAAGTCCGCAGCTGTAGCCGCGATTTCATTTTTGAACAGCCTCAGCGCAACCTTGAAAAACAAAAACTTCACCGACCTTTGCAATGCGGCCCAATGAGGAGGCGGGAATGAAAAACCTGCGAAGGGCAATGATCGTGATTTTGATCGGCGCATGTGGGCAAATCATGGTTTCGTGCACAAAAAAGCCCCAAGCAACCCAAGAGCAAGCTACGCCGGCAACGGGCATGGTGGGAGCTGCCGGTGTAGTCGGGGGTGCGGGAGTCCTGCGAGGGACCGCTACGATCAATGCAAATGGGACCGCCTCGATCGGACCGGTCACCTGCCTTGCAAACGGAATTTGCAGGGGTGTAATCCAGTCCCAGTAGCGATTTCGACTTTCCCGCGTCATAATGGGTCACTCGGCCCTTGTTCCGGCTGCCGAAATCTAGGCAAAAGGACACCATTCGGGGTATATTCCCCGCATCATGATCCATCTTCATTTCTCGCCGGCCTATGATTCGAACCTTTGGTGCGGACCCGTTCAACCGGGCTCCGGGCAGGTCGGAGAACGATGGGTGGGGGAGATCGGCCTTCTTGATTTTCTCGAGGTTCAGCTCGGTCTGAAGGGGCCCGATGTCGCCCCCGAGGTGCGAAGGCTTGCGCACCTGAATGCCATCAAAGACGGGGAGCCCGGCTTCTGGTCGCGCTCGTTCGAGGTCGACCCGGTGGCTGCATCGAAGAGACTGCTCTCGGTCCGCGACCGCCTGATCGATTCCGGGTGGGACGGCAAACCCGTCGCGGGACTCTCCAAGGTCGCCGATCTCGCGAGGCTCGAGGCGTTGTTTTGCGATGAATCCGGAAAATCCGATCGCTTGCGCAAAGTCGAAGAATCCCTGACCAAAACCCCGGTCCCGTGCGGACTCTCGCGAATCACGATCGAATGCGATTCCGCCGAGCAGAGTTTCCGCCTGCGGAAGATTTTTTCGGCCCTCCGGGCGGCGGGAGTCGCGATCGAATCGCGCGATTGGAACTCCGGGCCCGCACACGCAAACGCCGGCGATCTTTCGGCCCTTCCTCGCTTGCACCACGAGGCGATCGCACCGAAGGGCGACGGAAGCGTCCGGCTGGTCACCGCTCGCGACCCCTGGGAGTCGGCGCGAGTGGCCGCCGCATTCGTGGCCTCTCTTTCGGCCGAAGAGCAGGCAAATGCTGTGATCGTATGCCCGCCCCGCAATCGCGGAATCCTGAAGACCGCCTTCGAAGCTCGGGGCATTCCCTTCGGCGGCGATCATGCCGAGGTCTCGTACGCGAGGCCCCCGCTTCAGATTCTCATTCTCGCGCTCACGCTCGCGTGGGACCCGAAAGATCCTTCGGCCGCGCTCGCGCTTGTGACCATCGAAGGGTCTCCGGTGAGCTCACGGTTTCGCTCTGCCCTGATCGGTTCGTTCGAGGAGTCGCTGGTGGTTGGCGGCCCGAAGTGGAATCTCGCCCTCGAAGAGGCGCTTTCGAAGGCCTTGACCGAGCTCAACGACGAAGAAGAAAAAAAGAAGCTCGAAGATCGCGCCGCACGCGTCAAGGAGTGGTTCTCGGCTCCGGCTCATTCGTATGAAAACGGAATTCCCGCGGGCGATGTGATTGCGATTGTGAAACGGGTCACGCGGTGGTTTCAGCAACGGTATCAGAACGAGGGCGGGGCGTCGGTTCGGGGAACCATCGAGATTGCGAATCTGCTCGGGAATCTGGTGCAAAACCTGAAGGAGCCGCGGATCACGCGCGAGCGCCTGCTGAGTCTGCTCGTCGAGGCGGTCGAAGACGGAGTTTCGTCGAATGGAGTTGCGGCGCAAGCCCGGGGCCCATTTGTGGTCGAGCGGCCCGAGGCCATCACGGCTCCCGCATCGACCGTGATTTGGTGGGATTTCAATTCTTCCGCGGCCCATGTGTCCCATGACGCGTTTTTTTCTCGCGCCGAAATCGAACGGCTTTTTGCTTCCAAAATCGAATGGCCCGATGATGCGGCCCGTGCTGTCTCGGCCGGGAAAGGCTTTCATCGGCCGGTCCGGATGGCCCAGTCGCAGATGGTGTTTTTTCATTCCCTCCTGAACCGCTCAGGCGACCCCGATGGCGTGCATCCGCTCTGGTTCGAGCTGTTCCCCGAAGCGATCCGCAAAGACTGGCTGAGTGCGATCGAGGTGAGACTGACCGAACAGGACGAAGAAGCGACCATGAAGTTTCTGACCTCGATCGGAGCGATCGAGGTTCCCGAGACGCCCGAACTCCTCTCTCGACCGCGCCCCGATTGGAAGGTCGCGAAGGACTCCTTAGGGCTCAGACCGGCCGAGTCGGCTTCGTCGCTCGAAAAACTTCTCGGCTGTGAGCTTGCGTATGTGCTCCAGTATCCGGCGCGACTCCGGGGTGAGGATCGCGAGACCCTCGAGTATACCGATCGTACGAAGGGGCTCATCGCGCATGAGGTTCTGGCGAAGGTGTTTTCAGAAGGGGCACCGCCCATACCCGATCGTGCCAAGGCCCTGGCCGAAGATTTGTTTCCAGAAGTAGCGCGCGATTTTGCGCCGTCGCTGTTTCAGGCCGCGCTCTCGACCGAGCGTCTTTTTTTGCGCGACCGGGTGGTCCGGGCCGCCGAATCCTACGCGCGCCTGCTCGAAAAAAACCACCTTACGGTGGGCGCGACCGAGGTCGAAATCAAAGAGAGCAATCACAAAATCGAAGGCGTTTCGATCACCGGTGTGATCGATCATGTTCTGAAGACCCCTACGGGCGCGCAGATCATTGTCGACCACAAGTGGGGAAAGGGCGGCTACAAAAAGAGCGCGCTCGAGGAGGGCACGAGCCTTCAGCTTGCCTTGTACTCGCTTTTGATCGGCGGAGGGACTCCACCCGTCCTCGCCTACCACATGATCAACGATCGCGAGCTGTTGGTGCTGAACCAAAGCCTGAAGGACGCGACCGAGGTAAATGGTCCGGAGGTTCGCGAGGTTTTGGAGCGGGCGGGGGCGAGCCTTCGGGCGGCGAAAGAGATTCTCTTTTCGGGCGTGCTCCGCGCCCGAGGGTGGGACGAAGAGGGAACGCTCCCCTTCGAGGCTCCCTGCCGGTATTGTGAGTTCGACCGCATTTGCGGCAAATTCTTCGAGGAAAAGAAAAAATGAGTTCTCCCCAGCATGTTCTGGTCTCAGCCAGCGCCGGAAGCGGCAAAACCTACAAGCTCATGAACGAGGTGTTCGAAGAGGTGAAGGCGGGCATGCCCCCGCACGGGCTCATCGCCTCGACCTTTACGATCAAGGCCGCGGGCGAGCTGAAGGAGCGGATCCGGCAGAAGCTGATCGACGGCGGGCTCGTCGAGCAATCGCGTGCGATGGAGCTCGCCTTGGTGGGCACGGTGCACTCGGTCTGTGCCGAGATCCTGCGCCGGTTCGCCTTCGAACAGGGAGCCTCGCTCCGGCAGGAGATTCTGGTCGACGACGAAAAGACGCGGCTCTTCCGGCAGTCGCTGAACGAGTGCATGAGCGAGCAGGATTATGCGAAATTCAGCGGATTCGCGCATCGGTTTTCGATTCTGATCGAGAATCTCGAGGAGCATATCGAAGATCTTGTCGATCTCGCGCGACAGAACGATTTTGACGAACAAGGATGGAAGAATTCGATCGAGGCGAGTCTGAAGATCCTGATCGAGGCGATTCCGCAGGCGAACCGTCCCGACTGTACGCAAGAGCTGAAGGCCGCGCTTCGCCATTATCTGACGAATCACCCCGTACCTCCCAGTCCCCATGCCAATACCGCCGTGGCTCACGAAACGGTGAAGCAAGCCGCACGGATCCTCGAGCAAGGCGGGGAACTCACCTGGCGCGAATGGGTGCTGCTGGGCAAGCTCGGGCCTGCGGTCCAGGTGTTGCCTCTATTTCGGCCTGTGATCGATTCTGCGCGCTTGTTCCTTGCCACGCAGGAGTTCCGCTCTGATCTCGAAGAGTCCGTACGATTCGTGTTCGGGCTCGCCAAGAAGGCGATGGATCACTACTCCGGTAAAAAGAAGGCGCTCGGACGGCTGGATTTCTCGGATCTCGAGCAAATGACCCTCAAGATCCTCGATCAGCCCGAGGTGATCGAGCGGCTCCGGTCGGAACTGCATATGCTCATGGTCGATGAGTTCCAGGACACGAACCCGGTCCAGCTCGCGATCTTCATGAAGCTCGGGGCGCTTTGCAAAAAAGTGGTTTGGGTCGGCGATCTGAAGCAAAGCATTTACGGATTCCGCGGCTCCGATCCGACGCTCATGGAAATGACCATGAAGGCGGTTCTCGAGACTTCCCTGCACGCAGTCCGCGAGGTGCTTCCCTCGAACTGGCGTTCGGCCAAAGGAATCGTCGAGTTCAACAACGAGGTCTTTGTGCGTGCATTCGCGCGCGATGGAATTCCCGCAAGCGAAATCCGGCAGGACCCGAAGTGGCCCCACACCAGCGACGAGCAGACGATCGAGGTGTGGAACTCGCATGAAAAGAACAAATCACAGCACGCGAAAGGGCTGGCAAGCGGAGTCCGATCTTTGCTGAATTCCGGAGTTATCCGGCCCGGGGATATCGCGCTCTTGCTCCGAACGAAAGACCATGTGGACACCTTCACGAAGGCGCTCAAAGAGGCGGGACTCTCGGTCTCGGTTTCGGGCGGAGAACTGCTCAAGCAGTCCGAGGTGGTTCTCGCGCTGGCCGCGTATCGGTATTTGGTGAATCCTCGTGACTCCGTCGCGGCGGGTGAGCTTTTGCTCGGATTCGGCATCGATCCCAATGAATGGCTGAAACGCGCGCTTGCCCGCGAAACCGCGCATCCCGTGCTCGAGAAGCTCGAAGAGGCGCGCAAGCTGGCAAAGGGCCTCGGCGTGTGCGAGAAGCTCGACCTTGCCATTGCGGTGTCGGGACTTCCCGAACGACTGAGCTCGATGAGCGGGGGCGATCAGCGGGAGTTTCATGTGGCGGCGCTTCGGCAGGTGGCGATCCGGTATGAAGACCAGTGCCTGGCCTCGTTCACCCCTTGCTCGGATACGGGGTTTCTTGCGTTTTTGGACGAAGAAGAGCCCGAAATCCCCGCAAGCGAACACTCGGGTGCGATTCATGTGATGACCTATCACAAGGCCAAGGGACTCGAGTGGCCGGTGGTAATTTTGGGGTCATTGAAGTCCGACCCGGTCGAGAGCTCCTTGTTTGATTCGATGGTGCGGCTCGAGCCCCATGCGAAGTTTGATTTCTCGGCCCCTCTTGCGAACCGCGTGATCGAGAACTTGCTCTGGCCGTTTGGGAAGCAAAAAAAGATCGACAATCTGACCCAGCACCAGGTGGGCTCGAAGTCGCTCACCGAGCGGCAAGCCGCGCGGCGGGCCGAGCACAGGCGCCTTTTGTATGTGGGAATGACCCGGGCCAAAGAGCGGCTGGTGTTTTTGAACGAGTACCGAAATGCGCTCGATGAGAGTTCGTTCTTGGGCGTGCTCGAAGGCGAAGAAGGCTTCCTCGTGAGTTTTTCGCCCGAGGCCGGAAAAATCCTGATCGACGGCGCGCCTCATCCCTGCCGTACGGTGGAGCTTGATCCGGCCCCTGCGCCCGCATCCTCCACAGACCCGAGCACGACGCGGAAGGTGCGCGTTCTGCCCGAAGGAACGCCCCTGACGGGCGACCAGCCGAGTTTGTATCTTCAGCCGAGTGCTCTGTCGTGGAGCGCGATCGCAGAAGAGGGCGCGACCCGGCCCGCTCTTTTGGAGGTCATGGCCTTCGGCCGCGATTTGGTGCTGAATCGTTCGGCTCAGCAGGCAGAGAGTTCGGCAAACGCGCCCTCGCGGGTTCGTCGCGACGAGCTCGGAACCGCCGTGCATTTGTTCTTGGGATCAGACGATTCCCGAGCCAATCGCAGAGACCGGGTTATGCGGGCCGAGGACATTCTGAAGCGCTTTTCGGTGCGCGCGAACGTGGTGAGCGCCGAAGCGCTCGTCGAAGCATCCGATCGCTTTTTTGCGAAAGTGAAGGAGATTTGGCCGCGCGGGGAACTGCATCGCGAGGTTCCGGTGCAGTTCGAGCTGAAGGGATCGATCGTGCGCGGGAGCATGGATGCCCTGGTGCTGACCGCCGAGGAGGCGGTGATTGTCGATCATAAGGCGAGCCTGAAGCGTGTCGAGAACGCGAGTGAACTTCTGGACGAGTACGGGCCGCAGCTCCTTGCGTATGCCACGGCCGTGCGGCGGGCGTATCCCGGCCGTAAAGTGCGCGCCTTCTTGCACAACCCCGATGGCTGGATCGCCGAAGCGGGGGTGTGAGGGAGAAGTCAGGCGTACACCTCAGCCGTCTCCAGAGCCGCCCTTCTCACCGTCTCGGCGAGCGATTTCGGTGCGATCACCTTGGCGCTTGCACCAAAGCCCAGAATCCAGGCAAGAAGCTCCGGTGTGTTCCCGAGTTCAAAACGGACTTCCACTCTGCCTCGTTCCAGTGACTTCACCCGCTGGGTCGGGTGCCAACAGCGTTCCTTCACAAAGTGCGCCATCTTTTTCTCGAACTCGATGACGATCTCTTCGGGAGGTGTACCGTTATAGATGGCCATTCCGCCGTTAAAAAATGATTCCGGCGTGCTGACTTTTCCGAGATAAGGCTGATCGAGCATCATCGCGTTTCGAAAGCGCGGAAGGGCGAATACCTTCACCTTGCGATCGTCGAGATCCTCAGCCACGAGGTAAAGCCCCCCTTGAGCGTAATACAAGTAATGCGGCCCGAGTTTTCGGTTGCGTTCGGTCTCGGAGTTCACCGAAAAATACACGCCCTCCAGAATTTGCCCCTCTGCACAGGCGGAACGAATGGTTTCCAGAATCTCCGGGTTGATTCCAAGTCCCCATGCCGGCCCCGGTTCAAACCGAACCTCATTTTCGAGCGCCCTCAGGTATTCCACCTGTCGGTCTCCGAGGCGATCCGAGAGGCGGGTGAAGATCTCTTTCAGATCCTCGTAAAACGGAGTTTGTTTCAGCGGTGAGACCGCTCCGCGGGCAAGAAAAAGCGCAAACAGCTGGCGCGCCGTAAGGGCCAGGTACTGATTGATTCTGGGGTTCCGGTTCAGCTTCCAGCGGGCAAGAGTCTCACCCTGCCCCTCCTCGTAGAGCGGAAACCCCGCCTTCAATAGAGCATCAAGATCGCGATAAATGGTGCGGCGGGAGGCCTTATGACTCCGCTCCTCGAGGCGTTCATGAATCTCCGCCACGGTGAGCCCGTTCATGGAGTGCTCGAGGATGTTGAGAATCCGGTATATTCGTGAAACCTGAGAGTTTCGCCCGAGCTCCCGGGGGGCTCTGGTCCGCTTGGGTTTTGGCATGGTTGCCAGTCTATTCCGAGCTTGTGACAACGAAGGTCATTCCCTCTACCAAGAAATAGGTTCTTCTGGCTGTGACCTTCGCTGTCACAGGCAGGGGCTATGGTCATGCCTCAAAGCCAGTCGGCCAGGAAAGGAATGCAGTATGAGAATTTTCGGATGGATTGTCGCCAGTGTCGGCGTGCTCGGGTTGAACGCTTGCAGTTCGGGCGGAGAAATCAAAAAAGTCGTGATCGACGAGAGCGAGCAAAAGCCCGCCTGGGTCGGGAACTCCCGGACGGCATGGGAAGAGAGCGGGAAGATCTACCTGAAGTCGAGCCAGCAGATTCGCGGCAACGAGCGCCTCTCGGGATGCTATGATCTGGCGCGGATGAACGCGAAGACGCTCCTGATCAGCGAGATTCAAGAGAGCATCAAGGGCGTTCTGGACACAAACGAGGCGAGTCTTTCTGAGAACGCCGAGATTGTTCTCTCGAAATCCCGGAGCTCCGAGTTCAGCGCCGCCGTCGCCGGCGTGCGGTTCTCGGCCGAGTACTTTGCCCGGTATCGCATCGACGACGAAGAGCGAATCGATTGTCATGTCCTGAGCGAGATCAGCAAGCAGGATCACACGAGGCTGAAGCGCATGGTCCTCTCGAAGGTGGTCGAGGCCGATCCGAAGGTAAAAGAGCAGATCCAAAAGAAGCATCTCGATTTCTTCAACTGAAGCCGAATCGACGAGGATTGAAATGGTTTTCCTCCTCTGGTGGCTCGGGGTGTTTTTGCCAGTGGCCCACGCGAATCCCCCTTCGGTTCCCCTTCCGGAGTGGGTCCGGCAAAAGCCCCCGGGTAACCAGGTCCATAAGTTTTATGTCGGGCGATCGGCTCCCCGAAAAAACGAAAAAGACGCCCTTCGCGAGGCAATCGAGGACGCCTCCTTGCAGGCAATCAAAGAGAATTTTGGCGTGGAACTCACGCTCGATTCCGAGAGCCTCGAGACCCTGAGCGATGTGAAACTTTCAAAGCGCCTGAGCGAGAAGAGTGAGTCGGTCCGTCTTTTGGGGTTCGAGACCGAGCAAAACGAGATTCGCGAGAATTCCGGTGATTTCACCGCCTATGTGCTGTGCCGGTATCCGGTGAAGGAGATTCAGGACGAGAAAGCACGCCTGAAGCGCGAGATCCGGGCGCGGAATAGCGATCTCCCGGTTCATGAGGTCGGAGAAGATGCCCCCGGAAAGAACAAGGGAACACTCGAGATCCACACGATCCCGCCCGGGGCCGAGGTCAAGGTCGATCATCGTTCATGGGGGCTCACGCCGATTCGAATCCGCGGCGTACTCGAACCGGGAGAGCACTGGGTCGACCTCATTCACCCCGACTACGAGCCCGAGCTGAATCAAAAGGTCACCATTCATCCCGGGCAGACGACCATTCACCGCGAAACGCTCAAACGAAAAGAAATCCGGCTCAAACTTCAGACCGAGCCCTCGGATGCGATCGTCATGGTGAACGGCCATCCTCATCGTGGCACCACGCCGACCAAAATCAAGGCGTTCCACGGCGACACACTCACCATTTCTTTCAGTCATCCCGAGGTGAATGAGTTCTCGACCCAGGTTCGGGTGCTGGACGGCCTGGAGCTTCCCGTCTTCAATCTGGTCCATAAGTCCGCGCGGATTCTCCTCGACTCGTTTCCCTCGGGGGCGGATGTGTATCTCGATTCAAAAAAGGTCGGAAAAACCGGCGATTCACAGGGGTTCACCGTAACGAAGGGCGAGCACGTGGTACTCCTTCGCAAAAAAGGGTTCGTGGATGAGGATTTCGAGGTCCGGGTGAAGGGCGGAGAGACCAAGATCGTCCCGACCAAGCGCCTCACCAGTGAATCGGAGGAGGAGATTCGAAAAAAGAAAGAGCGCGAGAAGGAACAGCGTCGCCGGGAGGCTGAGCGAGAGGAGGACAGGAGGCTTCGTCAGCAGGAACGCGAGGAAGAAGAGCGCGAGCGTGCCATTCGAATCGAGGAGTCGCGGCGGGAGGATGCGCGTCGGGAGGCCGAGATTGATAGCGAGTACTCGAGTCGGTATGTGTATTACGGGCTCGGGTATGGAGGGGCCCCGAACAGCATTCCTCTTCAGGATTCCAATCGGAGCTTTTGCTGTTTGCTGAACAGCCTCGGAATTCAAAAAAGGATCATCCGCACGGCGTACCTGAGAGCCGAATACTCACTCGGTCTCGGAAAAGACTACGAACCGAGGTCTCCGGATAGCCAGTATTCGTTCTCGAGCGGAACAGATGAAACGCTCGTGAGCCATGACCTGAATGTGGGAATTCCGTATTATTTTGCGAATCAGATTTACTTCGCTCCTGAGGCGGGGCTCTACTTCAGCCAGCGCACGAAAAGCCAGGGGAAGTTTCGACAGGATTACTTCGGAATCAGTCTTGGCTTCGACCCGATTCTTCGCCAGCAGGGCGTCGGAATGCTGATTCGGTACCGAAAGTACTCGGACGCAGGCTCGTATTCCGGGGGAGAGCACTTCTCGTTCCTGATTGTGCTCGGGAACCTGTGGGAGGGGTAAATCGCTGGAATCAAGGAGGAATGGGAGGGTTTTTTGATTTGAATTCGAGTGTTTTTAGTTGTACAATAAATTGTACGTTTATTTGTACTGTAAAGGAATCGACCATGTTTAAATTAACGGTGATTGCGTCGAAGTTGCGCGAAGAAATGGCCTATTATCTCGGGCAAGTAAAAGGCAGTGATGTGATTCAAATTCTCCACAGGGGGGATTCCGTGAAGGTGATGATGACCCAGCAGCATTATCTTGAAATTCTCTCGCGATTGGCCGTTTACGAGAGGGAATCCGGGACGGAAGTAGCGCATCCATCGAAAGAAAAGCTCAAGAAAAAACTGGAATCGCGATTGAAGAAGGTAAAAAACGAAAAGGAAGGTGTGGATGGTTCGATTGGTCTGGGACGAGCGCGCCCTCGTTCGGCATGAAGAATGGGCGTTTTTTCAGAGAGGCTGGGTGGATGTCCCCGGCGCAACGAAGGTTCCGATGTCTTCTCCCGAGCAGATTTTCAGCATACTGCCTTTGGCAGAAAAGCTGAAGATATGGATCGGCAGATCATGATCCCGCGCAAGCAGAAGAGCCGAGTGATCCATGATGTGAAGATTCTTTGAAATGAAGTCATTGTAAGCGAGTGTTTTATACCGCTTTGCCATTGGGTCTTTCTTCGGGTCCGAGGTGTACACCCCGTCCACGCCTTGCTTGGCGACCAGGATGGCGTCGCACCGGGTTTCGATTGCCCGTTGGGCCGCAGGATAATCCGTGGTCACGTAGGGTTGGCCGATGCCGGCGGAAAGGATCACAATGTAGCCTTTTTCGAGGTGGTGGATTGCGCGAAGCCTGATGTAGGGCTCGGCGAATGCGGTCATCGGGATTGCGGTCATGACCCGGATTTCGCTGTCGGTTTTGGACTTCAGGGCGCCTCTTAGCATCAAGCTGTTCACGACGGTGCCGAGCATCCCGATCGAATCGCCCTCTGCTCGTTCAATTCCCCATTCTTTTGCGACATTTCCGCGGAAGATATTCCCGCCCCCGATCATGATCGCGACTTCGACGCCCATTTTCTGGATCGAGAGAACCTCGTTCACAATGTGTTCAATCGCCGCGCGATCAAATCCGACTTCGTCTCCGCCCGCGAGCGCGCCACCGCTCAACTTGATCAATACCCGTTTGTATCGCATCGTGATCCGCCTTGCTTTTCGAAAGGATATCATTGCCTGGTGAGCGCGGGAAGCGAGAATGATGGGGGTGGCGGGAAAAAATTCTCAAGCGTCCCCAAATGACACGGGCCTGTGGTTTAATCCATTTGTTCGTTTTTTTACCTTCTTTCTGAGTAATAAGCCAATCCGGTGCCTTGATTTTGGGATCGGGTTGGCTTTTACCGTTTATAAAATACCTGATAATGAAACAACAATGTGCGCTCTTTCGTCTTCTTTGTTCGACTCCGAGGGGATCGAAAAGGTTCAGGGTTTATTGAACCTTTTCCAAAAGGCACTTCCGCAAAAGTAGATTGTCCTCTCCTGACACAGGTTCTTGCTAGAGTGATCCTTAAACATGCAAAATACTGATCCAAGACCTCACGACACCTGGGCTGAGTTTTACGAGTTCGTTTATCACAAGACGTTCGGATCGATGTATCATCATCTCACAGAACTCAATCTGAAGGTGATCGAAGGCCTTCTTCCGAAAGGAGCACTCATCGACCTCGGTGCCGGAACGGGTCGCCTCTCGGTTCCGCTCAAACAGCGCGGTTTGGGTGTGACCGCAGTCGAGGTGAGCTCCGGGATGGTCCGGCAGTTCCGCGAGAACTGCAAAAATGCCGGGGTCGAGATTCCGGTGTTCGAGCAGAAGATCGCCGATTTCACGGGATCAGGCGCCGATCTTGCGATTGCCCTGTTCACGGTGCTGTCGTACACGACCATGCACGAGGAGATGACCCGAAACCTCACTGCGATCCAAAAGTCCCTGAACCCCAAAGGACGCTTCTTTTTTGATCTCCCCGGGCCGCTGTTTTTCAGGGGCGGGAGGATCATCAATGCGAATGATGGGGATTTCAAGCGCGAGGTTTGGTTAAACCCCGCGAACGAGGAGGGCTTGTTCACCTACCGCGAAAAATGCTCTGGCATGTTCGGGGGGCAGAGCTTCTCGTATGAGGAAGAGTTCCCGATCCGCCAATGGAGGATCGAAGAACTCGATGTGATTTTTCAGTCTCTCGGAATGACGAGGACAAAACGCGCCTTCCCGGAATTCGCCATGACCGGATCGGATTACTACCTTTATGAGCAAACTTGATATGACCTTAGAACGAACATGCCGCCTTTTGAGTCAAAAATTGGCGCTCATCGAAATCGACGGCGAGAATGTGATTTTAGACACCGGATCGACCCATTCGTTATTTGACCCGGTTCGCGGTTCTCCGTTTTTGCGAAGATGCGGGATTCATGAATCGGCGGGCAATTTGCTCATGCCGATCTCGAAGATCCAGTCCACGGTGGGTCATCTTGTGCCGGGAGTCCATGTGCATGCACTCGCGGGCGCCGATGCCTTTGCACGAATGGACATGATGATGGATGTGAAGGCCGGAACGGTCGAGCTCAGGTGGGTGAATCCCGAGGTGGCAGAGCGAAGGCACTGGCGCATTCTGAAGACCGAAACGGTGATGGGAGTTCCCGTGGTCCATGTCGATCTTGCGGGAGTCCGGCAGAGACTTGTGCTTGATTCGGGGTGCGAGCATGGATATTTGCTCGATCTGCCGGATGGGGGAATTTCTGCCCCTGATCTTGAAGATGTCCATCCGCTCACCGGCGCATTCCGGACCGAGAGCAGGGAATATGAGGCGCATCTTCATGCAGAATGCGCCCCCGATCAAAGAGGAGCTTCCATCCCCGCCGGATCTCTTCGATTCGGGCGCCTATCGGGCATGCTTGCAATGAGCGTCCGGATGATCGGACTCGATGGGGTCATCGGGCGTTCGCTCCTGAACCAGTTTCGATTTCGCTTTACTGATGGCCTCGGCATGATCTCGGTCGACCTGAATGAGGAACTCGAACGGGGTTTCAAGCCGTGAAACGCAGGGGTGAAAAAGGAGTTTCATGTTTGTTCCCACTTGGTTGATCATTCTTTTGTTGATCTGTTTTTGCTGTCGGTAGAGAGGGAGTCCGGGCCATGGGAATCCGATTTATGGAGTGGCGGGGGCGGCTTCAGTACTTTGGCGAGCGCCCGCTTTGCAATTTAAAAATAGAGCGAGCTCCGCACCTCGGGCGATTTTGTTTACCTTTGTGTGGACGATGTCTTGGGTTGATCGCAGGAGTGGTGCTGATGAATGCCCCATTGGTAGCGAGTGCGATGCAAGGCCTTGGCACGCCTCTGAAGGTGATTTGCCTGCTTGTGTTGCCAGTTGATCATATGCTCGGCCGCTTTGGCATCAGCGCCGGATCGAACACCCGGCGGTTCATGACCGGGGTGTTGTTTGCGGTGGGGGGGGGGAATCAGAGTCCCTGAGAACTTTGAAATGATGCAATTATTTTCGCAATTATGAGTGCACGGGAGAATAAAAATGAATCTGAATGAGAGTTTCGAGTGTTTAAAAAAACAAAGTCTTCTTGGGTGCAAGGAGTACCAGCCCTGCCGGATGTAAATCGTGATGTAGAAAGGCCATTTTTTGATGTTTTAAGACTCGCGAAACATGGGGTTCGAAACTCGGCTGATATTTTGTTTGTTCTGGAGCTGATCCGAACAATGAAAAAAGAAGAGGAGAGAATTTTTTGCGGTTATGACTATCTTCAGTTTAAAGACAGTGTCGTTTTTGATGGAGATTTTAGAACCGAGTTCCCTTGGCGAATATCGCAGAGATACATGCATATGGTGAATTCAATCTATTTCAGGTGCGACGAGATCCACCGGCCTGCCGTTTTGGAATTGGGAATACAAATCTATAAAGACCGGGACAGGTTGATTCGGCAGTGTGGGGGTTGGCAATCTGATTTTATTCGTATTATTGAGAGAGAAATTGGTGGAGATCTACGATGAATTTTTCATGGATTTTTATTCCTTTATTGGTTACTGAGACCGCGGTCGATGAAAGATTTGGAATGGAAGGATTTTGATGCAAGTTTCATTAGACCAAAAACTTCTGGATACAGAAAGTGACGAGGCTGAAATTTAGGTGAAGCGCATAATACCAGGGCGGTTGTGGCGGAATCGATCGTGACTTATCTAAATCATATTGATCGATTCATGTCCCAGTTCACAAACTTGAGGAGAGATAAGGATGCTCCGCACAAGCCTATTCTTCTCCTTGCTGTTTTGAATCAATTCAAAGAGCACGCATACCCGGTGAACCGAATTGAAGTAACTCCGGAACTCCTGATGGAGTTTAAACGGCTTTGGAGCATTTTGGTTCATGATTCAAGATTTAAGCCTAATTTTGCTTTGCCATTTTATCATTTAAAGTCCTCCTCTTTTTGGCGGTTGATTCCTCGGTTGGGGCAATCTTTTGCCGTCACGTCATCTCACAGCATTCGGAGTATGAGCGCATTGCTTGAGGCTTTGGACTATGTTGAGCTCGACCCTGAATTGTTCTTTTTGTTGAAAAATTTGCATTCTGTGCGTGTTTTGCAGGCGGCCCTGTTAGAAAGATATTTCCAAAACCATGATCTTTCCCGAATTGAAGGCACGATTGATTCCGAGATTCAGGTTGTTTCCTCGGAGATTCTTTCTAGCTCTGGAGAAGAGTATCGTAAAAAAATTGAATCTCTCATCGGAAAGCTGCCAAAAGAGGAAGCCGAAGAATTAATTTTCGTGAGGGGCGGAATTTTTAAACGAGAAATTCCGAGAATATATCATTATCGATGTGCGATCTCCGGGATGCAGATCGAGACCAAGACTCAGGCTCAGCTTATTGACGCTTGCCATATCGTGCCGTTTTCTGTTTCCAAGGACGATACCATTACCAATGGAATATCCCTCTGCCCTAATTTACACCGGGCGTTTGATCGGGGATTGATTTCGATCACCGATGACTATCGGGTAAAAGTATCGAAGGCGTTGAAAGAGTTGGATTCGCCGTTTTCAATTCGCCAATTCGATGGACGTGAGATTTTTTTACCTAACAAAACGGAATATAGGCCATCTAAAGAGAGCCTTGGTTGGCACCGTAAAATGAGATTCATTTTCGATTAGTTGTGGCCGCGTTTTGGAGTGTTCTATTAGTGCTGTGGTGGTGTTTGAGCCGGGATTAATGTAAAAAATCTTTTATGATCGTGTACGAGTCTTCGATGCCAAGTCTACATTTGGGCGGTAACTAAGTTAGCTTTTTGAGCCCCTGAATTCGGTGCGGCTTGAGATTGTAGTAGCCCCTGTTTAGAACGGACTATTCAGTATTTCCTACCCCATCCTCTCCCGGTGCTCCTTCAAAAAATCCTGATTTGGTTGAAAGCGCTTCGGGAGCGAAATCTTCGTTCCTTCAAGGCTCAAAAAAAGAGTTCTCGTGGCCTCATTCGAATGGTTTTCTCTTACCTTCTTGCTCAGAATGATTCTGTACTCCTCGTCCAGCGAAATCAGGTGTCGATCAAAGGCTGCGTCATAAGTGGCCGAGAGACAAAGTCCATTCGCAGGATTCATTCGGTGTTCCACGCTCTCTGACCAAGCAAGAATATGACTCGCTCGCAGAACAGGACGAAGGGTGAGGCCGGTGATGCAACAGGTGTTCTGATAATTCAGAAGTGTGATTTTTCGAAAAATACTTTGGTTCACCCTAGTTTTTTGCATTCGTATCCGTTCGATCCCGCCTGGAATGCTCTCATCGATGCCTGAGAATGAAAGAAATCGTTCAAACTCAGATTCGTCATCTAGGTGTTGAATTTTTTCGATCAGTGTGGGGTTGGCCAAGTCCTGAAACATCTGAGTCGCTCTGCGCACGACCGCTTGCTCTGGTAATTTCAAAAAACGATAATACTGATTGAGAGCGGCTGAAAAGTACCTGTCGCGCCAATAGCTGGACGGAGATTCTCCATTAAATATTCCATCCTCCCCAAGTTTCTGCTGCTCTAGGATGAACTGGTAGAGACTTCTTATCCGTTCTGGGTTGTCAATGGTGAGGACATCATGATCCTCTCGAAAATCCCCGCCCTTTGCTTTCAGAATGGGCGAGAGAAGTTCGATCGCCCGAAGGTAGGACGCAGCCTTGTTGCTTCCAGGCTTATTAGTTTGAAATAAATAATCCTCGAAACTCTGCGCGAAGCTCAAAATGATTCCATCCTCTTTTTGTTCCATCGTCTCTCTCCACGGGTCATCAACCTCTCTCATAAATCCCCCGAATCTCCCCCGCGCGCTTCAGGGTGCCAAGCCATGATTCCGGAATCCCCCGCACCCCGTAATACGCTCCACAAAGGGCTCCGGCGACCGCGCCACAGGTGTCGGCATCCCGGCCCCGGTTCACGATTTTCACCACCGACTCCTCAAAAGAGTCGCAGTTCATCAATGCCCAGAATCCCGCGATCAGGGTGTGGCGAACGTATCCCGAAGTCTCGAACTCTTCCCACGGGGTCTCGATTGCCTCGCTCAGCTCGGGCGAGCGCGCGATCGCGTTCTCAAAAACCACCTGCTTCTCGAGGCCCGAAAGTAAATCTCGCAGAGCATACACCAACGTGACATCGGCCCGGATGCATGCCCGATGGGCATGGGTGATGCGCGCTTGTTTTGCGATAATCCGCTCAAGCTCCTCGTTGCCGACGTTCAAAAGTGCAAGCGGGGCACATCGCATGAGCGATCCGTTCCCCTGGTCATACTCGCCCGAGGATCCGCATTTCTCGGGCGGGTGGCCCTCGATCAGGCGCTCAAGGCCTCGTTCTGTGGTGTTTCCGATATCGACGGGGTCTGAGTCATACCAGCTCAAAAAGCCGTCGATCAGAGTTTCAAACGAGAATTCCGTCCGGTTTTTTTGAATCGCCGACAACACACAAATCATGAGGTCGGTGTCGTCGGTCGCATCTCCGGGATTCCACCTTAGAGGGCCTCCACCGACGATCTCCCGAAGCCACTTCGATTCCGACACCGGCGCTTGAAACTCCAGCGTCGCCCCGAGCGAGTCCCCGGCATGAAGCCCGAGGAGCATTCCGAGTTCGCGGTCCGTTCTGCTTGGGGTTTCTTGGGGCATGGGCATACCCTCTTAATGCACCCAGCCATTCGGGCCGGGCGATTCCTTCTCGCTCTCCTGGGGTTTCATTTGGGCGGGAGCTTCAAAATCAATCGGCACAAACGCGCGCTGATCGCCGATGCGGTCTTTTGCGTAACACGCGTAGGACATCATCCGGTCCATGAGCTCACCCAGGCCCGAGATCGAGAGCTGATCAAAAACGCGAGCACTGAACACCACGCGAATGAGGTTTTGGTGATCGAGCCCGATCCGGAACTGCGTCGAACAGCCGAGATTCAGCTCCAAAAGCGACTCGAGCAAAAACATGCGCGAGGGATCCTTCAGGGCGCGGCCGATGTCGGCCTCGATCGAGAACATCAGGTGCGGGCTCGAGTTCGGTTTGTAGAGGTCGACCACCACGCCAAGCGATCGTTCCACAATGTACCGATACGAGATGCCCGCAGGAGTCGAGTGGCGCACCTCTGCGGCAATCAGTCCGCGTTTGGAAAGCTCGGACTCCAGCGCGAGCACAAGCGGCTGAAGGAGGCTCGCGCTCTCGGGCGAGAGCCCCTGAAACGGTCCGTTCGAGAGATCCGCCTCGGGCTTTCGCTTTTTGGGCGCGGGCTTTCTTCGGGTTTTGACTTTGGCGGTCGCTTTGGAGTTTGCAGATGGGGTTGATTTCATGGTTTTGCCTCCTTGTGGCCGTATCAATCAAGCACCGCGGAGGGCGTGCGCCTCTCGGTTGCTGGAAGAGGGATTCTTCGCTCGGGATACGACACAAATTGTATGTTATTTTGGCCGAAATGCCAAGGGTTCGGGGGTATCATTCGCCCCTTCCGTGACCTCGGTTGACACCAAAAGCCCGCATCTTCCTGCTTCCGGCTCCAGGGCACCGGTGATACCCTGCCGACACAGCCATGATCATTTACTCGGCAAATAAGGTGCAATTTCGGCAGGATGTCTTCGAGAACCGGATCGACGATCTGGTCTCGGGCGCCATTCTTAAGAAAATCGGGAGGCGGACAGGGCAATCCGAGCTTTCCTCTTGGCGGAACTCATTGCAGTACATGAGCAATATTCTCGAGGATCCGGAAATCCCAGCCGATGCCCAGGTGGGAATCGAATACAAGGTGCCGAACACGGCAAAACGAATTGACTTTATCGTCTCGGGACTTGACGAGACCCAAAAGAACTCGCTCGTGATCGTCGAACTCAAGCAATGGACCGACATCCGTCCGAGCGACAAAGACGGCGTGGTCGTGACTCAGCTTGGTGGCGGCTTGCGCGAGACGCCTCATCCTTCGTATCAGGCATGGAGCTACGCCATGCTGCTCAAGAACTTCAATTCCGCGGTCGAGGATCACGACATCTCGCTTTACCCCTGCGCCTACCTTCATAATTGCAAGGATGGCTCTGTCGTACGGGACCCTTTCTACGAGCATCATCTTCAGAATACCCCTGTCTTTCTGCGAGATGAGGCCGCAAAGCTCAGGGACTTCATCAAAAAACATGTGCGCCACGGCGATCGGCGCAATCTTTTGTACGCCATCGATCAGGGAAAAATCCGACCCTCGAAAAACCTGGCCGAGAGCCTGGCTTCGATGCTGAAGGGCAATGAGGAGTTCTTCATGGTCGACGAGCAGAAGATCGTCTTCGAGACCGCGCTTGATCTTGCCAAAAAAAGCTCGGCGACCTCAAAACAGGTTCTGATCGTGCAAGGGGGGCCAGGATCCGGAAAAAGCGTCGTCGCCGTGAATCTCCTCGTTGAGTTCACGAAGAGGTCCATGACCAGCCAATACATCACGAAAAATGCAGCTCCGAGAGCCGTGTACGAAGCCATGCTCACGGGTTCCTTTAAACGCTCCCACATCTCGAACCTGTTCGTGGGTTCGGGGGGATTTCATCAGACCGAGAAGAACACCTTCGACACCTTGGTCATCGATGAAGCCCACCGGCTCAATGAAAAATCCGGATTGTTCTCGAACCTGGGCGAGAATCAGGTCAAAGAGATCATTCAGAGCGCCCTGTTCACGGTGTTTTTCTTGGATGACCATCAGCGCGTCACATTCAAAGACATCGGCTCGAAAGCCGAGATCACCCGATGGGCGAAAAAACTGGGTGCTCGGGTGAGTGTCATGGAACTCGAATCGCAGTATCGGTGCAACGGTTCCGATGCCTATCTCGCATGGCTCGATGATCGGTTGCAAATCCGAGAGACCGCGAACGAGACTCTGAATTCGGCGCAATATGACTTCAGGGTGTTCGACACCCCCGATGGGATGTTCGAGTTCATCAAGGGAAAAAATTCCGTAGGTGGAAAGTCCCGCGTTGTTGCCGGGTACTGCTGGGAGTGGAAGAGCAAAAAGAACGCCCGAGCGTTTGACATCGAGATCGGCGATTTCAAGAAAAAATGGAATCTCGCCTCGGATGGAAGCGCTTGGCTGATCCAGCCCGGATCGATCGAACAGATCGGGTGCATTCATACCTGCCAGGGGCTTGAGATGGATTATGTTGGCGTCATCATCGGTCCTGATTTGATCGTCCGCGATGGTGTGGTGATCACGGACGGAACCAAGCGTGCAAAAGGGGACCAATCCATCAAGGGGTTCAAGGGGCTCCTGAAGTGGAATCGAGAAAAGGCCCTTGCCGATGCGGATGCGGTGATTAAAAATACATACCGGACGCTTCTGACCCGCGGGACGAAGGGCTGTGCGATTTATTGCACGGACGAGGAAACGGCCCGGTATTTCAAGGAGGCGCTGGTAAGCCATGAAGTGCATTGATGCGGACGTTTTATTGAGTGAGCTGAAGCAATTCGCAGCCGAACGCGATTGGGGACAATTTCATTCGGTTAAGAATCTCTCGACCGCTTTGATGGTCGAGGCCGCTGAACTTGCAGAGATTTTTCAGTGGAAGACCGAGGAACAGTCGAATTCCGCGCATCAGGATGAGGTATGTAAATCCCGAATCGCAGAGGAGCTTGCAGATGTGTTCGGGTACCTGCTTCGGATTGCCGACCATTGCGAAATCGACCTTGGAGCGGCCCTCGCGGTAAAGATTCAAAAGAACGCAGAGAAATACCCGGTCGGGCTCTCGAAAGGGAACTCGAAAAAGTACACGGAGCTCGGGTGAGCAAAGAAGATATTTCTTATGTGATTTCTGAGATCACTTCTGCCGACTTCAGTTCGGATCAAGTTGATCTCATGCTTGATCGTGCGATCGAGATTCAAAAAAATGCCAGAGTTTCTTCTGACTCTGATTTGGTTCAGGGCTTTGTGGTTACCGTCTGGGATCGGTCGGAGTGGGTTAGGTTGATTCATTCAGGTAGCAGAATTTTTTTGGTATTGCGGGGGGATGGTATTGTTTCGGGCTACATTGTTGTTTCTCCCATGAGTGAATTTCAGGACTTGCTCCGTGCTGGGGGTACTGTGATTGACTTCGATGCGAGCGTGTTTAAGTACGGGGTATGGAAATACATTTATCAGATTGTGATCGATCAGGGGCTGAGGCGTCGGGGATTGGGTATGGCTCTTCTAAAGCACATAATCGGGGTTTTTAAGGAGGAGCGTTTTGTGTCGGATTACATGATCGAACCGCATCAAAACAAAGCATCTGCAGTTTTGTTCGAAACAGGTGGGTTTAAAGGAATTGGGACCTTGAAGATTGGCAATTACCGGGGATGTTCACCAACAACATGGGCAGTCGTAACCCTGACCTGAAAAGCTATTCGTTGAAGATCGCGGCAATTCTCGTGATTGCAGCAATCGTTTACCTTGTTGAGCACCGCTTTATGGGGTCCCGACAGGGTTTGATCATGGGAGCTTGTGAGGTAGCTCTTGAGTTTTTTTGTGCGTTTGTTGTTTTCAAGGCTTCTATGGGCGGCCCTTCCCGTTTCGCCCCGCGGACTCTTCTGGCATTCTTTCTTTTTCTTGGCATTGGCGATTTTTTTTATGTGTTGATCTATTACGGATTGAGCTGGTCCTCCCGAACACCCCTTTCTGTATCCTTGACTACTTTGATGTATGTTTTTGCGTATTTTTCCGGGGCTGTTTCAATTGTTCTCGGGGCATCCCATCCTCGAACCTGGATGAGGCAAGCATCGAATTATTTTGTCTATCTCCTTTGCATCCCTCTTGCTCTTCGATTGCTTTTGGTTCCTTTTTTAAGAATTTCCTCAGGAGAAATGAATCTTTATGTGGTCTTAATGGAGATTACTGGTGTGGTGGGGTCTTTGCTCCTTTTGGCGCACGGCCTGATTGCATTGATTGCTTCCCGGACGATTTTTTGGTCGAACTTTGGAATTGGAATTGTGACTCTGGTGATTTCGGATTGGGCACTCAGAGTCGAGAAGCTTGTGGATGATGCGCCTGTTTTCGGTTTTTACGAGGTGCTGTATTTCATCGGAGTCGGAGTCATTGCAATTTCTTTCACATCCAACAAAAGAATTCCCGAACTTGAAATTCTCGACTACCGAAGCATGACATCAAAGACAAAGGGCGCAGTCTTGATTGCTCTGTTTCTGGTGGTTTTGTTTTTGAGTCTTTCGAATTACGGGACTCGCGACGCCATCCGGATTGCGGGAGTTGGCTGTATCTTAGGATCGGTACTTGCCAATTTCATTAGTTTCTTTCTTCTTAGGGAGTTTTCGACTGCTACCGATCTTGCTCGACGAATCACCACAGATGCATTCGGGCCTCATATGACTGAAAATCAAAATGTGACCGTTGGAGTCCCGGTCGAATTGCGAGATATTGTGGATGAGGCGTTCATGGTTAAAGTCTCTGCCTCAAGGGATCTTGCCCGCTATGAACAGAATCTCTCCATACAGCGAAAATTGCTGGATTTTTCGGAGCAGGTATCCCACGACATCCGGTCTCCATTGTCCGCTTTGGAGATGATTTCAGCTGCAAAATTTCCTCCCACCGGATCCACCTAATTTCCAGTGATGGGATCCACCTGATTTCCTAAACGGGTCCAGTTGATTTCCTTCATGGGATCCACCTGATTTCCTCATCGGGAGCCACT
>JBEIJY010000003.1:0-115844 GCA_040380025.1 Bdellovibrionales bacterium | reverse complement strand
GTCCTCGGCCCCGAGATGAAGTCCACGGGCGAGGTGATGGGGCGGGCGAAGACCTTTCCGGTGGCGTATCAAAAGGCGCTCGAAGGGGCGGGCATTCGTCTTCCCCACAAGGGCAAGGTGTTCATCTCGGTCCGGAACGAAGACAAGGCCGAGGCCCTGAGCATCGCCGAGCAATTCGTGGAGCTCGGCTTCGCGATCGTCGCCACGCGGGGAACCGCCCGGTTTTTTGCCGAAAACGGCCTGAAATGCGTGCCCGTGCAAAAGGTCTCGGAAGGCACTCCCCACTGTGTCGATGCGATCCGGCGGGGGGATTTTGCTCTTCTCATCAACACGGTCTCGGACGATGTCGCCGTTCGCGACGGCTACCTGATCCGCCGGGCCGCGCTCGAGCGCAAGCTCCCCTACTCGACCGTGCTTTCTTCGGCGTGGTCGATGCTCCTTGCGATCGAAAAAACCAAAGAAGAGCGGCTCGAAGTCATGCCGCTCGGGAGGTAGGAGATGGGAATCTGCTGGTCTTGCAACCGTGAAATCCCTGCCAATCAGTACCACCGGCTTGATCAATGCGATTCCTGCGGTCGCGATACCCATGTGTGCCGGAACTGCGAGTTCCACGACCGCGCCTTCAATAATGAGTGCCGCGAGTCGCAGGCTGATCGCGTGGTCGACAAGGAAAAATCGAATTTTTGCGATTTCTTCAAGCCCTCCGATCGGGCGGGGCAATCCGGCGCGAAGAAGGATGCCCTGAAAGCCGCGGCCGAAGCACTCTTCAAGAAAAAGTGATCCCCGTTCCGCTTCGTCGGGACGAGGTGAAGGAATCCTCTTTGAGTCAGGGCCGGCACATCAAAAGAGGGGTTGCCGACTCTCGCGAGCGCGTGATGCGCGAAAGCGAGGCCGCAGGACGCGGCTCGGAGGCGAACCCTCTTTTTATGTGCCGGCCCTGGCTCAAAGAGGATTCCATTTCCCAACACGACGAATCGGACGGGGCTTCTCTCATTCTTGCTTGATTCCGCGCGGATTTTCCGGTATTTTGCGCGCCGGATGAGGATGATGACTTGGTTGGTTCTGGTATTGCTCGGGGGAATCGCGGATAGCTCCGCCCAAACCCCCTTCACCCCCACGATCCGGGAATACTCGCTGGACTTCGTGCTTCCGACCGGAGAAGAAAAGCACTTTCTGCTCCGGGTGAATCCGGAGCCTCGAACAGCGCCCTCGCATGCGATTTCAGGCACCGTCGTCGAAGACGGCTCCACCTGCGCGTTTCGTGTCGAATTCGCTCCATCAGACGATCAGCCGGGAAGCATCCCGACCTGCTCGGGACTCTCGATCGGATTCTCCTCCCTGCGCGGGCTTTTTGCTCCTGGTCCGAACGGAATTCCGGCCACGGCAAGCCTCCAGGCCCCGGGCCTTCACTTTCCGCTCGCGGAATCTCGCCTTCGCTTCGAGCGATCGTTCGAGGCTCCTCGAACCATCCAGGAAAGACCCTTGGCTCCCGTCGCCGATTACCTCGGCCCCTGCCACTGACCCCTCTTTGACTTCGGCATTTACCGCGTGGTAGCCTGTGGCCCTTATGGCAGAAGAAAAAATCCCCATGACCGTCGAAGGGAAGCGCCTGCTCGATGAGGAACTGAAGAACCTGATGCAGGTGGAGCGCCCGAAGATCATCGCGGCCATCGAGCATGCGAGGTCACTGGGCGACCTTTCTGAGAACGCCGATTATTCGGCGGCAAAGGAACGGCAAGGGTTCATCGAGGGACGGATCCAGGAGATCAACGGCAAGATCGCGCGTGCCCAGATCATCGATCCCACGACGATTCGGAGCGATAAGGTCGTTTTCGGGGCCACGGTCGAGCTCGAAGAAGAGGAATCCGGGAACGCGATTACCTACAAGATCGTGGGACAGGACGAGGCGGACATCAAAAAGAACAAAATCAGCATCTCCTCGCCTCTGGCTCGCTCCCTGATCGGAAAACAAGAGGGCGATGGCGTCGAGGTGAACGCTCCCCGCGGTGTCGTGAACTACACCGTGGTCAAAATCCGCTACATGTGACCAAGCCCGAATTCACCGAGAACCCGCTCGACCGGCGGGTGCAGTTTTTAAAAGGCGTCGGCCCGCGCATGGCCGGAATCTTCGGCTCGCGCGACATCATCACGGTCCGGGACCTTCTTTATTTTTTTCCGCGCAAGTACGAGGATCGCTCAAAAATGAGCGTGCTCCGCGACCTGCCCGAGGGCGGCGATGCCTCGATCGAGCTCACGATCCATCAGGCCTTCGTGCGTCCTCTCCGGGGCCGGTTCTCGAAGCTTTTCGAGGTCAAGGCCTTCGACCCCGAAAAGCAGTGGATCTCGCTCAAGTGGTTCCGCACCTTCAAGGGCTTCGAGGGAAAATTCGAGCCCGGACGAAAAATCATCGCCACCGGCAACCTGAAGAGCTTCGGCTCGATTCGCGAGATGATCCACCCCGAAATCGAATTCGACCTCGAAGAAGGCCTGAATGTCGGTCGGATCGTGCCCGTGTACACCGAGATCGAGGGCGTTCCCACGAAGACCCTCCGCCGCATCCTCGACACCGCCCTCGAACAAGCCGTTCCGGCCCTGAAAGACGAGCTTCCGCACGTCTACCTGCGACGCCACCAGCTTCCGCCGCTCCCGAAGGCGATCCGCGAGGTGCATTTTCCGAGCGGGAACACGGGCAAGGATGGTGCATCGGGATTCGCGGACTTCCGCTCGCCCGCGCATTTCCGGCTGATCTACGAGGAGTTCTTCAAGTTCGAGTACCACATGCTCTCGCGGAGGCTTGACCTTCAAAAAGAAAAGGGCCATGCGCTGGATTCCGCGAAACTCGAAACGAGCCTCGAGCGCTCGAAGAAGCGGCTTCCCTTCGCCCTGACCGCGGGACAAGCAACAGCCCTGCAAGAAATCGCAAAAGACGCCTCCCAGCCTTTTCCGATGAACCGGCTTTTACAGGGCGATGTGGGCGCGGGAAAAACCGCGGTGGCCCTCTTGTCGGCCCTGGCAATGATGGATCAGGGATTCCAAGTTGCGCTCATGGCGCCGACCGAGATCCTGGCAGAGCAGCACTACCAGAATTTGCTGAAAATTTTCGGAGCCGATGTGCCGGCAAAGCTACTCCTCGGTAAAACCACCACAAGCGAGCGAAAATCCGTGCAGGCGCTTTTGGATGAGAACCGCGCGGCCCTCATCATCGGCACCCATGCCCTGATCGAAGACCCCGTGCGATTCCGGAACCTCGGCTATGTGATCATCGACGAGCAACATCGATTCGGCGTCGAACAGAGGCGAAAACTGCGCGAGAAGTCCGTGATCCAACCGCATACTCTGGTGATGACGGCGACTCCCATTCCCCGCACACTCGCCCTGACCGCCTATGGCGATCTGGCCGTCTCGGTGATCCGCGAGCGACCACCGGGCCGGACTCCGATCAAAACACGGCTCGTCCGTCAGCATGAGCATGGCAAAATGATCGAGTTCATCAAAAAAGAACTGCGTGACGGGCGGCAAGCGTATTTTATTTTTCCGCTCGTGAATGACTCCGAAGAAGAAGGCTTCACGCATCTGAAGAGCGCGGTCTCGGCGGCGGAACAACTGGCAAATGAGACCTTCTCGGAATTCAAAGTGGGACTCCTGCACGGCAAACTGAGCCCGGCCGAGAAGGCCTCGGTCATGGAGCGGTTCAGGGCGAATGATGTGCAAATTCTGGTGTCGACCACGGTGGTCGAGGTCGGCGTGGATGTGCCGAATGCGACGATCATGGTGATCGAGCATCCGGAGCGGTTCGGGCTCTCGCAACTGCATCAGCTCCGGGGCCGGATCGGGCGCGGAAAATTCCAATCGACTTGTTTTTTGAAGACCGATCGACCGCAGAACCTGCCGACTCCCGAGCGGCTTGAGGTGATGTGCGAGACCGAGGACGGATTCAAGATCGCCGAGGCGGATCTGGAGCTGCGGGGTCCCGGTGAGTTTTTGGGCACGAGGCAATCAGGGGCTCTCCCTTTCAAGATCGCGTCCCTTGTGCGCGATCAGGACTGGCTCATGAAGGCCCGCGAGGATGTGATCGAGCTGATCGAAAAGGACCCGGGCCTCCGGAGCACCGATGCGAGGCCCTTCCGGGAATACCTCGAAACCGCCGGCAAAATCGAGTCGGCACACCTGAAGACCTCATAATTGACCGGGAAGGTTCGCCGGCTTCTCGGGATGCTTCATCGCGCGGATCGCGGCACCAGGAACTTCTCAAGGACGAGATTCACATACTCCGGCAGATCGAGCGTGGAGCAATGACTGCCGTGCCGGATCCGCACGAGCTCGGAGCGCGGAAGAAGCTGATGCAGGAGATCCTGCGTGCCGGGCGGAGTCACGAGATCCTGCTCGCCCGAGAGCACGAGCGACGAATGCCCGAGCTCATGGAGCCACGGGGTGGCGTCGAAGTTCCGGTAGTCATCCATCAGATGCGTGAAAACCTCGGGCGGAAGCTCCGCGATCTGGCGCGCGTAGGTGCGGATGTCCCCCGGGTCGCACAGATTCCGGTTGAATCCCAGAATGCCGAACATGGCCGAGGCGGCGAGTTCGTTGTTTTGCAGGCGCCAGAAACGCTTGACCCAATCGGGCTTCAGATCCTGATACCGCTTCAGGAGTCCGAAGGCGGGACTCAGGTAGTTGCCTCCGAGCAGCGTATCGAGAGGCCTCTTTGGAGTGCCATTCGCAAGCACCATGCGGTTCACACGCTCGGGGTTCTTTCGGGCGAACTCGAGCACCACGCTGACTCCCATGCTATGCCCCAAAAGGTCAGCCTTCTCGACCCCGAGAGAATCCAGCACGCACTCGAGGTCACGGGCGCTTGCGGCGATTGTCATCGACTCAGGCTTTTCGGGAATGGGGGTGTTGCGATGACCGCGGTAATCAAACCAGATGCAGCGATAGTTTCGACGGAAGTGATCGATCTGGTAGGTCCAATGGAGCGTCGAACAAGCGATGCCGTAGCAAAAAACCAGAGGAGGACCCTCGCCCTCCTCGCAATAAAACACCGGGGTGCCATCGAACGACTTCACGGTCCCGAACCGGACTGGGACCGGCTCGCGCTCCTGACTCTCCAAAAACAAAGAGCGGGCCCCCATGGTCCGGGGATTCCCGCTCTTTTTTAACTTGTCGCCCCCCATAACCCGCGATCAGGCTCGCTTCAGGCTCAGCTCGAACCAGCTCTTCAGCTGGGCCTTGAACTGCGCGCGATCGACATCGCTCAGGTTGTTAAAGCTCTGCACCACCCACTTGAAGAACTCCTCGTCCTGTCTGGGGATGACCAGCACGGCCGGAGAATTCTCTCCGTGGTCGAAGTGATGGCCTGCGATCTTGTTGGTGAGCTTGGCGGCGTACTCTTTCTCCATCAACACCATGAGCTCGCCCTCGTTGATTTCGAGGGACCGGACGATGGCCTGGATGTGGGCTGCCGGGATGGGGGTAATGCCGCGCTCAAGGTTGGAAACAAACTGCGTGGTCACGGGTGGATCGAACTTCTGGCCCAGCTCTTTTTGCGACAGACCCTTCGCCTCGCGCTTCTGGCGGATGAAGGAGCCTACCCAGTTGGGCGACTTGGATAAACCTTTCTTACTTACATTTTCCATATGGTCAGTTTAATAAATAACACACCAATACGCAACAATAAAAGTTGGTTTTAGTCAAAATTTTATCGCTTTTGATATCCACTACTTAATGACCCAATCGACCCACGGAAACCGCCAGTCATTAAACCTCCCCCCCTCGATCCCTCCCGACCGGCAGACCGAGATCCACGACTGCCGGCACAAGAGTCCGTGGCATTTTCCCTGACAGACTCCGCTGACCTGGGAGAGGGCCTCGAGGGTATCGGGCTTGACCGAGGCGATTTTTTCTTCGATGTCCCGGACCGTGATCCCCGCACAGGGACAAAGCTCCGAGGATGCCGGATGGTCGCGGGTGAAGCGCAGGTCCATTCCCTGATGAATGGTCGTTTCGCAGGCGAATTTTTTTTGCCCGTCGACCTCGATCTGGCAGAGGCCGCAGCTTCCGTCCCCGCACATCAAAATGTCGTTCGGGCGGGCCATGCCGATCTCGAAGAGCGCGACCGACACGAGCTGTCCCTCGCGCACCCGCCTCGTCTCGCCGTGGATCTGCACCTCCACGCGGGTCCCGCGCTCCTGATAGAACTCCTCGCTGTTCTCGGCCGAAGCCTCGAGCGGCGAGGGTTGGACTCCCCGCACCTCCCAGGCCAGATGCGAGGGAACCTCGACCTTGAACAAGGGAACCGGTCCGTCGAGGAACTGATCCATGATCCGCCCCTGTGCAAGCACTTCGCCCCTTCTGCTCAAGAGTCCTGCGCGTTCGCCTTTTTTCGGAAAGGGCTTTTCGGAGAACGGGAACACGAGGTTCACATAGCTTCCCTTCGCCTCGCCCTCGATCATCACAGGAACCCCGCTCGGACAAGCCTGAAGACAAAACCCGCAGCCCGTGCACCGGTCCTCGATCAGGAATGTTTTTTTCTCGCGGTCGATCTTGATGGCATTCGCCGGGCATGACTTCTCGCAAATCTTGCAGCCGATCGGCTCCACGCACTCGATCGAGGCCATCATGCCCTCGGGCTTCAGCTTCGAGGGCACTCCCTCGAAGGTCCGCAAGGTCTCGCGGCTGGAGGTCGAAAGCCACTTTCCCTCGTAGGCCCATTGGTGGCGCCGTGCGGGGAGTGATTCCATTTCTTTCAGCTTTTGCTTGCTCGACCAAAGAACGCGCTCGAATTCGGACTTGAACCTTGGCGACGGATCGGCAAGCCCCTTGATGAAGCGCGAGGCGAGCACCACGGCGCGATGCTCGTCCAAAAGCACCGTTTCGGCATCGTCGCGCAAGCGATCGGACTCGCTGTTCTCCCACTCCACGAGCAGACTCCCCGCCGGATACTCCCGATAGCCGGAATCTTCGACGAAGGGCCCGACCGAGATGACCCGCGCGGCATCGAGCACGCGGACTCCGTGATCATCGCGGATCCGGATCGACCAAAGGGAGGGGGATTTCTGGGCAAGGACCACGGGAGTGCCGAAGAGGATTTTTCCGCCGCGGATCTCGAAGCGCCGGCGTTCGACCTCCCATCCTTGGACCTCACTGAACACCGATTCGACGCACACGACCCGCGATGCAAGACGCGACTCCATCAGTTCGGAGCCGAGCCGGAGTGCGCGGGTTCCCGTACCCAGAATGACCACCACGGGTTGCCAGTTCAGGCTTCCTTGCGCCATCAGTTTTCGTGCGGTCGATTCGGGAATCAATCCGGGCGAGTACCAGCCCTCGAACGGCATCGGAAACTCCAGCTCCGGCGAGACCTTCACCACGGCCTTGGCGCGAATCCGGTGGAGCCGCCCCTGCACGTCCTCGACCATCACGAGCGCGCCTCCTGCATCGAGCGGCAAAACTCCGCGCACGTTCATGCCGGGGCCGCCGTACCAACCCACGCGGAGTCCCGCATCGGAGCAATGCCGCGAAAGAACCCGAACCCCTTGGGTCGGCCAGCGACCGAGGCGGGGTCCCGCAAGAAGGGCGACATCGATCTGACCGTCTCTCATTTTCATGTGCTAAACCCCGTCAATCGTCTTTCGGACCTGACCTGCGATCCAGTGCAAGGGCCCGTCGCAGGAGGGAATGATCAGCGTGCGGAGCCCGCCTGTTTCGTATTCGATCGGCGTCATTCCGTTCCAGCGGTACAAGGCCCTCGGAGTCATCTTGCGAACCGTGAAGCGATCCCAACCCATGAACTGGAACACCAGGCGCGAGAGCTCGTCGAACGACTCCTGATCGACCCAGGTATCGGACTTCTCGCGCATCATCACCTTGATCTGGTTCCAACCGGCCGCGGGGGGCGGTCCCTCGCCGTGCGCCCAGATCCGCACCCGCTCGAGATGCGCGACCAAAAACGGATTCACAGGATCGCGCGAGAGGAGATCCCACTCCTCCCAACGCTGAAGCGAGGCGGACTCCTGATACGCCTTGAGCCCGCGGGGAAAATGCCGCTCGAGATTTTGCCGGAGCATGCGATCGAGCTTCGGGGTCCAGAAAAAGAGCACCGCGCGACCGACCTCGATGTTCTTCGGCAGACCCTCGCTTTTTTGAAACCGCACGCCTTTCTGGTCGGCGTTCAGAAGATGCACGCCCGTCATGACATTCTCGCGACCGAGTCGCTCGCGCACGAACTCGAGCAGCCCCGTGCGATAGCGCGAGACATCGATGTCTCCGAGCCGGGGACCGACAAACCCGACCCAGCCGTCGAGATTGCGGGACTCGACATCGCGAAACGAAAATCCGGGAAACCGCTTCGCGAGCGGAAGTCCCTCGAGCCACTGGGGCTTCAGACCGAGATCGAGCGCACGAAGATACAACACCTCGAGACGATCACGGGCCACGCCGCGCTCGGGAGCGACCCAGAGCCGGTGCCGCGAGCGGATCCACGGCGCCTCTGCGACCTGATACGGTCCTGCGGAACGACGCAGGTCTTCTTCGCGCGCGATCTCGACCGCTCCCGGGAATTCGGGAATCAAGTCGCGGTACACCTGCTCGGGAAAATTGTTGGCGAAGCGCCGGCTCAGGTCGGTCGTATTCGATTCAAAGCTCAGAAGATCGAGGGAGAGCTCGGAGTTCTCGAGAAAAAAATCAGAATCAGGATTCAGGATCATCACCGAATCCCCCCGCGCGGTGAGCTTCTGCGCCGCAAGCAAGGGAGCGGCTCCGGTTCCGATCAGCAGGTAATCAACCCTGAGCTTCATTCCCCGCCAGAACCCCCATCACCCGCGTGAGTGCCGCCCGCTGCTGGGCCTTCTTGTACTCGCGATGGGCGCTTCTTCCTTTTTCGTTTTCTTGAAAACTCCGCTCGTCCATGACCTGCACCTCGTACGGATAAAAGAACCGCACGACCCGCTGGACATACTTTTGATCGACCTTCTCGATCGCGGCCGTGAGGGCCGGATCGAGCTCCTTGCCCCGCGCCGCGGCCTTGAGCTCGCGGATCTGGTCCGAGAGGGGGTTCTTGATCTTGATCAGCTGGCGGCAGGTGAACTGGATGGCGCGATAGTGCTCGGAGCTGAAGGGATTCTCGCCCGGCTTCTCCTCGGGGAAGGGGACTTTCTCGAGCAAAGCGACGAATTCTTCTTCGGTGAGCTCGCGCGACCGGAGCCGCGGCAGGTTCTCGTGGAGCACGGTCTCGAAGCGATCCACATTGATGAGGGTGTTCCGCGAGCGCGACGGCTTGATGTTCGCGCCCACGACCACGTTGGCGTGCTCGAGATACTGGATCACCCGCACGGCATCGAGCCGGGTCCGGGTGACAAAGCGGACGCCGACGCGATCGAACAGCTCTTCGGCGACGCTCTCTGGCTTGTGCAGCAGTTTGATGATCGTGCTGTCGCGCGCTTTTTTGGGTTTCACATCGAACTGCACGAGATCGACCCGGAAGGGATCATCGGGCGTGCGTCCCAGGTACAGGGTTCCTGCCTCGTCGCGGTGGAGCTGGCGGTAGAACCGGTCGAGAATCTGGGTTTGAATGTCCTTGAAGTAATGCGTGCGGAGATCGCGATCGACATGGCTCAGGGTATGGATGACCCGAAGAAGCGCACCCGCCCAAGCCCGGAGCTCGTTCCGTCCCTCGGAGCTGGCGAACATGAGAAGATCGGTGACGTCATTGACCTCGAGGATTTTTCTTGGAATCTCGAGACTGAGTCCCTCCGGGTTCGAGGGCTTCAAGAAATACGTCTTGATGAAGCGCATGGCCTCCTGGAGGGTTCCGCGAAGCTCCGCCTTTTCGATCGGATCCTGGAGATCAAATCCATACGCGTGAAGATAATTCGCGGCCGAATGGCGGCTTCGGAATACGCCCCGGAAGCCTTCCTTGGAATCAAGAAACGAGCGTCCTCCGATCAGTACTCGGAGCACGCTTTCGCCGATTTTCCATTTTGCCAGAGGGACGGGTGTCTTCGGGGGCATCGCCTCCCGAAAGTACCCCACCGGCCGAGACTCCATCAATGAAAAGTTCATCGACCGGCGCCCCTGTTCTTTGATACGAACTCTCCGTGCAAAAAACAAAACGATTCCTTGTCGCGTTCCTCGCCACGGCCGGGGGCGCGGGATTTGCGCCGAAAGCGCCCGGAACCATGGGCACCCTGATGGCGGTACCGATCGTCCTCGTGACCCGGGACTGGAGCCCTTTGGCCCTTCTCGTGCTTTTTTTGGCACTTTTTTTTGCCGGCTGGTGGGCCACCCTCGAATGGAGCCGGAACACAGGGGAGCCGGATTCGCAAAAAATCGTGATCGACGAGGTGCTCGGGTTTCTTCTGGCGATGGGAATGTTTCCCGCGGATTTTTCAATTCTTTTCGTTCAGTTTGTTTTGTTCCGCCTGCTCGATGCGCTGAAGCCCCCGCCGATCCGCCAGCTCGATCAGTACGGAAAACGCTTCCCGATCGGCCCCCTGCAATCCTTCGGAGTCATCGCCGATGATCTGCTGGCGGGCGTGTTGTCGTGGGCGATTCTTGCCGTGGTCCTGCGGTTCTTTCCGCTTGCGGCCTGGCCCGGGCTTTCGGGTTGACTTCGGGCCGGATCCCGCTAAAGATCTTGGCCGGATGATGGGATTCAATCGGCTTTTTCTTGCTCTTTTTTGTTCTTTTCTGATGGCTTCCGGTGCGCTCGCGTATGAGTCCGAAGATCAGCACGGATACATCGACCCGACGATCACGGAGTTTCGCGACACCATATCGTTCGACCTCCCCGGCCCCTCCGAGGAGCGCGAGCGCAAGTTCTCGGCCGCTCTCGAAGCGCTCGGAATCCCGCCGGAGCCCGCTCCGGATTTTCAGGGCTTTCCGGCCGCAGGACTGGTGAATGAGGCCGAGATGACGGCGAACTTCCGCGCGATCGATCCGGACGGGGGCCTTCGTCGGTACTTGCGGTTCGAACAGGGAAGCCTCTCGTTTTATCGCGCGTTCTTCGAGGCGTTTTTGCCCTCTCATTTTTTGGAGTTCACGTATCCGCTCTCGAGCCAGGCGCGGAGCCTCGATTCGGATTCGCTTTTGTTCCGGCTCCGGTTCATCGCCCACCGCTTCCGCAAGAGACTTTCTGCGACTCCCCTTGCGGGCCTTCGAATCGTGATTGACCCGGGCCACATGGGAACCGAACACTGGGACGTCGAGACCGGCAAGTTCGTGAAGATCGGAGGCCAAAAGGTGAGCGAGGGGGAGATCGCGCTCTGGACGTCTCTTCTTTTGGCGAACGAACTGGAATCTCTCGGAGCAACCGTGACCCTGACCCGAACCCGAGGCGGCACAGTGGCCTCGACCACGCCCGCGGGCTTCAACGTCGAGCCTTACGTGAACCAGTATTTTTACAATGCCAAGGACTCCTGGATGAGCCCGCTCCTGAATCTTCCGGAATCATCGGCCATTCGGGCCGTGAAGAGCGCGCCAGAGACAGCGAAGGCCAGGTCGTCCCTGCAACGCGGGCAGTTTTTCATCTTCGGTGAGGACCTTGAGGCCCGCTCACGGATCATCGATTCAGTCGATCCGGACCTCGTGCTCGTCATTCACTATGATGCGAGCCAAAGCGACAAGCTCCAGAGCACGCAGACCTCGATCGAAGCCTTTGTTCCGGGGGGAGTCCGCGCGAATGAGACCGGGTCGCGCGTATTCCGGAGCCACCACCTGAAGCACCTGCTCGAGGTGCGCCGTTGGCGCGAATCGGTCGAGCTCGCCTCGGCCATGACGGGTGAGCTTTCGAAGAGCGCGGGGCTTCCGCTCCTCGATTCGCCCGAATTCATGAGCTCGATTCGCGTCAAAAACGGCGTGTACGCGCGCAATCTTTATTTGAACCGCAGGAACCTTCGGGCACTCACGGTGTACATGGAGTGCTTGCACTACGATCATGTCGACGAGTTCCCGCGTCTTGCGCGGGCCACCGAATCGGCCTCGTACCGGGGCATGAGCTTTCGGTATCCGGCGCGGCTCCGGGATGTGGTGAGCGGGCTTAAAAACGGAGTTTTAAAATATTTTGCGGAATTACCCGTGAATGCGCGACCGAAATGAGACCTCCTATGCAAAGTCCTCCCTCCAGTTACCTGAGCAGTAAATCCGTGAACATCATCGAGGCCCCGGTGGCCCTGGGCCAAACCCTTGAGGGCGTCGATGAGGCACCCGAGATCTTGATCAAAAACGGAATCCTGGGCCAGATCGAGTCGCTCGGCTGGAAGGTCGCGACCGTCACCGAGGTCGATCCGCATGATCTGCGCTGGAACTCGCCGAAAGGAATGCTCCCGGCCCATCAGCACGGGCTCAAGATCAAGTTCCCGACCGAGCTCGGCGACACCTGCCGCGAGATCGCGCTTCTTGCCGAGGAATGCCATCGCAAAAACGAGTTCTCGCTCACCCTGGGCGGCGATCACAGCGTTGCGATCGGCTCGATCGGAGGCGCCCTGATGGCGCGTCCGAATCTCGGCGTGATCTGGGTCGATGCCCACGGAGACTTCAACACTCCCGAGACTTCGCCGTCGGGGAACATCCACGGCATGCCGCTCTCGTTCTTGACGGGGCTCATGAAGAAATACGCCCTTCCGGGCTTTGACTGGCTTCGAAATCATCTGTCCCCCAACCAACTCGTGCTGATCGGCATTCGCTCGATCGATTCCGAAGAACGCGAGCTCATGAAATCCTGGGGCGTGAATGTGTTCTCGATGACCGAGGTCGATCGCTACGGAATCGGCGGAGTAATGGAGCGGACGCTCGGGATTTTGCATCGAGACGGGCCAAGACCCTTGCATTTGAGCTACGACATCGACTCGGTCGACCCGCACTTCGCACCGAGCACGGGAACGCGAGTTCGCGGAGGCCTGAACTATCGTGAGGCGCACTACATCGCCGAAAGTGTCGCCGAAACCGGAATGCTGACCGGAATGGATCTGGTCGAGATCAATCCTCGATTGGGATACGTGGACCCCGCCCATCGCGGCGAGGGGAACATTACTGTGGAATTGGGTTTGGAGCTCGTGGGTTCGGCTCTCGGAAAGAGAATTTACTGAACGAGCGGGGACTCCGGAATTCGGGGTGTGCACTCTCGCTTGGCGAATGCACACCCCGAGCCCCGAAGAAATGAAATCAGGCCTTCCGGGCTTTTGCGGCGACCTTGCGGGCCGGCGCCTTTTTAGCGGCTTTCTTGGCCGGCTTCTTGGCGACTTTTTTGGCCGAAGTCTTTTTGGTGCTCATGAGCTTCAGAATCCGCTTTTGGATTCCGTCGAGCTCGGCGCGGGCGCCGTTCAGAAACTGCACGGTGCCTTTCAGGGTCTTCTTCATCTCGGCATCGATGCGATGTCCGACCACGGCCTGGGTTTCTTCGATCGAAGAGGCGATGGTCGACTGCAGTTCGTGCAGTTTTTCGCGAGAGAACAAGGTTTCCACCTTTTCCTTCAGCTCATTCAGGGTTTTCAGGGTCGCTTGAACTTTTTGATTTTCGGGTGTGTGTTCCATGCCCGCGAGTCTAACAGGTAGAAGTTCATTTTTCGAGTCGAATCATTACGCCTTTTTGGAACAAAACCGCCTCCCCGTACACGCTCCAGGTTTCGCCGTTCAGAACCATTCCACCCCCGTCGGCCGCCGCATAAACCGGGTGGCGGGTCTTTCGGGAATAATCGAGGTGGGCACGAATCTCGGCCTTGCTCCTCTCGAAGTGCGGCGAGAACTCGAAGGGGAAGAGGTTCATTCCCCGCAGGTCCCGAAGCCCGACCTCGTTTTCGTCCGGGTTCAGGGATGGCTCGCCCGCACTCGCGATGGTCGGGCTCATGATGAGGCCGCCGGCGCTGAGCCCGGCTAACACACCGCCCTGATGGGCGAAATCCCTGATCTTTTCGAGAAGCCCGGATTCGCGCAGGTGCTTCAAAAAGTAAAAGGTGTTCCCGCCCGCAAGGTAGATGATGTCGCTTTCGAGTGCCATGCGGACCTCGTCCCGGGAATGGGGTTCGTCGGCATGAAGGCAGAAGAACCGCTCGACACCGTGGGCCCGATAGCGCCTCATGGCGCGCAGGAAGAACACACTCGAGGAGTCGGCGCAGAACGGAATGTAGGTGAGCTGCAGAGTCCGGCGACCGCGCCTTCGGGCGCGGGCAAGGTCGACCACCGCGCGGTGGAGGCGATGGTTGCTTCGGGATTGTCCTCCGGAGTACAGAACGAGATTCATGGGGTTGCTTCAGGATAGCGAGGGAAGGGCCATCTGAAAAGTGTGTCGGGGCCGACCCGCGATTTAATTTTTCGCGCGAATCTTCCGATCCTAGGAATATGGGTCTCAAAAAAGCTCGCCTCCCCGAGGGCACCGCCTATGAGGCATTCGACCAAATCGACGGCTCCCACTCCTACCGCGCGGCCGTCCCGAACGGCCACATCGATTACCGCGTCCGATTCCGTCCGGGCGGAACGGTGTACTTCTTCAACTTCGAGCTCGCAAAACAGATGGGCCTGATCGACCGCGACCACCCCGACACCCTGACCTCGGCACTTCGGACGAAGATTCTCGACACCTTTTCGCTTCAGATCATCAACGAATACGACCTCCAAAAAAATGTCGCCATCCCGGAGTGCGACATCCGGCCCCATCCCTACATGGCGACCCGGTACCTGCAACTGCAACACCCCGACAAGAAGGGCACGACCTCGGGCGACGGACGCGGCATCTGGAACGGCGAGATCCGTCACCGGGGAAGAACCTGGGACATCATCAGCTCGGGCACCGGCGCCACCCGCCTGAGCCCGGCCTATGCGATGACCAAAAAATTCATCAAGACGGGCGACCAGCGGGTCGGCTACGGAAACGGCTACAACTATTTGCAAGACGGCTTGAGCGCCGCTTTGATGAGCGAGTCGTTTCATCTTCAGGGCATCGAGACCGAGCGGACGCTTGCGCTCATCTCGTTCGAAGGCGGGTCGTCGATCAATGTGCGGGCGGGACCGAATCTTCTGCGCCCGGCGCATTTGTTCCATTTTTTAAAACAGGGCCGCTTGCAGGATTTGCGACAAGCGGTCGATTATTTCATCGCCCGCCAGGCCGAAAACGGCGACCTCCCCGACATGAAGGGTCTCCCCGCCCGAAAGCGCTACGAGCGATTCGCGGAATACGAGGCACTGACCTTCTCGGCGATCGCGGCCAAGTTCGAAGCGGAATATGTGTTTTGCTGGCTCGACTGGGATGGCGACAACATCCTGGCGAACGGGGGCATCATCGACTACGGCTCGGTCCGGCAGTTCGGGCTGTTCCACCGCGAGTACCGCTACGACGATGTCGACCGCATGTCGACGAACATCCCCGAACAACGGATCAAGGCGCGCTACACCGTGCAGAACTTCGCGCAGATCCGCGATTTTCTTTTGAGCGGAAAAAAGCGCCCGATCGAGGCCTTCCGGAAGGATCCGCTGCTCAAGCTCTTCGATCGGAATTTTCGGCGGTGTCTTCAGCAGAACCTGCTCCGGAAGCTGGGGTATTCACGCGAACAAACAGCATTTTTGCTCGAAAAGCACCCCGGGCAGGTTGGCAAGCTGAAGCGTCTGCACGCCACTCTCGAGCGGGTGCAATCGGTGCAAGGAACCTATCGGACTCCCGATGGCATCACGGGAGATGCCGTGTTTTGCATGGCGAGCCTGAACCGCGAGCTACCGAAGCGGCTTTGCGAGAACGCGCGTCCCTTGCCAGAGCCGGATTTGGTGAACCTGATCCGTTCGAGCTACGCCCGCCCGCGCGACCTGAAGAGCAGACCCGCACGAAGCAAGACCATCCGGGCACTCCAAGAGCGGTACCTTGCGGTCGCCCGACTCGTCTCGGAGCGGTTCCATCAGGGGAATCTGAACAAGACGCTTCTTCAGCTCACGATGCGGTCGTCGGTCGAAAACCCCGAATTGCGCCTCACGGGCGATGGAATCCTGCACTTCACCACCAGCCTGATCCGGAACCGGAAGCGTCTGAGCGCAGAAGAGACCTTTCGGGTGATCCGGAGGGTGATCGGAATCGGGGAACCCCGGTCGAGAAGCCGCAAAATCGAAGAAATCGTGAACCGCAACCTGAAGGCGCTCCGTGGGATGAACGAGGGGATTTAAAGCATCCCCCGATAATCGAACATCCCGAACCGGCAGAGCGAGAAATCATACTTCACCGGATCGACCGGATCGAGGACGCGAAGCGCGTTCGTAACCTCGACCGCGGCGGCCCAGTTCGCGGTTTTCTTTTTCGTGAGCCCGAGCTGACGCGAGATCTTGAACAAATGCGTGTCGAGCGGAATCAAAAGCTGTTCCGGGCGAAGAGCCGGGTTCCCCGCCCAAAGGCCGAGATCGATTCCATCATCCGGCCGGATGAGCCACTTCAAAAGCATGAGCCAGCGCTTGCAGGTTCCGCCGTCTTCGGGCGAGTTCAGCATGTGCCGAAAGTGCGGTCCTTTCAGCGCAAGAGCCTCGGACCAAACCCGATAATCGCGAATCAGTCCCGCAAGGCCCTGTTCGACAGTGGGTGCGCCGGAATCATGATGCACCAAAAAATGATCCCGAAGCGAGCCATGCACGCGAAGCGACTGCCGGTACAGCATGGTCAGGGCGATCAGGTCGCGGTCGATGTAAATGCGATGGACAAACCCCGCGAGTTTTTCGGAAAGCACTGGCTCTTCCAGATTCTCGATTCCACCGCGGGCCGGCGTAAGCTCCAAGCGCCCGAGCGCATTCCTGACCGAGGCGATGATTTGCTTCACGCCTCCGAAGGCGAACAAGGCCGAAAGGAGCGCGATGTATTCCTGATCGCCGGAGGCATGATACTCGCGGATCACTCCGAGCGGATCCCACTCGAGATATTTCGGATCATGGAACCGCCCGTACAGATCCTCGATGATCCGCGCGCGTTCCGCCCGGTTCGGTCGCTTCATCGCGCGGATCTCAACAAATGCGCGACGAGCCCGACCGCAAGAAGCTTCAGGTCGAGAATCCGCACGATCAGCAGAACCCGCGGGTCGATTCCGCGCAAAGAAGCGATCAGCAACAAAAGCGAAATGAAGAACTGCGCCCCGAGCCCCATCGCAAACGGCACGAGCGAACGGACATGCCGTTGGTCCGGAGAACGAACCCGGGCGAGGACCGAAAGAAGAATCCGGAACGAAAGCAAAAGGCTCGCCGCATGAAGAACCACCGTCGAGGTCCCCGATGCGGGAAGAAAGCCCATGCCCAGCAGAAGGGTCAAAAGGAGGAGCATCGGGAGGGCGCGCGCGATCGGAATCGGCCAGCGGATTCCGGTTCCCGCCACAATCGCGAACACCGCCCCGGCAAGAAGCGATTCGGGTCGCCCGAGACCGAAGTACAGGACCACAAACACGAATCCGAACGGAAGAAACACCCTCACGGGCCGGAATGCCTCGATCATGACCGCGCCACTGTAAACTTCTTTGTTCGCGGGCGCAAATGGCGAAACGGCCGGAATCGTGCTAGAATTCGGCGCGCAAGGCAGGATTCATGAGCTTTTTGAAACCAGGACAACCCGCAGTCATTCTGGCCCCGATGGAAGGGGTCACCGATGCCCCATTTCGGGAACTGATCACCCGCACCGGTTTTTATGACTATTGCGTGAGCGAGTTCATCCGCGTCAGCATGCAAGCCCTCGGGCCCAAGGCGTTTTTGCGGCACATTCCCGAACTCCGGCAGAATGCCCGAACCTCCTCGGGGATTCCTGTCCAGGTGCAGATTCTGGGGGGCCACCCGGGCCGGATGGCCGAGAGCGCCGTCGCCGCGATCGAGGCCGGTGCCACCGGAATCGACCTGAACTTCGGCTGTCCCGCCCCCACCGTGAATCGCAATGACGGGGGCGCGACGTTGCTTCGGTTTCCTGAACGAATCGAGGCCATCGTGCGGGCGGTACGGGATGCGGTTCCGGCGCGGTTTCCGGTGAGTGCCAAAATGCGGCTCGGGTTTGATGATCCATCTGTGATCGACGAGAACGCGCGTCGAGCCGAACAAGGCGGCGCGAGCTGGATCACCATCCACGGACGCACGAAAACCCAAGGATACCAGCCCCCGGCATACTGGCGCCCCATCGGACGGGTGGCACAGGCGCTCTCGATTCCCGTGGTCGCGAACGGGGAGCTCTGGACGATCGAGGACTTCCGGCGGTGCCGCGAAGAGACCGGGGCGATTCACTTCATGATCGGGCGGGGTGCGCTGGCCGTGCCGAATCTCGCCGAAGAAATGCGGCGGGAGCTCGGGATTCCGGTTCAAGAAACTCCGGATCCGCTTCGTTTTCCTGATGATGATCAACCCCGCTCCTGGGCGCGGGTGTTTCGGGAGTACTCCCGGCTCCAGCCCTCGGGGAACCGGATCAAACAATGGGCGCGATATCTGCACTCGCGCAAAAATGCGCCGTGGTGGGACGGAATCAAGAGCCTGCAGGGCACTGAGGAAATCTTGAGGTTTCTGGATCAAAGCGATTCCCGGTAGCGCGACTTCGCCGGCACACGGAGCATTAAAATCATGACAATTCAACTAAATTCATTTATGTTCCTCTGAAACGGCGATTGCACACTGCAAAATGCCGGAAAAAAGGAGAAACCGCCCATGAATCACCTCGTCCCGACTCTGCTGTTCTTGTTCCTGGGAGGGGCCCTCCCCGCCCAGGCCGAAACCGATCTTCCGTCCGCGCGCGACTTTTCGCTGAATCAAGAAACCCAGCAGTTCGATCTCGAGTCTAAAGAATACGAGACCATTTATCGCACCGAATACGTGAACGAGACCTGCTATCGGAGCGAGGTGCAGGGCACGCGCCAGGAGTGCCAGACCCAGAACGATCGCGTCTGCCGGACCGAGTATCGCCAGCAGTGCTCGTATCAGAACTTTCCGGTGTGCCAGAACATTCCGCGAAACGTGTGCTTTCCTCAGCAGGTTTGTCGGACCGTGATGGACCGCGTGTGCAACATGAACGGATGCGTGCAGGTGCCCCGGAACATCTGCCAGACCATCAACCAGTGTCAGACCCGGATCGACCAGGTCTGCCGGAACGAGCAACGCTATCAGTGTTCGAACTACCCCGAGACCATCTGCCAAAATGTGGCTCGCCAAGTGTGCCAGAGCGTACCGAATGTGGTGCAAGTCCCCTACACCTGCCAAAAGCCGGTTCAGGTGGCGGCAGGCCGGAACCTGAAGCTCCATACCGTGGCCTCGGTGAGCGTGAAGTTCGCCGATTTTCGGGAGCAGGGACCTCTGCAAGAGACGATCACGGCGACTTTGCAGGGCGAAAAAATCGTGCTGAAGACGAACTCCAGCTCGTATTTTTATCAGGTGGTGGATCAAAAGAAGACCGAACAGGTCCTGAGCGCGACTCAAAAAATTCTTCAGATCGAGCTCAAAATCCGCGCCATCGCCCTTCAAAAATTCCGCGACTTCGCAACCATGACCATGAGTGGCGGGGTTCTCGGACGCGACCGGATCTCGTTCTCGCTCGACCGCACACCCGAAGTGCCATTCGTGGGCCATCTGCTCCTGACCCGAAAGCGTCCCATGGCGACCGACCTTGTTCTTGCGGACCGCGATTTCGATCCGAAGCTTCTGATCGAAGACCGGGGCCGGCAGATTTTGCTCTACAAGATGGTGAGTGCCGAGCCGCTCAACTCCAAGCGCCATCGCGCCGAGCTGAGCCTTAGGATCGATGCCGAAGCCCTGAAAAAAGGCGCCGTGAACCTCGACCTGCTGAATCAGCTGAGTGCGATTCCGGTGGAACTCACCCTGGAGGGAATGCCGGAATGACGGAACAGGGATTTTTTGATACCCTGCCCGCGTGACGAACCCCCCAGAAACCCGCGAGCTTTGCTATGTCCTGAAGACCTATCCGTTTCAGGAGCGGCACCTGATCGCAGTGTTTCTCTCGGAGCGGCGGGGAAAGTTCTCGGGAATCGCCCGGAACGGCGTCCAATCCCGACGCTTCGGCGGGAGCCTCGACCTCTTTACCTGCTCGGAGTTCGAGCTCGATCTGAAAACCATCCGCATTGCCGAGGCCATCAATGATGGCATCGACGAGGCGCTGGTCCAGGTGCTCTCGGCCCAGGTGAGGCACGAGGCCGGGTCGCTTGGCAAACATTTCGAAAAACTCTCCGGAGCCTCGGCGCTGAACGAACTGGTCCTTCGGGCCGTTCCATCCCAGCGTCCGGCTCCGGAGCTCTTCAAGCTGTATTCAAACGCACTCTTCGCAATCCAGGAACGTCCCCCCGAGGAGTCCCTGCCGGTGGTGAACGCGTTCCTCTTGAAACTCACCCAGTGGCTCGGGGTTCAGCCCCAACTCACCCGATGCATCGCTTGCGGCAAGCCGCTGAACGAGGTCGAAGGGGACCGTGTCGTGCCACAGGTTTCGCGGGGAGCTTGGGTCTGCATCGGATGCGCCGGAAGCAACCCGGAATCGACGCTCACGAAAAACGCGATTCTGGACGCCTACCACTCGATGCTGCAACCGGTGCGAAAAATCGAGTTCGTGGCCTACCCTAAGGAGCACGAGGAGCTCTTGGACTTTCTGGAGCGGCATTTGCAATACTTTGTGCCGGGGCTTGATCGCACCCCCTTCGGATCGCTCAGGTTCCTAAAATCGCCCGAATGGCAAGTTTGAAGGACGCCTCATCGCCCGGATCGATCTGGAAGCTGATCCGGACCCCCGCTTTTTCGCCCGCCTTTCGATCGGACTCCCGATCGCCGATCATGAACGACGAAGAAAGATCGATCTCGAAAAGGCTTGCCGAGTCCAGAATGAGCTTCGGTTTCGGCTTCCGGCATTCGCACGAATCCTCGGGACGATGGGTGCAAATCGCGAAGTGGTCAATCCGCACCCCGGAGGCCGCATCGAGAAGATCGTTCAACTTTTGGTGGATCGCCTCGAGTGCTCCCGCGGGAATCAAACCGCGCCCCACCCCGGACTGGTTGGAAATCACAATGAGCAAAAATCCCGCATCCTTGAGCCGTCGGAGCTCCGAGGCCACCCACGGGTACAGCATGAACAGGGCGGGGTCGCTGATGTACCCCGGATCCGGATTCAAGGTCTCATCCCGATCCAAAAAAACGGCCTTTGCCATGCCTCTGATCATAGCATAAGGTATCGGGAATTCTTATGTTTTCGCTAGGATCGCTTAAAACGCTCCTCCCTTATCTCAGACCGAACCGGAGTTGGATCTGGTTCAGTCTTGCCATGGCCATCCCCCTCTCCGCACTGAGAGCGGGGCCGATTCCGCTCGTCCGGTACCTTGTCGATGAGATCCTGGTCAAAAAGGATCCGCAGAAGCTTCTGCTCATTCCGATCGCGATCGTGGCGATGTATTTTTTGAACCTGTTCGTACGGTTTTTTCATTTCTACGCGATCCGGATCGCGGTGGTTCGCACAAACCAGGCCATTCGCGAACGCCTTTACGCGCACCTGCTCTCGCTTTCGGTCGATTACTATTCCGAGCACAAAGCCGGCACCCTCCTCTCGCGGGTCACCGTGGACGTGGCGCAGCTCGACAGTGCCGTCGCCTCGACCAATGTGCTGCTCCGGGAGCCGATCACCTTCAGCGCACTCTTTTTATACGCCCTGTACACGAACTGGAAGCTCACGGTGATCACGCTCACCATCGTGCCAGCGCTCGGATTCGTGTTCGGAAGAACCGGCCGGTACATCAAACAAAAAATCGGGGAATTCCAAATCCAGAACGGAGAAACCTACTCGACCGTCCAGGAAGCGATCAGTGGAATCCGCGTGATTCAGCTATTCGGGCTTGAGTCCGACCGGGTCCGACGATTCCGGGACCAGCTCAACGGCCTCACGCGCTTGCTTTTGAAGATCAGCAAAATGGAGGAGATCGCGGGACCCTCGATTGAACTCGTGACCTCGATCGCCATCGCGATCATTCTTTATTTCGGGGGGAGCGCGGTCTTGCGGGGCGAGATGACGTCGGGCGATCTTCTCGCGTTTTTTGCCGCATTCGGAATGATGATCAATCCGATCCGCCAGCTCACCGACATCAATGCGAAACTTCATGCTGCAGCCGCCGCGATGGAGCGGATCAACCAGTTTCTTTCCTGGAAACCGCGGATCACCTTGCCCGAAAACGGCATCCCGGTTCCCGCGATCGAATCCGGAATCGAGTTCCGGGGAATCGGCTTCTCGTATCCGGATGAGCCGAAACGGAAAATCCTGGATGGAATCTCATTCGTGCTTCCGCGAGGAAAGACCCTGGCTCTGGTCGGACAAAGCGGTTCGGGAAAAAGCTCGGTCGTCCAACTCCTGACCCGCATGTACGATGTCACCGAAGGAGGGATCTTCGTGAACGGACATGACCTCCGGTCGCTCGATCTTGCCGGTTGGCGCTCGCAGATCGCGGTCGTGAGCCAAGATGTGTTTTTGTTCCATGATTCGATTTACGAAAACATTCGCATGGGAAAGCCGGATGCCACGCGGGAGGAAGTCCTCGAAGCGGCTTCGCAGGCTCACGCGACGGGATTCATCTCGCGCCTGCCCCAGGGGTTTAACACCATCGTGGGCGACCGGGGCGTGAAGCTCTCGGGCGGCGAACGGCAGAGGATTTCGATTGCGCGGGCGTTTTTGCGGAACGCTCCCTGCCTCGTACTCGATGAGGCGACCTCGAATCTCGACAATGAATCCGAGAAGATGGTGCAAAGCAGCCTCGAAAAACTGATGGAAAACCGCACCACTCTGGTCATCGCGCACCGGCTCTCGACGATCCGGAACGCCGACCGGATCGTGGTGATGAAGCAGGGCCGGATTCTCGAGAGCGGAACCTACTCCGATCTGGTCGAGAAAAACGGGGAATTCCAGCGTCTGCTCTCGTTCGCCGAAAAAAACTAATTGAGATGATGGTTCCCGGTCGAGGACCGGATGCTTTCGAGGATCTCTTTCGCCCGTGTCAGGTTGATCCGCTTCTCGCGGGTCAGAACACTCGACAGCTCGGCACGAAGTCGCGGAAGCTCTTCTTCGTTCGCACCGGCCTGAAGCGCGAGATTCGCGGCATGAAGCCGCATGTGGCCCTTTACGATTCCCACCGTCGCCAGCGCCTTCAGTGCCCCGAGATTCTGCACGAGCCCCGTCGCCGCAAGAATCGAAGCAAGGCCCTCGGCACTCTGCACGCCCATGATCTTCAGCGCCAAGCGTGCCGTCGGATGAAGCATGGTGACTCCTCCGACCGTCCCCACGGCAAGCGGAGCAAGGAACTCGCCGGTCAGTCGACCGTTCTCATATCGCCAGTCCGTCACGGGCTGATAGGTTCCCGAACGGGCGGCGAACGAATGCACGCCCGCTTCGACGGCACGCCAGTCGTTTCCGGTGGCCACCAGTACGGGGTCGATTCCGTTCATGACGCCCTTGTTGTGGGTGCTGGCGCGATACGGATCGCTTTTTGCGAATTGTGCGGCCTCTGCGATGCCGATTCCCGTCGGGGCATCGACTCCGTCGATCTCGACTTTGGCATGGGTGAGCTTGGTATCGACCAGATTCGAAAGAATGCAGAGTCCGACCTTCTCGCCGGTCACCTCTTCGATTCCGGGCTTCAGCCCCTCGCAGATCTGATTGATGAGATTCGCGCCCATCGCATCTTTCGGATCACACAGCACATGGATCACGAGCATGGTTCCTGTTCCATCCTCGCGAGGAAGGGTGCGGAATTGGATGTCGCGAACGCCCCCTCCGCGGGCCACAAGCCCCGGAACAATCGAGTTCGCGTCCGCAATCAGCTCTTCGCGCAGTTGGGTCAGTTTTTCGAGGGAACCTTCGACATCGCCCGCCCGCGGGATCTGGATCTGCCCGATGATGAGTTTCCCGCGCGATTCCGTTGTGATCTTCCCGCCCAGTTTGCGGATCCATTTTGCAGTGGAGCTCACCGCCGCGATGATCGAGGTCTCTTCGACCGCCATCGGGATCAGCACGTCCCGTCCGTCGATCGTGAAATAGGTCGCGACTCCCATCGGGACCGGAAACACGCCGATCACGTTCTCGATGAAGTGCTCTGCGGTTTCGACCGGCAGGGCATTCACGCCCTTCAGGATTTGCAGTTCCTGAGGATCAAGATCGCACCAGCGCGCAAGGCGGGCTTGCCGTTCCTCGAAGGGAATCCGGTGGAAATCCTGCAACAGGGATTCAAATCGTTCTTTGCTCATGACTTTCTCCGATTTCGATCTTGTCCGGGGTGAGGTCGGTGACCTGCGCCGAATTCGTACAAAACATCGCCGTACGAAGTTCGTCCTCAATGCGCTCCATCCAGCGATCCAGCGATGCCTCACCCGCGATCGCGGCTTCGAGTGCGACCCGCGCGAATCCAGCGGCATGCGCTCCGAGTGCGAGACATTTCGCAGCATCGAGCCCCGTGCGGATTCCCCCGCTCGCCCAAATGCGAATCGGGCTTGTCTTCAGCAGATTCCGGGCGGTTTCGATCGAGCGCGCCGTCGGGACGCCCCAGTCCGCAAAGGTTTCGCCCAGTGTCCGCGAACGGGAACCCTCTTCGGCCCGCATTCCCTCGATCCGGCCCCAGTGCGTGCCTCCGAGACCGCTCACGTCAACCGCATGAACCGGAAGATCCGCGATCCGCCCGAGGAACATCCGACTCATGCCCGAGCCGGTTTCTTTCAAAATCACGGGAATCCGCACCGAATCCAGTAGCGCACAAATCGCATCGCGCCCGCCGCGAAAATCACGGGTGCCTTCCTCCTGGATCGCCTCCTGAAGAGGGTTCAGGTGAATGGCAAGGGCATCGGCGCCGCTTCGTTCCAGAAGCTCGTTCAGCCGGCTCCAGTGTTGCGATCGAAAAATCCCGATCAATTGGGCGATTCCGAGATTCGAAAGAATTTTGAGATCGGGATGGGCCTTCCGGATCGCTCCGATCGGGGCATCGACGAACGCCCCGTCGAGCTCGCGACGCTGGGAACCCAGACCGAAGCCCCAGCCCCTTCGGGCAGCAGCGGCCGCCAGGCGGTCGTTGATCATCCGGGCATCCGGGTGCCCCGCGGTCATCCCCGCCACAAAAAAGGGAGTCTTTTGCGTGAACCCCAAAAACGGGGACGAAAGGGAAATGCTCTCGAAATCGAGATCGGGCAGGGAATCATGGAGGAGACGGTAGCGATCGAGGGTGCGGACGTTCCGCGCCTCACTTTCGGGAGCGAGCGAAAACCGGATATGATCGGCCTTCCGGCGGATGAACCGCTCGGTGAAATTCTCAGTGGAATTCTCAGTGGACTGCTCGGTGAACCGTTCGTCGCTCATGATACTCCTTTACGGGCGGAATCTACCACAAACCGAAACCCGATTAAAGTGTTCCGTGTTTTCGTTGTCTGGCCTGGCGATTTCCGTTAGGGTTCTTCCATGCAGTGGCTTTCGACCTTCAATGCGCACCTCCTTAGGACTCTTCAGGAGGCGCCGATCGCCTCCCCCCTTCTTCGCTCCGCACTGCTGTACGCGGCGGAAGCCCCCGGAAAACGCCTTCGACCGCAATTCGTCCACGAGTCCGGAGCCCGCGTGAATCTCGCTCCCGAAGCCGTTCTCGCCTTGGCAAGTGCCATCGAGTCTGTTCACCTTTTTTCATTGATCCATGATGATCTTCCCGCCTTGGACAACGATGACTGGCGGCGGGGACTTCCCACCGTTCACAAAAAATTCGACGAGGGAACCGCACTCCTCGCCGGCGATGAGCTTTTGAACTTCTCCTACCGTCTGGTCGCGGGGCTCGCTCCCTTTGCCCCGAATGCCGGCGCATTCGGGATCATGCTCGAGTGCTTTTCGAGATCGATCGGAGGAGAGGGAATGATCGGGGGCCAGATGCTCGAACTCGAGATCGTAAGAGGCATGCGCCAAGCCGACCTGGAAACCCTGCTGAAGGTCCAGGAGCTCAAAACCGGCGCCCTCTTTCGCGCCAGCATCCTGACCCCCGTGCTCCTCTCGGGAGAACCTCCCGAATCCAAAAAAATCGAGGAGCTCGACCGGTACGCCTCGGCGTTCGGCTTTGCATTTCAGATCGCTGACGACCTCGAGGATGAGGAGCAGGACCGGAACCAATCCAAAAAGAACATTCTCTCTCTTTTAGGACGGGATCGGGCCATTCGCCTTGCGGCGGACGGACTCCGGATGGCCCCCTGCGCCGACCAGTTCAGCGCCACCGGGTTCCTGCTCTCCAAGCTCCGGGGCTGACCGGGGCTCTTCAAGTTATGGCCAGAAATTCCGATAAGACGGAGAGATGAGTCGGAGTGTGTTCCTTTTGATTCTGCTTTTGTCCCTGCACGCGGAAAGGTCGATCGGATCGGCCACGCCCCCGCCTCCTTCGAACGAGAGGGATCTCCTGAGCACAAAACAAAATCCCCTTCTCGAACAAGAGACCCGCTCGACATTGAGTCGAAACGAGCAAGCGGCAGCCATGGGAAATCGGGATCCGGGGACCCTCGGACGAAATCTGATCCTCGGACGACAACGGGCCGAGCAAATGACAAATCTGCTGAAAGACGAACAACTGGCGATCGCCCTCGAAAAAATCACCACCCGCGGCAAGACCATTCTCGATCAGAGCCAGAGCCTCGGTGGCCCGGCCAGCGTGCTCGCCGGTGCGGCGGCGCTCTGGTTCGGCGTCACGGTCCGACTGATCAAAACCGATCTTTTCCGGGTATCGTCGCGTGTGGATGGACGGGCAGGCCGAGGAGACTTCAACCTCGAGTCCCCGTTTCTGAACAGCCGTGTTTTTTACGACGGCACCTCGGGTTTGGGCCTGAATGTGAACCGGAGTCTCTCGACCACCCGGACGATGGCCGAACTGAATTACTTCAGCCGGAGCCGGTCGTTCTCGACTCAGCTCCGGCACCCGCTCACCGAGCATCTGAACTTTTCGGTGGGCTCCTCGCAGATTCCCGAATTGAACAATCAAACCGACGGCAGGGCGGGAATCGAATACCGTCTCGATTTTTAAGAACGGACGAACCATCATGAAGCGAAAAGAAAAAGTCCTCACGATCGAAGAAATCAAAGAACGGATGATCCAAACGAGCCAACCGAACTGGCTGCACGCTCCTCCGTGGTTCGGAATTTTGGGCACGCCGGCAGGAACGAAGATCCTCCCGCTGCATGACTTGGCCGAGCAGAATATTGTTTTGTTGTTCTTGCTCGATGCGGCCGATTACCTGCTCGACCCGGTCCTCGATGCGATCGAGCGCATCAGCAACGAATATCGTGGCCTGCCCGTGCGCTCTATCATCGCAATCGAGCAAAAATACTTGTTTCTCCGCGGAACGCGGTACTTCGAGCGCTTCCGGAACTCGAAGATCTTCGGGGAGCTCCCGGTCCATCTGGACGCGAAGGGGGATTGGTTCTCGCACTTCGATGCCAAAGAGGAACCAAGAATCGTGATTCTCCGGCAAAGCGAGGAACTTTTGAATCTGCCGCTCCTGCCCGATCCGGTGAAGGTCTTCGGAGAAGCCGAGGCCATGCTCCATCGAACTCTCCGGGTCGAGGATCCGGGACTTCCCCTTGCCGAGGCGGGAATTATTGAAGTGACCAAATCGATCGACCGGAAAAGCATTCCGGCCCGGGAACTCTTGCTTGCCGGAAAATGGATCCCCGCCGGAGACTCCATGGCGACCGAGGACTCTGCCGCCGGAATGAGCTTCGACTTCGAGGGATCGCATCTGCGGATCATCGCGGTCACCCACCCCGATGCCCGCGACAATGCCCGCTTCACCATTCACTTCAACGACGAGCCCCTTCCTCAGCCTCACTATGGAGCCAACACCCGACTGGGCGACAAGGGCTCGGCGATCGCTGAAATCAATCGTGGTTCGGGAATCTGTGAAGTGGTCGGCTCGTCACTCGTCTTGAAAGGAAAAATCACGATCCGGTTTTTGAACGCAGTCGAAAACCCCGTCATTCTGTACGGGGTGCGGACCGCGTAGCCCGGACATTCCGTTTGAAATCCGCAGGCCGGATCCGATCGAGGGCCGTTCCCGCGATCCGCGCCCGATACTCTTCCTCGGTTTCGCGCATCAAGGAATCAGCGTCGATCACCAAATGAGGCGCAAGCCCCGCGGGAGAAGCGTATTTCGCAGGTTTGAAGTTGTACGGACACGCCTCCTGGCAAAGATCACACCCGGCCACGAATCCCTTCGTGTCGACCGCCTGTTCCCAGGACCCGCGTTTTTCGATAGTCAGATAACTGATGCACTTTCGCGAATCGAGTTCATGGGGCAAAAGCGCATTGACGGGGCACGCCTGAAGACACCGCGTGCATGGACCGCAATAATCCTTCAAAAGCACAGGAGGAGCCCCGAAGCGGTGATTCGTGAACACGACTCCGAGGAACACATAGCTTCCGAGCTTGGGATGAATGAGCAAGGTGTTCTTTCCGATCCAACCGAGCCCCGAGATCCGTGCCCAAGCGCGCTCCAACACCGCCGAGGTATCGACGCAGATTTTGTATCGGAAGTCCCCGGGAAGCGCGTGCGCATCGCGCAGACGTGCAAAGGCCGCCTCCATGCGCTCTTTCATCACATCGTGGTAGTCAGGACCGTTCAGATAACGTGCGTAGCGGAGGTCCGCGGTTCCCGCCGGCTCGGGCGGATAGGGCCGGAGCACGGTGATCACGCCTTCGAGCCCGGGGAACACGAGCGCGGGATCGGCCCTGCGGTCGAGCCCACGCAACAAGTAGCCCATGTCGGCATGATTCCCGGCCTGAATCCAATCACGGTAGCGGGACACGTCCCGGGCGTACTCCTCGCGGGCCAAAGAATAATCGACCACGGACGAAGCAGGGAATCCCTCATCGGTCAGCGCCGATTCGATCCGGCCCCACAGAGGATCCTTATAAGAATCCGCGTGAGAATCAGTGCGCGGTCTGTCCACTTCTCATCTCGGGTCCGGTCGCGATCTTCGTCGCGAGACCGGGCGCCGCCGGCAGAGCGGGCTTCGTGACCCGAACGAGTTTTCCGATCAGGTCCATGTCGGCAAGCTCGGTGATCTCGACCAGGGCCAGGTCGCCCGGATTCAGATCGGCCGCATTCCATTCGCCCAGATCATTCACGAGCACCCGCCCGTCGATTTCTTGGGCCTGGGTCGGCATGCGCGCCTGGATCAAAAGCTCGGTCTCCTCGGAGTTCCCCTCGATCATGACTTCGACCCGGCTTCCGATGAGTGCGGAGAGTTTCGATCCGCGCTGTTTCTGGAGAATCTCGATCAGGCGCTTCCGGCGCTTTCTCTTCACATTGGCATGCAGATGCCCGTCGAGCTCGGCCGCCTTGGTGCCTTCTTCTTTCGAGTAACTGAACACACCGACATGATCGAGCCCGAGCCGGTTCAGGTCTTCGCACAGCTCCTCGAACTCGGCATCGGTCTCGCCCGGGAATCCCACGATGATCGAAGTCCGGAGCACGAGCCCCGGAATCCTGGCGCGGAGTTTTTCCATCAGATCGTACAATTTCGCCTTGGTGAGCCTGCGGTTCATGAGGCCGAGCACGCGGTCATTGGTGTGCTGGATCGGCATATCGAGGTATTTCACGATCTTTGGCTCGCGCGCGATGATTTCAACCAGTTCATCGGAGAACTGATCGGGGTACACATAATGCAGGCGGATCCACTCGATGCCTTCGACCTTGCACAGCTCGGGAAGCAGCATCTCGAGGTTCTCGCGGTACTTCCATTCCATGCCGTACTCGGTCAGGTCCTGGGCCACCAGATTCAACTCGCGCACGCCTTCTGCGGCCATGGCTTTTGCCTCCTCGACGAGCGAGGCGATCGTCCGGGAGCGAACGTTCCCGCGGAGCTTCGGAATGATGCAAAACGAGCACCGGCGGTTGCAGCCCTCGGAGAGCTTCAAGAACCCCGTGAAGCGCGGACCGGTGTGGACGCGCGCATCTTTTTCGGTGTGAATGAAGGCGGGGAAGTCGATGTAGGAGCGCTTCGGAAGAGGCGCGCCCTGTTCGCGGGCCTTCTCGTGCAAATCGAGAAGCTCGGTGATCTTGTGGTATTGCCCGGTTCCGATCATGAGATCCACTTCGGGCATCTCTTTTTCGAGCTCTTTCGCATACCGCTGAGGAAGACATCCCGACACGACGAGCGCCTTGCAGGATCCCTCTTCTTTGAACTGCGACATCTCGAGGATCGTCTCGATCGATTCTTCTTTCGCCGCCTGGATGAACGAGCAGGTGTTGACGATGATCACCTCGGCGCCTTCGGGCGAGGGAGCGATCTCGTAGCGATCGTTCTCGAGCTTGCCCAGCATGACTTGGGAGTCGACGAGGTTCTTCGGGCATCCGAGCGAGACAAAATAAACGGGCGACTTCTTCATCATAAAACTAATCCCTGAAATTTCCGAACTGCATGGGGAGCTTCAACTTGTCCTGGCTTCCGCGAAGCAGGGTGATGCACTCTTGCAGATCATCGCGGTTCTTGCCGGTGACCCGGACTTTCTCGTCCTGGATCTGGCCCTGGACCTTGATCTTCGAATCCTTGATGTGCGCGATCACTTCCTTGCCCTTGTCTTTCGAGATCCCGGCCGTGACATTGATCACCTGGCGCACAGAGCCCCCGAAGGCGGCCTCGACCGGCTTGTACTCGAGGGACAACAGCGAAATCCCGCGCTTGATCAGCTTGGTCTGGACGATGTCCTTCAGGTTGTCGAGCTTGCCCTCTTCGGAGCAGATGAGCGTGATGGTCTTCGCCTTGCGGTCGAAGGCGATCTCGCTCTTCACGCCTTTGAAGTCAAAGCGCGTGGCGAGTTCTTTCAGGGATGTGTTCACAGCGTTGTCGACTTCTTGCCAATCGACGTCCGAGGTAATATCGAATGAAGGCATACGGTTCCTTTCCAGAATCGGGGTTTTATACAAAATCTGTGCAATAAAGTCAACTGTAGGAGAGAAAATGAATCCGGTTGAATCCCACAAAAGCCCCCGTTCCCGCAGTTTCCCCCTCCTGATCGGTCTGCTTCTGGCACTTCTCGCACCCGGGGCCCAAGCCATCCCCCGATCGGACCTGCGCTCGGGTGATGTGATCCTGATCTCGCTTCCGTGCCGCCTCTGCGCCCTCATCGAAGACGAGGACGACTCCCCTTACTCCCACATCGGCGTGATTCTCGAGGATCCTGCCGGAATCCGCGTTCTGGATTCCTTCCGCAAAGTCGCAAGCACTCCGCTCGATGCCTTCTTGAAGCTCGCCCGGCGCGGAAGCCGACCGGTGATCCTGCGACCCCGTGCCAGCGACTCCGGTGATCTGAACCTCGATCCGGGGGCACTCTCCCGATCCTTTCGATCCTCATTCGAGGGCCTGAGCTATGACTCCGATTACCTCTGGGACAACTTCGACGGCTCCGGCGAAAAGCTGTATTGCTCCGAGTTTGTCGCAAAATTCCTGAATCCGTTTCTGCCGGTTCCGGTTTCCCCGAAGCCCATGCACTTCCGGGTCCGTCGCGAAGAATGGATCAGGCACTTCCGCGGTACCCCGCCGGATGGAATGCCCGGACTTTCTCCCGGGGACTTCGCACGATCTGCGGCATTTCGGAACCTCGGAGAACTCGAGTAGGAACCCGTCGTCCGCGCCGAGCGGCTTCGGCCTCTTCGAACACGAGCTCAAAACAGGTGTTCCGGTCGTTTTCGAGGAGCTCGATCGAGGCATGGTGCTCGTCGAGAATCCCTTTCACGATCGAGAGCCCGAGCCCGGTGCCCTCTCCCACGGGCTTGGTGGTGAAGAAGGGCTGAAAAAGCTTTTCGGCACAGGCCGGATCGATTCCATTTCCGGAGTCGCGGATCTGCACCACCACGCGTCCCTTCTTGCGGAAGAGACGGATCCGCACCCAGCGCTCGTCGCGGTCGCGGACGGCATCAATTCCGTTATTGATGAGATTGATGAAGATCTGCTGCATCTCGATTTCGTTGCACGAAACGAAGGCATCGGTCGCGGCCTCGATCGTGACCGGCACCGCGAACTCCGCAGAGCGGTTCTGCACGAGAATCAGCACCTCGCGCAGAATCTTGCGCAAATCGTGAATTTCCTTTCGCGAGTGATCGGCGCTTCGAGAGAACTTGCGGAGCCCGGAGACGATCCGGCTGATCCGGTCGATCGCGGTCTTCATGGCAAAGAGCCTGGATTCGATTTTTTCGGGATCATCGAGGTACCGCGCCAGCGTCTGCACCGCGCCCGAGAGGATCGCAAGAGGGTTGTTGATCTCGTGCGCGATCCCGGCCGACATCTCGCCCAGAGTGGCCATCTTCGCGCTCTGGATGCTCTTCGTGCGCTCGCGGTCGAGCGCGTCCTGCATGGCGATTTCTCCCGTAATGTCGTTCACGATGGTGATGATCAGGTGCGGATCGCCATTCTCGTCGAAGGTGGGCACCTTGCTGATCGAGATGCTTTTCTTCGTGCCTCCGGGAAGAGTGAAATCCTCGCGTTCGACGCGGAACTCCTTCTTTTCGCTGAGAACCCGCTCGTCGATCGCTCGATGATGGGCTGCTGTCTCGGCCGGAGCGAGATCGAACAGGGTTTTTCCGATGACCTTCCCCGCCGGCATCCCGAGCAGTGATTCTCCTGCGCGGTTCATGAGGTTGAAGCGAAAGCCATCTCGACAGTCCTTGACCATGACCGTAAGAGGAAGATGTTCCAGAATGGCCTCGAGGAACTGCTTCCGCTCGCGGATTTCCTGCTCGTGCCGGATGAGCGGGGTGATGTCCCGTCCTGTGGCGAACACTTCGCGCTCGCCCGGGTTCACATGCGCCGTCCAACTCAGGGTCCGGTACTCCCCGCTCTTGTGGCGGAACCGCGCGCGGATCCGGCATTCGCGGTACCCGCTCGAAAGCCGTTCCATCTCGGCCTGCAGATCTCCCGCATCCTCGGGATGCACGAGATCGCTCGCTTTTCTTCCGATCGTCTCGCCCGCATCATAGCCCAGAATCGTCCTGAAGCTCGGATTCACCCGGATCAGCCGCGATTGCGAGTCGAGAATGCACATGAGATCCGGCGAGAGCGTGAAGAACTTCTCGATCCGTCCCTTCGCACGACGAAGATCGCGATGGCGCCTCAGGTTCGCCTGGATCAGGTTGTACACAAAGATCGCCAGCATCAGATACGCACCAAAAAAATTGATCAACTCGAAATCGGCGTCTCCGGGCCGGATGACATCGCCTCCCCCCAAAAAAACGGGAACATACCGTTGATGAATCGCAAGCCAAGTCAGAACCGGAAGCAAAATTCCCGGCACGAGCCACCGCCAACGACCGGGTTCGAACAACACAAACGCCACCACCACTCCGGGCAAACAGTAGTAATCGAATGACCCTTGATGGCCATGACCGAACGAAGCGGCAAAGACATAGTAGCAAAAGCCGAGCACGAAGCTCATGCGCGCGAGCCTCGTGAGCCCGCGTCGATACAAAGCAAGCGTGAGCGGAGTCAGGACGAGGATTCCGAGGAGCAGGGATGCAAAGGTGAACCACGCCTGCCCTGCCGCGTTCAATGCGGCATAGGCCAGGACAACCCGGAAGGTGGTCCAGTGGACTTCCAAAAAGAACCGGTCGCGGACCGGACGGCATTCGGTGTTGAGTTTTTGCTCAAAAAAAAGGGTGTTGATCATTGATGCGGGTAAATCCTTAGCGCGCACTTATAGACGATTCGCGCAGTGCGCTGAAGAAAAATTACCGACCGTTCGTAAATTTGATCTGGGCTTGAGGCATCGTAAAGAGTGTTTGAACTCTCGGCGGGAGCTCCCGAACTGTACCCAATGAGTGCTCTTTTTTCGGGAACGGGACGGGGAGAGGAGGCCGGAATGATTCGGTTTTTACCTCCGAGCCGCGTCGTGCGGCCTCGCTTTCGCGCGTCACGCGCTCGCGAGAGTCGGCAAAAATCGAATCATTCCGGCCCCCTCTCCCCATCCTGTTCCTTCATCAGGTGCAATCAAAGGGGGCAATTTAGGAGCTCCCGGCGGAGTTCCGAGAGGAACTCCCGAAGAAACTGGGCGCGTTTTTCGGCCTCTTCCCGCGCGGCGCGGGTCTGGAAGGTCGCGGGAAGCTTCAACAGCTTGGTGAAAAAATGATCCACCGTGAACCGCCGGTCGTCGAGCTCGCGTCGCTCCGACCAGGGATCCTCGGGATCAAACAACAGCGCCCCCATCGAAACACCGGTAGCGATCGTGCGATAAAGACCGAGCGCCCCCAAAGCCTCCAGGCGGTCGGCATCTTGCAGGGCTTTTCCGATCGGGGTTTCTGGAGTCCGTCCCGCGGAGTAGCTGTGGTCCAAAATCGCCTGTGCGATGGGATCGATCCATTCTGCGGGTGTCCAGCCCAGCTCCAAGAGCCATTCGCGGGCTTTTTCGCTGCAAAGGCGGGCGCTTTCTTTTCGGAGCGGGGAGTTTTTGGGAACCGGCACACAATCATGAAGAAGGGCCGCCGCAAGCACGGCGTCGATCTCGGCCGCAGTAGCGGGCCTGGATTCGGCTTCGAGGGTCTCAAAGCTCAAAATCGCGACGGCCTGATTTGCCACCCGAAGCACATGCCCGAAGTCATGGCCCGCATCAACCGGAGGAATTCGCCTCACCCGGTCGCAGATCGCCCTCAACACGGGATTCCGCTCCAGAGCGGGTTCGATCATGATTTCCGCGCCCACTCAGGCTTGTAAAAATAGCGCTCATATTGCCGGTGCAGCAGGGTCCACGAGCCCGGCGCGGAATCCTGCTCGATGAAGGTCCGGATGGAATTCACTTTCGAATCGAGGTCGTCGATCATGTGCACCAGAAGCGCCTCCAGACAAGCCGGCTCCTTCGGCGATCCGAACTCGAGCTTGCCATGGTGGGCGACGACCATGTGTTTCGCGAGAAGCTTCTTTTCGACCGGGAACGGACCGGGCAAGCGCCCTTCTTCGGCTTCGAGCTGTTGCACCTTCTTTTCGATCAGCTCGGAACCCATGACGAGATGGCCGAGCAGACGCCCCTCCATGGTGTAATCGACGACCTTGTCGTACTGAAGCTCCCAGATCTTCGCGAGATCGTGCAAGAATCCCCCCACGAACAAGAGATCGCGATCGACCTGCGGACCATAGTGGGCCGCGAGAAATTCGAGGATTTTTGCGATCGAGACCACGTGTTCGAGCAATCCGACCGGATACGCATGATGAAAACTCTTTGCTGCGGGAGCGCGCTTCACCCGCGCGACGATGTCGGCATCATCGATGAAGATCGACTCGAGGAGCGCGCGGTAATACGGATCCTTCATCGAAGCGAGGATCGCCTTCACCTCTTCATACAGCTTGTCGGCATTCAAAAAAGACTCCGCAAGATATTCCTCGACCTGAACCTCGTCTTCGCGGAGCACGGTGAGATCTTTGATGTGAATCTGGATCCGTCCGTTGAAGGTCTGGGCCACACCCTCGACTTGCACGAAGGTGTCCTTCACGGCCTGCGAGGAATACCGGGGCACTTGGTCGAAGATGCGCGCCTCGACATCGCCCGTTTTGTCGGTCAAAACCACGTTCATGTAGGGTTTGCCGGTCTTTCCGGTCGCAACCGCGCTGTATTTGACGAGGAACGGGCTGGAGATCCGGTCCTGATCGCGAATCCCTTTGGAGAACTGAGATTTTGGGTATTTCATAGCAGGGAAGTAATGTACTCTACCCCTCATCATGAGACAAAGGGTTTTGCTGAAAGGCCGGGCCGGCCTGGATCTCCTCCATCGAATCAGTTCAGTCGACATCCATGCTCTTGCCACAGGAGTCCCCGCTCCGGGCCTCATTTTGAATCCGGAGGGAAAAATCCTCTGTTTCTTCGAGATCACGCGAACGGACGGCGATTCCGCCGAGATCGCCTTCCAAGAGGCCTTTCTTTCGCTCATGGATCACTACACCTTCGATGAGCGCTACGAATTGACACCGCTCCCTGCGGGCGAAGAAAAAGCCGAAAACGAGGAAGCGCGCATTCTTGCACTCACCCCGCGCGAAGGATTCGAGTTCCATGCGGATGGCAGAACCAATCCTCTCGAGGTGAATCTGCGCTCTGCGATTGCCGACCAGAAGGGCTGTTATCCGGGGCAGGAGGTGATCGAGAAAATCATCTCGCTAGGATCTCCCGCCCGCAAACTCTGCCTTCTGCGCACCGACAAATCGTTTGCCGGGACTCTGCCCTGTCCGGTTTTTTCTGCCGAGTCGCAAGAGGTCGGCGTGCTCACGTCCCGATCGGGCGCTCAGGCATTGGCGGTGATCCGCCGCACGCACCTGAGGCCCGGAACCCGCTTTCGCTCGGCTGACTGCGAGTGGAAGCTGATCCGGGCGGCCCCGTGAGGATGCGGCTCGCGAAGACGCTTCTGGCAAGTCTGCTCTTTCTCGGCGGGTGCGCGACGCCGCCACCGGTTTCGTACCTCGAGGTCGCGGGCCTCTCGCCCGAGACCGCCTACAAAACCTTCGAAACGAAGAACTTTCGCTTCGTCTATGCCGATGGCTATTTTGAATTCACCGAAAATGCCGCGAACCACTTCGAGCACGCCCATTCGATCCTCCAGCCGGTGCTGCGCTGGACCCCACGCCAAAAAACCACGGTGCTGATCGCCGACAACATGGATGCGGCAAACGGCTTTGCCATGCCGCTGTTCCGGGTGGGAATGGTGCTGATCGCAACGCCGCCTGAAACGTGGTTTTCGACCTCGTACGCCGAGGACTGGATCAAGCTCCTCGTGTTCCATGAATATGTGCATTTTTTGAACATCGACCCCACCACAGAATGGATGGAGGGGCTTCGCATCGTGTTCGGCGATGCCGTACGACCGAACGGGCTCCTGCCGCCTTGGATGCTCGAAGGACTCGCGGTGTATTTCGAGACCCGGACCTCCCGCCTCGGACGCGGACGGAGTCCCTACTACGAGGGGATTCTTCGAGCGATGGTCGCCGGGAATCGACTCCAGACCGGAGCCCCCCGTTCCATCACGCTTGATCGCGTAAATGGCGATTACCCGTGGTTTCCGGGCGGGGAAGTCCCGTACCTTTTCGGGTATCACCTTTGGGAGCAGTTCTCGCGCGATCGGGCCACTCATGCGAACCCCGAGGACGCGATGGGAGAACTCTCGATGCGCTCCTCGGCCCGTGTCCCTTATTTCATCGAGGGAAATCTCGACAATGTGATGCACAAGAACTGGAGCGTGTACTGGAACTCCTTTGCGATGGAGGCGAAAGAACGCCTCGGAGAAGAGATCGAACGCGTGCGGGCGGAAGGCGAGACCGGGCATGAGGTCGTCGCCCGAAGCGACTTTCAGGCGCTCGGCGGAGTGTTCTCGCCCGATGGCAGGTGGCTCGCCTATTCCGAGACCTCCCTTCATGATCGCGCCCGTCTGATTGCGGTGGAGCTTGCCACAGGAAAGAAAAGGCGCCTCGACGAGAAGGTTCTCGGAGCCGGCCTCGCCTTCACCCCCGATTCTCGCTATGTGATCTACAGCGCGCTTGTGCGCGAGAACTCGTATCAGCTGTATTCCGACCTCTTCGCCTACGACCTGCAAGAAGACCGGACGATCCAGCTCACCGAGGCCCGCCGGGCGAAGGACCCTGCGATTTCTCCCGACGGAAAACAACTCGCATGGCTCTCGGTCCAGCGAGGTACCGTTCGGATCGAGTCCGCGGCGCTTGCCCTCGGCAAAGAAGGCCCGGCCTTGTCGGAGATTCATCCGGTGCTGGTGTCGAAGCCCTTCTCGATCCTCTCGGCTCCGCAGTTCCAGAATGATCGAGTCCTTCTGTTTTCGAATCAGGAGCTCGGCACGGGAGAATCGGTCGTGCAATCGGTCGATGTATCCACGGGAGAATCGCGGATTCTTTTGCAGAACGGGTTCATGAACCGGAACCCGGTTGCGCGAAATGACCGTATTTTTTTTGTATCAAACGAAACCGGCATCGAGAACATCCACGAGCTCCGGGACAGAAAAAGCACGCGCGTGACCAATGTCGTGACCGGCACGGCGTTCCCGTTTTTTTCTCCGTCCGGTCAGCTCCATGCGAATCTCCTCACCCCGGACGGCTACCAGATCGTGAAGTTCGAATCCGCCGAGGTGCTGCCCACGCTCAAACCCGTTCTGGCAAGCCCGCAAGCCCCGCCCGTCCTAGAAGAGGCGCTTCAGTCGCCCTCACTCGGGCTGAAGGAGTCCGATTCCAAGGACTACTCGCCTTGGTCGAGCATGGCTCCGCGGGCGTGGTCGCCGATTGCCGCTCTTTCGTTCGGCTCGAAATCGGGCACCACCATCGCCGGTTCGGCATTCGGCTTCGACTCGACCGGCAAGCAGCAGTATCAGGTTTCAGGGGGCTACAATTTTCTTCCGAAGACCTTCGACGGCGGAGTCGAGTACTCGATTTATGAGTTCCGGCCGAAGATCGACCTGAGCGCGTGGTCCGAGACCACAAACATCGCCACCGATTTTTTCGGACAACGCTATCGCAGAAACCACGAGGTGGCGCTCACCCTGTCTTACCCCTTGTTCTGGGTCCGGAGTTCTCTCGTTCCCTCGCTCACCGCGTATCAACGCTGGAGCAAGGTACGCAAACTCTCGAACGGAGAGGCGGTCGATGTCCCGGACTTCCAGTTCTCGAATCCTTCGGTTCCGGGGGTGCGAGGAGCGATCCGCTTCTCGAACGCGCGACGCACGCCGCTCGGGTTCATGCCCGAGATGGGCGAGGAGATCTCGCTCATCGGCGACAACCGGTTCAATCCCGGGCGGTATTCGATCGCAAAATACCTGGCATCCTGGAAGCATTACTTCGACCTCGGCAACCACTTTGTCCTGCGCTCGAAAACCCAGTGGTTCGGAACGAGTCGCATACCCGAGTCGGGCCTCACCGCCACCGATCTGGTCGGCAAGGATGTCGAAAACCCCTACGATCGCGGCGAGTCCGTCACCCTGAGCCAGACGGTGTTTCGTGGATACACCGATTATCCTTCCTCGGTGCTTCTGCCGCGACAATTCGGAATTGCCGCTCTGGATTTTCACTTCCCCCTGATTCGCGAGTTCTCAGGGCTCGGCGGCACCCGTCCGGTGTTCTGGAAGCAGATTCACGGCTTCGTGTTCTCGGAGGCGCTCGGACTGCAGGGCATCGGCGGCACGAGTGTGGTGCTCCCCTCGTTCGGTGCGGGACTCAGCCTCGATACCGAAGTCCTGTATTGGCTGCCGCTGCGATTCAATCTGGAATTCCAGCAAGGAACCCGTCGTGATTTCGGGGGAACCTCGGTTCTGTTCTTTTCGATCGAACCGGGAGCCCTTCTTTGAGTTCTTCTTCGAAGTCTTCTCTGCTTGTTTGGTCCGGGAGACTCCTGCTGCTGCTGTTTGTTGCTTCGGGAGCGAGCCTGCATCTGCTCGGGCGGGAGCAGGCGTTTTCGATCCTGGATGCGCTTCCGCCGGTTTGCCCCCTGCGCATGTGGACCGGAATGAAGTGCTCGTTTTGCGGCATGACCCATGCCTTTGTGCATTTGTTTTTCGGAGAGTGGCAAGAGGCGTTCCGGCAGAACCTGCTCTCGCTCCCCTTGTTTTCGGGAATGCCCGTCGTCTCGGCGCTTGCGGCGACCGGGCGACTTCCGATTCCCTCGTGGAACCGGGCGCGAGGCCTTGCCTGGGCCGGGCTGGCAGTGCTTGCGCTGTACACCGTGGTCCGCCCCCTTACTGAAAATCTTACTTTTTATATCAGTTTTTAATTGCAATTTTTACACAGTACTGCTAGAATCCACCGTCGCGATGGAACCCTTGTCGGCGCTGAGCCTGATCCGAAAACTGAATGACGAGTTCGACGGAAGCCTGGACTTCCTGAATCGCGAACTCTCGTTCGCGAAGTTCGCGATCGCACGGGCAAATGCGGCAACCGAGCTCCCCAAGGATCAATTCGCGGCGACCCCGGGCTTCCCCCCGTTCGACCCCCGCACCCTCGATCAGTCCGTGCGTCTGCGCCAGTCGGTGATCGAGCCGCTGAACCGGATTTTCATCGTCCCTTGCATTTTTGAGAACCGGATCACCGGAGTGCTGTTCGCATACCGTCCGGAAGGCAAATGGCTCACGGGCGAGACGATTTTGATTGAGCTTGCGGCAACCGAACTCGGACGCCTTCTTGCTCCCGCGCTTCCCGGTCTCACCCTGGGTGGCAAGGTCCGCGAGCCCAGGAAACCCTCCCGCGCAGCAGCCCAGACCGTTCCCCTGATCGGCCGGAGCGAAAAACTCGGCAAGATTCTGAACCTGATCGACCGCGTGGCTCCGACCTCGGCATCCGTGCTCATTTTGGGCGAGAGCGGAACCGGCAAAGAGCTGATCGCGCGACGGATCCACGCACAGAGCCCGAGAAGCGAGCTTCCCTTTGTGGCAATCAATTGCGGCGCGATCACCGAATCCCTGCTCGAAAGCGAGCTGTTCGGACACGAAAAAGGCTCGTTCACCGGCGCCACAGGCACCAAAAAAGGACTGGTCGAGCAGGCCCATCGCGGAACCCTGTTTTTGGACGAAATCGGCGAAATGGCCCTCGCCCTCCAGTCGAAGATCCTGCGATTTTTGCAAGAAGGCGAATTCTATCGCGTAGGCGGCAAGGAGCCGATCCGCGTCGATGTGCGGGTGGTGAGCGCCACCAATCGCGACCTCGAGACCGAGATTCAGAACAGCCGGTTCCGTGAGGATCTCTTTTACCGTCTGAACACCATCACGCTCAAATCCCCGGCATTGCGCGACCGGAAAGACGACATTCCCCTTCTGATCGAGCATTTTTCTTCGGGTATGCTCGCCCGGATTTCGAGCGAGGCGCTCGAGCTCCTGAAGAACCACCCCTGGCCCGGAAACATCCGGGAGCTTCAGAACGCGATCGAGCGGATCCGGATTCTTTCGGGAGACGGACGGATCGAACCGGCGGATCTGCCTGGATCGATCCGGGGTCCGGCCCAGAGTGCGTCGAGAGAGCTGACCGGCCCGCCCCCGGTCGAAATGCCCCTCGAGGAACTCGAAAAAATCCATATTTTGCGTTGTCTCGGCCACTTCGAAGGCAACAAGACCCGTGCGGCGCATTCGCTCGGGATCACGATCAAGACCCTGTACAACAAACTTCACCGCTACGGAATTTTGGACAAATCCGAGGCGAAACTGTAAATTGACCCGAAACCCAGGAGGCAGTGCCATGGCAAAATCGAAAAAAGAACCCGCTAAAAAAACAAACGCGAAAAAACCCGTTCCCGCGAAACCCGCCAAGGCCGCTCCGAAGCCTTCCGCAAAGCCGGTGGCCAAGTCGACCAAGAAGCCCGAACCCAAAGTGAAAATCGCGATCGAGAAAAAAGGCGCGGGCAAAGACAAGAAATCCGACACCATCGAGCTGAAAGCCGAACTCGTGACCGGCACCGCGTCCTCGGATGAGGACGAAGAAGAAGAAGGCGCCGCCGCTCCCGGAATCTCGGCCGCAGGCCTTGCCATGGCGGCCGCGACTGCGGGAACCGACACCAACTCCGGATCGCTCAAGAACTTCCGCCACCATCCGGACATCGAGAACTTCTACCGCTTCATTTTCGAGAACGACCTTCGTTACGAAGCGCTCGAGATCATCGATGTGATGGCCTCCCAGCGCGAGGCGATCCGCCAGGCGCGCGCCGCCCGCACCCGTCCGAACTGATGCGACCCCCTCATCAGTTTTTATTCTAACTTCATATAAAAAATAATTGACACATCACCTTGCCCGTGCGAAGATGCGCCGACTTCGAAACGAAGAGGAGAGGCAGTTCATGTTCAAGAAATTTTCGGCAATCGCATTGATGATGGCGGCAGGTTCTTCGGCCGGGGCGCAGTGTTACTTCTCCGGGGGTTACCTCGGCGAGTACATCCACGCGAGCGAAGACCAGTACGATCTGATCCGGATCACACCGACCGTCGAAAACAAGAACCTTTTGCAAACCGTTTGCAACGAGACCTACAAGGCCGTCCGGTGCGAGGGCACCACCCGTACTTATGATCAGGTCGTGAGTCATCCCTCGGAATTCGGCATCAAGGAATACACCAACTTCGGACTGGTGGAAGTGACCCTTGGCGTGAGCAATCTGCCCGAGTGGATCCAGCAATTCGTGCCGAATGACTGGTCCGGCAAGAAATACGCGTCTTACGAAGCATGCTTGGCTCAGCGGGATCGAATCGCGATCGGGACCGTCGAAATCGCACAAAAGGCGATCCGCTACAATGAATCCACCGCGCGCGGGTCCCCTCTCGAGAATCAACCCGACCGGCGCGATCTCTATACTCCGGGCAAATGGTAGAATCGGGGAATCTTTCGGAGGATGAAAATCATGTTGGCAATGACTAGAACCGTTCTTACGATTTTGTTGGCGATGACCGCCTCGGCCGCCCACGCCAAAGACAGCTGCACTTTTTCGAGCGGACAATTCGATTCGCTTCATTTGAACTCGGGACACGGGAAGTTCCTCGTGATCCAGGTCACCCGAAGCAATAACAACCGCTCGATCCTGAGAGAGGTGTGCAATACGAGCCTCGAGGCCGCGGAGTGCCTTCCCACAAAAGAATCAGGAGTCACCCTGTTGTTCATCCACGCTGTTCCGGAATGGATCGCGCAATATACCAACCCGATCTTCGGCTATGGCTGGAACCAGCTTCTGAACTCCCAGAAAGAGTGCGAGATCGCGCGCTCCGAATTCGCCATTCTTGCGACCGAACGCGCCCATGCCGCCATCGCGGCCAATCCCGAAGAGCAAAAACGCATCCGGGAATCGGTGTATCAAGCGCGCCCCTGGTAATAAGCCCCGCCGAAGGCCCGCGCAAGCCCGTGCGACCGATCGCCATTAGTTTTTATTCTTATTTACTATAAATAATAATTGACGCGCCAGTCATGACGTGCAAGCATTCTGCGTCGTTTCAAAAATGAGGAGAGGTATCATGTTCAAACAAGTTTCAGGATTGGCAGTGGCATTGATGATGGCAGGAGCTTCGGCAGAGGCGAACTGCTATTTTTCGACGGGGGTTTTCGGCCACTCTTACATTCAGTCGAGCGATTCCCAGTACGTCGGGATTCGCGTGGCACAAACCGACGAGAACCTGAACACACTCAAGACCGTCTGCGATGAGACCTTCAAGGCGGTCCTGTGCATCGAGCATGTCCGCTACACCGGCGAGAGCGTGCGCATTGATTCCGATCTCGGCCCGAGTACCTATGTCGATCTCGGAAAGAACTTCGCCACCCTCGAATATGAATTCCATCCGCGGAACCAGTGGATCGCGCAATTCGCGCCGAGCTATGCGGGTAAGTCTTACGCCTCGGTGCAAGCCTGCGAAAGCCACCGGGCCGACGTTGCCATTCAAGCGGTCGAGAACGCCCAGAAGGCGATCGAGGCTCGCTCGACCAATGCTCGCGACGATCAACAGCTCCGCGAACAGGGGCGCCGCCTGACTCCCGGAAAAATCTGATTCTTCCGGTGTCGCTTGATCTGAAGAAAAGGGGGGATAACATGCTTCGTTTTGCTTTCGTTTCAATGATATTGATGCAAGCCTTTTCTGCGAATGCAGAGGAGGCTTGTTTTTTTTCGCAGGGTCCGTTTTACTCGGTCCGCCTGAACGCGGGGAACGGCAGTACGCTTCCGATCCGGGTTTCGAGAACCCCGCAGAACATCGGCGACCTGAAGAACCTCTGTGACGAAACCCTGCGCGCCAGTCATTGCGTTTTGAATCCCGGCTCGGAGTTCACGCTCTTTTATGTCGGGGAACTTCCGGAATGGATCCTCCAATTCGCGGGTCCCGTGCCTTCGGTCGGTTTCAATCGCATGTTCGATTCCTTCGAGGAGTGCGAAACGCACCGCTCGTGGTTTTCCATCCGTGCCACGGGACGGGCCCAAGATGCGATCGCTCTGCGTCCCGAAGAACAAAGACAAATCGAAGACCGCAAATGGGGCACGCGTCTGCGCTGACCGCAACTCCCATTAGTTTTTATTCTAATATTATATAAATTATAATTGACACTTGTTTTCAGCCTCTGCAAGATGTTCCTTTCTTTTCTGAAGGAGGAGAGGAACCCATGAGCAAGTACGGATCGGCATTGTTGGCAGCACTTTTCATTTCGGCTTCGGCCGCACAGGCGCAAGGAGCCTGCGAGTTCCGCGAGGGCTGGTTCGACCGCCTGTACCTGAAGACCGGCGGATCGTATGTTCTGATCCGCATCTCGAAAACCGAATCGAACCTGTCAGACCTGAAGAATGTGTGCGAGCAAGCGCATGCGGCGATCCGGTGCGATCGCGCCCGTCGCGAGGAAGACCGAGTGGAACGCATCAAGGTCGATCTCGGACCTGCGCTCCATCAGAACTACGGCTCGCAATATGCGGTCCTGGTGGTCGGGGCGCTTCCGAAGCCGGTTGCGGAGTTCGCGATTCCGAACTACACCTACGATCAGAACCGGGAGTTCCGGTCCCTGCACGAGTGCGAGGTACGCCGTGCGGAGATCACCGCCGAGATCACGGAACGCGCGCAAGCCGCCATCGAGGCGAGCCCGCAGGAACAGGATCTTCGCAAGCGGGAGCTCGAAGAGCTCCGGCAGGAAACCCGGCCGCTCGACCTAGGACCGAAGTATTGAACGAAATTTCGATCGTGGAACCGGGAGCTACTGGATGAACCGTCTCACTCTTTCGACCCTTCTTGTCGCAGTCTTCATGAGCATTGCGGGAGCTCCCCCCGCACGAGGGATCGAAAGAGCAGAGCTTGATGCCGCGATCGAAGAGGCCGGTAAGACCCATCAGGAATCGCGACGGTTTTTGCTTCGGGATTGGCCTCGCTCGACTTGGTGGACCCAATCACACAACATCGACGGCCTTTTGCGGTTCGACCGGGAGCTGATCGGGAGTCTTGATCAGACTTACTTTTTTTTGAGCTTCCGGCCGATCTTGAACTACGTGAACGGCATCTTCGATGACGAGGGCTGGTGGGCGCTCACCTGGCTTCATGCCTATGAGGCCTCGGGCCGGACCAAAAAGAAATACCTGAAGCGCTCCCTTGCGCTCTATAAACACATTCACGAGCGCGCCTGGGTTTCGACCTGCGGCGGAAGTCTCGTTTGGAAGCCCGAGAACAAGTACCAGAATTCCGTCACAAACGGCATTTATGCCGTCCTGAACCTTCGGCTCTTCGAACTGACGGGCGATCCGGTGTACCGCGAACGCGCGCTCAAGATCGTCCATTGGATCGAAAACTCCGCCATCGTCCGGAACCCCGAGGGGCTCATCGACGATGGACTCGATGCGAAGTGCAATGCAATCGGCGACTACTGGACATACAACCAGGGACTCTACATCGAGGTCTTCACCCGGCTCGGAAACCTCGACCGCGCCTGGTCGCTCTTCCAGGCCTCGCGCAACTATTACCTCAACGACCGCGGAGCGTTCGCCGAGCGGCACTGCGAGTCCGAGGGCGGGAAAAAACCCTGCGGCGTCGACGGCGTGACCTTCAAGGGAATCTTCATGAAGTCGCTCTATCCTTTGGTGCGCGCCTTCGCCGAACAGAACGACCCGCGCCTCGAGGAGCTTCGCTCGTTCGTCGACCGGCAAGCAGAGCTGGTGATCCGATCACCCAAGAACAAATGCGGCTGGTACCCGCTGCGCTGGGTGAACCCCGAAAGCCCCGGGCAGTTCACGCCCGTGACCCACATCGTGGCGCTCGAGACCCTGCTTCTTGCCCGCTTCATCGACGATTTGCCCAGCCCGTGATATGAAGTCCCGGATGTGCAAGTCTGAAGAACCCACCAAGATCAGCGCCATTCGTGAGGCGGTGAAAAAACGGGGCGGAAAATGGACCCCGGGCCGTGAGCGCATCACGAAGATTCTCCGCGATGCGGACTCGCCGCTCACCGTCGATCAGATTGTCGAACTGGCTTCGAAGACCGGCCGCATCGACCGGGTCACGGTTTATCGGACCCTTCTTTTTTTTGAAGAAAACCAAATCGTCGTCCGAACCCCCCTTGCCGACGGAACCGTTCGCTTCGAACTCGACTCGGCCGAGACCCATCACCATCATTTGCTCTGCCGCAAATGCGGAAAGATGGCCGTCCTCGAAGCCTGCGGCGGGAAGGACTGGATGAAGCTCCTTGAGACCGTGAAGAACATGGGGTTCCGCGAAGTCCGTCACTTCGTGGAGTTCACCGGGATTTGTGCCGATTGCGGCGACGTTCTCAGGAACCGAACGAAACCCCGAAAAAAGCCTGCAAGTGCCGGCTCTTCATCGTGAACTGGGTCGTGTCCGTTGCTTGTTCCTGAAGCCCCATCAAATAGCGGCCATCCAGAATCGCATGGGCTCCGAAAAAGACCGGAAAACGAAGCCGGAGGGATCCCAACACCCCGATGTCACGGTGATTGAACCCGGAACCGGCGTAATCGGTGCTGACCCCGTTGACCTTGTACTCCCGACCCGACGCCCACTCGTAGTACCCACCGGCGGCAAGGCTTAAAAAGCCCCCGGGAACCACATTCACTCGAAGCAGGAGCGGAACCATCCAAGAGGACATCTCGATCGTCGTGACGTTCGAAAAAGAGCTCGAACTTGCGGTCTGCACGATCTTTTTGTCCGCACGAATGAAATCCAACTCAAGATCAAACACAGAAACCAGGGGGAACTTCACAAAAGCCCCGAATCCCGATGCGGTTCTGGGTACTGCCGTGAACGTGAACCCCGGGGACGCCGGACCGGCTTTCAAATCCGGCCCGAAGGAATTGACTCCCCCTAAAATCCCCGCCTCGAATGCTCGAGAGGATGGCACCCAAAAAAAAGGCAGAATCAGGACGATGGCTCTCAGCAACTTCATCGAAGCCTCCTGATTCTTAGAATACCGCCCGGAATCGGGGGGAAACAATTATTTTTGTTGTGCGACAACGCGAACCGGCAAAGATTGCCGCCGCAGAAAATACCAGTCCAGAGTCAACGCGAGCGTGGCACCGCCAAAAACATCCCACACGTAGTGTTGCTTGGTGGTGAGGGTCGAAATCGAGATCAATAAGGCCCAGACGAGGTAAATGCCGAACCAGCGGCGGTTTTCGCGAAGAGAAAGAGCGGCCATGAGCACGGTCCCGACATGGAGGCTCGGAAAACAATTGTTCGGGGTGTCCGCAAACCGCTGAAGCTCAAAAAAGAACCTCGTTGCCGGATCCAAGCCATCCGGAAGCGGGTAAAGATGGCGCGGATAGGTGGTCGGGAAGAGCACAAACACCAGGGCACTCACCAGCAACAGACACAACATCGCCCTGAGGTAGCGGGCAGTGATGGCAGGGTCGCGAACCAAAAAATAGGCCGAAAAGATCAAAAAATACTCGCTCAAATAAACATAGATGGATGCAGGGAGAAGCGGCACCATGCGGTCGAGGAGCGTCAACGGAAGCTCGAAGGGCTCATAGGTCGGAAAATGATTGGGCACCAGATACAGCGGTCCCGCCAATCCGAACAAACCGATTCCCATTTTGATTTTTTGACCGGAATTCATCGTCAAAAAAGCATACTCGGTTTTCGGGAAAGATGGAATCGAACGCCGCAAATCGTGCTACAATCCGGACTCGATGAGTACCCAGGAAAAACCCCGAATCCGTCCCATTCCCCGGATTTATCATGCCGGGCTTCATTTTCTCGGAACCAGCGCGGTGAGCTTTCCGCTGATCGCGTACGGCATCGTCACCCTCTCGCAAATCCCCGGGGGGCTGACGCCCTCGGACCTCGTGTTCATTCCGGTCATGCTCACGATCGCATCCCTCGTGGAGTATGCGACCCACCGCTACCCCCTGCACCATCGCTTGCCCGGTTCGGCTCCCGCCTACAACCAACACACCCTGAGTCATCATCAGTACTTCACCCATGACCGGATCGAGGCTCAGAATTCTCGCGAGTTTTTTCATGTGCTGTTCCCGGTCTGGGGAGTCGCCGTGTTGCAGTACGGCTTGAACCTGCCGCTTTCGTTTGTCCTCACCCAAGTATTCGGCCCGTCCAAAGGTGCGCTCGCCCTGATTCTCGGGCCGCTCTTCTTTTTTGCCTACGAGACGGTGCATGCGATCTGTCACTTCAAAGAAGACTCAAAGGTATTTCAGGTTCCGGGGCTTTGGTTTTTGCGGGAGCACCACCGGATCCACCATCACAAGGGAATGATGGCGCACTGGAACTTCAACATTGTCTTCCCGCTTTGGGACTGGATTCTCGGAACCCGGGCCACCAAAATCGCATCCGCACGCGTCAGCCAGAAACCCTAGACCCGATTTTTTTTGCCAGAACCAATAGCCCGGGGAGCGCATGCCCTTCTTCGGGAGCCGCGGGCTTTCGTCCGACCTTCAGAATCTGAAATCCGGTTTGCTCCAAGAGACTGCAAAGCGCCTTTTCTCTCCACGGGTGCAAAGACCGGGACGGTCCCAAGTAGTCGCCCTCGCGATCCTGAAACCCGCCTGATCCCTCGTACACGACCACTCCGAAAATCCCTCCCGGTCTGAGTCCCCGGAATACGCCTGCCACCACCCGTTGGACCGCCTCGGGGGAATCATGATGAAGCGATCGATTCGCCCAGACTCCGTCCCACTCGGACTCTTTCGGGGAGTAAAACAGAAAGTTTTTTTCGAGAATCTCGGCCCCCGGGTTTTGTTCGCGCGCAATCCGGGCCCGCGAGGGTGCGGCATCGATTCCCACCCCTTCCCGACCGGAGCGCCGGATCCACTGCAAGTCGAACCCCGAGCCGCATCCGAGATCGAGCACCCGTCCGTTCGGGACCAGAAGCTCGAGGAACGGCACGAGTTCTCCCGGAGACTTCACTCGAAGATCCTGCTCCGCAAGGCGAAGGGCGTGGTGCTCATAGTAGGGGACAGAGTCTTGACTTTTCATTTGGGGGTCTTTCGGCTAAACGATACACCCATGCGCGCAAAAATTACACTCCTTCAGGCACTTCTGGGGCTCGCAGGCCTCGCCTTCGGAGCCCCTGGCCGGGCCCAGTGCCCGAACCCCGAGGCTCTCGAAACGCGCGAGGACTGCCCTTGGGCCGGAACGGCCCGCTCCCTCGAAGGCATCGAGGATCCCAAAACGATTCGCGCCACCCTCGAGAAATCAATCCCCGGGTTTTTGCGCCAGCTCGAGCGGGATCAAAAAACGCCCGGACTCCTCTCGCTCTGGGGCCTGAGCCGCAACATCGACGAGAGCAATCTCGCAACCGGGACCAAAACCGTTCCGGCGAATCTGCTTCAGTTCTTCAACCGGACATTGAAGGTCCCCTTTGACGAAACTTACACCACCGGGCATGCGGGCCTCACCCACACCTACGGTTACCTCTTCAGCACCGTCAGAACCCCGTACGGCTACAAACGCGCCCGCTATGGGAAGCATGAAATCGAGGCGGGCTTCGGTTTGTCCGAAGGACTGCTCGGGGGAATGCCCAAAAAAGGCACTCTTCTTTTGAACTTGAGCCTTCTTGCCGGAAGGATCGCCTTTCGGGATTCGAATGAGGGCATGAAGAAGATGTCGGATCTTGCTCGCAAGTCCGCGCATCGGGCACCGCGGGAGCTGTTGAAGTTTGACTTTGCCTCACTGAAACCGCGGCGTCTGATCGAGCAAATCACGGCCGAGGACGAGACCATCGAGATCCGGACGGACATCGTTCCTTTTTTGAAAGACAACCCTCACGGAAAGAACAAGGCGATTCTGATTTATTCGATTTTGACCCAAAGAAAGAACGCGCCTCCCGAGAGCCCTGCGCTGATCACCGTGTTCCCGGTCGAAGAAAGCTTTGCAGGGACCCTCTTCAAACCCGAAGGCTTGGGCGAATCGGTACCGATCAAGCTCCGGTACAATGCCGTTCTGCCGAAGTCCCTCCCCGCCGAGAAAATGGTCGGAAAGCGATGGGTGACTCATGAGATCGAATGAGCCTGCGCTCTTTGTTCGGGATGTCCGGCGCACCTTCAAGTCCGTCAAAAAACAAGAGGGCCTTCAAGGAGTCCTGAAGCTCCTGTTCCGACCGGAATACCAAGTCCATGAGGCCCTGAAGGGCGTCTCGTTCGAGGTCCAGCAGGGAGAGTTCACCGGTCTGATTGGCGCAAACGGTGCCGGCAAAACCACGCTCCTGAAAATCTTATCGGGCCTGATCCCCCCGACCTCGGGAGACGCTCGGGTTCTGGGCTTCACTCCGTTCGAACGCTCGATCGAGTTCCGCCGTCAGATTTCGATCGTCATGGGGCAGAAGGCCCAGCTCTGGTGGGATCTTCCCGCACTCGAGGCCTTTGATCTTCTGCGCGCGCTCTATCAGATCCCCCGCGAGGTGTATCGTACGCGGGTGGACGAGCTTACCGCCCTCCTCGGGGTCGAGAAGCTCCTGAACACCCAGATTCGCCGCCTCTCACTCGGGGAGCGAATGAAGATGGAGGTGATCGGCGCGATTCTTCATCTGCCCAAGGTGATCTTTTTGGATGAGCCCACGATCGGCCTTGATGTTCTGGCCTCGAAGCGGCTCCGGGAGTTTTTGCGGACCCACAACCAGAAGGAGGGAGCAACGATCATCCTGACCAGTCACAACATGGATGACATCTCGGAGCTCTGTAAGCGCATTCTTTTGATCAAAGAGGGCTCGCTGATTTTTGATGGAAACCCGAAGACCCTGATCGAGCGGGACGAATGCACGCTCAAGGTGAAGCTCTTGAGCTCGCCCGAAGCGGCACAGGTATCAACAACCCTCGGACTCGATGCCTCTGCCGTGACCATGGACGAAGAAGACCCCACCACCTATCTGATCCCCATCGCCCGCTCTCGCATCACCGAGTACTTTCAGAAGCTCCTCGCGAATTTCGAAGTGGCGGATATCGGAATCCAGGAATCCTCGCTGGAGCGGGTGATCCAACGGATCTACCAGAGCTGAGGAATCAGATGACGACGGCTTTTTCTTCGTGGGGAATGGAATGGAGGATCGCGGCGATCCGGAACGGCATCAAAGAGACGATGGCCTATCGGGGCGATTTTTTGCTCGATCTGATCGGCTCGTCGATCGTCCCCGTGGGAATCCAGCTCATGCTCTGGCACTCGATTTTTTCGAGTCAGGAGGGCGGTACCTTTGCAGGAATGACCCACGCCGAGCTCCTGGCCTACACCTGGACCTCGATGCTGTTCAGTCAGATTCGGGGCGGGAACCATGACTTCACCCTGATCGAGCTGATTCGCACCGGGGGTCTGAATAACTATCTACTCAGACCCGTCGGCGTTGTGGAGTTCACGTACTTCAAAGGCATCGGCGAGAAGCTCATCACCGCAGGGATGTGCCTCACCCTCGGCGCGATCGCGACGGCGTTTACGTCGATGAATCTTTCAAACCTGCTCATGGGGCTCACGCTTGCTCTCATGGGAAACATCATTGCGTATCTGTTTGGCGCGATTTTGGCCGGAGCCGCGTTTTACTGGGAGAACGCATTCGCCGTACTCATGGTCAAGAACATGGCCGTAAGTCTTCTTTCGGGCGAGCTGATTCCCCTCTCGGTCGTTCCCGAGCAATATGCCCTGATCTGGAAGGCGCTTCCGTTTTATTTGTTCGTTTTTGGCCCCACCCAGGTGGCCACAGGCAAATGGGATGCGGCGATGTGGGGAACCCAAATGGGAATCGCGTTCTTTTGGATTCTGCTGCTTTGGGGCGTGCTCCATGCGAGCTGGCGCTTCGCGATTCATCGTTATCAGGGAATCGGAGGCTGACCCATGCGGACTCTTTGGGATGTGTTCTTGACCAGCCTGAAAAACAACCTCGTGCGAGAGTTCATTTATCGATCGAACACGATCGCGCTCACGATTGCGGATTTGATTTGGGTGGTGGTCGAACTCGCCCTCTTCGAGGTGATCTACCGGAACACCGAGGCGATCAATGGTTGGACCCGGGAGCAGGTGTTCTTTTTTTTGGGCATATTTGTTTGTAGCGACACGCTCTTCACGACGTTCTTTCAGCGATCGTTCTGGACCCTGCCGTACATGATCAACCAGGGGGATCTCGACATTCTGCTCACGAAGCCGATCAACACGGCTTTTCTTGCCACCTTTCGGGACATCAACTTTTCGCAGATCGTGAATCTCGCCCTCGGGATCTTCATCGTGAACCACTACGGGCCAGCGGCGGGATTCGCAGGAGGATGGGGATGGGCCGAGCTCGTGCTGTGGGTGTTGATCGGGCTTGCGACCCAATACCTGCTTCGGTTCTTTTTTGTGATCTGGGTGTTCTGGCTTGAGCGGGGAATCTCGGTCTCGCACCTCTACTATCAGCTCTACGCGCTCGCAAACAAACCCGAGGCGATCTACCCGAAAGCGATTCGATACCTCCTGAAGACCGCTCTACCCTTCGCCTTCATGGGCTCGATTCCGGCCCAGGTACTGACCGGAAAAATCTCGATCTGGGTGTATCCGCTCGTGCTTGCGGTTCTGGCAGGCTACGGATTGCTGATTCGCTTTTTGTGGCGAGCCGGCTTGCGACGCTACCAGAGCGCGAGCTCGTAAGACGCGATCCATGAAATCACCGGTCGCCGTGGCGACCGATCAGGGTAACCCATCTTCATCGGTCGCCACGGCGACCGACTTGAGTCCGACGCAACACCATCGAGAGTATTTTCTCCACCGGTCGCCACGGCGACCGGTCTACTCTTTTTGTTTAGTTTTTGATTGATTCTTGATCTTCTCGATTTACACTCAGTGAGACAGATCAAGGAGGAATCTATGCTACGAGACATGGTCTTTACACCCAACGAATTTGCCCAGCTCGCCAAAATCGATAAAAATCTCATTCCAGCATTCGAAAACAACGGCATCATCAACACGCAAAAAAAGCGCGTGGGGAACGTCGATCGAAAAGTCATCGCCCTTGAGGAGGTTCAAAATTTCTTTCGAATGCTCCGGGAATTCGACCTGAGCGTTCACGAATCGGTGCGCGCCGAACTGATGGGCGCAGGCGCGGAAGCCGCAGGAAGCGCTCTTGTGGTGAGCGACGCGATCGCCGCGGCGACCAGGCATGTCGCGCCGCATCCAAAAAATAAAATCCAGATGTTCTACAACGTAAAAGGCGGAACCGGCAAATCCACTCTTACGGCGCAGTTCGTCATGATCGCATCCATCCTGGGCTACCGCGTGCTTGCGATCGATCTCGACGGTCAAGGCCACCTGACCGTGAATCTCGATGTGCTCGATGCGCACGAACGCCCCACCATTTACGATGTGCTCATCAATGATCTCCCGATCGATCAGGCCGTGATGAATGTTTCTCCCGGACTCGATCTGATTCCGGCGAACCTTCAGCTCTGCAACATCGAGATCCCGCTGAACAACAAAACCCGGCGCGAATACCGCCTCTCCGAGGCGATCACCCGCATCTCGGACCAGTATGATCTCATCATCGCCGACACGAACCCGGCCGCATCGATCCTGAACGGCTCCATGCTGGTGGCCTCGAATCGCGTGAACGTGATCTGCGCGACGAATCCGCTCTCGTTCCACGGAATGTCGCTCGTCATGGCGACCATCGATGAGATGCAACGCGAGTTCCGGCGGACCCTCGATGTGAAGATCATCCCGAACATGTACGACAACCGCGAGGTGATCAGCCAGGAAGTGCTGGGTGAGCTGCGCTCGCAATTCGCCGATTTTTGCGCCCAATCGGTGGTGAACCGGAGCGCCGACCTGAACGAGGCCACCAAGCGCCGGACCGTCGTGCTCGACGTGAACTCGAAGGGAAATGGCGCGCAAGATCTGACCGAGCTCACCCGCGAGCTCCTGAACTGAGCGGAACTCTCATAAAATCAAGGAGGAACGAATGGAAACCAAAGACAACAAAAAAGAAGCAAAAACCCGCCAAGGAAGCGGATATCTGAAGCAACTCTACTCGACCGCGCGGGTGAGCGCCGACAACACCCACAGCGGACTGAAGGGCCTCACCACGTTTCTGGTGAACTTCGTCCCGGTCGAAAAAGTCGACGCATCCGAGCTCCAGGTGCGGACGCATTTCGATGACGAAGAAATCGCGGCCCTCGCCCACTCCATCAAGGAGCACGGCGTGCTCCAGCCCATCCTCGTGGTGCAAGACGGCGACCGCTACAAGGTGATCGCCGGTGAGCGCCGTCTGCGCGCCTCGAAACTGGCCGGACTCGAGCGGATTCCCGCGCGCGTGATCAACTCGACCGACAAGGCGGTTCACGAGATCGCCCTGCGCGAGAACCTCGACCGCGTCGACCTCCACCCGATCGAAGAAGGCGAAGGCTACAACTCGCTTCTGACCGCAGGTGCGTATTCGAGCCACGAGGCGATCGCGACCGGATTCGGCAAGAAGAAATCCCGCATCACCGAGTGCATCGGATTCACGCGACTTCCGGCCGAAACCAAGGAGCTTTTGAAAGAGAAGAACCTGAAGAACCGCTCCCTCCTCCGGAATCTCCTGAACGCACCGGTCGAGGAGCATGTGTCGATCATCGCCAATGCCTCGCGCGAGGACGAGGGCGATCTGCTGATCTCGAAGGCGCGAATCCTGAAGACAAACCAAAGCAAGCCTGCAACGGGGCCGAAGCCGTTCACCTATGCGGTGACTCCGAAGAAAGTGAAGATCCCGGGGTTCACCTGGAAGGCCGGCGAAGGACGCGAGCGTCTGGAGCAGATGCGCGCGGAGCTGATGCGGCTCTCGGAGGCGGTCGATCGCACGCTCGCGAATCTGAAGTAGCGCGAGAGATTACTCAACCCGAACCGCGCTCCCGGCAAGCTGCCAGGGGCGCGGTTTTGTTTTGAGACCGGCCCTCAGGGCTCTTCCGGAAGTCTCGATGCGGAGTGATCCGGCCTGCACTGCAGGCTCTCGCGCCAGGTGCCCGCGCCGGGCGCCACATAGTCGGTGTACATCAACGATCCCAGATCCCGCACCACCGCGGGCTCGTCCGAAAAAATCCCGTATTCGCGGTTCGCGGCAAGGCTTGTTGTCGAGCCGTTCACCGAGCCCACCCAGGCGCGGGCGCTGTCGATCAGAATCGCCTTGGCATGCAAGTAGCCGGGAAGCCCGCCGATCTGGATGCTCGAGTTGAACACGCGCGTCTGGATTCCCGCGGCATCGAATGCGGTATAGATGCGGGTCCAGTGCTCCACGGCGTTCTGATCAGGCCTACCGAAGAAACAGGCACTCACCACCATCACGAACACCCTCACCCCTCGCTGGGCGGCGCGGATCAAGGCAGCATTGACATCGGGATTCTTCAGGTACTGATTTTGGATTTGGATCGTCTTTTTTGCGGAGTTCAAAAACGAAAGAATCGGGGCAAGAGAATGCGGACTCACGGTGACCCTGGGCGCAGATGCGAGAATCGAGGGAATATCGGTGGTTTTTTTTGCCAGATCCGCCTCGAACACCGACCGGATCGCGCGCACCACCTTGGGATCGCGCGAGACGACCGTGTAGTCGCGATTGCACTTCGATGGCCCCTGCTCGCGATGGCAAAAGCTCGAGGCATCGAAATTGCCCGTACTGATCGCCACCAGATTCGCATCGACGATCAGAATCTTGCCGTGCTGATAGCACATTCCGCTACCGTCCCCCGGACCGCACAGGGCCTTTTCGAAAGGCTCATAGCGACCGCCCTTCGAGCGGACCAGCCCGACGAAGTTCTTCTGTTCACGGCATTTCGGCTCGTCGGCCTGGGTCGGCGGATCAAACACCCGGCACGGGTCGGCGACCGGTCTCGGTTCCTGGACGATCCTGAGGGTGATGCCGCGATCGAGCGCGCGCGTGAGCGCCTGGAACACGGACGAGTCCTTCATTGAGTAAATCTCGATGTCGATCGAGGTCTTCGCCTGCTCGATCATCGCGAGTTGGGGGGCTCCGCTGGCATTCTCGTACAAGCGATCGAGCTCCGCATCGGCCCTTGCCGGGCCAATCAGGAAGACGAATGAAAAAATGAAAATTCCGAATCTGGCGGCAATCGGTCGGAGCATTCAAGGTCCCCCCCGCCCTTGTTCTGCCACAAGGAGTCAGGGGGGATCAATGAAATTGAATGATCGGATTGTCAGATTCTGGTGGGAACCGCCGAATCCGGCCTTATTTGATCTTGGCGCTGTCGAGGATCAAGCGAATGGTCATTTCTTCGCGCACGCGGAACTCGAAGTTCGCCTTCTCGCGCGGGCTCGATTCGAACCGGTCCTGCAGGACCTTCACTTCGACCCCGAAATTGCCGGCCATCCGGGCGAGTTCGGCCTCATAATCGGCGGCCTTCGGCTCGATCTTTTCTTTTTTCGCGATCGCATCGAGCAGAATACCCGCGCGAACCTGGGTCTCGGCGCGCTTGCGGAAATCCTCGAGCTGGCTGACCACCGCGGACTGGATCATCTGCTCGTTGAACCCGTAGCGCTTGAGCTCGTTCGAGTAGTCGTCGGCGAGCGCACGGATCTGGCTGTACACCAGCGCTTGCGGCACCTCGAACGGGTTCTTTTCGATCAGCTTGGTGATCATTCCGTTGCGGAGGGTGTTTTCGGCTTCTTCGCGCTTGGTTTTTGCGAGGCGCTCGCGTGCTTTCTTTTCGAAGTCCGCGATGCTCTCGTAGCCGAACTCTTTTGCGTACTCTTCATTCCACTCGGGAAGACGTTTTTCTTTCACTTCGCGGACATCCACCGTGTACTCGGCTTCTTTTCCGGCGAGGTTCTGTTCGCGGTAATCTTTGGCATAGGTCATGGTGAAGGTCTTGGTTCCGCCGGCCTTCACACCCACGATTCCTTTTTCGAACTCCGGAAGAAGCTGGCCCGATCCGAGCTCGGCCGAACGATCACCGCTCAGGTCAGGACTCAACTCCCAGCCGTTTTCGGTCTTCACGCGTCCTTCGTATTTGAAGTCCACCTGGTCGCCGATTGCGGCGGCGCGATCGACGGGAGTCAGCTCGGCCTTGCGGTCGAGAAGGCTTTTTCGGACACCGGCCACGTCTTCATCGGTGACGTCTCCGGAAACCTTCTGAAGCGAAAGCCCTTTGTACTCTTTCGGTTCGATCTCGGGCACGATTTCGACGGTCGCGGCGAACGAAAGCGCCTCGCCTTCGTGGATGTGAATGTGGTGGTGCTCGTGGCCTTCTTCGTGGTCATGGCCGTGGGGAACGCCCTCGATCTGGGGATCGCCCACAATGCGAAGCGGATGCTGGCGGACTGCTTCCGAATACGATTCGCTGATGAGCGTCTGGAGCGCCTTTTGCTTCACGTCTGCGGCATAAAACTGCTTCACCATCGCAAGAGGCACCTTGCCGGGGCGAAAGCCCTTCAGACTCGCGACCTTTTGGGTCTCGAGGAACTTCTTTTCGACGGTTTTCGAAACTTTTTCAGCGGGGATCGTGACGATGAATTTCTTCTGGATCGCCGATACATTCTCTAACTTGATCTGAATTTCCATAAAGGTCAGGTATATACCAAACCCGCTCCAAAGTCAGCCCTTTTGCAGGGGCAGTGGGCCCCACCAGCTCGCGCCTTCGCGATTCGAGGACTGTGCGCATCTCAGATGCTTTTCGTTGAGCCTCGCCGATCTGAAGAAGCGTTCCTGCAATTCCCCTTACCATCTGCTTCAAAAAACCGGTGCCCACGAGCCGCACCCGCACCATTCCGAAACCCCGCTCGTTGAGATCCGCCCCCGGAAACTCCGGCATCGGAACAAGAGAAACTCCGGCTTCGAGAATCGTCCGCACGGTGGATTTTCCGGGATTCCCCCCCGATGCCTGAAAGCTCGCGAAATCCTGCTCTCCGAGGAGGATCCTCACCGCCTCGTCCATCGCGGCCACATCGAGGGTGCGACGGATCCACCAAGAAGTGTCCATCCACTGGGGGAGCGGCGCAGGCCCCTGCTGGAAGTAATAACTGTATTGCTTCTTCACGGCCGAACGCTGGGCATGAAAGGAGTCCTCCACCCGGAATGCCTCCAGCACGCGAATGTCCTGCGGAAGAAGCGAGTTCAGTCCGTTCATGAGAATCCTCGGGGTGAATTTCGGATTCGGCGAGAAGAAGTGCGCGATCTGTCCGAGCGCATTCACGCCGGCGTCCGTCCGGCCGCTTCCGACGATGGTGATCCGGGAGTCATGAATGCGGGAGAGCGCGCCCTCGATGGTCTCCTGGATGCTCGGCAGGCGCGCCGGAAGGACCTCGCGGCTCTGGCGTTGCCAGCCGCAGTAGTTTTTTCCGAGGTAAGCGATTCGAAGAGCGACTTTCATCTCAGATCTCGAAAAGAAATCCGGTGTAAATCCCGGAACGGCTCAGAACGAGGCCGCTTTGATTGAAGCTGTCGAGGTACAGGTATTCGGCGAACAGGTAGGAATGCTGGATGCCCGAAGAAAGGTACCCGTCGCGTGCGGTGCGAGAATCGAAGAAATCGAGGAGAATGCTCACGCCGGCATGAGCCGCGTACACGAAATTGTAACCCCGTTTCGTGTCGACATCGTCATTCCGATCTTCGATGTAAAAAATCGAACCGAGGCTTCCGCCGGCGTAGGGTCTGATGAATTTCAAAAAATTGAAGCGGTAATAGGCCGAGAACAGCACCGGAAACTGATAAAACGTGAACTTCGTCTGCGACACGGTGGAGCCATTGAACTGGTAAGTCAGTCTTCCGTACCCGTCCGCGAACGAGAGCCCTCCGTCGACGCCCAGACCGAAGCTCCCCAATGTCTCGGAATGGAAGAGTTGCCGTTCGTAATGGACCAAAAGCTCAGGCTGCCACTTTCCTCCGTATACGTCGCTATACTGCAAGGCTCCTCCGGTATTCGTGACCTCAATGCCGGGGGCGACTCCGACCATGAACCCCAAAGCAGAATGGATCGCAGGCCTCTCGGGCTCGGGAAGACGGTCCTCGCCCCGCAAGACCATCTCGATGGGTCCCGGTCCGGATTTCTGCTCGGGTAATTTCACCCGTTCGCTCTCGGCGTATCCGGCTCCCGAGTCACCGGGGCCGATCTCGCCCTTCAGCCGGTTGATGTATTCCTCTGGATCCCCGCTCGAAGCGGGGATTTCGAGTTTGGCTTTCTCGCTCTCGATATAGCTTTCTGCCACTGCGGGCCCGGACAGCCCAAGCTCCTGCTTCAGGCTGTCGATGTAGGGCTGGGGGGAAACCTCTTCGGCCTGCGAGGCCTTCAGAATGAGCCAGGCCGCAAGCTCGATCGGCGCAAGCAAGCGCAAAGCGAGAGAGCGAATCAGCGGTTTGTCCCAAGCCCACTCCGCCCAAGCGGGGGAATGCCGGTAGTAGGTTTCGATGAAGCGCCTGCCCCATTCCCGCTTGGCAAGGATCGTGTCCCGGAATCGCCGGAGCATCATCACCGGTGCGGCCCGTCCGTCCTGATAGGCGGCGGTCGCGATGAAGCACTTGCTCTCGTTCAAGACCCCCTGAATGGGCTGGGACTGGAACTGAAAATCCGGATGGGTCACCTCACAGGCGAGCGGCGAAACGATTCCGGCAAGGTTCTGCGCGTAGAGCTTCACCTGGTACTTGTTGTCCGTACCATTGGTGGTGTTCACGAAGCCCGGAATCGCCTGGGTCCCCCCGTTCACCTTTGCATAGGCGATCACCTCGTTCGCAGGCACGAAGTTGCCGGTGAACCCGTTCACAGAGCCACGATTCGCGAGAACCACAACCGACTTCACATCGAAGCCCGCATAACTCCCCGAGGAACCCGCGGTCAGCCCGTACCGGGACGGATCCAAAAAGACCATGCCGTCGCCCGGAAAGTAATAATCGACCACGTTTCCGCTTCCGGGGCAGGAAATCACCGGAGGGATGTCAGAAACGGCAAGAGTGAACGTCCCCGAATTCGTTCCGCCCAGAGTCCCGGTGGTTCCATCATTCACGGCACTGAAGCTCACCGTGATGGACTGGGAGAGGGTCGCCCCCGACCCGAAGTTCGCGGGGACACCTGCCGAGCAGAGCGTTCCCGTGGCGCCCGCTCCGCAGAGGGCCTGCACCGAAAACGAAACCCTGAGAACCGAGCCCCGCTGGTAAATCGCAGAGAGCGTTCCGCCCGCTCCCCCCTGACAGGTGACCGTCCCGAAGTTGCATGCCGGAGGAGGAGCATTAGGTGCCGCGGGCTGTCCCGCACCGGTCAGCGGAATCTCGGTACCGGGACTGGTGCCGGTCGAGAGGGTCACCACGAGTTTTTTTCCGGCATCCACCTGGATGGTGTCGTCCGTGCTCACATCGAGCCAGATCAGGTTCTCGACGGTGTTCAGGGTCGTGTTGATGAATCGATAGCCCAGAGTGGAATTGAAGGTTCCGGTCTGTGCGGGGACCCCGGTATTGTTCCCGCCCTGATGGATCGTGTAGCTGGCTTCGCCCATTTGGTGCTGATCGTGCGGTGGCGGTGCATTGACCAGCACGCCCGCACGAACCCATCCGGGGACGAGAAGCGGGAGGAAGATGAAAATCAAAAGTGGTCGGACCTTCGTTTCATTCCGGCACAAGCGTTTCTCCTTTGTTTCGATCCTTGAACCAACAGAGATAAGCGGCCCATCCGAGGCCGAGAGTGAGATACAAGTACCCCGAGAGGAACAACGTCAGCTCGGGGGCCTGCATCACACACAAGACGAAGATCACGGGGATCAGCAAAATCCATGCTTTTCCTTTGGATCTCCAGTTGACCTCCTTGAACGAGGGAAACGGGACATTGCTCACCATGAGCACGCCGAGCCCGAGGGCCAGGCACAAGGTCGCCGTATCGATCATTCCGGGAGGAAGCAAAGAGAATTCAATCTGGACCAGAATGGCGGTCACGATCAGCCCCGCCGATGCCGGCGACGGAAGACCCTGAAAATAGCCTTTTCTGATTTTTCGGAGTTTGGAGGGATCTTTCTCCTCGGCGCTCACATTGAAGCGGGCGAGCCGGAGTGCGGCGCAGATCGCGTAGAGCACGACCGCACTCACGCCGATCTCGATTCCGCGAAGTCCGTAGGCATAGAGCAGGATCGCCGGAGCGATTCCGAAAGAAGTCAGATCCGAGAGGGAATCGTACTGGACCCCGAAGGCCGAGGTCGCGCGCGCGAAGCGGGCGATCCTGCCGTCGAGCGAATCGCAGATCGCGCCGATGATGACAAACCAGGCCGCTTTGGTGAAGTCTCCGCGAATGGAATGGATCATCGAGAGAATCCCGCACGCAAGATTCGCCGTCGTCACCAGATTCGGAAGGATGTAGATTTTCCTCATGGCCTGCCTTTCATGATATCAGAATTCAAAAATCGGGCAAAAGAATCGGCCCGTCGCGTGATCAACCCGTGCCTCCGCGGGGATGAACCGGGCTCGTCTTCAACAGCCCCTTGCTCAACTTCACCTCGGCTTCGGATGCGCGAAGATAACGGGGTTTCACGTGATCCGCCTGTCGTTCGAGGCCCTGCGCGATCGCCTCGGACGCCATACGAATCAACGCGTCTTCGTGGATCCGATTGAAATCCGTCGCCGAAAGACAGATTCGTGACTGCTTCGGAAGTCCCTTCCAGATCTCCGGATACCGGGCCACCGACTGCCCCACCGCGAGCCAGCGAAGATCGGGATCCTTCTTCAGCCGCTTCGCGATTTCTTCGATCAGGGCATCGGGAGTGAACACGGCTTCGATCACTCCCCGCCCCCAGATCCCGGCATGATCTCCTTCGGCCATGGCGATGCAATCGCGGATCATGCGCGAGCTTCCCATCCACGTGAACCATTCGCCCTTCGTGGCGTCGGTACAAGCGATCACGAGGATTTTTTCGGATTTCGGCAAAAGCTCCAAGGCAGGAAGAACCCCGCGGGCGAGCAGGGCGAGACTCGAGAGCGGAATCAGGGGAATGCGGACCACCCCGGCCAGAATCCGCGCGGTCGTGAGTCCGATCCGGAGCCCGGTGAAGGAACCGGGGCCGGTTCCCACGGCAATTCCCGAAAGATCCGCGAGCTTCCAGCCTGCCGCCTCGAGCACCTGATGAATGCTCCAGAGCAGACGCTCGGAATGGCGGGAGGTCTCGAGGCTCAGGGTGAACGCACATACCTTGCGGCATACCCCTTGCGAAATCTCGAACGCGGCGATCATTCCGACGAGCGAGGAGGTGTCCCAGGCGAGATATTTTTTGACCGGATCGGGCGACATCTCAGTTGAACACCGGGAGTCGCGAGATATCGTTCTTCATGACGATCACCATGATGAAGAGGATCACCGCAAGACCCACGGTCTGCACCACCTCGATTTGCTTGAGCGAGAGGGAGCGTCCGCGAATCGCCTCGATTCCGAGAAGCACAATGTGGCCTCCGTCGAGCACGGGAATCGGAAGGATGTTCAAAACGCCAAGACCGATCGAGAGAATCGCCATCATCCGCAGGAAGTCCATCAGACCGCGCGAGATCGAATCGCCGGCGAGCTTGCCGATCAGGATGGGCCCGCCGAGCGACTTCACCGAGACCTGCCCCGTCACCATCTTGCCGATCGAAATGAGATTCCGTGCACTCATCTCGATCATGCGCTCGAAGCCGCGGTACACGAGCACGAAGGGATTCCAGGTTCTCTCGGTCACCATCACGGGCTCGATCATCGAGGGAACCGGCATGATGCCGATCGTGAACTGCTTCATTTTCTTCAGCAGGGGATCGCGCTCGGTCGACTCGCTCGGCACGAGGTCGAAATCCGTCGTTTTGCCCGCACGCATGACCGTCACCGATACCTTGCCGTGATCCTCGCCCGACTTCTGGATCTTTCTTCGAAGCTCAAAAAAACTCCCGATCGGAGAACCGTTCACGGCAAGCAGCTGATCGCCTTTTTGAATTCCGGCCTTCTCGGCGGGAGAACCCGGCACAGTCTGCTCGACGAAGAGCTCCGAGGAATGAATGCCGAAGTCCTTGGCGGGATTCCCGGCCAAGGTTCCTTCGATGCGGACCTCCCGTTCCGAATCGGCCGATCGGACCCGAAGATCGAGGGCGCTTCCCGACAATGCGGCATACGTGGTCTCGAACTGCTCGAAAGTTTCGACAGGCCGACCTTGAACGGCCACGATTTCATCGCCCGAACGGAGTCCCGCCTTCGCGGCACGCGACTCGGGGTCCGAGATGGCCACTTTGGTCATCCGCGCGCTCGGGACGATCCCGTCCAGAATGCCGACCATGCGGGATTCTCCGTAAACCGAGAACCCCTCTTCGGCACCGGTCGTGACCGGAATCGTCACCGTTCCGGCTCCGCGCTCGATTTCGAGCGAAACCCGGATTTCGGGTTTTTCAGAGAGCGCATTCATGAATTCTTCGAGCTTCCGGACCTTCAGCCCGTCGATCGCGACGATGCGGTCGCCGGCCTGAATGCCCGCCGTTGCCGCAGGAGAATCCTTGAGCACTCGCCCGACCACGGTCGAAAGATGCGGCTCCCCGATCGCCATCATCACCATGAACACCAGTGCGGCCCACAAAAAATTGAACAGGGGCCCGCCGAAAAACACAAAAAACCGCTTCCACCGGGCCTGATACTGGAGCGAGCGCTTTTTGTCCTCGTCCGAAAGCTCCTGGCTCGGATCCTCGCCGAGAAGCTTCACATAGCCCCCGAGCGGAATCGCCGAGACGCGGAACTCCGTCTCGCCCCATTTCTTCTTGAAAATCACCGGGCCAAACCCCACCGAAAACGCGTCCGCCCGGACATGAAACAGTTTTGCGAACAGAAAATGCCCGAGCTCGTGAACGACGACGAGGGGAATCAGAACGAGAACAAAACCGATGACAGAAATCATTGTCAGACCTGCCCTTTCCTTACTGCGCCATTATACCGGCAAACGGGCGGAGATCCTAGAAATCAGTGATAATACAGAACGAGAACCAAATACATGACAGGAAGAGCAAATACGACCCCGTCAAACCGGTCCAGAAACCCGCCATGACCGGGAAGGACCGAGCCGGAATCCTTGCATGCGGTCGCCCGTTTGAGCAGGCTCTCGGCAAGGTCTCCCACCACTCCCACGGCACTCAAAACAACAGCCAGCACGGCGATGAATCCCGATGACACCCGGGGGAGAAACAATGCACCGTACAAGACTCCGATCAGGACGGCACCCAAGGCTCCGCCCAAGGCCCCTTCCCAGGTTTTTTTGGGACTGATCTGTTCATAGAGCTTGCGGCTTCCGAACGAGAGACCCGCAAAGTACGCAAACGTATCGCTGGCCCAGATCACAAAGAGCGTCAAAGTCAGCCAATGCTCGCCGAAGGGAAGCTCCCGGATCGCCACCATGAACAGGGGGAATAAAATGCAATACACTACGCCAAAACAGAGAGCCATGAGCTCTTGGACGTGTTGCCTCAGAATCGCCACCCCTTCAGGCGATTCGGTCGCCGACGCATCACCATGACCCAAAAGCGGCGGCACCATGAAGAGGAAAATCGAAAAGAAGACCAGCGCCGGTGCGGTGCTCAGAAACGCAAGGCTGATCGAAGCGGGAACCGCATAGTTGAATCCGTGAATGAGTCCGTTCGTCACCAGCGCGATCGTGGTTTTTTGTCGCGCGTCCTTCAGCCGGAAGCTCATCCGGCAGTATTCGAACAGCATCCCGGTCGAGATGACCCACGATAGGAATGCCACCCCGCCGATCCCCATGAACAACAAAAACGCGAGGATCACCGGAACCCCGACGATCGCCGTCATCACCCGAAGCTTGAGATTCCTGTTCATACCGCCCCAAACCGCCTTTTCCTGTTTCCGAACGCGTCCAGGGACTTCCGGTATTCCTGCTCGGAATATTCGGGCCAATGCATTCCGGGAAAATCAAACTCCGCATACGAGCACTGCCAGAGCATGAAGTTGCTGATCCGCTTCTCGCCGCTCGTCCGGATCAGAAGGTCCACATCGCCCGCATTTTCGAGCGGAGCGGTCCAAAGGTTTCTCGAAACGTCCCCTTCTGCGATCTCTTCGGGCGAAAGCCTGCCTTCGGATACCTCGCGCGCAATCGAGCGCACGGCATGGAGGATCTCGCTCCGGCCTCCGTACGAGAGGGCGAAGGTGAGATCCATTCCGGTTCCGCCGGACAGCTCCTCCATCGCGCTCCGGAGCTCCGCCACCGCATCGGGCGGAAGACGATCGTATTCGCCGATGATGTGAAGGCGGATCCCCTGCTTCTTCAACTCGCGGACTTCGCGCCGCAGATACTTGCGCAAAATCTTCCAGAGCACATCGAGCTCTTCGACGGGTCGCTTCCAATTCTCGGTCGAAAACGCATAGAGAGTCAGGCTCCGGATGCCGATCTCGCGCGAAAGGCGCACGACTTCCTTCACCCGGGCCGCACCGCGGATGTGACCGTAATAGCGGGGATAGCCGCGGGCGCGGGCCCAACGCCCGTTTCCGTCCATGATGATGGCGACATGCCGGGGAAGTGTCTCGTTCATGGCGGGCTAGATCGTCATGATCTCTTTTTCTTTGGTCGCGACGATCTTGTCGACTTCGGCGACCTTGTCGTCGGTCTTCTTTTGGATTTGCTCTTGGAGCTTTTTCGACTCATCCAACGAGAGGGCCTTGTCTTTTTCTTGCTTCTTCACCTCTTCGTTCGCATCCCGGCGATGATTCCGGATTGCGATCTTGGTGTCTTCGCCCATTTTCTTGACCATCTTCACCATCTCCTTGCGGCGCTCCTCGGTGAGGGGCGGCATCGTGATGCGGATGACTTTTCCGTCATTCTGGGGCGTGAAGCCTACGTTCGCCTCGAGAATCGCCTTCTCGATCGGTCCGAGCATGGCGGGCTCCCAAGCAACGATCTGGATCGTGCGGGCATCGGGGGTGGTCAGATTCGCGACCTGGGTGATCGGGGTCTTGGACCCGTAGTAATCGACGTGGATATGATCGATGAGCGCGGTCGAAGCGCGTCCGGTCCGGACTTTCAGAAGATCCTTCTGGAGGGACTGGATGCTTTTGTCGGTTTGGGTCGAAAGTTCATTCAATACGGCAGACATGGTGTGAGTTCTCCTTCCGGGTTTTCAGCCGGATTCAGTTGTGAACGAGGGTCCCAATCGAATCTCCCCCCGTGACCTTGGCCATCGCCCCCTTCTCGCGAAGATTGAAGACGATGATCGGCAATTTATTGTCCATACAAAGCGAAATGGCCGTGGAATCCATCACCTTGAGCCCCTTTTGCAGCACATCCATATAGGTGAGCTGTTCGAACTTCGTGGCATCAGGATGAAGTTTCGGATCTGCCGTGTAGATGCCGTCAACGCTCGTGGCCTTCAGAAGCACCTGGCAATTCATCTCCATCGCACGGAGTGCGGCAGTGGTGTCGGTGGTGAAGTACGGGCTTCCCACTCCGGCCGCAAAAATCACCACGCGGCCCTTTTCGAGGTGCCGCACGGCTTTTCTGCGAATGTACGGTTCGGCGAGCGCACGCATCTCGATCGCGCTCTGGACACGGGTATAGATATTCTTGCGTTCCAAGGCGTCTTGGAGCGCGAGGCAGTTCAGAACCGTCGCGAGCATGCCCATGTAGTCGGCCGTCGCCCGGTCCATTCCGCGGGTGGCACCCTTCACGCCGCGAAAGATATTCCCTCCGCCCACGACGATCGCAACCTCGATGCCGGATGCGTGGATCGCACCGATCTCGTTGGCGATGCTGTCGAGGACATCGGTGTCGATGCCGAACCCCTGATCCCCGGCAAGCGCTTCGCCCGAGATCTTCAGAAGGACTCTTTTGTACGGTTCTCGTTTCATAGTGAAAAAAAAAGGGCCTTGACCGGATCGATCAAGGCCCCTTCCTTCTTAGTGTTGGGTTTCCTCGGAGGCGACTTCGACGCCTTCACCGAGCACGAAGCGCGAGAAACGGGCGATCGAAATCGCCTCACCCATCGCCTTGCCGGTTTCGTTCACCAGCGCCTCGACGGTTTTCTTGTCGTCCTTCACGAACTTCTGCTTCACGAGGCAGGTTTCCTCGAAGTACTTGTTGATCTTCCCGGAAGCGATCTTCTCGAGAACATCAGCAGGCTTGTTCTGTCCGGCGAGCTGGGCCAGAGCGATTTCTTTCTCTTTCGCCACCACATCGGCCGGAACTTCTTCGGGCTTCAGATAGAGCGGGCTTGCAGCCGCGATGTGCATCGAAAGATCGCGAATCAGGGTCTGGAACCCTTCGCTTTGCGCTTTCGATCCGTTCGCGAGATTCAGCTCGACCAGAACTCCGACCTTGCCGCCCATGTGGATGTAGCTTTTCACTTCCTTGCCCTCGCCGAGGGGGTAGCGAACAAAGCGGCGGACCATCATGTTTTCTCCGAGAGTGGCGATCCCCTCACGGACGAATTCTTCGACGGTTTTGACCGCGTCGAACTTCTGAGTCATGAGTTCGGAAGGAGTTGCCGGAGCCGCCTTTGCGATGTGCTTTGCGATCTGGCCCACGAACTTCTGGAAGTTCTCGGTCTTGGCCACGAAGTCGGTCTCGCAGTTCACCTCGACCAGCACCGCAGCCTTGCTGTCGGCGTCGATCAGGGAGTACACGGTGCCTTCCTTCGCGGTCCGTCCGGATTTCTTCGCGGCCGAAGCGATCCCCTTCTTGCGAAGGTATTCGACGGCTTTCTCGAAGTCGCCCGCGTTCTCGGTGAGCGCCTTCTTGCAATCCATCATCCCGGCGCCGGTGCGCTCGCGCAATTTAGAAACCTGTTCTGCAGTGATTTGCATGATTCGGTGTCCTTTCGGGTTATTTGGTTTCGGTGGAGGATTCGGTCGAGGGTTCGGTCTGATCCATCGCCTCGAGATCGGCCGCATCGACGCCTTTCAGGTCGATATCGCCTTCAAAGCGCGAAACCTTTTTTCCGCTCGCATCTTCGTCTTCTTTGCCGGTTCCTTCGCCTGCGGCGCGGAGTTTTTCTTGGAAGAGCGCGGTGCCTTCGAGGCATGCATCGGCGATCATCTTCGCGAAAAGCGAAACCGCACGAAGAGCGTCGTCGTTGCCCGGGATCACGAAATCGATTCCGGTCGGATCACAGTTGGTGTCGACGATGGCGACAGTCGGAATTCCGAGACGGCGGGCTTCCTTGATCGCGTTCGCTTCCTTGGTGGTGTCGATGATGAACATCGCGCCGGGGAGCTTCTTCATTTCTTGAATCCCGCCGAGACCGCGCTTCAGTTTGGTCAGCTCGCGATCAAAACCGGATTGTTCTTTCTTAGTGTAGTCATTCCACGCCTGGGAGGACTTCAGGGACTCGATCTTCTTCAGACGGTCGATCGAAGCTTTCACGGTTTGAAAGTTCGTGAGCATTCCGCCGAGCCAGCGCTCGGTCACGCAATACATTCCGGCGCGTTTCGCTTCGGCTTCGACCACGTCGCGGGCTTGCTTCTTGGTGCCGACGAAGATCACCTTCTTGCCTTCGGCCGCGATTCCCTTGATGAACTCGCATGCCTGACGGGCGCGTTCGACGGTCTGCTGGAGATCCACGATGTAGATCCCGTTGCGCGCACCGTACACGTACGGCTTCATTTTGGGGTTCCAGTGATTGGTCTGATGCCCGAAGTGGACTCCCGCTTCGAGCATGTCTTTCATTGAGATTGTAGGCATGTGCCTTCCCTTTCTTTACGGTTCAGGCGGGAATGCAAATCGGATTCGAAGTGGAATGATTTGAAAAGCCCGCGGTTGGTTCCTCCACTTCCCGAATCGACCCCGGAGCTGCCTCCGGATGCCGACACCACGTTTTTGCGGAAGTGTGTGTTATGTTCAAAACAACTAGCGGATTTTTCGTTGTTTTGCAAGGGTGATTTCATGGCGGAAGATTGGTGCAAACCCTCACGGATCCAGAACAAATCCGGCATCTTGCTCGAGATTCACGCAAGCCCGGGAGCCTCCAGAACCGCCATCAAAGGAACCCACGGCTCACGCCTGAAAATCACCGTGAAGGCCCCGCCGGTCGAAGGCGCCGCAAACCTCGCCATTCTCGATTTTCTTTCGAAATGCCTCAAAATACCGAAAATGCGGATCCACCTGATTCGGGGGGAGTCCTCACGCCAGAAAACGTACTTCATTGAATCTGCGTCCTTGACGGAAATCAGAACCATGCTCGGGCCACCCTGAAGGGCTCTTCGTGGTTGGCGAATCGCATCCGTTCTGGTTTAATCCCCCCTCATGAAGAAAACCATCTTAATTCCTGTCATCGCGTCTTTCCTCCTCTCGGCTTCCGCATTCGCGGCGCCGAAGAAAAAGAAACCCCAAGTGAAGCCCGCTGCCCCCGCAGCCGAAACCACCTACTCCCCCGCTCCGGTCTCCTCCGAACCGCGCCGGTCAGGAGGCAGCACCCTGAACTGGACTCCGAGCGCGAGTTTCGGACTGGGAAGCATTGATTCCCGGTTCTATCTGGGCGTCACAGGCAAAGTCGAAACCACCGTTGATTTCGAGGGAACACCGATCACGGTGGGCGGACGGACCGGTTTTCTTCTGAGCCTCGACGATGTGAGCGGATGGGTGATCCCCATGACCGCCACGGCGGGGTATGAATTCGCCCCTCAAGGGGGACTGACTCCCTACTTCAACGTGGACCTCGGGATTTCGATTGATCATGTCTCGGTGGCCACCTTTTCGGACACACGTGTGAAATTCGCGGGATTCGTGACCCCCGGCGTTCGGTTTCAGGGGAATTACTTCGCCGAGATGCCGTTCGGAACCCTTGCCGGAGGATTCATGATCCTTCCGAGCGTGGGAATGCGATTCTGATTCCAACCGTTTTCGGGGCCCGGAGGGAAGTTTCCTTCCGGGCTTTTTCATCGAGCTCACCCATGACCCAAGATCCGTTCCAGAAATTCAGGACCCTCCTCGAACAGAACTATTTGTTTCCGTGCACCTACACCCACAAGTTCATCGGAAAAAACTCCCCCATCTTCCGCACATCGGTTGCGGAGTTCGAAACCAAGTTCATCGGACTCTCCCGCACCGGCGAGCGCTCGAGCGCCTCGGGCAATCATCTCGCCCTGACCTACGATTACCGCGCAGGAAGCGCCGATGAGATCATCGCCCTGACCGTCGAGACGAAAAAAATCAACGACCTGATTTACATCTTGTAGTCGCGAAGATTCACGATCGCTCGTGAATGCGCAAATACACCGACGGAAGCACCACCAGCGTCAGCACCGTCGAAAAAAGAATCCCGCCGATGACCACCGTGGCAAGAGGCCTCTGCACCTCGGCCCCGAGGCCGGTGTTCAGCGCCATCGGCAAAAACCCGATCGAAGCCACCATCGCCGTCATGATCACGGGCCTGAGACGCGTGAGCGTTCCCTCGAGCACCCGCTCCTTCACCCCGAGCCCCGGATGCGACTGCGCGAGATCGCGGAACACCGAAAGCAGGACGATTCCGTTCAAGAGCGCGATTCCGATCAATGCGATGAACCCGATCGCGGCCGAGAGGCTCAGGTGGATGTCGCGGAGGAGCAGGGCGAAGATCCCTCCCACGGTCGCGAAGGGAATGCTCAGGAACACCATGCCCGCATCGCGAAAACACCCGAAGCCCCGCCAGAGAAGCAAGAAAATCACCAACAAAGTCGCCGGAATGATGAGCCAGAGCCGGAGCTTCGCGCGCTCCAAATGATTGAACTGGCCGCCGAGCGAATAGCGATGATCGTTCCGCAGGGGGGTCTGCGCGAGGATCTTCTTCACATCCGAGACGAATCCGGTGATGTCGCGGTCCCCGAGATTCAAGGCCACTGCGGCATACCGCTGGCCCCAGGTCCGGGCAATCGTGGTGAATTTCTCGGCAATTCGGATGTCTGCCAACTGATCGAGCGGAACACTGCCCCCGTCCGGAAGCACAACGGGGAGCTTCCGGATTTCTTCGATGCGGTCGCGGCGTTCTTCGTCAAGATGAAGCACGATCGGGAAGCGTCTCGTTCCTTGAATCGACTGCCCCACCCGGACCCCCTGCATGAACCCCTCGACGGTGTTGTGGAACTGCCGCAGGGTCACATCGAGTCGCGAGAGTTCGGGAATCTTGGGTGCGATCTCGATGACCCCGCTCTTTCGGAGCGCAGTGAGCGGATCCATCTCGGAGCTCTCGAGCCCGGCAATGCCGCTCATTTTCGAGGTCAACGCATCGATCGTCGTCAAGAGGTACGAAAGATCAGGCCCGATCACCCGGAGCGAAACATCGGCTCGTGATCCTTCGAGCATTTCGTTGAAGCGCATCTCGATCGGCTGGTTGGCCGAAATCTCCTGATTCATTCCGAGCGCCTCGATGGTGCGGTGGAGCTTTTGATACAGTTCGTCCTTTGTCTTCACTGTCCAGAGGCTCCGATCCTTCTTCAGGATCACGAACATGTCGACCAGATGCACCCCCATCGGATCGGTCGCGGACTCCGGAGTCCCGAGCCGCGAGAACACCGTCTCGACCTCGGGCTCGCTCATCAAGGCCCGGTCGACCAGCGTTTGCTGGCGAACCGACTCCGTGAGCGAGATTCCCGCATCGCGGGTCAGATTGATGACAAGATCGCCCTCGTCGAGTTTCGGAATGAAGTCCATTCCCATGAAGCGGAATGCGAGGAGGCCCGCAAGGATGATCGCGGCCCCGCCGGCAAGGATGCGCGTCGGGTGTTCGACCGACCAACGAAGGATCGGGGCATATGCGGCTTTCAGGGCCCGAAAAAACCGGGTCTCGTGCGAGAGCGACTCGCGGACCGCAAGGGGGAGGAATCGCGAAGCGAGCACGGGAATCAAAACCAGCGTGAAAAACAGCGCCCATGCGAGCGTGATCATCACCGTGAGGGCCATGGGGCGGAACATCTTTCCCTCGATCCCCTCGAGCAAAAGAATCGGCAGATACACGAGCAGGATCAGGAATACACCGAACACCACCGGGCGTACGACGCTCTTCAGGCGCAGTGCGAGCGTTTCGGTGGGCGAACGCTCCCGATCCTCGCCGTTCGTGCGGCCGGCTCCCGCCTTCAGCACCGCGCCCGCGATCAGGGACTCGATCAGCACGACCGCGCCATCGACCACCAACCCGAAATCGATCGCTCCGAGGCTCATGAGATTTCCCGAGATTCCAAAAACCTGCATGCACAGCACGGTCCCGAGCATCGAGAGCGGAATCACGAGCGAGACCAGGAGGGCCGCCCGCAGATTCCCCAAGACCAGGAGCAACACCGCCATGACGAGAATCGCCCCTTCGGCCAGATTCTTGAGTACCGTCTTCAAGACGGTATTCACGAGGAATCCCCGCGAATACAATCTCGACAACTCGACATCCGGCGGAAGCTCGATCTTGTCGAGCGCGTGATCGACCTCGAGGCTCACCCGCCGCCCGTTCTCGCCGGTCATCATGAGGACCGTTCCGAGCACCGCCTCCTCGCCCCGGACGGTGGCCGCTCCGAGGCGCGGTTGCCCGTCGGTTCGAATCGAGGCGACCTCGCCCAAAAGAACCCGATCTCCGTTGTAGCGAACACCGAGGCTCATGCGCTCCAGATCGGCGGCCTTCTCGACCGGGCTCGAGGAGCGGACAATCAATGCCTTCGCATCCGATTCGATCGTGCCTCCGCCCGAGCTTTCACCGATGCCGTCGATCCGGTCGCGGATCCGGTCGAGGGTGAGTCCGTGGCGCACCATTTTTTCGGGAAGCAGATTCACATGGAGTTCTTTTTTGAAGCCGCCGTTGCTGTCGACATCCGCCACGCCCCGGATGCGGCGAAGGAGCGGCCGGACTTCGAACTCCTGGATTTCGCGCAGATACAGCAACTGATCGAGCTTCGACTTCGACCGGAGCGGAGAATCGGGCTTCAGCGTGAGCGAGTACATGAACACCTCGCCCAGCCCCGTGGTGATCGGGGCGAGCTCGGGTTGGAGGCCCTCGGGAAGCATGCCCAGGGCCGTTTGCAGGCGCTCGCCCACCTGTTGGCGTGCCCAGTAAATGTCGGTTCCCTCGTCGAATACCAAAGTCACCTGCGACAACCCGGACTTCGAGATCGAGCGCAGATCATGAAGCCCCGGGATTCCCATCACCTCGTACTCGATGGGCTGGGTAACCGAAAGCTCGACCTTCTCGGGGTCGAGCCCGCGCGTCTTGGTATTCACGACCACTTGCACTTGCGTGATGTCCGGTACGGCATCGATCGCAAGGTCCGGGGCCTTTTTGATGCCCGCCACGGCGAGCGCAAAAGAGGCCCCGAGCACCAGGAGCGGATTCGCAAGCGCCCAGTCGATCAGCCGGAACAAAGGATGCGGCTTGCTCATGGTTTCTCCCAGCGGAACGGCTCGTCCTGCATGAGCAAGAGCGCGCTCAGGCTCTCCAGATACGCATGCCAGCTCAGATAAATCTGATCGAGCACCTCATGGGTCTGGGTCTCGGCCTGTACGAAGGTGTTCACATCGATGAGTTTTTGCTTGAACCCCTGCTCGGCCTCACGGATGGTCTTCTCGCGGCCGGGCACGAGCGCAATCGAAAACCGCTTTACTTGCAAGAGGTCGAACCGCGCCTGTTCGAGCTGCCGAAGGTGCTTCCAGCGGACTCTGCGCTCGGCCTCTTCGAGCTCGAAACCGGACTTCACAAGTCGCGCCCTCGCGGCCTCGCTCCGCGATGCACCGGTGTCCCAGAGAGGGAGCGAGAGGCCCAAAATCCCGTACGAAAACTGATTCGCCGGGCTCACGCGCTCGATGCGGTACCCTGCTCCCACAATCAAATCGGGCCATCGCTCTTTGGCCGCGATTCGTGCTTCGAGACCGGCCAGATCGAGGTTCCGGCGTGCTTCGAGCCATTCCGGGTCTTTTTCGTGAGTCCCCTCGGGGGGCATGCGAACCCGATCGGGAGACGGGATCGCCCCGATGATCTCGCCGGCCTTCGCTTCGCGGCCGATCCAGAACGAAAACTCGTCTTCGGCTTTTTTGAGTTCAAATTCTTTTCGGTCGAGCTCGCGCTGGAGCTGGAGCACCACCCCCGAAACCACCGAGAGCTCGACCTTTTGTCGAACGGAAGCGCGCGGAGATGCGGCGAGATACCGCTCGATCAGTCGAACCCGCTCGGCGCGCTCGACTCCGTGGGAATACAACTCCAGCTGAACCCGCGCCTTCCAAGCGGCCAGAAGTGCCTGATGCTCTACCCAGTTCTCGAAGCGGCTCTTCGAGAGAATCTGATTTTCGAGCGTCTTTTCGGCGAGTTCGCGCTTGAGCGAAAACCGGTTCGTCACCGGAACCGCCTGCGTGAGACTCACCTCGAAGGTCGGCCCCGAGGTGCTTCCGGAGCTGAGCCCTCCGAATTGGGTCGAGAGCACGGGATTCTGCCACTTGCCCCGAAAACCGGCCTCATGCCCGAGTGCTTTCGTCTCGAGCTCACGGGCCTTCAGTGCCGGGGAATGGGCGCGGGCCAGGGCGCCGATCTCGTCCATGCGCAAGGAAGCGCCAGAGGAGTGTGGAAGAACGAACAAAACCAAGAGAGGAGCAAACCAGATCGGTAGCGTCACTTTCTCAGGATGCTAGCAGGTTCGGGATTCAAAAAAAACCATTTGGAATCAGTGCCGCCGGCGCGGCAGGGGGCCGTGCTGAAGGAAGGTCCGGCTCGGAGGATTCAATTCGAATTCCGCCGCTTCGAGCGTCAGCTGGGGAATCTTGATCTTGCCCTTGCCGGTTTTCTTCATGTGAATCGTCAAATACCGGTTCTCGCGCAGATGCTTTTTTTGACCCTCGAAAAAACCAAGAACCATCCGCGACTCGAGCGCCTCGACCGAGAGGCCCGGCTGATCAAGAGACAGCAACCAATAATGGAGCCACTTGCTCGCGCCATGTCCGTCTTTGACGATCCAACGAGGCTGGTTTGCGTACACGGGCCTCAGGAACCGCATCGCCTCGATGCCCTCGGCGACCGTTTGCCCCTTGCGAAGCTCGATCTCGACCCGCGCGAGATCCATGAAAAGATAAATATCGCCCTCCGGCTGGAGGATCTCGAGATACCGCTCGAGCACCTCGGTCGGGTGCGCGGTGTACGACATGACCCCGATCGCATCGAGAATCAGCTTCGGACGCCCGAGCTCTTCTGCGGGAATGTCCTCGAAGAACCGCCCCGTGTTCACGATGAGCTTTCCCTGGTAGGGAGTCACATCGAGGGTGCGCTCCATTTCTTTCGAAACCGCAATCACGGTGGGCCTGTCCCGAAGGGGTTTTGCTCCGATCCGCTTCAGAACCGCGGAGGGGTCGGTTGCCAGCTCCCAGGTGACCTTCGTGCGCTCGAACATCTCTTCTTCGTTCAGGAGCAGACCTTCCAGCTTGCGCAGAAGAATCTGCTCGGCCGCCACCCCCTCGCCCGAACCCGCCTCGAGAATCACATCCTCGGGCCCGAGGTTCGCGATCTTCTCGCCCACCTCGGCCGGAAACATCCGAAGATAATCAAGGAGCGTCCGGTGCCGGCTGAACCCTCTCGGAAACTGCTCATTCACCCCGTGATTTTCGACCACGGCCCGCAGGAGGAGCTCCGCGCAGGGGTTGTTCCCATGGGGCCCGGCCCAAGCGAAAGCCGGAAGAACCAAGAACGGCAGAATCCAACGGGAGACGTTCGGAAACCGCTCCTTCATGAACCGCTCCTGGTCGTCGGGACGGAATCCCGGTCGGTGATGCGCCACTCGAACTGAATGCCCCGCTTTTGAATCGCCCCGAAAAACGCCATCTTGGGCACGGCGAGCTCGGGAGGAAGCACTCCTTTTTGCTGAATCTCTTTGGCCACGATCATTTGCCCGACGATCGAAGCGGTGAACCCGGTCGTTCGCTGCATCGAGGTGAGCCCGGTCGCCGCATCCGAACGGTCACAAATGAGGTGCTCGACTCGAACCGCTTTGCCGTCTTTGGTTCCCTCCGAGATCGTCTGGATGATCGACACATCCTGCTCGCCGCCTTTGGGCATCAAGAACCGTTCGAGCAGGGCCTTGGTGAGCGCACGCGGCTCGGACGGACCGGCTTCGGTCTGGACTGTCTCGCGCGAGAAGAACCCGGCATCGCGCAAGGTCTTCCAGAACGCGAAGTGCCCGGGGTAGCGGACAAACTTGTTCTCGAGATTTCGAACCCGGCCGCGGTAGGTCCATGGAAGTGTCGAGAGCATGCCCATTCCGTGGGTGGCCTCGACCCGTCCGACCACGGGGAGGGTGCACTCTTCGATCTCGGTCATCGGGGCGATCTGCACGAGCTCGCCATTCCGGAGCTGGGTGGTCATTCCGGTGTATTCGTTCACGAGGGTCTCGATCGCGAACACCAAATGATAACCAAGAGGCGGCTCGGGCCGGAGCGGAATCCCCCCGTCGCGCGTGATGATCGTATCGGCGACATCAAGGACATCGATTGCATGACCGACGGTGATGTTGGTCATTCCGGGCCCCATCCCGCAGTCCGGAATGATCGTGATGCCGGCGGCCTTTGCGTCGTCCGAAAGAGCCAGCTGGCGCAGAACCATGTCGGTATCGCCGCCGAGGTCCACCATCGGGACCCGCGCCGCGATCGCGGCTTTCGTGATGTCGAGCGCAAAGCGATACGGGGCCGCGTTCAGGATGAGATCACAGCCCTTTGCGGCCACAATCACGGCCTGAGCATCAGACGCATCGAGTGCGATTGGAGTGAGAATCTTGGGCTTGGTGTGCTTTTTTAAAAACTCCGCGAGCTTTGCGGTCGTCGCCGGAACGGCATCGGCCAGGATCAGCTCTTCGGGGTTTCCGAAGCGGAGGAGATCCAGCGCAGCCCCGTAGGATTGCATTCCGCAGCCGATCAAAAGCACCTTTTTCATGCGGGCGAACCATATCCCAGATTCCCCGCCCGATCAAGCTCCGAAACCGCTCGAAAGGAAGGCAGAACGGGCATTCGCCCAGGCGGGTCTGCTCGACACCAAAGCACTTTTTCGTATACTCTTCGGGGCCATGAGAAACACGATCCCTGCCTTCGGTTTTGCGGCATTTTTTTGGGCGCTCCTTGGATTGCTTTCGACCCGACTCGAGGCGCGCGCAGAGGGGCTCACCTATGCCTCGCTCGAGGGTGCGCTCACCTGGCAGACTCGCAATGAGCAGGCCATTCCGGGGGTCGGTGGCACGCGCTTTTCGTTGAGCGACCCCGAGACCGGGCCCTTCGGGACCTATCGGGTTTATGTCGGACACCGTTGGAACCAAAAACACGAGATCCGCGCCCTTTATGCGCCGTTTTCGGTCGATTTGAATGCGCGCTTCGCGAACCCGATCGACTTCATGGGTTCGACCTTCGCCGCAGACACTCCCACGGCCGCGTTTTACAAGTTCAACTCTTACCGCCTCACCTACACTTATTTTTTTGATCCGATCGGGGGGTGGGACCTCGGCCTCGGGTTCACGGCGAAAATCCGCGATGCCGAAGTCAGGCTCGAACAAGGCGGGTTGAGCAGGAGTAAGAAGAACGTGGGCTTCGTGCCGCTTTTGAATTTTCGGGCGAGTCGTGCGCTCGTTGCGGAATGGCGGTTTCGCTTCGACCTCGACGGACTCGCGGCCCCTCAGGGCCGTGCGTTCGATGCCGCGTTTTTTCTGGAGCGAAAAATCCCCGGCACCCGCTTTTCGGGCTTTGGCGGCTACCGCACGCTCGAAGGCGGTGCCTCAAACGACGAGGTGTACAGCTTCGCCTGGCTTCACTACCTGACCCTCGGCGTGCGCGGGGAGTTTTGATCGCTCGCTCCGTTTGCAGAGGTGATCTCGCGAACCGCTACAGGCTGATCGCCACCGGAGACCGGACGATTCCGTCTTCTCCGATTCCGAGCTGGCCCAATAAGTTTCGTCCCCAGCACCGCAGTACACCGTTCGCCACGGCACAGGTGTGGTTCGCACCTGTCGCCAGCGCGGCGGTTCCGGTCGCGAAACCAGGCACAGTCACAGGGCTGTCCACGTTTCCTGTTGGATTGCCATTCCCCTGCTGACCGAAGCTGTCTCCTCCCCAACATTGGAGAGCCCCACTCCGAATCGCGCAGCTATGATACAAACCCGTCGCGACTGCGGTGACTCCGCTATTCAGCGGAATGATTTCCATGGGGCTATTGACATCCCCCCCCGCAGCGTTTCCGAGCTGACCAAAGTTATCATTCCCCCAGCACTGAAGCCCGCCGTTCACCACGGCACAGGTATGCGATGTCCCCGCCGCGACGGCGATGACTTGGCTACCCGACGGAAAAATCGAAGCAGGGCTGGTTACATTGCCCGTCGGATTGCCATTCCCCTGCTGACCCGAACCATCACTTCCCCAGCATTGAAGCCCGCCATTCACCACGGCACAGGTATGAGAGGAACCCGCCGCGACGGCGGTGACTTGACTACCCGGCGGAAAGATCGGAGCAGGGCTGGTTACGTTGCCCGTCGGAATGCCATTCCCCTGCTGACCAGAGCTATCACTTCCCCAGCACTGAAGACCGCCATTCACCACAGCACAGGTATGCGATGCCCCCGCCGCGACTGCAGTGACCCCACTGTTGATCGGAATGATCTGCTCGGGGTTGGGGTTGCTAGAACCTAAGCCATTTCCGAGCTGACCTCTTTGATCACTTCCCCAACACTGAAGACCGCCATTCACCACGGCACAGGTATGAGCATCTCCGACCGCGACCGCGGTGACCTGGCTACTCGGCGGAATGATCTGCGCAGGAGTGGTGGAATTGCCTCCGGTCGCACCAGTTCCAAGCTGACCAATACTGTTGCTTCCCCAGCACTGAAGACCGCCATTCACCACGGCACAGCTGTGAGACTCGCCCGCCGCGACCGCGGTGATTCCAGTTACAATCGATGCGCTTGGCGCCGTAAGAGAGCTGTTCGGCAACCCATTCCCGATTTGTCCGTATCCGTCCGATCCCCAACACCGGATCCCGTTATTCACCACGGCACAGGTGTGCGAATCCCCCGCCGCGATCATGGTGACTCCGCTATTCGCAGGAAGGATTTCTGCCGGGCTTTCGGAATTCGCATCGGGGATGTTTCCGAGCTGACCAAAACTATCGCTTCCCCAGCACTGAAGCCCACCATTGACAACGGCGCAGGTGTGCAACCGTCCCGCCGCAACCGAGCTGACCCCGGTGTCGAGCGGGGAGATTGCCGCCGGGATGTCGGTACTGCCGTTCGCGCCATTTCCAAGTTGATTGCTTCCGTCACTTCCCCAGCAATGAAGCCCGCCATTCCTGACGGCGCAAGTGTGAACCTCCCCCGTCGCGACTGCGGTGACTCCGCTCGCGAAACCCGATACAGGGACGGGAATCAAAACGTTGTTCGTCGGATTTCCATTTCCCTGCTGGCCCGAACCATCACTTCCCCAGCACTGAAGCCCGCCATTCACCACGGCACAGGTATGCGATGCCCCCGCTGCCACCGCGGTGACTCCGCCATAGATCACAGTGACCGGGCTTGGGGCGTCCGCGGGCACGTTATTCAATCCGCCGTTTCCGATTTGACCAGCATCATTTCTTCCCCAGCACTTCAGGTCTCCATTCACGATGGCACAGGTGTGAGAAGAACCAGCAGCAACTGCCGTGACACCACTGTCCGGCGGAAGGATTTCTGAAGGGCTCAAAACAACCCCGGTGGCCGCACCATTTCCCAGCTGTCCGGCCGCATCACTTCCCCAGCACTGAAGTCCGCCCCGCACCACAGCGCAGGTGTGATTCTCCCCCGACGCGACTGCGGTGACTCCGCTGTTCGGAGGAATGACTTGCTCAGGGCTGATCGCAACCCCTCCGGCCACGCCAATGCCGAGCTGGGCATTGAGATTGTTTCCCCAGCACTGAAGCCCGCCATCCACGACGGCACAGGTGTGATTGGCTCCTGTGGCGATCGCGATGATCTGTTTCGGGGAACTGCCATACCCCATGCCGACCTGCCACTTCGAGCAGGCGCTGGCCGACAACACCGCCAACAAAACGAACCATGATTTTCCCGATCGTCGAATCTGCTTCAAAACACCCATTGCACACCCCCCGAAAACGCGTAGTCCCGTAAAATCCCCTGTGACATCGCCTCAACCCCGAACCCGAGCTTCGAATCGGTCTGATACACGAATCCCAACTTCAATAAAGGGAACACCATCACGGACTTCGGGTTGGTGGCGCCCGCCACTCCCGTTTCTTTCATGCTCGCGTACGACAGCCCCGCGCCGAGATCCAACTGCGAATCAATCCGATTCGAAAGCCGCGATCCGATCGCGCCGCTGGCCCGGCTCCCTGCCGTGAACACTCCCGTGCCCGAATAGGCAAAGGGAGCCCCCGACTCGACCTCGACTTTCGAGACACCGAAAAATGCGTCGATGTTCCAGCCCCAGTAGAACGAGCTGGATTCAAAAAACTTGCGCTGCCCGAAACCGGCCTTCGCCGCGATCGTCGACAACGAGACCCGATAATTCGTTCCCCCGAAGCCGAGGGTCCGCCTGAAATTTCCGTATTCGAGTGCTGCACGAACCACCAGGCCGTCTCGCGGTTGTTCTGCTGGTTTCGCAGCTGGTTCGACTTGATCTGCTACGAGCTCGGATGCTTGCTCGGGTTTGGGCTTCGCGGTCTGGATGCATCGACTCGAAGCGACGTACCACTTTGAATCGACCCGGAACCGGGTCATTTCTTTTTTGAACGCCTCGACCCGGGTGACCGGGCGACCCGCAAGAATGGCACGATCCACCGGAACCCACTTGGTCCCGTCCCAGGTCTTCGCCACACACGATTTGTTTTTGGCGTTGAACTTCAAGGTCTTGGCCGCATTACCGACCGAAGGGGTCGCTCCCAGTACCATCAGAATGATCAACACGCATCGCGCTCTTTGAGTCTTCATCTCCATGACTCATCGACACACACGCGAAGAAACTTGAGCGAATTCTAAAGAGGACACGAAGTCCGCAGGAGTACCAAGGTCTTATTTTATTTTGACTGGATTTGATTTAACGAAGAAATTTTGGTGGGCGATGAGAGGCTCGAACTCCCGACCTTGACGGTGTAAACATCCTGCTCTACCAACTGAGCTAATCGCCCTTCCAAAGAATGAAAGTCTGTTTGGTCTACCAACTTATCCAGAAGAAATCCAGAAGAAAATCGGCTTGGTCGCGGTCGAGGGTGCCCGGAGCCCGGGCACCCTCCCGAGAAAATTCAAATTCGATCACATCGTCCGGAACGATACGGTCTCGACCTCGTGGATCGGAGCAGTATCGACCGAAGTCTCGACCACCTTCGCGATGAGATTCCGGTACTTCGCAAGACCGGTTCCGGCCGGAACCAGACGTCCCATGATGACGTTCTCTTTCAGCCCTTTCAGGTAGTCGACCTTGCCGGTGATCGCCGCCTCGGTCAGCACCTTGGTCGTCTCCTGGAAGGAGGCGGCCGAGATGAAGCTCTCGGTGGTGAGCGACGCCTTGGTGATTCCAAGGAGGAGCGGCTCGGCAGAGGCGATCTGACCGCCACTTGCCGCAACCTTGCGGTTCTCTTCGTCGAACACAAAACGTTCGACCGACTCGCCTGCAAGGAACCGGGTATCGCCGGAATCGAGGACCTTCACCTTCCGCAACATCTGGCGGACGATGATCTCGATGTGCTTGTCGTTGATCTTCACACCCTGGAGACGATAAACCTCTTGGACCTCATCGACGAGGTACTTCGCAAGAGCCTTGTCGCCGAGAACGCGAAGAATGTCGTGCGGGTTGATCGGACCATCCACGAGGGGTTCACCCTTTTTGACGTAGTCGCCCTCGTTCACCGAGAGGTGGCGACCTTTTCCGATCAGATACTCGCGTGGTTCGCTTCCTTCGTCCGGAGTGACGATGACCTTACGCTTGCCTTTGGTGTCCTTCCCGAACGAAACGGTCCCGTCGATCTCGGATACCACAGCGGCATCCTTGGGCTTCCGTGCTTCGAAAAGCTCGGCAACCCGGGGAAGACCCCCGGTGATGTCCTTGGTTTTCGAGGTTTCGCGGTGGATCTTCGCGAGAAGATCCCCTGGGCGGATCTCGGAGCCGTCGGCCACGATCAGGTTCGATCCGAGCGGGAGGTTGTAACGACCCATCCGCTGGGAGCCCGGAACCTGGATCACATCGCCCTTCTCGTCGGTGACGAGAACCTTCGGACGCTTGTCGGTTTTCGACTCGATAATCACCTTGTGCGAAAGTCCGGTCACCGCATCGAACTGCTCTTGCATGGTGAGACCTTCTTCGAGGTCCTCATACACGAGCCGTCCGCCGACTTCCGAGATGATCGGAGTCGAGTACGGATCCCACTCCGCAATCATGGTTCCGCGTTCGACGGTCGAGCCTTCGGTCAGGAGCAACTTCGCTCCGTACACGAGGGAGTACCGCTCCCGCTCGCGATTGTTGGAATCGATCACGGTGATCTCGCCGTTCCGGCTGAGAACGATCGTGTGTCCGTCGCGGTTCTGAACCGTGTTCACATTATGGAACTTCAGGGCTCCCTTGGTCTTGGCCTGAAGGGTCGATTGCTCGGCCGACCGCGAAGCCGCTCCACCGATGTGGAAGGTCCGCATGGTGAGCTGAGTTCCCGGTTCCCCGATCGACTGGGCCGCGATGACTCCGGTCGCTTCTCCGTTGTTGACGATCCGGCCGCGGGCCAGATCGCGCCCGTAGCAAGCTGCACAGATACCCCAACGGGCCTGGCAGGTCAGAACGGAACGGATCAGAATGCGATCCACGCCAGCAAGCTCGAGCGCCTTCACGTGCTCTTCTTCGAGCAGCGTTCCCGTCTTGTACAGGACGTCACCGCTCGTCGGATCAAGAACGTCCTCGAGGATCACCCGTCCGAGAATCCGGTTCGAGAGAGGCTCGATCACTTCCCCGCCCTCGATGAGCGCGGTCATGTTGATCCCTTCGGTCGTGCCGCAGTCCGGCTGGGTGACGATCACGTCTTGGGCAACGTCCACCAGACGACGCGTAAGGTATCCGGAGTTCGCGGTTTTGAGCGCGGTGTCCGCAAGACCCTTCCGGGCTCCGTGGGTCGAGACGAAGTACTCGAGTACCGAGAGGCCCTCACGGAAGTTCGCGATGATCGGAGTCTCGATGATCTCGCCGCTTGGCTTGGCCATGAGACCGCGCATCCCCGCCAACTGACGGATCTGGGCGTTCGATCCCCGCGCACCCGAATCGGCCATGATGAAGACCGAGTTGAAGGCAGGCGCGGTGGTCGTCTTGTCCTTGCCCTTCCAGTTCTCAGGCGCATGGTAGGTGTGGGTCGAGATGTGTTTCATCATCTCTTTGGTCACTTCTTCGGCGGTCTGGGCCCAGATGTCGATGACCTTGTTGTAGCGTTCGCCGTCGGTGATGAGACCTTCGACGTACTGGTTCTCGATTTCCTGGACCTGCGCATTCGCGCGTTCGACCAGATTCTTCTTCTCGGCCGGAATGATCATGTCGTGAATGGAGATCGAAATCCCCGCCTTCATCGCCTGACGGAATCCGGTCTGCATGATCTGATCGGCGAAGATCACGGTTTTCTTGTTTCCGGTTTTCCGGAAGCAGGTGTCGATGAGCTCGGCGAGTTCTTTCTTTCCAAGGACCCGGTTGTAGGCCTTGAACTCGATCTCGGCAGGCACGATCTCCGAAAGGAGAGCGCGTCCCACGGTGGTCTCCTGGAGAACGTCGTGGATCCGGCACTTGATCTTCGCCTGAAGGTCGACGACCCCGGAATCAAACGCGAAGCGCACTTCGGTCGGATTCGAGAAGATCTTTCCTTCGCCGCGCGCGAACGGACGCTCGCGGGTCATGTAATACATTCCGAGGACGATGTCCTGCGACGGCACGATGATGGGCTTTCCGTGCGCCGGCGAAAGGATGTTGTTCGTCGACATCATGAGCACGCGGGCTTCGATCTGGGCTTCGATCGAGAGCGGAACGTGCACTGCCATCTGGTCGCCGTCGAAGTCCGCGTTGAATGCGGTACAGACGAGCGGATGGAGCTGGATTGCCTTCCCTTCGATCAGAAGCGGCTCGAATGCCTGGATCCCGAGACGGTGGAGAGTCGGAGCACGGTTCAAAAGAACCGGGTGTTCCTTCACCACTTCCTCAAGAATGTCCCAGACTTCCTGGCGCTGCTGCTCGACCATCTTCTTTGCAGACTTGATGGTCGTGACATGACCGTATTCGATGAGCTTGTTATAAATGAAGGGCTTGAAGAGCTCGAGCGCCATCACCTTCGGAAGACCGCACTGATGGAGCCGGAGTTCCGGACCCACCACGATCACGGAACGGCCCGAGTAATCGACCCGCTTTCCGAGAAGGTTCTGACGGAAGCGGCCTTGCTTTCCTTTCAGCATGTCTGAAAGCGAGCGCAGAGGACGCTTGTTCGGCCCGGTGAACACCTTGCCGCGACGACCGTTGTCGAAGAGCGCGTCGACCGACTCTTGAAGCATGCGCTTCTCGTTCCGGATGATGATGTCCGGAGCGTTCAGCTCCACCAGACGGCGGAGACGGTTGTTCCGGTTGATCACCCGGCGGTACAGGTCGTTCAGATCGGAGGTCGCAAAGCGGCCGCCGTCCAAGGGTACCAGGGGACGCAATTCCGGCGGAATCACCGGGATCACGTCGAGCATCATCCACTCCGGCTTGTTCGAGCCGCTGGTCTTGAACGCCTCGACGACGGTCAGACGCTTGGAGAGCTTGGTCTTTTGCGCTTCGGAGGTGGTTCCGCGCAGCTCACGACGCAAGGTACGCGAAAGCAAATCGAGATCGATCTTCTTCAAAAGCTCACGGATCGCCTCGCCGCCCATTCCGGCAGTGAAAGCAACCCCTTCGCTCAGAAGTTGCTGGTGCTTCTCTTCGGTGAGGATGGTTCCGGGCTCGACTCCCGAGTTCCCGCCATCGATCATCACGTAGGATTCGCAGTACAGGACCTTCTCGAGATCCTTCAGGGTAAAGTCCAAGAGGGCGCCCATGCGCGAAGGCAGGGAGCGCAGAAACCAGATGTGCGCCACAGGTGTCGCAAGCTCAATGTGACCGAGACGTTCCCGACGCACTTTGGACTGGATGACCTCGACGCCGCACTTCTCACATACGACCCCGCGGTGCTTCATGCGCTTGTACTTGCCGCAATTGCACTCGTAGTCCTTCACCGGCCCGAAAATCTTGGCGCAGAAAAGTCCGTCCCGCTCGGGTTTGAACGTACGGTAATTGATGGTCTCCGGCTTCTTGACTTCTCCGAAGCTCCACTCGCGGATTTTCTCGGGTGAAGCGAGGGAGATGCGGATTCCCTTGAAGCTCAGAGGATCTTTCGGCTTATCAAAAAAGTTCAACAAATCTTTCATCGTTATGCCCCTTTGTCCTTACAGCAGGTCTGCTTTCAGTTCCTTGTTGTCTTCTTCCTCGATCAACTCGACGTTGAGACCGAGGGACTGAAGTTCCTTCACCAACACGTTGAACGACTCGGGAAGGCCCGGCTCCAGGAGCTGTTCGCCTTTCACGATCGCCTCATACATGCGGTTCCGGCCAGTGACGTCATCGGACTTCACGGTCAGGAACTCTTGCAGTGCGTGCGCCGCACCGTATGCCTCGAGCGCCCACACTTCCATCTCTCCGAGACGCTGGCCACCGAACTGGGCCTTACCTCCGAGCGGTTGCTGGGTCACGAGCGAGTACGGTCCGATGCTCCGTGCATGGATCTTCTCTTCGACCAGGTGGTGGAGCTTCAGGATGTACATCACCCCGACGGTCACCTCCTCGGCGAACGGCTCTCCGGACACTCCATCATAAAGAGTGGTCTTGCCCAGAGTCGGCAGATCTGCGAGCTTCAGCACAGTATCGATGTCCGCCTCGGATGCTCCGTCGAACACCGGAGAGGCGAAGTGAACGCCGTCCTTGAGGTGGCGGGCCATCTTCATCACATCGGCGTCGGATGCCTTCGCGAGGAACTCATGCACCGTTTTGTCGGGATAGACTTCCTTCAGGACCTTGCGGATGTTCTCGGGCTTGAACTGCTCGAGGTAGTGGGCGATCTTGTCGCCGAGTCCCTTCGCTGCCCAACCGAGAGTGAGCTCAAGAAGCTGTCCGATGTTCATCCGCGACGGAACCCCGAGAGGGTTCAACACCATGTCGACCGGACGACCATCCGCGGTGAACGGCATGTCTTCCATCGGCATGATTCTCGAAATCACCCCTTTGTTTCCGTGGCGTCCGGCCATCTTGTCGCCGACCTGGAGCTTCCTCTTGATCGCGATCTGGACCTTCACCATTTTGATCACGCCGGGAGCGAGTTCGTCCCCGCGCTTCAGCTTTTCGGTCTTTTCGCGGAACACGAAGCGAACCGACTCGATCCGGTTCCGGGCGGACTTCACCAGAGCGGTGATTTCCTGCTCGAGATCGCTCTTCACCGGGATGAACCCGAGAAGATCGAACGGAACGTTTTCGAGAGCGGCGAGGTCAAGCTTCTGCCCCTTCGCCAGCACCTCTTCAGATCCGTCCTCGGACAAAAGCTTGCCCGTGGTTGCGGCACCCGAAAGGGCGGCTGCCACGCGCTCATAGGTGGAGCGCTTGATGGCATCGATTTCGATTTTCTCGTCGCGGCGGATCTTTGCCACTTGCTCTTCGAGAATCTGCTTGGAGCGCTCATCAAGCTCGGTTCCCTCGCGAGAGAAGACCTGGGCGTTGATGATGGTTCCGTACACGCCGGAAGGCGCACGAAGAGAGGTGTCACGCACGTCTCCGGCCTTCTCGCCGAAGATCGCACGGAGGAGCTTCTCTTCCGGAGAGAGCTGGGTCTCACCCTTCGGAGTCACTTTTCCGACCAGGATGTCTCCCGGCTTCACTTCCGCACCGATCCGGATGATTCCGCTCTCGTCGAGATCCTTCAGGGCCTCTTCGCCGACGTTCGGAATGTCGCGGGTGATGTCTTCTTTGCCGAGCTTGGTGTCGCGGGCAACGCACTCATACTCCTCGATATGAATCGAGGTGAAGACATCGTCCTTGATCACGCGTTCGCTGATCAGAATCGAGTCCTCGAAATTGTATCCGCCCCAAGGCATGAACGCCACGAGCATGTTCTGGCCGAGCGCGAGCTCTCCTGCATCGGTCGAAGGACCATCCGCGAGGACATCGCCCACCTTGACCTGGTCGCCCACGCGCACCACAGCGCGTTGGTTCACACAGGTGTTCTGGTTCGAACGCATGTACTTGGTCAGGTTGTAGATATCAACGCCGGATTCGTCTTCCGCAAGCTCATCCGTCCTGCGGACCACGATCTTGCCTCCGTCGACCATGATCACATCGCCGTCATGTTTCGCGGTGATGACATGACCCGAATCGCGGGCCACGACGCGCTCGATGCCGGTACCGACCAGGGGAGCCTTCGCACGAAGCAGAGGCACCGCCTGACGCTGCATGTTCGATCCCATGAGGGCGCGGTTCGCATCGTCATGCTCCAAGAACGGAATCAACGAAGCGGCAATCGAGACCAGCTGGTTTGAGGATACATCCATGAGCTCGATCTCGTCCGGATTCACGAGGGCGAATTCCCCCTTCCGACGGGCCGGCGCATGGTCCTCTTCGAACTTCTTTTTCATCAACGCATTGGCATTCGCCTGCGCGATGACCTTGTTCTCTTCTTCGGTCGCCGAGAAAAACTGGATTTCGTCCGAAACCTTGCGATCTTTGATCACGCGGTACGGAGTCTCGATGAACCCGAACTCGTTCACCCGGGCGAAGGTCGAGAGAGACGCGATGAGACCGATGTTCGGGCCTTCGGGAGTCTCGATCGGACAAATCCGGCCGTAGTGGGTGTTGTGAACGTCGCGCACTTCGAATCCGGCGCGATCGCGGGTCAGACCTCCGGGCCCGAGAGCCGAAAGACGACGCTTGTGCGTGACTTCCGAAAGCGGGTTGGTCTGATCCATGAACTGCGAGAGCTGACTTGATCCGAAGAACTCTTTCACCACAGCCGAAACCGGCTTCTGGTTGATGAGGTCATGCGGCATGAGCGTTTCGATCTCCTGGATGCTCATGCGTTCTTTCACCGCACGCTCCATCCGAACGAGGCCGATCCGGAACTGGTTCTCGACCAATTCGCCCACGGCACGAACCCGGCGATTGCCGAGGTGATCGATATCGTCGATCGTACCGCGACCGTTGTTCAGCTCACACAGGTAATACAGCGTGCTCAGAATGTCTTCTTTGGTCAGGGTCGCGGAGTCACGGCTTCCCTTGTTTTCCGGGAATTTGTAATTGAGCTTGAGCCGACCGACGAGCGACAGATCATAGCGGTCTGCATTAAAGAACAAGTTATCCCAAAGCACGGTGGCCGCATCGAGGGTTGGAGGATCGCCCGGACGCATGCGCTTGTAGATATCAATCAATGCCTCTTCGGGCGTGTTGATCTTGTCGACCAGAAGGGTCTCACGGACAAACGGACCATGGGTCAGGTTGTCGGTGTAGATCACCTTGAATTCTTTGACCTTGCGGGCGATCAGATCCTTCAGCTTCGATTCGCTGATCTCTTCGTTCGACTCGAAGAGGACCTCGCCGGTCTTCACATCGACCAGATCTTCGGAGATCACACGGCCCACGACCGCCTCTTGCGGGATCTCGAGACGCTTGATTCCGGCCTCTTCGACCTTCTTCAGCACGGCCTTGGTGAACTTGCGGTTCTTGCGAACAATGACTTCTTTGGTTTTAGGATCGACGATGTCTTCTTCGGCACGCTGACCCGAAAGAATGTCGAGATCGACGAGCTTGAAGAACTTGACGCCCTTTCCTTCGCCCTCGAGCTGAATCTTCTCGATCTTGTAAAAATAATTCAGAATCTCGGGCACCGACATGCCGAGAGCCTTCAGCAGGGTGGTGGCCGGCAACTTCCGCTTGCGATCGATACGGGCGTACACCAGATCTTTGTGGTCGAACTCGAAATCGAGCCACGATCCGCGATGCGGAATCACGCGGGCAGAATAGAGAATCTTTCCGGAGGAGTGGGTCTTGCCCTGATCATGGGTGAAGATCACGCCCGGAGAACGGTGAAGCTGACTCACAATGACCCGCTCGGTGCCGTTGACGATGAAAGAGCCGCTCTCGGTCATGAGAGGAATCTCCCCCATGTACACTTCCTGCTCCTTGATGTCGCGGATGTTGCGGTTTCCGGTCTCTTCCTCGACATCGAACACGACGAGGCGGACGGTGATCTTGAGAGGGGCCGCATAGGTCATGCCGCGCTGGCGACATTCCTGAACGTCATACTTGGGGCGCTCGAGATGATAGCTCTCGAATTCCAAGGCCGCGGTCTTGTCGAAATCGTGGATGGGGAAAATCGACTTGAACACCGCCTGAAGGCCGATATTGGTACGTTTCTCGGGCGGAACATCCGCCTGGAGGAACTTGTCGTACGAGCGCTTTTGAAGCTCGATCAGATTCGGGATATCAAGGGGAGTTTTGACTTTCGAAAACTCGCGCCTTACTCTTTGACCTTCTGTGAACGGTGCAACCATGAATTCTCCTTTAGCCAACAAAAACAAACCGCCAAATTCGTTTGCCGCCGGACGATGAGTCCGCCTACTCGATGAACCGGGAAAACCGATTCTCATCCTCGCGTTGATCTGCCGTGATCAGACGGGGGTAGGCAATATTCCGCACCAGCCAAAGCTCGAATCTCGAAATGAGGGGATGATCCGAATCCCCTTTCATACAGAATTTTCCGGAAAAACACAATAGGACAGGCGCAACCCGTGCTTCACCGGGAGTGCGCCTGTCCGAACAACTGGAAGAAGAGGGGGAATGGACCACCCAAGGACGGTCAAAACCCCAAGCCTTTCAATTACTTGAGCTCTACTTTGGCTCCAGCGGCTTCGAGCTTCTTCTTCATTTCTTCTGCGTCTTTTTTCGCGATGCCTTCTTTTACGGTCTTAGGCGCGCCTTCGACGAGGTCTTTCGCTTCTTTCAGTCCGAGGCCGGTGATGGCGCGAACTTCTTTGATCACGTTGATCTTGTTGTCGCCACCGGAGGTGAGCACAACGTCAAACTCGGTCTTCTCGGCAGCGGCAGCAGCGCCTGCGGCGCCACCGGCAACTGCAACCGCCACAGGAGCGGAAGAAACGCCGAATTTGGTTTCCAGTTCCTTCACGAGATTCGAAAGATCGATCACGGAAAGGTTTTCGATATAGCTGATTACTTGTTCTTTGGTTACAGATGACATCTTTGTATCCTCTTCTTCTTTTTTCTAGACGTGGTTAGGTGTTGGGGGTTTCTGCTGCAGCAGGTTCAGACCGCTTCTTTTCGAGCTGACCCAGCACAGTCACGAAGCTGCGGATCGGTCCATTGAGTACCGACAGCAACATCGAGAGAAGGACTTCCCTCGAAGGAAGTTCCGCAAGCTGAGATACCTCGGCTGACGAAAGAAGCTTCTTCCCGAAAAGGCTTTCCTTGATTTTCAGCGCTTCGTGATCCTTGGCGAAGTCATTCAGCACCTTTGCCGCCGCCGCCGGATCTCCGTACGCGAATGCAACCAGGGTCGGACCCACCACACGGTCCATCAACCCTTTTGCATCCTCGCCCATCTCGCCATTTTTAGTGACGAGACGACCGATATTGTTTTTGAGCACCACGACTTCAGTCTCTTTGGAGCGCAATGCGCGCCGCAGGGAATCCGCCTGGGTGGACTTCAAACCTTTGTAATCTGCGAACAGAGCGATGTTCGCTTTGGAGAATTTGTCACGAAGCTCGCCCGCCAGAGTTTCTTTGCCTGTACGATCCATTTGAATCTCTCCTTATCCTGATCAGCCCGCGTTCGAGGTCGCATCCGAGACGTCGAGCTGGATGCCCGGGCCCATGGTCGATGCGATGGTCAGTGCCTGGAGGTAAGTTCCCTTGCTGGTCGGTGGCTTGGACCGGAGTACGGCTCCCACCACAGCAAGGAAGTTTTCCTTCAACTTCTGCGATCCGAACGATTTTTTACCTACTTTAACGTGAACGATACCGGCCTTCTCGGCACGATATTCGACCTTACCCTTGCGCTGTTCGTTGATCGCCTTTGACACATCGACAGTCACAGTTCCGAGCTTTGGGTTCGGCATGAGATCGCGAGGTCCGAGAATCTTCCCGACCTTCGAAATCGCCACCATCATGTCCGGAGTCGCGATGAGTTTATCGAAATCAAGAAAACCACCCTGGATCTTCTCGATCAGGTCGTCGGATCCGACGATGTCGGCGCCAGCCGCCTCGGCTTCTTTCGCCTTTTCGCCCTTTGCAACAACCGCGATGCGAAGCTTCTTGCCGGTTCCGTGAGGAAGAACCACGGCGCCGCGCACTTGCTGGTCGCCTTGTTTGGTATCGACGCCGAGATTGAAGGCAGCCTCGACGGTTTCATCGAATTTAGCGGACGAAAGCTTGCAAATCAGCTCGAACGCCTCATCCAGCTTGTAGGATTTGTCCGCATCGACCATGGCGAATGCGGAGGCGTAACGCTTTCCGAACTTCGCGGCAATCGGATTCTTGGGCGCTTTTGCGGCGCCGTCTTTTTTCTTTGCCATTGTTTTCTCCTTGGTGCAAACGCCGCTCGATTTTACGGGCGGCTCCCAAAAATACCCTTTCGGGTTGGTTTATCCCTGTACCTTATCCCTGTACCGTGAGACCGCAGCTCTTTGCAGTCCCCTCGATCGAATTCATCGCGGTCTCGACCGAGCCAGCGTTCAGATCCGGCATCTTCAGTTTCGCGATGTCTTCGATTTGCTTCCGGGTGACCGAGCCCACCTTCTTACGATTTGGCTCGCCCGATCCCTTTTCGAGCTTGGCGGCCTTCAAAAGAAGAACCGCGGCAGGAGGGGTCTTGGTGATGAAGGTGAACGAACGGTCCGAATAGACCGTGATGATCACCGGAATCACCATGCCCTTCTGGTCGGCGGTCTTTGCATTGAACGCCTTGCAGAATTCCATGATGTTCACGCCCCGCTGACCAAGAGCAGGACCGACCGGGGGCGCTGGATTCGCGGCTCCGCCGGGGATTTGTAACTTAATTTGACCAGTAACCTTTTTTGCCATAAGCGTCAGTTCCTATCAGAAGTCTCAGACTTTTTCAACTTGAATAAAATCCAGCTCAACGGGAGTCGAGCGGCCGAAGATGCTGACCAACACCTTCACTTTTCCTTTGTCCTGATTCACTTCCTCGATGATCCCGCTGAAGTTGGAGAACGGTCCGTCCACCACTTTGACGTTTTCACCTTCCTGGAAGGAAACCTTGGGCCGGGGTTTTGCCTGGCCTTCGACAATCCGGTTGGTCATCTTTTGAATCTCGGACTCGGGGACCGGAACGGGCTTGAGCTTGTCGCCCACGAAACCGGTAACCTTGGGAGTGTTCTTCACGATGTGCCAGGTCTCGTCGGTCAGGATCATTTTGACGAGAATGTAGCCGGGGAAAAATCTTCTTTTGGTCGTCCGCTTCTGTCCTTTGACCAGCTCGACGACGTTCTCTTCGGGAACCACGACCTCTCCGAAGAATTGCTCTTTTTTAAGCTGCTTGGAGCGCTCCTCGAGGGAAATCTTCACCTTGTGCTCGAAGCCGGAATACGTGTGAACCACGTACCATGCCATTTCAGGAAGTGCGGGAGTTTGAGTGTTTTCCATAAATACCACCAATTTCGGATCAGTTCAGGACCCAGGCGCAGAGGGTGTCAAACCCGCCCAGAAGCACTCCTGCGATCAAAACAAAAACCACTACCCAGATCGTCGCTCCCGTGGACTCCTTGGTTGCGGGCCAGGTCACGCGAGACATCTCCAGAACCACTTCGTTCATGAACGCATTGGCCTTGTCATTCCAGTACAAGCCGAACCCGAGAATGGCGCCTACCGCAAGGGATCCGAACCGAATGATCAGATCGATCTGCTTGATGCTGGACTCAAGATTGTAAACAGAGCTCACTTTGGTAAAACCGATGCTGGACACCCACGCAACCAGAATTGCGACTCCGGTGAACACGAGATTGACCCATTTTTGTCTCTGGTTTTCCATTTTCGTTTCTGCTCGCTGTTTCGTCGGGGTTAATCGGGTTTGTGGCAGGCCGGGAGGGATTCGAACCCACAACCCACGGATTTGGAATCCGTTGCTCTACCATTGGAGCTACCGGCCTCCGCAAAATCAGGTGGCCCCGGAACCCGGAGCCACCTGATTGCAAACAATTACTCCACGATCTCGGACACAACGCCGGCGCCGACAGTGCGGCCACCTTCGCGAATCGCGAAGCGGAGGTCTTTTTCCATTGCGATCGGAGTGATGAGCTCAACTTCCATCGAGATATTGTCGCCAGGCATGACCATTTCGACATTCTCAGGAAGAGTCACAACACCAGTCACATCGGTGGTGCGGAAGTAGAACTGAGGGCGGTACCCTTTGAAGAACGGAGTATGACGTCCGCCCTCTTCTTTGGTGAGAATGTACGCCGCGCCTTTGAATTTCTTGTGCGGAGTGACGCTTCCCGGCTTCGCAAGAACTTGGCCGCGTTCGACATCTTCTTTCTTGGTACCACGAAGGAGCGCACCGATGTTGTCGCCCGCTTCGCCGGAATCCAAGAGCTTCCGGAACATTTCGATTCCGGTGATGGTGGTCTTGGTGGTCGGGCGGATCCCGATGATTTCGATTTCATCGCCCACTTTCAGAACACCACGCTCAATCCGGCCGGTCACAACAGTACCGCGACCAGAGATCGAGAACACGTCCTCGACAGGCATCAGGAACGGCTTGTCCAGAACCCGCGCAGGTTGCGGGATGTACTTGTCGACCGATTCCATGAGCTTCATGATCGAAGGCTCACCGAACTCACCACTGTCGCCTTCCGACGCTTTCAGCGCGGAACCGCGAACGAATGGAATATTGTCGCCGGGGAAATTGTACTTGGAGAGGAGTTCGCGAACTTCCATCTCGACGAGGTCCACGAGCTCTGCATCGTCAACCATGTCGCATTTGTTCAGGAACACGACGATCGCAGGAACGCCGACCTGACGGGCGAGAAGGATGTGCTCGCGGGTTTGCGGCATCGGACCGTCCGCAGCAGAAACGACGAGGATCGCGCCATCCATCTGAGCAGCACCGGTGATCATGTTCTTCACGTAGTCGGCGTGACCAGGACAGTCGACGTGCGCATAGTGACGGGTGTCGGTTTCGTATTCCACGTGAGTGGTATTGATGGTGATCCCGCGCTCTTTTTCTTCGGGAGACTTGTCGATGGAGGCATAATCCATCGCCTTGGCTTTTCCTGCTTTCGCAAGAACCTTGGTGATCGCTGAAGTCAGCGTCGTCTTTCCGTGGTCAACGTGACCGATGGTTCCGATGTTACAGTGCGGTTTTGACCGCTCAAATTTTTCTTTCGACATTTCGTCATCCCTTTCCGATAAAGAAATAATTCACTAATTTTGTGGTGATCTGCCAACTCATACCAAAAAAACCGTGCTTGTTTCCAGCTTTTTTTTACGACGACCGGGAGATTCAGTGGAGCTGATGATGGGATTTGAACCCACGACCTCTCCCTTACCAAGGGAGTACTCTACCCCTGAGCTACATCAGCACGAATCACTGAAACGGCCTGTTGACGGATTGTCCTTGGAACTTTTGAAAATTGGAGCGGGAGACGGGTCTCGAACCCGCAACCCTCAGCTTGGAAGGCTGATACTCTAGCCAATTGAGCTACTCCCGCCCATATTTTCAAAACTCCCCCACCGATCCCGCAATCGGAATCATGGAGTGGTGGTGAGGGAAGGAATCGAACCTTCGAAGGCTGACGCCGCCAGATTTACAGTCTGGTCCGTTTGACCGCTCCGGAACCTCACCATCCAAAATCGCCTGGAGAACCAGAATCGGAACTGGAGCTGGAGACCGGACTCGAACCGATGACCTGCTGTTTACAAAACAGCTGCTCTACCAACTGAGCTAATCCAGCTTAGATCCGAAATCCGAACTCTTCAGACTGATCGTAGCGCACCATCATGAGTGGCCGGGGGCCTTGTTGTCAACCAAAAATCGGCGGCTGTTTTTTCGCGAATCCACTTTTTCTCGAAATCAACGGGCCTGCCCGGAAAGCAGTTTCGCGGCCTCATACGGCGCCAGCTCTTTTTTGTAGAGCTGTTCCAAAAGATCCTGCCCGCCGTCGGTTCTCAGGACGGCATCGAGCGAGGAACGGAGCCCCTCGATCAGAATGTCGACGAGTTCCTCGCGCAGGAATGCCTTTGCTTTTTGGGCCTTTTTTCCTGATTTTTCGAGGTGATTCTGATGATTCTCGATTTCCGTCAGCAGGGCATCGACTCCGACATCGCGATTCGCCTCGGTCTTGCAAACCGGGATCATCCACGAGTGCTCGTCATGCGGATTCAAGCCCACATTCGCCACCAGCTCCCGCACGAGCTTGTCGGCTTCCGGGCGATCGGACTTGTTGACAGCAAACACATCCGAGATTTCCATGAGCCCGGCCTTCATGACCTGAATGGAATCGCCGCTCTCGGGAACAAGAACCACAATCACGGTTTGAGCGAGCTTCAGGATGTCGAGCTCGGTTTGCCCGACGCCCGCGGTCTCGACGAGAACGACATCGAATCCGGCGGCATCGAGCGCAAGAACGGCCTCTTTTGTGGAGTGCGAGAGACCTCCATGCCGGCCCCGGGTTCCGAGGCTTCGGATGTACACGCCGCTATCGGAGCTATGACTCTGCATGCGGATCCGATCGCCCAGAATGGCCCCGCCCGAAAAGGGACTCGACGGATCAATCGCAACCACGGCGACGCGTTTTCCTTTTTCGCGGAGCTTGGCCACCAGACGATCGACGAGGGTCGACTTCCCCGCCCCCGGAGGGCCGGTGATGCCCCAAACCTGGGCATTGCCGGTCATCGGATACAAAAGCTCGATGATCCGGCGGGTGTCCTCATTCCGATACTCGATCCGCGAGATGAGACGGGCAAGCGCCGCGGGATTGCCCGCGCGGGCTTCGCTGATCAGGGCCTGGGGATCGCTAGGAATGCTCATCCGCCCATTCATACCCCTCATTGAAAAATTTTTCGAGACTGATCCGCGGATCCTCAGGGCTTTCGCACCAAGCACGAACCTCCTCTAAACGGGATCGGTTTTCGGGGGAAAGGGCCACGATCCACTCCCCCCGGATGAAATCATCGGGATCCCAAAGAACAAAAGCCTCGGCGGTCCGACCGGATCGCCCCACCCTCCCCAAGGCTTGTGCAAGCGAAAGCAAACTAAAGGAAGGCTCGAACAAAATGCAGGTTTCCAAGAACCCGTAATCCATTCCCATCCCGAAGGCCGAGGTGGCGACTACCCAAAGAGATCCGTCGCCGGCGCGATGACCACTCAATCGTCTTTCGAGGGCGATGCGCTCATCCGCCCCCATTCCCGCATGGTAAAACACCGAGGGAATGCCCCAAAACCCGAGGTATGCCTGAATACGCTCGGAAGAAGACCGGGTGTTCACGAAAATCATTCCGCAACTCCCCCGTTTGCGCAGGATCAGCGAACGGAGCAAATCGACCCGCTCGAAACTCCTCGAACGGATCCGGCGGATGGAGAGACTCTCCGGAACCGAGAACTTGCCCAGCTTCCGCAAGGAAGCCCCGAGGCGCTTCCGGAGTTCCAGTCGCGCGGGCCCGGGCAGGGTGGCGGTACACCAGAAGCTTTTCGGAATCGCAAGTTCCGCGGGAAGGTCCGGAATCGGGGCGAATGCGGGACGAAAAGAATTCCCCCACTCCCAGATGCAGTGGGCCTCATCGACGATCAAAAAGCCGGGTTTCCAGCTTCGGGCGGGGGAACCGCCCCGGACCGAAAGACGCTCGGGGTTCACGATCCACACTCCCGGTCCGTCCGGCGGACCCATGCCGGATTTTCCGACCCCGAGAGTGCTCCGGATTCCGAGATCACAGAGCTTCTGATGATGCTGGCGCGCGAGCGCATTCAGCGGCGACACCAGAATCGCCCGGATCGAACGGGCTTGTTCGAGAAGATAACTCTGAAAGACAAGGCTTTTTCCGCTCCCGGTCGGAGCGATCAGGAGCGTGTGCGGATGATTCCGGATGGACTCCACGGCCTCCCGCTGGAAAGGCTTCAGCTTCATGCGGTTCCTGAAAGCACGGAGCGGGCCAAAAAACAAAACCGGGAATCAGCGGCGCGAGAGCATCCGGAGGTACACCAGTCCGCCGATCACACCGACCAAAACCTGATACAGCACCATCATGCTGAAGACCTCGGCACCGAGCGGAGACCCCACCAAGTGGAACAGACCGAGAAAGGCGGCATGTCCGGTTCCCACGCCGGCCGGAAGAACCGGAATCGCGGTCGCGAGCATTCCGATCGGCACGATCACCGCGATCGCGAACACCGGAACGCGCTCGGGCGAGATCGCCTCGGTGATGAAAAACGACATCAGGATCAGAAACAGATGAATGACCACCGAGAGCGCGATCGCTTTTCCGACCCGGCGAGGATGGGCGCGGTATCCCATCACGCCGAGATAAAGCCGTTCCAGAGAGCCGAACTTTTCGCTCCGGCTCGAAAAAAAGCGGAGAACGCCATGAAACGGATCGCGTCGGCGGGAGAGGAAGAGATACAGGAAAAAACCAATCGCCGCTGCTCCGACCGCGCCGACCGAAACGAGGAGAACAGCAGGAAGACGCCCGCCCCACGGAATGAGAACCGAAAGGAGTGCCGACACGGCCCCCACGAGAACCATCGCCGAAACCCCGAGAATCCGGTCAAAAATCATGCTCCCGAACACTCCCGCCCGGCTGCCCTCGACCTTGCGCGAGACGATCATGGCCTTGACGAAGTCCCCGCTCACCGCACCCGGAAGCGCGATATTGAAGAACCCGCCGATCAGATTGAGCTGAAGCACTTCGCGAAAGGGCAGCTCCACCCCTTGGGTCCGGAGCAACACCTGCCACCGGAGGGATCCGAAGACGGTGTTCAAGGCGGTGAGCACCGTGCAGACGATCCAGGTCTCCGGCGAAGAGAACAGCTTCTGAAAGCTCTCCGCGGTGATCAGGCCTTTGTGGTGCAAGTAATAAAATACCGCGCCCACGAGCGAGAACTTCAGCAGAAGCTTCGCGCGCTCCTTCAGACTCACGCCTTGGGATGCAGAATCAAGCCCTTCTGGCGCGGGCATGACCAAAGAAGTTTCCGAAAATGGTTTTTCCGACGTTCTCATCATAAAGCTCATGACTCTTTCCGGGATTCAGCACCCAATCAGGTCGCTCTCCGTTTTTCAATTTCTTGCTCATCGCCTCTTCGGCATAGGCCGGACCGTGCTCCGGATGGAATTGGATTCCGAACACGGGTGCCGACTCCATCTCGAATGCCTGAATGAGACACCGATCGGATTCGGCGGTCCGCCTCGTTCCGGGAGGAAGCTCCGAGACCTCCTCGTAATGGGACTGATAACTCACGAACCGGGGACCGAGCCCCCGGAACAAAGTAGATTTCGAAACCACCTTCAGGGTCTGCCATCCGATCTCGGCATCGCGGGAGCGTCCGAGGGCAGGGGTTTTTCCCGCCATGCGGAAGAGACAGCGAGCGATGGTCTGATGGCCGAAGCACACCCCGAGGATCGGCGTTCTTTTTTGGATGTGATCGGTAACAAACCCGTCGAAGTGCCCGACCCAGGGTTCGTAGGGCGACAGGCACGAGGTCGCCGAGCCCGAGATCACGATCGCATCGGCCGCCATGTCAGACGAAAAATCGAGCTCGGGAGTGCGTCGCACGATCAGCTCAGCCCCGCGAGGCGCGGTCGCCTGAACCAGACGGAACAAGTTCGGACTCCCGAACGAGGAGGGCTCGCGAGTGTTATCGAGGATCAAAATCCGGAAGGGTCTGAGGTGATTCATCGATTCCATCCTACCGGCGGTTCCGCCCGATCCAAAACGGCTTTCACGCGGTAATTCCGGAATTCAAAGGGCCGGATTCCGGTTGCCCTTTCGAACAAGTCCAGGATCACCTTGAACCCGTCGCGCGCCGTGAACAAAAAGGGCGAGCTCTTCAGATCCCAATTCCAGCCTTTTTCGCGGATTCGCGTCGCCATCACCGAAGGATGTCCGCCCCGGTAGGGAAACAATCCCCAGAATCGCCGGTAACGGTAGTTGTTTCCCGTATGGGGGAGCTCGGAGCCGGCGGCCGTGTCGCCATGATACAGCTCGTCCATGAAGCGGGTTTTTTCGCGCATGGCCTCGGGGGTTCTGACCCACCCGTAATGAAAAATCCGGGCCCGCGACAGGACCGCATCGAGCTTCTCTCCGCCCGACTTCAGAAAACTCTGGGCGTCGCCGATGCTCCGCGCACCCGAGGACTTTCGGATCAGCCGCATCTCACGGCGGTATGCGGAGCGGGAGTGTTGGATGACATCGAAGGATCCGTACAGATGCCGGTATTCAAAAACAACCGCATCGAGCCCCATCCGGCTCGCGCACCGGACGGCGTTCCGGATGGCTCCGTAGTCATCCTCGTGAAGGACCTCGTCGGCCTGAAGATACAAGCACCAATCATGGGTGCACCGGTCGAGCGCAAGATTCGTTTGCTCCGACAGGATGATCCCGGATCGCTTCTTTTCGGGGTCATTCAGGGGCCACTCCGACTCGAAGATCACGACCTTGCCCTGGCCCTCCTCGGCGGCGAACCGCTGGCAACGCGCAAGAGTCTCGTCGTCTCCGACTCCCACATTCAAAACAAGCTCATCGACCACCGGAAGCAAGGAGCGCAGGGATTCCAAAAACGGATAATCGAAGCGGACTCCGTTCCGGACGAGGCTAAATCCTGAGATCTTTTCCATGGCTCGAAAACACCCGTGCGACTTCGTCGAACACCTGCGTTGCTGTGATCCGGGTCATGCACTGATGGGCCTGCACGATGCACTCCTGAAGTCCGCACCAAGGGGGGGATCCCGGTTCTTCTTGATTCCTGCATGCAAGACCCTCGACAAAAAGACGAGGATGGCGATCTTGCGCATACGGATGCCACTCCAGCGGATGTTCGGGGCCGAACAAGGTCACGGTGGGAACACCGAGCGCCGCCGCGAGATGCCGCGGGCCGGAGTCGTTTCCGAGGAGCACATTCAACCGCGAAATCCGCGCCGCGAGGAGCCTCACATTGCACGAGGGCATGATCTGAATCTGCTCCCTGAGGCCGGGAAGATTCGGAACGGCATGGAAGAATTCCTCGTTCAGCTTTTCTTCTCCGGGACCGCTGATGACGAGAACCGAACCCTTGGTCTCGGCCACCCACTTCTGTGCCACCTCGGCGAAGCGATGGATCGGCCAGATCTTGGTGGCACGGGAGGCCCCGAGGGCGATCCCGAGCACCGGACGCGACAAGCCCCAGGCTCGAAACTCCTCTTCGGCGAGCTCCTTCTCGGATTGCTTCAAAAACAGCTCGGGCATCACCTCGTCCCGCACCTCGATTCCGAGCCCGCGGATCGTGTCGAGATCGCGCTGCACCACGGGCTTCATGACCCCTTTGCCGGGAATCGAAACCGTCGAATAGAGGTTCTTGGCCTTGAAACTATGAAAATGGACCGCACGCACCTTCGCACCCGTCGAGAGGGCCACCATCGCCGCCGCCGGCGAGGAGTGGAACGCGCACACCAGGTCGTAGGACTCCTTGCGGAGCTGGAATGCGAGCCGGGTTGCGGCCTTGGTTCGCGCGGCACGATCGTTGTGCCAGGTCACGGGAATCAGCTTGGTGACACCCGGAAACCCTTCGAGCAACCAGATCCAAGGGTCGGTCACTGCCGCATGGATCTGTGCGTTCGGAAAGTTCCTTTGCAACTCTTTCAGTGCCGCGGTGAGGAGAATCGTGTCTCCCATGGCGCGGAACTTCGTCACGAGGATGCGTTTTGGATTGAGCATGATGGGGGGAATGATAGCATAACTCGCCATGAGCCACCCGATTCCTTACGAGTTATTCATCAGTCCGCGCTCCCCGTTTGTCCGGCGGGTCAGGCTCGCATTGCGACGACTGGGCCTACCGATCGTCGAAAAACCCTGTGATGTGTTCGCTGACCCTACGGAATTGCTGCAAGTAAACCCCTTGGGGTTGATTCCCGCCCTGAGAACCCCCGAAGGCGACTCGATCTTCGACTCTGCCGCGATTCTGGAGTTTCTGGACGATCAGACCGGAGAGGTCTGGCCGAAAGTCCTTCCGGATCGGACGCGTGTGCGGCAGGCATCGGTGCTGGCGGAAGGCATCATGCAAAGTGCGGTTCTGTTTTACCAAGAAACCGCCATGCATGAGGTTCCCTCGCCCATGTGGGCCCGCGACCACGCCGAGACCATCGAGCGGACGATCCGGGCCATTGCGGGCTCGCCCCGCACGCTCTGGATGCGGGAAACAAACCTCACCCAGGCAGGATGGGATCTGGCGGTGGCGATCGAATATGTGGAGTTTCGGCTTCCCTTCCTTCGCAGACACGAAGATTCGGCCCTGATCCAAGAGGTCATGATCCTTGCCCGGGAGTCCGGGGCTTTTCTGGAAACCAGAATTCCCCGTGGAAATTAATCAGTTCGGACAAGTCATCGGCTGATTGCCCGCGTCGCGACAGCGAACAATCGACACCGCGTTCTGGGGAAGCATGACCTGGTACAGATCATAGTTGTCGGTCGGCCATCCGGAAGCGGTAAAACTCACCTGCAAGGTACCCGATTGGGGAGCGGAGTACTGCGCGTTCAAGCTGGCACCCAAAAGGGTTCCGTTCAAAGACACTCGCAGAGCGGTCAGATAAAGACTGCCGGACATCTGAAAAAAGCCGGTGCTCATCCCCGCTATGCCAGCGTTGTAGGCATTCACCCGAATTTGGTCTCCGGCCTGAACTTGCGCGCCCCCGACCAGGACCCGGTTCGCAGGGGCTTGCATCGTCCCTTGGGCGACCGGAATCACGGTCATGGTGCCGCCTCCCGGAAGTTGCTGGGTGAACCCCCCGTTCGGGTTCCATGGGTTGTAATTGTAGCCCGAATTCCAACCTGCGTTGTATCCGTTCTGCCCCATGTTCACGACCGGCGCTTGACCCGATCCGCACGCGCTCAAAACTGCCGCTACGGCAAACCATACGGCGGGCTTCCACCTGTTTTTCATAAAATTCTCCTGCGGCGCATAAAGCACGTTTCATGCCAGAAGAATTCCTGCTCTGCACGCAATAAATTGATCCCGACCAAAAAAATCAACCAAAAACCGTCGACTTCTTTTACACCTGTCGAAATCATCGACAATCTAGGCGGTTGCGCCCCCCGCGAAATCCAGTAAGCTCGTCCGGTATGACAGAGGGAATGCAGAAAAAACTCGAGCCCGTGATCCGTGAATTCACCACCGGGGACTACTACTCCGAGGTGTTCCGGGCCAAAGAAGAATTCCTCGATCGCGCCGGCGTGGTCCATGAGGACGACGCCGAATTCGAACAAAGAATGAACCTGTTCATGGACTGGTACCTGTTCGACCGGGACCTGCCGGGAGTGGACCTCCCCCCGATCCGCTACTACATCCGCCAGCATCAGTCCGAATTCAGCCCCGAGGACAAACAGGTATTCGAGGATCTCTCGAGTTCGATCCATTCCCTGTTCCTGTTGAGCCGCTTCACCTGGTTCGGACGGAACCTGATCGTGCAGGATCTGTTTTCGAGAAAGAAATATCTCGTGGTCGACCCGAAACTCAAATTCGCCTTCTCAAAAGGCGATGTCTTCGAAGGCCGGATTTTTCCGCATGAGGGGAAGTGGCACTTCGCGACCGGATTCTGTTTTCATCCGGTCGAGATGCGCTCGTTCATCACCGGGGAGATCAAGAAGATCCGCTTCCAGGAAAAATCCCGCCACCTGAAGCTCATCCTCCAGCTCGCGCAGATGAAGCTGAAGCATCAGCGCTTCTCGCATATCGACGTGAAGCACATCTACGGGTTCCAATCGAAGTTCTGAGAGCAAGGCTCACTCATTTCCGCGCTGGCATTCCTCGCGGAGCGCGAATTTCTTCGGAGACTCCTCGGGAATCGCGCAGCCGTCATCCTTGCGGACAATCTCGGGATTCCAAAGGAAAGTCAGGGAATCCCGGTACAGGAATTCTTTCCCGCCTTTTTTGTGCCTCACTTGGAACTTCACTTCCATCGCGCCGCGATCGAAGGACTTCCGGGACAACACCTCGACCTTGGCGCCCTTCGGGATCAGCAACTCCGGCTCTTCGGGGCCCTCTCCAGCCGTGATGTGCTCGGCAAGGATGGTTTTGAATCGGGACTGATCAAGACAAGACGACACCTTCGCCTGCCAGAGGGCACCCGAAAGATGGTATTCGACCATCTCGGCCGCGACGAGTGCCGCGTCCTTGCAGAGCCCGGGATCGAAAACCACGGCGAAAGCCGGCCTCGCGGCGAAACAAAAAAACAAAGAAAACGGGGCAAACCAGCGATTCATCTTCTCTCCTCAGATCATTTCTTCGTAGGTTGAATTCAAATCACAACAATCGGCGCAAGCGCTTTCGGGCACCGACGGAGGATTGGTCCGGCAGTCCGGCTCATCGGATGCGTGCCGGAGAATTTTCGAGGTACTGGATCGGGCGATATTCTGAATGATCGCACTCGGGGCATCCGCGAACTCCGGCACCTGTTCCCGCCATTTCTGTTTCATGGCCCGAATGCACTGGGCTTTCGACAACTGAAGCAATGGAGGCCGCATGCATCCCGATGGATTGTCCTCGCGTTGGACTCCGGTGTGATTTCCGTTGCTGGAACTGTGGATGATGGTCAGTTTGAATCGATCCCAATGGAGCGCATTGGAACAAAGATAAGTAGAGAGATCGTTCAAGAACTTCACTTTTTCATCGGTGTACATGGTCGAAGTCCCCTGCCGGATCTGATCGATTTTCTCGACGGACCCTCGAAGAGTCAGCGCGGTGCCGTTCGGAGTTCCTTTGGTTTTCTCCCAATCCAGCCCTTTCCACTGAGTCGGGTCTTCGATCATGGCGTTGATCCCGAATGGATCCGGTCCCACCGTATCGACCAGGGCGGCGTGCTTTCCGGGAATGACGATCATGTCTCCGGGGTGAATGCCCCCTTCCTGATCCACCACCTGATCAAAGCAATCCAGGCGGTTTCCATCTTTGTCTTTTTGTCCGAGAACGCTCAAGGCGGAGGAAGCCCGATAGTAGTTCTCTTTGTTTTTCTCGAACCGCAACCCGCCCTGATTCATCGATTGAAACACAAAGTAAGAACAATCCACCCCCGTTTGCACGGACGCCGGAGCCCTGAACTCATGCGAAGTCACCTCGGACTCGTTCTTGGCTTTGCCGCCATACCGATACGCGGAGGGGTATCGATAGGCATCGCACACGATCTTTTTGCATGCGGAGGGGATGCCCACGACAGGCTTGTTCAGATTCGCATCCGAGCACTCAGCGGCATTGGTGCAGCCGGGATCACGAAAATGCCCGAGATAGGGATGATTCGTGCGGGCGGCATCGGTTCCTGTCGGAATCGACATGGTTTCGATTCTGATCTTCGGTTCTTTCGGATTCAACTTCTGCCGTGCTTTCAGCTTCAAAACCGCACAGCTCCCGTACACCATCGCCATCATCTTCCGCGCCCCGCCCGCAAGCGGGGTTTCTTTAAGAATTTCGGAATTTTTTTCGGCCGGTTCGCAGTCCGCTGCGGGATTCATCGCGACCGCACTCTGTGCCTGTTCCACCAGTCCGGTCACGGGATCCGGTGGATTGCATTTCAATCCGCAAAATTCATTGGCGTAAGAAAGAGAAAAAAAACCAACGAGCATCCATGCCCAAGCAAAACCAATCATCCTTCAAACACAATAACAAAAGTCGGGAATTCAAATCATCAGATATATTTATGACGCACAAAATCATCCATCATGTGCACGAAACGGTCAAAAAGATGACCGGAATCGTGGGGGCCGGGAGAACTCTCGGGGTGATATTGTACCGAGAATGCCATTTGGTCAGGAACCGAGATTCCCTCACAGCACTGGTCGTTCGTGTTCACATGGGTCAGCTTTACCCTGGCCGGAAGAGACGAGGCATCGACCGCATAGCCGTGATTGTGCGAGCTGATCTCGACGGAGCTTCGCTCGAGATCCAGCACCGGCTGATTCGCGCCGCGATGACCGAACTTGAGCTTGTAGGTGTTCCCGCCGAGCGCGAGCGCCAGCACCTGATGCCCCATGCAAACACCAAAAACAGGTTGTTTGCCCAAAAGAAGCTTCACGTTTTGAACAGCGTAGGTGGCGAGCTTCGGGTCGCCCGGGCCGTTCGAAAGGAATACTCCATCCGGCCGGAGACGCTCGACCTCGCTTGCCGGAAAATCCGCCGGCACCACGGTGACTTTGCAACCGCGGCGCGAGAGATCGCGCAAGAGCTGCGCTTTGATGCCGAAATCGTAGGCCACGACATGGAATCGCGGACTCGGGTCGTGCGGAGCGGGTTCGTGAACCCGGACCTCTCTCGTGGTGACTTGCCTGATCCAGTCGATTTTATCGTACCCGGCGGACTCGAATCGCCCCCATTGCGCCGGAATGGAATCGCGAAGGGCCGCCGGAAGAATCATCCCCGAAGCGACTCCGCAATCGCGCAAAAACAGGGTGAGCCTGCGGGTGTCGACGCCGTGGATTCCGGACTTTTTGTTTCGCACCAAAAACTCTTCGAGCGTTTCTTCGGAGCGGAAGTTCGAGGGTCGCGGAGTGTAACGCGCGATCACGAGTGCCTCGGCATGAATCCGGGTGCTCTCGAGGTCCTCGCGGTTTGCGCCGGTGTTGCCGATGTGCGGAGTCGTGAAGCATACGATCTGCCCCGCATACGAAGGGTCTGTCAGAATCTCCTGATACCCGGTCATCGAGGTATTGAACACGAACTCTCCGAACACCACGTTCTCGGCATCGGCGGACCGAAGAGCACCGAAGAGCGTCCCCTCGAGGATCAGCTCCTCTTGCCCGCTTCGCAGTACGATCAACCCCTTCATTTCCAGCTCCCTCCGACCATGGTGCGCTTGACCCGGCCCTGAAATCTTCGCCCGAGAAAGGGCGAATTTTTGCTGATCGACTCGATCGCCGCGGGCAGAAGCTCCCACGGCTCGTTCAGGTCCAGGAGCACGAGATCGGCCTCCGCGCCCGGACGAAGCGTTCCGAGTCCCCGAAGCCCCAGCAGCCTTGCCGGCGCAACGGTCAGGCTTTCGATCATTCTCGAGAGCGAAAGGCGCCCCTCGCGCACCAGGCCCAACAGCAAGGGAACGGTGGTCTGAAGCCCGAGGATCCCGTTCGCGGCCATCTCGAATTCGACATCTTTGTCGACACAACCATGAGGCGCGTGATCCGACGCCACCATGTCGATCACGCCCGCGCGAAGGCCTTCGAGCAAGGCGTCCTGATCGCGCTCGCTCCGCAAAGGAGGCGCCATCCGGAAGTCCGCGCGGGGCTGATGATGCGTGCACGAATGAGCGGTCTTCAAAAGATCGAGCTCATTCAAAAGCAAATGATGAGGCGTCACCTCGGCTGTGATCGCGAGACCGGACTCTTTCGCGCGGCGAACCAGCTCGACCCCTTCGCGGGTGGAAATGTGCGCGATATGGACCCGCGCGCCTGTGAGGCGGGCAAGCGCGATCTCGCGGGCAACCATGATTTCTTCGGAGGCGTTCGGGTTTCCGCGCCAGCCGAAGAGGGACGAAACCGCGCCTTCGGTCACCGGAGCCCCTCGCGAGAGGTTCAAGTCCTCGGCGTGACTGATCACCGGAAGATCGAACATGCTCGCATACTCCATCGCCTGCCGCATCACCTGCGAGTTCATCACCGGCATGCCATCATCGCTGAGCGCGCGAATCCCCGCCTCGGCCATGAGTCCGATCTCGGCCAATTCCTCGCCTTTTTGGCCCCGCGTGACCGCACCGATCGGGAACACCCGGCAAAGATCGGCAAGAGCCGCTTTTTCGAGGATCAGGCGGGTGATCGCCGCGTGATCGTTCACCGGCTCGGTGTTCGCCATCGGCGCAATCGAGGTGAACCCTCCGCGAATCGCGGCACGCGCCCCCGATGCGATCGTCTCTTTCGATTCGAAACCGGGCTCCCGCAAATGCACGTGGACATCGATGAACCCGGGAGTCAGCACCAGACCGTTTGCATCGGTGGTTTCTTGCACCGGAGTCGAATCGAATGATCCCGGACGTTCGAGGGCACGGATGGTTCTGTTTTCGACGAGCACATCGCGAATGTCGTCGAGAGTCTGCGAAGGATCCACCACGCGGGCGTTCTTGATGAGCTTCATGCCTCGAGTCCTCCCACGAATCGCGCGAGCACCGCCATGCGGACGTACACGCCGTTCTCGACCTGGTTCAGAATGAGCGAGCGCGGGGAATCGGCCACCTCGGAGTCGATCTCGACACCGCGATTGACGGGCCCCGGATGCAAAATCACGGCGTCCTCTTTGAGCGCGGATGCGCGCTCGCGGGTCAGACCCCAGAAATGCCGGTACTCCCGCAGAGAAGGAATCGCGCCCGAGCTCTGCCGTTCATGCTGGATTCGAAGCACCATCACGGCATCGACTTCGGACAAAATCCGATCGGGAAACGACACCACTTCGAACTCGGGGAACAGCGAACGATCGCGGATCGTGAGAGTGGCCGGACCACAGAGAATCACCCGCGCTCCGAGCGCCGCTAAAAAATGAAGATTGGACCGCGCAACGCGGGAATGGAGCGTGTCGCCGAGAATCAGGACCGAGCGCCCTCGAAAGTTCGCAGTCCCCTTGGACTGCCAGTGCTCCGCAAGGGTGAAGGCATCCAAAAGCGCCTGCGTGGGATGCTCCCGCGCGCCGTCGCCCGCGTTGATGACCGGGCGAACGGTCGCATGCGCGATCCACTCGGGCGCTCCGGCCGAGGAGTGCCGGAGCACGATCCCGTCGACTCCGTACTGCAAGATCACCCGCGCGGTATCGAGCAGGGTCTCGCCCTTCTTCACACTCGAACCCGAGGACGAAAACCCGATGCTCGAGCCGCCGAGCTTCCGTACCGCCGCTTCGAACGACATTCGTGTGCGGGTCGAGTTCTCGACAAACATCTGAAGCACCGTCCGGTTCTTCAGCACGGCCGAATACCGGGAAGGATCGTTTTTGATTCGAAACGAAAGAGCAAGGAGCGTGCGAAGAAGCTCTGCAGACTGACCGTGAACGGACGTGAACGACACCGGGAACATGGCTGTTCCTCCCGGAATTCGAACCTATCATTTCGAGGCCGGATTTCAATTCGAATTCAACGCTTCCCGAAGCTGGACACCCAAAAGGATGAGCACCACGAGCACCAGTACGGGACGCACCACCCGTTCAGCGCGTTTGGAGGCAAGACGGGCCCCGAGATAGCTTCCGGCCATCATTCCGATCGCCATGATGATTCCGGCCCGGGCATGCACATATCCTTGCACACCGAACGACACGAGCGAGGCCCCGGCCGAGAGCGAATTTGCGAGCTTCGAGAGCATGAGGGCCTCGAAAAGAGGCAGTTTCACGCCCCAAAGGAGACCGAGCAACATGAATGTTCCTCCGCCCGGCCCGAAAAATCCGTCATAGAACCCGACTGCGGTGCCCACCCCGACGAGAACACCGAGCCCGCGCTTTCCGTGGTCCTTGATCTCGCGGACAAACATCTGCCGGTTCCACACCACCCACAAAACGAGCGGGCAGGCGGCAATCAGAAGATACCGGAAGTAAAGCTTCGGAAGAAGGGGGGACGCCAACGATCCGAGCACCGCACCGACTCCCACCGAGGCGATGAACGAGAATCCTTTTTTGAGGTGAAGCGGCTGTTGCCGGAGATACACCAAAAACGCGATGAGCGCCCCCGTGAAGCCCACGATCTTGTTGGTGCCGATGGCGTGGGGACCGGCCTCGATCAGCCCCGAAAGGACCGGAAGCGTGATCAGCCCGCCGCCCCCGGCGATGCTGTCGATCGACCCCGCGACCAGACCGGCAAAAATCAGCAACAACTCAGATTGCATCGAAAGGCTCCTGGATCGGACACTTCCCCGGCAAAAACGGAGGATAAAACGACTCGAGCTCGGGCTTCACCCGCGCAAGCCAGAATTCGCGGGCCCGGAATCCCTTGCCCCGAAAAACGGTGAAGTTCACATCCTCGAAAGCCATCGGATTCGCCACGATCTCGTCAAAGTACGGGGCAAGATCGGAAGCCCCACCGTGCCCGTATCGAAAAAACGAGATCTCCTGCCCCTCGAGCTCCGCCCATCGCACCGTCCAGTCGAAGGCACGCCCGAAGCGGGAACCGGTCATCCATGAATTCACCGGCGGAAGCGACCGCGCATCGGGATGATTCCGGAATTCGACATGGAAAAAGCTCGCAAGAGAATAGTTGTCGATGAAGAAGGCCTTGGTTCCCGCCAAATGACCGGCAAAACTTGCCGTCATCGCCCCCTTCGAGGTGATGGCCACGAACTCGGAGTGATTTCTCTGCATGAAGAATCCGCCCAGAACCTCGCGCGGAAACGCCATGCTCCCGATCAGCGCCGAAGAAAACAAAAACGACATCGCCATGGCGATCCGCAGGGACCAGAGCCCGCGCCGTTCCCCAGCCCGAAGAACGCTCCAGCCCGCAAAGAACGGAATCAAAAACAAGAGCCAATGGAGTCCCTGTCCCCGCCCGCGCAGGGCCGTGAGGGCAAAGATTCCGAGTGGGACCGCCCAAAGCAAGAAGAGATACCGTTCAAGATCAGCACTCTTTGTTTGATCAGAAACTCCGCCCTTTTCGGGCCGTTTCGCGAAGGGAAGGAAAGCCAGCAGAACCGGAGCGGCGACAAGCAAGCAATGAAGAATCAGCATTCCCGTGGTCTGGACCACGGTGCCCTCGAATGCTTTTTGCCTCACGACCAGATTGAACACGAAATTCGACCAGCAGTGACCGTGATTCCACTCGAGATGCTGAAGCACCGGAGGCACAGCGCCGAGCGCGAAGGAAACGATTCCGCCCCATCGATGCCGCCCGCGAGTCCAGCCCCAAAGGAGCATCGCGGGAAGCAAAAAGACCGCAAAGTACTTCGATAAAAACGCACATCCCCAAAGAAGCCCCGCGCCCGCAAGGGACGCGCTGAAAAACCGGCGTTGATCGCGCACTCCACGAAAGAAGACCGCAGCCGAGAAGAACGAGAACACCATCAGAGGCAAATCCGGGAAGGGAATCAATGCCAGAAACGGCAAGGGGAGAAAAAAGAACAAACAGGCCGCAGTCCGGGCCTCATGTGCGCCCCGATCCCCGCGGATCAGACGAAAAAGCCCCACGGCCACTGCGAGCGAGGCAAGGAACGACGGAAGCCGGACCCAAACCGGAGACGAGGACACCGCCACCATCGGTGAGAGCCACCAGCCGATCATCGGAGGAAGATCATAAAATCCGCCCGCCGGGTGAGCCCCCCAGTAGTAGTAATAGGCCTCGTCGCCGAAGACCGGGAACAGAACCGAAAGCGCGATTCTCAGGCCGAGCAAAAGGATTGCAACGGCTCCGAGCCAACGGGGCATCGATCAATCCACCTTGAGAACCGCGAGAAACGCCTCCTGCGGAATCTCGACCGAGCCGACCTGCTTCATGCGCTTCTTGCCCTCTTTTTGCTTCTCGAGGAGCTTTCGTTTCCGCGAAATGTCGCCGCCATAACACTTGGCCGTGACGTTCTTGCGGTACGCCGAGATCGTCTCGCGCGCGACGATTTTGGATCCGATCGCCGCCTGGATGGCGATCTCGAACATCTGCCGTTCGATCAGCTCCTTCATCTTCTTCGCGAGTTCGCGCCCGCGGATGTGGGCTTTGTCTTTGTGGATGATGAGCGAGAGGGCGTCCACCGGCTCGGCATTGATGAGAATGTCCATCTTCACGAGCTCGGAGGCGCGGTAATCGAGAAGCGAGTAATCCATCGAGGCATAGCCGCGGGTGCAGCTCTTCAGCTTGTCGTAAAAATCGAACACCATCTCGGCGAGCGGCAGATGATACACGAGGGTCACGCGGTCGCTCGTGATGAAATCGAGTTTTTCCTGGAGCCCCCGGCGATCATTGCAAAGAGCCATCACCACGCCGACGTACTCGGAAGGCATGTGAATGCTGAGCCGGATATACGGCTCCTCGATAGTCTGGATCTTGACCTGATCGGGAAGCTTGGCCGGGTTCTCGACCATGATCACTTCGCCATCGGTCTTGGTCACGCGATACACCACCGAAGGGGCGGTGGTGATGATGTTGAGCCCGTATTCGCGCTCCAGGCGCTCTTGCACGACATCCATGTGCAAAAGTCCGAGGAACCCGCATCGAAACCCGAAGCCGAGCGCATTCGAAGTCTCGGGTTCGAACGAGATCGCCGAGTCGTTCAGCTGGAGCTTTTCGAGGGCTTCCTTCAGGTCTTGATAGTTCTCGGATTCGACGGGGTAGACTCCGCAAAACACCATGGGCTTCGCCTCGGAGAATCCCGAAAGCGGCTCGGTGAGCGGAGCATTCGCGCTCATGACCGTATCGCCGACCTTCATGTCGCGCACATCTTTGATTCCGCAGATGATCGCACCCACCTCGCCGCTGGCGAGCTGATCGACATCTTTGTACTTCGGCGCGAACACGCCGAGTTTTTGAACCTCGAATTCCTTGCCCACATGATAGAGCTTGATCTTCATGCCGGGCTTCACCACCCCGTTGAACACCCGGATCAGCCCGATCACGCCCTGGTAGGGATCAAACCAGCTGTCAAAGATGAGCGCACGCAAATCGCCCTGATCGTCATCGGGCGGAGGAGGTACATACTTCACCACGGCTTCGAGGACATCGTCGATGCCGATGCCCGACTTCGCGCTGGCCAGCACGGCCCGCGAGACATCGACCAGCCCGATCGTCTCGTCGACTTCTTTTTTGACCTTCTCGGGGTCAGCCGAGGGAAGATCGATTTTGTTGATCACCGGAAAGACTTCGAGGTTGTTCTCGAGGGCGAGAAACACGTTGGCAAGGGTCTGCGCCTCCACCCCTTGGGTCGCATCGACCACCAGAATCGCGCCTTCACAGGCCGCGAGCGAGCGCGAGACCTCGTAGGTGAAATCGACGTGGCCGGGAGTATCAATCAGATTCATGATGTACTCTTGGCCGTCTTTTGCCTTGTACCGAAGCCGCACGCTCTGGGCCTTGATGGTGATGCCCCGCTCGCGCTCGAGCTCCATGTTGTCAAGAAATTGAGCCTCCATCTCCCGGGCAGTCACCGTGCCGGTCCGCTCCAGAAGGCGGTCGGCGAGGGTGGACTTCCCGTGGTCGATGTGGGCAATGATACAGAAATTACGGATGTTTTTTGACATGATCGGTGTTCCGGAGAATCTAACAGGAAGCGCCCGCGAATGCCACCCCCGAATCAGGGCCGGTTTCGCGCATTTTCCTTAACAGCGGGCGATCCAAGGACTATACTGAAGTCGTATGAAGAACCAACTCTTGAAGGTCCCGGGTTTTCTCCTCCTCACCGCCCTCGCGGGATGCGCGACTTTCTTTTTCGGCGCCGAAAGCAGCGAGAACCTGGCGAAGATCGAGAAAGGGATGACCCAGCCCCGCGTGATGCATTACCTCGGACGCCCCGACACCGTGGTCCGGACCGAAGATCGCGATCGCTGGGTTTATGAGTTCCGTTCGGGCCCGAAAAAGGGACGGAGCCTTTTTGTGGACTTCAAAGACGGCACGCTGATCCAGATGGGCGAAATGAACGGCCGCGATGTGGCTGCGGCAGAGGAACAGGGCGAATCGGGCACCTGCACTCGCTGGGTGAAGCCGGAATACCGCGACACCTCCCGGTGTTCGGACTGATTTTCGATTTTCGTGGAAGAGTTCCAGATTCAAATTGACGACCTCTCGCGGGGCGGTGCCGGCGTTGCGCGACTTGCCTCCGGAGAAGTGGTGTTCGTGCCTCACACGGCTCCCGGCGATTTCGTGCGGGTCCGGATCCTCGAACGAAAAAAGAACTATTCCCAGGGCGAGCTGATCGAGGTGATCACTCCGTCTTCGGGGCGGATTCCCGCCCCCTGCCCGCACTTCACGAAGTGCGGAGGCTGCAGTTGGCAGCACATTCCTTATTCGCTCCAATTCGAAGTCAAAAAGAAGGGCCTTCTGCATGCACTCTCCCGCGCCGGAGTCGAAACCAAAGACATCCCCGTGGATGAGCTCCCGGCAGATGCCCCGTACGGCTACCGGAACCGGATCCAGCTCCACGGAAACGCCTCGCGCCGCGAACTCGGATTTTTCAGGCCCGGAACCCGGGAGATCGTCGATCTGAACGCCTGCGCGATCGCCGACGAGCGGATCAACCGGGCCATCCCCGCACTTCGCGAACAGGGATTTTCGGAGTTTCAAGAGGACTTCAAACTCGAGCTCGACGTTTCGCCCGAAGGAGAGGTCCGCGCCGCCTGGAATCTGAGGAATGCCGCCTTCGGATTCCGTCAGGTGAATGACTCCCAGAACTCGAAGCTCCGCGCCTGGATCAGCACGCATCTGCGTCCTGCTGAAATCCTGTTCGACCTGTACGGAGGGGACGGGAACCTGAGCCTTGGCGTGGCGGACCGGTTCGAGGAAGTGGAATGCGCGGACACATTCACCCCGAAACACAGGGCCGCCCATCTTCCGGAACATTTTCGATTCGTACGGATGGACATCGAAAAATGGGCCCGAACCGCATTGCCCGAGTCCCGGAAGGGCAAGAGCACTTGTGTGATCGCCGACCCTCCCCGCGAGGGGATCTCGCGCACGCTCGACCCGATTCTTCAGAAGCTCTCGCACCAAAAAATGGAATCGCTGATTCTGGTGGGCTGCGAAGTCGATGCCTTCACCCGGGACACCCGCGGCTTGCTCAGGGCCGGATTCCGGCTGGAACGCCTGGGCGTTCTGGATCTGTTTCCGCAAACTCCGCACGTTGAATCGCTTGCACTTTTTTCGGGATCGGCGCTACACTCAAGAGTATGAAAAATGGTGCGAATCCATGGGTTCTTTGCGCCCTCCTCGCTCTGGCTTCGGCCTGCGCCGGATCTCCCGATTCGAAACGTTCGCTTACGAAGGCCGAGCGAATCGAAGCACTCATGACCATCGCGGCCGCCGCCGTGGCCGAGAATGACTCGATCAGCGCTCTCGAGACCCTGAACCGGATCCGCGAGCTCGACGATTCGATCCCTCGCGAACACCTTTTGTACGCTCTGGCTTACCTGAACAAAAACGAGCTCTCCCTGGCCGAGGACTCGGCCCGAAGAGCGCTGAGTCTCGACCCGAGTTTCTCGGCCGCGAAGAACGCCCTCGGAAAAATTTTGATGGAACGGGGAAAAAGCTCAGAGGCGGAGCCGTTTTTGCTCGAAGCGGCCTCGGACCTTCTGTACCGGGACTCCGCCCTTCCGAAGACGAACCTCGGCATTTTGTACTTCAAAAAAATGGACTTCGAAAAAGCCGCCACTTGGCTGACCCGTGCCATCTCGGACGGAGGTCCGTTTTCGTGCTACGCGCAGTATTACCTCGGAAAAGTGAATCTCGAACGGCAAGACCTTCGCTCGGCCTCAAGGAACCTTCAGAACTCCCTGAAAGGCACCTGCTCGGGCCTGAGCGAGATTCACCTGACTCTCGGCCAGACGTGGATCCGGCAAAAACGATTCGACCAAGCCCGTGCCAAAATGATCGAGATCCAGCGATTGTTTCCGGATAGCGACGCCTCGGATGAGGCCGCCAAATCCCTGCGAGGCATTCCGTGACCCTGGGGCAGGAACTCAGGGAAAGACGCATCGAAATCGGCCGCAGCCTGGAGCAGATCTCGGCCGCGACGAAAATCCATCTCAAGATCCTGCAAGCGATCGAAGAAGATCGCTACGCCGATCTTCCCGCACGAGCCTTCACCCGTGGCTTCATCGTCAATTACGCCAAAGCGCTGAAGCTCGATCCGAATGAGCTTCTGGAGCGCCATCGTGAGTTTCTGGAACAGAAGTTCCCGGAGCGCGCGGATCGTGATCAGGGACACCAAGGGTATGTGTTCGAAGGGAAGGAACTCGAGCAAAACCGTCGCTGGACCTGGATCGGGCTCTCGGTTGCGGGCGTATTTGCAATTGCCGTCGTGTTGATTTTCAAGCCGGGCAACCACACCCGAAAAGAAAAGCACAAGGAGTTCCAGCCGGTCGCCGCACCCAGCCCAGTCGAGGCCACGGACGCAACTCCGGCTGAGCTGACTTCTTCGTCGCCATCGCCTTCTGCCACCGTTTCGCCCGATCCGACTGCGACACCTGTCGCAACACCGACGCCTGAGCCCAGTCCTTCCCCGACTGCGACTCCGGACATGCTGAACAAGGGGGACGATCTCTCTTCCGCAGACGCAAAGATCAAAATCATCCTTCAGGCCGAAAACGACTCCTGGATTCGGTACCGCTCGGACGACAAGCCGATCGGGGTCCTGATTCTTCGCAAAGGCCGATCGATTGCGATCAAAGCGAAGGGCCGGGTTCTTTTTGAATCGAGCCCGTCAGGCAAATTCCGCTACAAAAAAGGCTCGGGCCCATTCCAGCCGCTCGAAACCAACCGCTTTGAGATTTCGGCGGGAGGCTCACCCGCCGCATATTCGGGGAGCGAGCTTGGCTCCAAGCCTCTTTCGGATGAAGTTCCTGCACCAAAAGAACAGCTCAAAGAGCAATCCAAAGAACAAACAAACGACCATCAGTGACATTTTTGCCCGCACTTGAGTTTGAGCTGAGTTTTGCCTCAAATCACAACACTCCCGAGAAATGAGTCAAAAAAACACCGGAATTTACGAAGTTTGTGGATAGTTTTCGAGAAATCACTCCAAAACGAAAAAATTATCAAAAAAACCTCTTTTATTTCATCAACTTGCGCTTGGTGGATAACTTTCAAAAACGTGTTGATAACTTTTGCACCAAAACGAATTTTGTCTAAGATCATCTAAGAACAGCACAAACATCCTGAAAATATTAGATAATGTCGCAAAGCACGGGGGCGCACTTCTCGAACTGCCCCCCCCTTGAGTGTGCTCGATGAAGCGGTATGGGGAGAGGGCGGGGGAATGATTTGGTTTTTGCC
>JBEIJY010000002.1:0-168238 GCA_040380025.1 Bdellovibrionales bacterium | reverse complement strand
GTGGGAATGATTTAGTTTTTGCCGACTCTCGCGAGCCAGGATGGCGAAAGCGAGGCCGGAGGACCCGGCTCGGAGGCTAAAACTAAATCATTCCCACCCCTTGGGCGCACTCGCAGGGCGCAAAAGCACATCGAAAGGGGGCAGTTTTGAGCGTGAGCGGTTTTTTGGGTCACCCGACGAGCTTGAGGGCGACCTTCGCGTTCGAGTTCGCTTGGGCGAGTACGGCGGTCGCGCTCTCGGCCAGAATCTGCGCTCGGCTCTTCGCCGCCGTTTCGTGGGCCAGATCGGCATCGAGGATCCGGCTCTTCGCCGTCTCATGCTGATCGAGCGAGGTCCTGCCGTTGTTGATGATCGAGTTCAGCTGATTCGAGAGCGCTCCGATGTTGGCGCGTTTCTTCGCAACCACGGCAATCGCGGTGTCGATGTCTTCCAGGAATTCGCGCGCGTTCTCTTTGGTCGAGAAGTCGACCTTGTACAATCCGAGATGCTCCAAGGTCACATTGAAGTGACGGCGATCCAATTCCAGACGGTGCGAGGTGGAATCCTCGACCCCGGTCTGGATCTCGAGCACGGGCCAGCTTCCGCCTCCATCGAGGAGCCGTGTGCCGTTGAATTCGGTGGTTTTCGCGATCCGGTCGATCTCTTGTCCGAGCTTGAAGACCTCACGGTTCAACAGGCTCCGCCCCTTGGCATCGACCGTGTCCGAGGCGGCCTGGATGGCAAGTTCCCTGAAGCGGGTGACGATGTCTCCGATCGTCGAAACAGCACCTTCTGCCACCTGAATGAGTGAGATCGCGTCCTGGCTGTTTCGGAGTGCTACTTGCGAGGAATGATTGCGTGCGCTCATTTGCGAGGCAACAGAAAGCCCGGCCGCATCGTCCGCCGCGCGGTCGATTCGGGAGCCGGAGGCAAGGTGAAGCGCAGACTTCTCCTCTTCCGCGCGATTCTTCTCGAATACGCGGACTGCGCTCAACGATGCGATGTTGGTATGGATCCGTACCGACATTCTGTTTTTCGCTGTCCCCGAAGCGGCCCCATTGCCGGTCTTCGAAGACACACTCCTTCCTCGGGATTTACCCCGTCTCGTCTTTTATCGGCCGACCGTCAAAAATTAGTGAGCGAATATTGACGGGGTGGTACGATTTTGACGGGTGATCGCTTTTCGCGTCAAAAAATGGTTTCTCCCCCTGACCGCCCTGGTTCTGGCAAACTCGAGCGTGGCTTTCGCTTGGTTTGAACCGGGCATCTCGTATACAACCGCCTTTTCTTCTTTAAAAACAAAGGATCCAAACGGAACCGAGATCAATCTGCCGACCTCTCGGTATCTTCAGGTTCACCCCGAACTGCTCTGGCACCTGACTCCAGAGGGCCATAAATTCCGGATCCGCGGAAAATATCAGCTGGTCTCTTACGACACGCCCTCCTCGACCACGCTGTCTCCGAACTCATTCTCGCTGTTCGGGGGGGATGTTCAATACCAGATGCCCTTTCGAAAATTCACCCTGGGCTTGGGCCTGGAAGGAAGCCAAATTGCCCTGACCGATGTGTCGTCCGGGTACACCTTCATCGGAAAAACCTCGTATTATCTTGGAGTTCCGATCGAGGGCACCTACAAGCTGCTGGTTCTCGAGCGGCAAGTGATCCGGCTTGGTCTTTCCTCAATGCTTGTTCTGCCGGTTTCTTCGGATGTCTCGACCGGATTCCGGGTAGTTCCCTATTTGGGCTACGAACTTCGCGGAATGATCCGAACCCAGGTCCAGTTTTTTTATGACTTGGGAATCCTAAGCACCTCCACCGGCACCCGGGCCGAAACCTCAATCGGGGCTCAAATTCGAATCGGCTTCCCCGGTCGAAAGGGCGTTGGCCCGAGCCCGGACGAAAGAGGTTAAAAAACCGTTAAGAAAATCAACCACATCGCCGATGAGACTCTGTGTCGGCCTGCACACAGTGTGATTTCATTTTTTACAATGATATCATTTATTTAGAGGCAAAAAGGCGGTGATCAACCTGCGGCGAACGAGCTTGGGCATTCCTACGATGCCCGCCCAACTGCTGATCTTTTCTTGGATTCTGGCCGCCTGCGGCTCGAACCCCTTGGGGGGTGCGTCCCAAAAAGTCGGACTCGGGATTTTTGCGACCGCTCCAAGCGAAGCTCCGACGATCTCCGTCCAACCGGGTTCTTCGGCAATTCTACTCTCGTGGAACTCGGTCGACCGGGTGGGCAAATACAAGATTTTTCGAAGTACGACCTCGGGTTCCTACCAGTACGCCTCTCCGATCGGAACCTCGACCACGAACAGTTACGCCGATCTGACCGCCACAAACGGGACGACCTATTTTTATGAAGTCCGGGCCTCGAACAACATGGGAGATGCGGCGAGTTCCAATGAAGTCTCCGGAAAAGCCATTGCGGCCTTCTCGGTTTCGAGCGCGGTCGCGTCCGCAACCCAAACTCTCCTGAATTTCGGAAGCGCGCTCGGTGCCGACACCTATACCGTGAAATACGGAACCGCCCCCGGGGTCTATTCTTCTACTGCGAGTACCAGCGCGACGAGTCCCTACTCGCTCACCGGACTCACTCCCGGGACCACGTACTACCTTCGGGTGACGGGGGTGAATACGGTTGGCCCCGGCAATGAAGTGAACTCCTCTGTCGAGACGGTGGTGCGTCCGGTGGGCGCATTCTCGATTTCGGGGGTGAGCCCGACCTCGGGCACCGTGACTGTATCCTTCGGCTCTGCAACGGGTGCGACCGCCTATGTCGTTCGCTATGGCACATCCTCGGGCTCCTATCCCATCACCTTCACGACGAACGCCACCAGCCCCACCACCGTGACGGGACTCACCCCGAATACCACGTATTATTTTATGGTGGAGGCTTCCAATGCCCTGAATGGTTTTCAGGCCGCAAGCTCCGAGCTCAATGTGACCACCCAGAATGGACCTGCTCCCCCTACCGGACTCACCGCCACGGCGGGAACATCGAATGTCGCACTTGCTTGGAATTCGATTCCTGATGCAACCAGTTACACCGTATTTCGCTCGACCACCTCGGGGTCGGGCTATGCTGCTCTTCCGTCTTGTTCCTCGATCGGGGCCACCGCTTGCACCGACCTAACCGCCCTGAACGGAATCACATACTATTATGTAGTACGGTCCGAGGGCGGAGGAGCAGTGAGCGACTTCTCGGCCGAAGTCAGCGCCATGCCGATCTCGTCTTTTTCGATCGCCTCTGCGGTGGTTTCGAACGCAGGTGGACCCGAGGCCGTGGTGCTGAACTGGGGAGCCGCAACCGGAGCCTCCGATTACACGATCACTTGGGGAACAGGAGGCTCTGCGACCGGGGTGGGATCCACCACCACTGCTTCGACCTCAGCCACGATCGGCTCTCTCACCGCCGGAACTGCCTATACCTTTCGGGTGACCGCGACCAACACCGTGGGATCGGGCGCTTCGATTGCCTCATCGAACACCCGAACCGCGACTCCGATGACGAGGCCTGTGATCAGCTCGATTACCCAGACCGGCGCAGGACAAGCCTTTTTGGTATGGACCTCTGGTACCGGCTCGACCGGATCGAACGTGACCTACGGGATCTCTTCGGGCTCCTACCCGTCTACTGCCGCAACCGGAGCGGCTTCTCCGTACACCCTGACGGGGCTCACCCCCGGTACGGATCACTATGTGATGGTCACGGCGACCAACTCTTCAGGATCGCTCGATGCCTTGCCCGAAGTCTCTTTGTTGGTTCTGGATACCCCCTTGGCCCCCACAGGCGTAACGGCGACAGGCGGGCCCTCGAGCATTACGATCACCTGGAACGACTCTGCGAATGCCTCGTCGTATACTGTATATCGATCGATGACTTCGGGATCGGGTTATGCCGCACTTGCGAGCTGTTCCGGCATCTCGACACCGACTTGCACCGACACGACGGCATCGGCAGGAACGGTGTATTATGTGGTCCGGGCCTCGAACATCGGCGGAACGAGCGGGTACTCGAGCGAAGCGAGCACTGTGTACTCCCCGAGCATTGCGGTGGGATTCGCCGACAAGGACGGCAACGCCCGGACCGGCTTCACGATTCTTCCGGCGGCATCGGGAACGAACGCAGTAGCCGCAGCCAATACCACGGCCATCGGCTCGAAGATCCACCTCACCAAACGCATTGGCGCAAACCTCACCAATGCTGATCCGACTTGCACTGTAACGATCAAGACCTACTCGCTCAGTACGCTCACGGGAAGCCTCGGAGACCACTTTGTCGAAGATCAAACCGGAAGCGGCTCTTATGTGATCACCATGAATTCGAGCATCAAGGAGGTTGATCCTGCGATCTTCAATGTCCGGGCTTCGACCAAGTGGGTGAACGGCGGTTCGGGCACCAGCCCCTGGACGGGAGGCGACCGGTATTTTGTCGCCCGCATCGATTCGACCACCTGCGGAGTGGTCGGAACCGCCAAGCAAGCCCAAGTGAACCTGATCGACCGGACCTACCGATCGACCACGATCGGTCACGCAGGGGCAGGAGATTTCATGCTCTCGGAATCATTCTATACGGTAAGCCCCGGAACGGGGGACTCGTACGCCACCGTGACGATCCAGCGGCCGTTTTTTAACGGAGCAGTCGCCTCAGACAGCTCCGTGAGAGTGATCGACCTTCTTTTGGAACCGGGCTCAAATAGCGCCCGCGGCACCGACTATGCGACCGGATCGCCCGTGATTCAGTACACCCACATGGCGGACAACACCACGGTCGGAGGCGGTGGCACGGGGATCGCCGACCTCACCACCAAATACGCCGTGACCTTCAACGCGAACGAGACCGAAAAAGAGATTCGCATCCCTGTGGCCTCGAGCGGGGCGAACAAATCGTTCTTCGTGCGCATTGCTCCGCACGCCTTTACTGCCAACCTCACCGAGGGAAGCACGCTTCTTTCGAGTGTTTCGGACTATACCGATCTTGCCACCGGGCAAGTCATCTCGGGCCCGGGAATCCAGGGCGGGACGAGCATTACGGTTTCGGGCGCGACCGTCACCTTGAGCAAGCCTGCGGCTTACACGGCGTCCGGCGTTTCACTCGTGACCAATCGTGCGGGCTACCCCCGGAGCCAGAGTGTCGCAAAAATTCGAATCCTGAACACGAGCGCAAGCGATACCACCACGAGCCCGATTCTCAGAACCTCTGCGGTTTCGTTCTATAACTCCACCGGGAGCTGCTATACCGGTGCCGCCATCACCCCGAGCGGGGTCGTCACCGCAAGCGGCACCTCGACCATGACGGTCAGCTCGACCGCCGGGATCACGAATGGAATGCCGATTGCAGGCGCGAACATCCCTGCTAAAACCTATGTGACTGTCGCAAATGCGACGACCTTGAACCTGATCAACGAAAGCGGCGGTACTCAGAATGCGACGGGAACCGCGAGCCAGACCGCGCAGATTTACGCTTTCGGCGGCGGCGATGGCACGGCCTCGAAACCATACCTGATTTGCAATTCGACCCACTGGGCGAACATGGTTCACGCCACTCGGTGCTCGGGCGGATCGTGCAACGGGAGCACGCTCTTCTTCAAGCTGATGGCCGATTTCGAGTGGGGATCGGCTCCGGCATCGCTTTCGGGATTCCGCGCGAACCTGGACGGAAACCAATATATGATTCAAGGCTATGGCGTGAGCGGAGCCACCGCTCCCGGAGCAAGCCCGCTGTTCTCGGCACCGGGAGCGATCACCTCACTTTCTTCGACGGTCCTGAAGAACCTGAATCTCGTTCATTCGATGATTCTGTATTCGGGCAGCCAGTGGGGCATGGGAACCCTCTACAGCCGGATCTCGGGTTCGGGCTTCACGTTCTCGGACCTCTTCGTATCGGGCTTCATGAATCTTTCGGGATCCTTGTCGGGGAACTCGAGGGCGGGGTTCCTGTTCGGACTGGTTTCTTCCGCCCTTACCGGAAACACCATCATCGACCACGTGATGACCGCAGGAACCTTCTCGACCCAGTTCTCGACCAACTCGAGCGGGATCGGGGGGTATTACTCGATTCACGTGCCCGGAGCCGGAACCACTCTTTCGATCACCGATTCCTACAGCACGCTCGACCTTTTGGTGAACAACACCGGCACCACCTTCGCGAGCGGTGGAATTCTCGGTCAATACAGCATTTCTACAACCGCGATCATCACCGGCGGAATCAACTTCAACCATGTTCACAGCACCGGACTTCTTTGGACCGGAGGCGGGACCACCAATCCCGGATTCGGTGGAATTCTTGGCGCTCTCCTGACCCAAGCGACTGCTGTAACGAGCGGATCGCTGATCCCGAATTCCTTCACCAACATGAGCTTCTCGGGGTCGATCGCCTCGACCCAACACAACACGGGTGGCCTCATCGGTAGAATCAGCGTCACGGCTGCGGGTCAGAGCGTGGTGCTCGAGGACAACGTGACGAACGGCTCGGTGAACAACTACAATACGATTTCGCAGTACCATGGGGGCCTGATCGGAAGAATCGTGAACGAGACCGTGACTTCGCACTCGGCATTGTCGCTGAACCGGAACATCGTGCGCGGAGAAGTCAGGATGGACAGCGGTTCGACCAGCTCGAACATCGGCGGCCTTGCCGGAGCAGTCGAGGTCGGGAACACCGCGGCGGGAGCGGGCCTCGTATTCGAAGCCTCGCGGAATCACGCCTCGGGCGCGGTCAAAATCGCCTCGACCTCGACCGGTGCTGCGGGCCCGAACAGCATCGGGGGCCTGATCGGCCAACTCTCGTGGGCACCGACACCGGCCTCGGGGATCTTTTCGAAGAACGGGGCCACGGGCGATGTGTCCTGCACCACCGCCGCATCCTGCGGCGGACTCGTGGGGCTTCTGATCGGAGCCCCCGGTGATGCGGCAGGGAGCCATTTGGTCGATTCTTGCTATGCCACAGGCAATGTGACCTCGAGCGAAACCGCGAGCAGCTTGACCGTAGGAACCGGCCACGGTGGTTTTGCGGGCATCGTGCGCGATGGAATCCATATCTACAAATCGTTTGCGACCGGGAACTGGACCGATTCCGCCAGCCACTACCTGGTTGGCTATGGTTCGGGCGGATTTGCGGGAGAGCTCGGCGCAAACACCACGATCGAAAAAAGCTATTCGACCGGAACGGTGACCGCCTTGGGTGCAACCGGAGAAATCGGGGGATTCGTCGGCCGGATTGTCCTGACCTCGGATACCGCCACCTCCGACATCATTCAAAGCTGGTCGAGCGGATCGGTCAGCGGAACGAGCGCCACGGCGCTCACCGCGAGCGGTGTTGGCGGCTTCATCGGGTATGTATCGGGAGGGATCGTCACAATCGACCGGAGTTTCGCGGCGGGCGCATCGGTGGCCGGAAACCTGTCGGCGAACTCAAAAACCTCGGGATTCATCGGCATGACAACCACGGCTTCGACGTCATCTCTTGAGGTCAAAAACTCCTACAGCGCCGCGAGTTCCGTCACAGGGCTGAGCAGTACCGGGTTTCTGACCGGACTGACCAACACCGCGGTTTGCTACACGAGCTCGTACTATCTGCATGCGGGAACCTCGGGTGGTGCGACCGCCACCGGATCCGGCACCTTGGGTGCGGTGAACTGTTCCGGCACCAGTGCGACTCAAACCACGGCGGCGACGTTACGGAACCCGGCATCGGCGATCTTCAGCGATGCGGGTTGGGACTCGAATTTTTCGAGCGGGACACCCTCTTGGGTTGCTCCGACAAACGGAGCCGCCTGTACTTGGGACAGCTGCCCGTCCGCGAGCTACTTCTACCCTACTGTTTACTGGTAATACGCATACTGGTAATGCGCATATTGGTGATTCCGCTCAGTCGGCGCGGCTCTCGCCCAGGTAGAACGTCTGGGTGTCGTCATTGTAGCCGAAGAGCTCGGAATACCGGCCCCAGCTCACGATCGAGCTGAACGAGGCCTCGGCATCCTCGTTCGGAATCAGCTCGGCGAGTTTTTCGAGCATCTCTTCGCGGGTGACTTCGGTGCCCTCCTCGCGCGCGAGGTAATCATGGATCGTCTTGAAGAGCGGGAATTGCTCGAGCTTTCCCCGGATCAGGTCTTTTCGATCGGTGATCGAGGCATCGACCACCTTGTTGCCGAATTCCTCGACCTCGACGTCTCCGCCCGGGGTGTGCACGAGTCCGAGCATCTCGGCCGCGCGGATCACCGCCAGGGTCTCGCCGAGCTCCATCGAGAGCTCGCCTGCGAGCTTGTAAATGTCCTCGCGCCCTCCCTTGCCGACCAAAAGCTCCACCAGTCCCAAGATTTGACTGATTCCTATCTCTGGCAATGCCGCATGTTTCATATGCTCTCCCTACGCAAGAAGTGAGAAGACCCGGTCCACATGCTCCGAGAACAGCGGGTCCCGCTTTCGTCTCGGGCGCGGAAGATCCACCTTCAGCTCCCCTGCAATTTTTCCGGGGCGGTTTGACAGGATCAGAATCCGATCCGAAAGCTCGACCGCCTCCTCGATGTTATGAGTGACCATGATCATGGTGTTCACCACGTTGTCGCGGTCACTCCAGATGTCCAAAAGTTCGTTCCGAAGGTTGATCGACGTGAGCACGTCGAGCGACGAGAAGGGCTCGTCCATGAGGAGCAACGACGGCTCCACGGCAAGGGCGCGCGCAAGCCCCACCCTTTGCTTCATCCCGCCCGAAAGCTCGCGGGGATAGGCCTCTTCGTACCCTTCCAGGCCCACTTTGGTGATGTAGCGATCGACCTGGTTCTTGCGATAGGCGGCGTCTTTCGAGCGCGCCTCGAGACCAAGCTCGATGTTCTGCGAAACCGTGAGCCACGGCAAAAGTCCGAAATTCTGGAACACCATCGAGGTCTCGAGGTTGATCCCGCGCTGGGGCTCGCCGTTGTACAGCACCTCACCCATGGACGGAGCGAGCAGTCCGTTCATCATCCGAAGCAGCGTGCTCTTGCCCGCGCCCGAAGGCCCGACGATCGTGATGAATTCGCCTTCCTGGGCCTGAAACGAAATGTCATCGATCACGGTCACCTCCCCCTGCGGAAGCAGGAACCGGCGAGTGACGTTTCGGAATTCGATGAGCGGATGCGTACCGGGAGTCATGAGGTGAAGCGAAACCTCTCCAGATTTTGTTGATACAGCGGTTGCCAGATCAGAAGGTTCACAAGCAAGATCCATGCGACCATCACCAGAATGCAAAGTGTGATGGAACGGCCATCTCCCAGTTCATATACGGAATGGCTGAGGAGGGCTCCAAGCCCCTTTACCCGGACCACCTCATCCTTCACCGTGATATATTCCGATACCACGAGCGCGTTCCATCCACCACCCCAAGCCGTGATCGCGCCCGTCAGGAGGGCCGGACGAATGGCGGGAAACACCAAGGTTCGGAAGGTCTTATACGGGCTGAGGCCGTAGGATCTCGCCGCATCGACCAAATCGGAGGGAATCCCGGCCGCGCCACCGATCGCATTGAACAACACGTACCATTGAATTCCGAAGGTCAGCAAAACAAGCGTCGCGAATTCCATTCCGCCGCCGAGCTTTCTCACGCCAACAAGCACAATCAGCGGGAACAGCGCCGTTGCCGGAATCGAGGCCCCGAGCTGGGCGATGGTGGTGAGGCGCTGGCGGAGGCGCGGGCGGTTCCAGGTAAAATACACGAGCGGAAGCACCCACGAGAACGAGATCAAGAGCGCCGCAAGGATCCGCAGGGTCGAGTACAACAGCCCCACCGGAATCTCGCTCAGAACGGCCGGGATCGGGCCGCGAAACCAGTTCCAGGCATAAAACCCGCCCAGCACGACGAGGAACCCCAAGGCAAAGTACCCGATCGCAGAGCGCACCTCTTTTGTGGTTTTCAGGACCGGGCGGATCGGCTTCGAAACCCCCTCAAACAGACTGGAAAGGAGCGATGCCGGCAAATCCCAGAACAAGGGAAGCACCACCTCCCGAAACGCCCATCGGATCGGGGCCGTGAAGGTCAGGACAATATCCAACAAAGGCCCCGTCAAAAACGAAAGCCGCGACGCGATCGTCTTCGGAAGATCGAGAAACAATCCCACATCCTCTTCGTCCTGATTCGCCGTCGCATCCTGCCGGAACCGCTGGGACCAAACCTGGAGCGGCTTCCAGAGGAACAGATCCATGAGAAGAATCGTGCACACGAGCGCGAAGATGCCCCACAATACAAGATCAAGCTTTTCGTCCTCGGCGGCGCGGGCCAGAAAGCTCCCGATGCCCGGCAGATTGTACCGGACCGGACCGATGGCGATGATCTCGCAGGCCACGAGGAAGAACCAGCCATTCGACCACGAAAGAATCGAGTTGTAGATCACCCGCGGAATCGAGGACGGCAGATAAAGATTCAGGAACCTCCGGCTTTGCGGAAGCCCCATGCTCATCACCGCCTCTTCGTTCTCGACCGGAATCGCCTTCACGGACTCGTACACGGCGAAGCCGATGTTCCAGGCCTGCGAGGTGAAAATCAAAAACACGGCCGAAAGCTCGACGCCGATGCGGTGACCGTCGGTGATTCCGATGAAGAACGTGATCGCCGCCGGAAAGAACCCCACCACGGGAACCGATTGCAGAATGTCCAGTACCGGAAGAATGAAGCGTTCTCCCGTTGCAGTGCGCGCGGCCAGAAGCCCGAAGGTGTACGCGAACACCAGCGAGGCGCAGTAGGCGGCCGCCATTCGCATCCACGAAAGAAAAATCGCTCCGGGAAGATCCGGAAGGAACACCGATTCTGCGCGGAGCCCCGACAGATGCACCCCGCCGCGGTAGACTCCGATCAGCGCAAAAATCAGCCCCACAAACAGCACCAAGTAGATGACGCTGGACTTTGATTTCTCCAATACGGAACGCTGGATGAGTGCCATGAATCGGATTTATTGATACGATATCCGGCATGAAGTTGCACTTCCTTTTGCTGGGCCTGCTCCTCCCACCCGTGATTTCGCGCGCGACAAGCTTCCACATCGCTCCGATGAGCGAGTTCGTTCAAAGCTCGCCCAACATCGTCCGGGGGATCGTTCGCTCCATCCGCCCCGAGGAGGGGACGGACACCGAAGGGAACCGCGTGATCCGCACCTATGCCGAGGTTGAGATCACCGAGGTCTTGAAGGGCCGGATCCAGGAAAAAAGAATCCTGATCCGGAAAGCGGGCGGATCGACGAACGGCATGACCGTCGAAGTCGCGGGCGCCCCGGAATTCCATGAAAATGAGGATACCGTGCTGTTTTTGGGAGATCTGCTCGAGGACCGCTCGTACGAAATCGAGGGACTCGAACTCGGAAAGTTCGAGATCGAGAAGAAAAACGGAAAAGAACTGCTCTCCGGAGGGCTGCTGGCCTACTCGGAGGGCTCTGCCGAGGGTGCGCAGGGACCGGGCATCGAGGCGAACCGCAAGGACTGGTCGATCGGGGATTTGAAAAAACTGGCTGCCTCCCCGGAACCGCCTCCTGCGGCAGGAGCAACCGAGCCCCGCCCCGGAGCGGCCTCCCCGGCCTCACCGGGATCCGCAGGCTCCGTACTCCCCGAAGCCCCTGTGGCATCCCCGGAAGAAAGCACGAAAAAGCCCGATGAAACGGGCCAAAAACCCGAAGAATCGCCAAGCAGGACAAGTGTGATTCTGTTCGGACTCGGAATCGGGATCGCCCTGGCGATGTTGTTTCGCTCGAAGAAGTAGCGGTTTCGATTGAATTCAGCGCCTACGGGCTCTAAGCTGATTTCAAGATGCTCACTCGTTTGATTCTTGCCGGTCTCGCTCTTCTTTGGACAGCGTCTCCCTCGATTGCCGCGTTCGATGAACATGCGTTCCGCCCCGCCCTTCGGGTGAAAAAAGACATTTATCTGCAGGAAGGCGCATTCTCGGGAGGAGATCGACTGAGCTCCGACGTGAAGATCGAGAACGTCCGGATTGCGGCAAACCAAGGGGGCTTTGACCGGATCGTGATCGACATCGCCAAACTCGAGCGGCCGCCCTTTTTCATGGTGCAAAACAACCGCGATTCGCGCCGCATCGTGGCTACCCTGTTCGGAAAGATCAAGGCGGAGTTTTCGACTCAGACCGCCATTCAATCCGCGCGCAAAACGAAATCGATCAAAAAAATTGAGTTCTTCCCCCCGATGGAACAGGACCGCTGGATGTTCGCCATCGACCTGCAAGGACCGGTTAAGACTGAAGTTTTTGAACTGACGGAGCCGGCCAGGATTATTATTGACCTGAAGCCTTGATTTCGCCGCCTCCGGCACCATCTTTATCAGATGTGAGCGACGCAAATCATCCGGTGGCATCTAATCCGGGCATTCTTCTCCCGGACCAAGTCCTTCCCCAGAACCTCTTCACGATTCCGGTTCCGGGCCCTGTGATTTACCCTACCCTGATTGTTCCCATGGTGGTGTGGCAACCAAGATCCATCGCGACCATCGAAGAACTCTTGGCGCGAAAGCAGCATCATCTGGGACTCCTCCTGACCCGCTCGGACACGCTGCCCGAAGAGCCGAAAGCCGCCGATGTGTACCAGACGGGCATGGCGGTCAAAATCCTGAAGCGGATCAAACTCCCGGACGGATCCATTCAAATTCTGATTCAGGGACTCCGCCGCTTCCGCATCAAAAAGACCCTGGCCGAGCAGCCCATTTTGGTGGTGGAGCCGGAATACGTCGAAGAGAAGTCCCCGGAGAAGAGCCTTGAGATCGACGCACTCACCCGCTCGATCATCAGCCATGTCAAGGAGCTCTCGGAGACCCATCCCTTCTTCAATGAAGAGATGAAGCTTGCCCTGATCAATGCGCCCCACTCGGGGGTGGTGGCCGACATTGTGGCCTTCGCGCTCGGCCTCTCGCGCGAGGATTCGCAGGATTATCTCGAAACCTTCGACGTCCGGACGCGCTTTGAAAAGCTTTTGGTTTTTTTGAAGCGCGAGCAGGACGTGGCCACCGTCCAAAAAAAAATCAACGACGAGGTGAACCAGAAAATCACCACGCTCCAACGCGAGTTCTTTTTGCGGGAACAGCTGAAGCTGATCAAAAAAGAACTCGGAATGGAGGAAGAAGGCCGCGACAAAAGTGCGCGCTCCTTCCGCGAGCGAATCGAGGCCGCGGGTATGCCCGAAGAGGTGAAGAAAACCGCGCTCGAAGAGCTCTCGAAATTCGAGACCCTGAACGAGCAATCTCCAGAGTACACAATCTCGCTCGGCTACCTCGAAACACTGTGTTCGCTCCCTTGGAACATCACGACCGAGGACCGGTTGAATCTCTCGAGCGCACGTGAGGTTCTGGACCGTCACCACACGGGCCTTGAAAAGGTGAAAGAGAGGATTCTCGAATTCCTAGCCGTCCGGAACCTTCATGCGGCCCAGAAGAAACTCTCCAAAAAAGGATCGATCATTCTTCTCGTCGGCCCTCCCGGCGTCGGAAAAACCTCGATCGGAAAATCCATCGCCGAGGCCATGGGGCGCAAGTTCTACCGTTTCTCGCTTGGAGGAATGCGGGACGAAGCCGAGATCAAGGGGCACCGCCGCACCTACATCGGCGCGATGCCCGGAAAATTCATTCAGGCCGCAAAACGGGCCGGGAGCAAGAATGCGGTCATTCTGCTCGATGAGATCGACAAGCTTGCAAGCCATTATCATGGCGATCCGGCGAGTGCGCTCCTGGAGGTGCTGGACCCCGAACAGAATTCGAACTTCCTCGATCATTATCTTGATGTCCCCTTCGATCTCTCGCAGATGATCTTCATCGCGACTGCGAATACCCTTCAGAGCATTCCGCCGCCCCTCCTCGACCGCATGGAGGTGATCGAGCTGAACGGCTACACGCTTGAGGAGAAGGAACAAATCGCGAGAAGCCACATTCTGCCGAAAGTCCTCGAAGAAACCGCGCTGAAACCGGCGGACCTCCGGATCGAACGTCCGGCGCTCCGGCAACTGATTCTGGATTACGCGCGCGAGCCGGGGCTCCGGATTCTCGAGCAAGCCTTGGGCCGGATCGCCCGCAAGATCGCGGCCCGCATCGTCGAGCGGCGCGAGTCGCGCGAGAGGCTGAAGCTTCCGATTGTCGTCGGAACCGACGACCTTTTGGAACTTTTGGGTCCAAGGCGATTCTCCCACGAGCTTGCAGATCGCGCGGGGATTCCGGGTGTGATGACCGGACTTGCCTGGACCGCGCTAGGGGGCGAGATTCTCTTCATCGAGGCGATCGATCTTCCCGGCTCGGGCCAGCTGAAGCTCACAGGACAAATGGGCGAAGTCATGCTCGAGAGCGCCCAGATCGCGTGGACGTTTGTCAAAAAGCGGCTCATTGACGAGATGGTGATCTCTCCTGCGGCTCTGAAAGACCGCGACATCCACATTCACATCCCGGCCGGCGCCATTCCCAAAGATGGTCCGAGTGCGGGAATCACCCTTGCCTCCGCCCTGTACTCGCTCTTCACCCGCGATCCTGCGCGCGTGAAGACCGCCATGACCGGAGAACTCTCGCTCACGGGGCGCGTGCTTCCGATCGGGGGAGTTCGCGAGAAGCTTCTGGCCGCTCGCCGTTCGGGTGTGGAGCGCGTGATTTTGCCCAAAGAGAACGAGCGCGATCTTCATGATCTGCCCATTGAACTTCTTCGGAGCCTCGACATTCATTTTGTGAGCCAGATCTCAGAGGTATTCCCCCTCGTGATCCGTCCGAGAAAAGCTCCGAAACCCGTCAAGCCCTTGAATCGCGTCAAAAAACCCGCCCTGAAGACAAACCTGAAAACCGGTTCCGGAGCGACCCTGAAAAATCGTGCACTCCCGCGAGGCAAAAGCGCAAAGCAGTAGCGGTGCGATGGCTCTTCCTGCAAACTGGAAGAGTATGGCAAAGCAGACCCTCTCGATCATCGGAATGGGAAAAATGGGTGAAGCGATCGCCCGGGGCCTCATGGCAGGCTCTCATCCGGGAAGTTACCGGATCCTCGGCACGACCCGCACCGAGGAATCCGCAAAAGAAGTTCACAACTCGCTCGGAATCCCCTGCTCGACTGACAACACGCGGGCGTTCCAGGAAGCCGACATTCTGCTTCTTGCGATCAAACCCCATCAGGTCGAAAAAGTCCTTCGCGCGAATGCCGAGCACATCACTCCAAAGCAGCTGATTCTCTCGATCTGCGCCGCGATTTCGACCGAGCAGATCTCGGAGTGGAGCGGGGGCCGCGCCTCCATCATTCGCGCCATGCCGAACACCCCTTGCCTGATTCAAAGCGGCGTCACCGCCATTTGCGCCGGTCCCCGATGCGAAGAAAAGCACCTCTCGATCGCCGAGAAAATCTTCGGCGAACTCGGCATTGTGACCCGGCTCGAAGAAAGCCTCTTTGACGGGGTCACGGGGCTCAGCGGATGCGGACCGGCCTACATTTACCTCATGATCGAATCGTTGAGCGAGGCGGGAGTGAAGGTCGGGATCTCAAGAAAGCAAGCGACCGTGCTTGCCGCACAGACCATGATGGGTGCCGCAAAGATGGTGCTCGAACGGGGAGAGCACCCGGCGGCGCTCAAGGACGAGGTCACCACCCCTGCCGGATGCACGATTGACGGGCTCATGGCGCTCGAAGAAGGAAAGCTCCGGGTGACCCTGATCAAAGCGGTGCTCGCCGCGACCAAGCGATCCAAGCTCATGCGGGGGTGAGGTCAATACCTCCGCGCGAACAAAAACCCCTGAAAGTCATACTCCACGCGCATGGGACGCGATTCGGGCCAGCGGTTTTTGATCTCTTGTAAGAGTTCACTTCTTGCCCTCTCGCGGGCCGCCTCATCCGGGAGCGTACGCTCGAAGGCGAGGTATCGGGACTGCGAAACCACCACTCCGCCCAGAGCTTCGGGGTCGATTTCGAACTCCCCGATGCATTCCACCGAGGCGCGCTCGAAGAAAGAATCATGCTCGCGAAGCGGCTCTGTGAGCTCGCGCAGGCTTCCTCGGGGCTTTTGATCGGGAGTCTTCCAGTACAAGTTGAAGTTGCGCCGGATCCACTCGTTCAGACCTGAAGCGTCCGCACCGCCCACCACTCGAGGGAACCGGTACTCAAACACAAAAAACGCTCCTCCGGAAACAAGACGCGCTTCCAGAGCCCGGATCGTTTCAGAGGAATGCATCCAGTGCCAGGCCGAGCCTGCGAGTGCGATGTCAAAGGGGCTTTGTTCGCGAGGGCCATCTGGCAGAGCGCTTTCGATTTCATGGGATGAGGCAACCCGGGTCCGCACGCGTGTGCCCGGTCCGAAATCAAGCGGAAGAACCCGCTCCAACATGGCAGGATCGGGATCGATCAGAGTGAAATCGATCTCTCCCGGATAAAACTGCCGGAAGGACCAAGCGGAGTTTCCGGTTCCCGCGCCGAGATCAAGGACGCGGATGATTCCATCCGAGCGCGGCCCAAGCACCGGCTTCAGCGGCTCAAAGAGCGCCTGCGGATAAAAAATCCGGTGTTGCTGATAGGTGTCCGGATCAAATACGGCCATCGATCATCGCCTCGCACGCTGGCATCCAGTCCTTGCCTCAAAAAAAAAGCCTGCTCCATCCGAAGGATCGAGCAGGCCGTTTCAAACTTTCTGAACTCGAATCAGAGTTCGCCGGGCAGAGGAGCCTCGTCGGCTCCCCGATACAAAGGCTTCACCTTGCCGGCCGCGATTTCGCGAAGGGCGGTCACGACCGTGCGGTTCTTGGACTTCACCAGAACATCCGCGCCCTTGAACAGCTGACGGGAACGGCGGGTTGCCAGGTGAATCAACTCGTACATGTTTTCGACATGATCCAAACAGTCTTCGATCGTTACTCTTGCCATAGGGGTAGGATTCTACCGCCTGGAGCCCGAAAAGTCAAAATTGTCGCTTTTGGTGGCAAACTGCGCCCTCTGATTGAGCTTGGGTTACTGCTCTGAACAAGCACAATCAAAGGTTCCCGTTTATAACCAAAGGGGACCATTTTGGCCGACTTGCAATCCTGTCTTTTTGGGTCTAACGTTCCGCGGTGCATTACAACCGGATTTCTCGCTTTTGCGCCTTCGCGTTCCTTGTTTTTTCATCCCTGATTCCCCCCTCCCTCTCCGCGCGGGCTCAGGACCATTCTTGCAACGAGCTTCTCTCCCGCTCGTCCGGCGAGATCCGAACCCTGGACGATCTGCTCCTGGCCTTCACCCGGGGACTCGAACCCGATCTGAACATCCAAAGTCACCGCCTTGCCTTCGAGATGTACCGAAAAATGCTCTTCGGGGATCCGACCACCAACATCGGCTCCGGTTCCCTGAACGAAATCGCAGAAACGCTCAAAAAATTCCCGTGGATCAAAAAGCCCGGATTCCGGAACTACGAGTTGCGGATCCGGCAAAAGTCCTACCCGGTCACGGATGAGCTCAAGAAATTCCTGAAACCCAAGCTCGAGGGCGCGAATCAGGCCCTCTCGAACCTCTACAGCATCGACTCCAACATCGGGTACTGGAAGAAGGTGTTTCAGTACGAGGGCGAGGCGAAGGATTTTCCGGGTTGGTTCGCCCAGCGGATTCCGGAAGAAACCCGAAGGTATCTGAAGAACCCGGAGTTCCCGGGAAAAACTCGAGCGGCACGACTTTACCGGATTCTCATGAATGAACGATCGCGCCTTGCGGGTGAGAACAAAAAAACCCACCCGATCCATCAGGCGATCATCGATGTGATCCACACCGTCGGCCTGCATGATCCCGCAATCCTCGCCCGCCTGAAGTCCAATGACGGGCTCGAGCAGATCAACGGGTTTTACTCCTTCCTGGAGGCACGAGAATCGTTCCTTTTGGATGAGGGGGACCCGAACTGCGGATTCCAGCACATGCTGATCCGTTACGGGGTCCAGGCTCCCTCCGGAATCGACGATGAGCGAACGCTCCTGTCAGGCCTCGAGACCCTCCAAGCCTCGATCAAGGAGAATCCGATCGAGGTTCTGACGGACTGGAAAAAAAGAACACTGCGTACCCTGTCGCTGATCGAAGCGCCCTTCCGGTCCTGCATCGGGGGCGCGGACTGCTCGTCCAGAACGTACTTTTTGCGGGCTCTGGATCCGAATTATATCTATTTCACTCTCACCGATGCGACAGGTCACTCGGACGGACAAATCACCGTGGTTCTCGGCGAGGCGAGACCAGAGGCAGGCCCGAGGGCCCGCGTGGCTTTTCTGGACAAAGTCCAGAACATCGATCACGCGGAGCTTCCGCTGATGCTGGAGGGAGTCCGGGGGTCACTCGAGGAACAAGGCTATGTTCTTGCCATGCCCCGGGACATGGGAGACCACAACGGAATCTCGAACTCGAGCTTCACGCGGATTTTCCTCCAATCGAGGATCAAGACGGATCCGGGACGGAAGATGACCCGGTTCTCCCCCCACAAGCACGCGTTCTGGGCCTACTCCGGATACTCCCGCGCCGACAATGGCCTTACCGTGTATCCGGTTCTCCCCTTCGATTTGAACGAAGATTTCGGCCTCTCTCCCGGTGCGATTCAAAAGAACTGGAATACGGGCGCGATCGACATGGACCGGATGATCGGTCCTGCCATTGAACTGAAACACGGCTCCCCCGAGGACCGGATCCGCTACCTCGCCACGATGCGGGGAATCCTGGATGCGGGATTCAAGGCCGATCCCGACTTCGAGCGGACGATCCTCGAGTGGATCGCCGATCTGGGCCTTTCCTTTCCGATCCGCAAGCAGGCGTTGATCGTCGAAATGGAGCGCTCGGAGGATCACGGTCATTTCATCGGCACTTTGTTTCGGCATCTGCCTTCTTTTTCGCGGGAGGATCAAATCCAGATCATCCAAAACCTCCTGGATACTCCCCGGCACCGGTCCAGGATCATGTCGGCGAGGACGAATCTTCCGGATCTCATGATTCTGGTCCGAAAAAACAAAAGCATCCGAACCGAGATCCTCGAGGCCTATTCGTCGGACTTCTCCCCGCTCATCGAAAAGGTCCTCGGTGCCGAGGACGTATCGGACCGGAACGTGATCCGGGTCATCGGGGCTTTGGGCAACCCGCAGGTTTTCATGCATCCGTCCGGCCTGACCCCGATCCTGAGCGCTCTGGAGGGCTCGAGCATCGAAAGCTGGGTGAAATCGGAACTGGTCAAACAGCTCGTGAAAAACGGAGGCGATGCGGTGTCGCCCTCTCTTCGTGCGGTCCTGACCCCCGGAAGCGATCCCGCGATGATCCGTGCGGGATTGCTCGTTCTGGAACGGCTTCCGGCCCCGGAGTCGGGAATCCCCGATGGAGTCCGCGCGTTTCGCGGAATCTCGCCCCTCGTCGAATCGGGGCATGCAGCCTCGTTCGAAGAAGCGGCGCGGATGTGGCTCGCGCATCCGGTTCCTGTCGTCGTGGAAGACTGGAACCTCGAGATCGCCGCGAAAGCCGAGGCGGTCCTCTCAAGGATGGGTTCGGGCGAGCGGGCCTGGAACTCCTTTTGGGACGCGATCCCCGGATCCGAACGGGAAGCGGTCGCCGGGGTGATCTCGAAGAAAACGGGAATTCCCGTTTTTCTGGATCTTGCGAAGAAACGGGGACTGTCTTCGATCCTCTTCGGACACGGACTGCTCGAGAGCTTTCGCTTCCAACCGGTGATCACCGGGACCCAGGCCCGCCGGGGGATTCCGTTTCTTCTCGGAAGCGAGGAAAAATCCCGCAAGGTCGTTCTGACCGAGCCCTTTGAGATGCAGGTCACTCCGTTCACCCAGCTCCAGATCACGCTCCTGACCGGAACGAATCGTTCGTTTTTTTCGGGTGGCGGGATCGAGGTCATGGCGGACGGAAGGAGAGTCGCCTTGAATCCCGATCTTCCGGTCGAGAGCTACTCCTGGAATGAGATTCAATCGTTTTTGAAAGAGCTGAACGCGAATGATCCCGTGTGGAATTACCGGCTCCCGACCGATGCGGAATGGGAGTATGCCGCCCGCGCCGGAGGCCCGCCGAACCACGGAAGGCACGGAGACTTGAGGAATCGGGCCTGGTTTTTGGAGAACTCGCAACAAAGAACCCGCCCCGTGGCACGGCTCCAGCCGAATGCCCTGGGAATCCATGACCTCTACGGGAATGTCTGGGAGTGGGTCGAGGACCGGCCTTCCGGGCTCTCTTTGGGGTTGATTCTGAATCCCTCGGCGCTGTTCTCGGTTTTCACCCGCATCTGCAGGGGGGGAAGCCACAAGAATATCGGCACCGAGGTGAACTCCTCCTCGCACATCGGATTGCGGCCGGATGAGGCGAAGAGCACGGTGGGATTCCGGTTGGTCAGAACGCCGAAGAAGAAGCAGTAAGCAACATCCGAATTGCGCCATTGGATTGCGCTTTCGCTCAGCGGCGCTGGCGCTTCTTCATCGCTTGCTGCATTTCACGGTCCTGGGACCGTTTCTTCACGTCCTCGCGCTTATCGCCCTTCTTCTTGCCCTTGGCAATCGCGATCTCGACCTTCACCCTGCCCTTCGAAAAATACAGCCGGGTCGGGATCAGCGTCTTGCCCTCTTGCGTGAGCGCGCCGAACATCTTCCGGATCTGATGGGTATGCAAGAGGAGCTTTCTCGGACGTTTCGCCTCGTGATTCCAGATATTCCCATGGGAATACGGCGCCACATGAAAATTCAACAGCCAGGCCTCAAGCTTCGGGGCGACACGATCCCCCCGTTTTTTGGACGAGATCTCGACGTACGAATCCCGAAGGTTCGGGCTTTGGGTCCGGATGCTCTTCACCTCGGTGCCCTGAAGGACGATGCCCGCCTCGACAAACTCCTCGAGAAAATAATCCGAGCGCGCGTTCGGATTCGTCGCGATCAGTTTTTCTCCGCCTCCGCCCTTTTCACTCATGAGGCACCGCCACTCCAAGACTCAGAATCAGCTTGAACGCGTCCTCGACACTGAGGCCGCTCTCGACCACCTCGGTTTCGCTCACCATGAGATGAAACCCGGACGTCGGGTTCGGAACCGTCGGAATGAAGATGCTCAAAAATCCGGGCGGGATGCCCTTCAGGGTCGCATGCCCCGTCACAAACGCCACCGCCCACACGCCCTTCCGCGGATACTCCACGAACACCACGCGATTGAACTTGTTTTTTCCGTCCCCGGGCGAGACCGCCGAGAATAGCTGATTCAGCGAGGAGTAAATCGAGCCGAAGAACGGAATTTTCTCGATCCACTCAGTGACCCACTCCAGGACCTTCTTGCCGAAGTAGAGCCTCGAAAAAAAACCGATCATCGAGACGGCGATCACAGCGGCGAGAAGAACGCCGGCCGCAAGGACAAACCGGAACGCACCCGCGATCTGGCTTGCCGGATCCGAGAAGAAGAACCGGAACGGAACCTCCTCCATCCAGGCCATGACTCCGCCGAAAATCCACTGGAACACGAACGACACGATCAGGATCGGACCGAGCACGATCAGACCCGAAAGAAAGTGATCACGGATGATCTTCAACATGGCTTTCCATTTGGACTGGGTTTGCATGATTTCTCTCCTCATCCCCGGATCTCATCCACGGGCCGCGGCCCAAAGACGGATCCATTCTTCCCACTCCAGCCCCTCGGCCCGTTTGGCGGGATCGACTCCGCTTCGCTGAAGGGCTTCGAACCACGGAGTTCCGGCGAAGTTTCCTTTGATCATTTTTCTTCGGTGCGCGAACGCAAGCCGGAGCAAACCGTTCCAGGCATCGCGATCGGAATCGCTTTGAAGCGGGATTCTCGGGGTCACCCGGCGCCGGAGCCGTACCACCTCGGACATGACCTTCGGCGGCGGCTGGAATGCGCCCGGGGGAACCACGCAAACCCGTTCGACGTCCCACTCATTCTGGATGAACAACGATAGACTGCCGCGATCAGGGGTCGATGCCTTGGCATAAAGCCGTTTTGCGACCTCGGCCTGGAACATCAGGATCATCTCGGAGATCTGCGCGCTCCGTCCGCAAAGACGGACCACAATGGCGGTGCCGGCCGAATAGGGAAGATTCGACACCACCACAAGAGGCCCGAGCGCACCGAGCGCCTCATCCGGCTGGACCACGAAATCGCCCTTCAAGAAAACACCGACCCGGGACTCACCCGACCAGAACTCGATCAGTTCGCGGTCCCGTTCCGCCAGATGGAACGGAACCTCCATCGGAAGGCGCTCGAGCAAAGGCCTTGTGATCGCCCCCCTTCCGGGCCCGACCTCAAGGAGAGCCGATCCCGGGTTCCGGGCCACGGCCGAAAGGGCCTCATCCACGATGGTCTTGATGATGGAAGCGTCCTTCAAAAAATGCTGGCCAAAAGCCTTTTGCTTGTCGAACTTCGACATCGCTCAATCCTCCGCGATCGCAAACGCGTTCAGCTTCAAAAAATCCCGCACTTCCAAAAACCGTCCCTGCGCAAAGCGCATGGCGCCCGCGGCGGCGATCATGGCCGCATTGTCGGTGCAGTACTTCAAATCGGGATAAATCACGGGCACCTTCGAGTCGGCATCGAAGCGCGCGCGCAGGCGCGAGTTCGCGGCGACACCGCCGACGACGACGATCGAGGCCGCATTCTTCAATCTTTGGAGCTGAAGGGTTTTGGTGACCAGCGGATCGATCACCGCCTCTTGAACGCTCGCGCACACATCCGGGAGCGCGTCCTCCAGACGTCCCTCCATTTGAAGCCGGTGCGCCAGCAAAGAAAGCGCCGTCTTCACGCCGCTGAACGAGAAATCGAGGGAATCCCTCTGTTTCAGCCCGCGAGGGAGATCAAACGCGGCTGGATTTCCCCCTTTTTTCGCCTCTTCGTCGATCCATTTTCCGCCTGGGTAGGGAAACCCGAGTACCTTCGCCGTTTTGTCGAAGGCCTCGCCTGCGGCATCATCAAGCGAGCGCCCCATGAGGGAGCTCGAGAGAAGATCTTGCGGCCACTCGAGCGGCGGCGCAGGGATGAAATGAAGATTCGTGTGCCCGCCTGAAACCATGAGAAACACGGCAGGAAAGCGGATCTGCGAAGCTCCCGATTCGGGACCGCTCAAAAAAGCGCTCATCAGGTGTCCTTCAAGATGATGAACAGGAATCAAGGGCTTGTTTGCGGCATAGGCGAGCGCCTTGGCCGCCGTCACGCCCACCAGCAGGGCGCCGATCAGTCCAGGCCGGTTTGTGACCGCGATCGCATCGACATCCTCGATTCCGATCTTGGCGCGGACAAGCGCATCGCGGATCACGGGATCAATCTGCTCGAGATGATTCCGGGATGCGACCTCGGGAACCACTCCGCCAAAGGGCTGATGAAGTTCAATTTGCGAAAACGTGCTTACCGAAAGAGGACGGAAGACCGGTCCTTCGTGATGGAGCACGGACGCGCTGCACTCGTCGCAGGAGGTTTCAATTCCGAGAATCAAACTCATTTTTTCAGTTTCTTTCGCGCAATCCGGCCCTCGGCCGTCTTTGCGAATTTCCCGACCAGATCCTCGTAGAACATCCGTGCCTCGTCCTTGCGCCCCATCGCCTCGAAGCTCTCGGCGATCCGAAGGAGCGCCTTCGGGTGGTAGGAAGACTTGTGGAGACTCTCGGGAAACTTCGAGTAATCCAGAACCGCCTTTGCGAATTCCCGCTTTTTGAAATAGCTCTCGCCCCGAAGGTAGGTCGCCTCTTCGAACGCCTTACCCTTGCCGTTGGAGTCCAGCACCTTGCTGAAAAAACCGATCGCCCCGTCCCAATCTCCGTCCGCGAAGGCATCCTTTCCCGCTTCCATCGGGGATTTTCCCTCGGGGACCTCGGGCTCATCCGGTGAGAGCTCCTTCAGGCGCTTTTCGAGTTCGGCAATGCGAGCCTCGGCCTTTTGAAGCTCTTCCGCATGGGTTTGATCTTTTTGCTCCTGCTCATGCTGGAGTTCCTCGACCCTGCCCTGGGCCTTGGCGAGCGCCTCCCGAAGCTCGTCTTCGGTCATGGACGGAGGCGGATCAGAAGGGGCTTGTGCCGATTCCGAAGATTCGAGTTTTTCTGGTGCCGCGACTCCCGCCTCTTCGCGTTGCCGGTTCAACTCAGCACGCGTGGTCACACAGCCTGCGAGCAGGAGCGGAACCAACAAGAAGAATCCGGCGGGGATGAAGGATTTCATGAGCCGATCTTCGCATTTTTTCAGGCAATTTTAAACCGGGAATCAAAGGCCGGGGGTCTTCGGCTTTTTGGCGTCCGCAGGGGCATCCTGGTACACCGGCGGAGGAGTCGCAATGGGTTCGGGCGCATAAGACGGCTCCGACAAAGGATCAACCGGCTTGGACTCCCGATGGGCTCCGTTCCGGATCGCCTCGAATTCCGCCCGTTCCGCGTATCGTCTTGCTTGGTCGGCATGCCTCTTGGCCGCCTCGAAGTTCTTGACCCGGTATTCTTTTCGGGCCAGAAGAGCTGCCTCGTTCGAAAGCCGGAAGAGCTCCGGCGCAAGGGTGTCGGCACTCACCTCCATGGCGGCCTTGATGCTCACCTCCATGTCGGACATCTCCTGGGAGGGACGCACTGCCGTGATCGAGCAACCGAGAAAAAACAGGGAGGCTGCCGCAAGCAGCCCCCTCAAAGATCGATTCGGGATCATTTACCGGGATGTGATGGCAAAGTTCGCACGACGGTTCCGAGCGTATGCTTCCTCGGATTCGGAAGGATCAGCCGGCTTTTCTTTTCCGAAGCTGATCACCGCGATGCGATCGGCCGCGACTCCCTGGCTGACCAGGAATTTTTTCACCGAATTGGCGCGTTTTTCGCCAAGGGCAATATTGTACTCTCTTCCGCCGCGCTGATCGCAGTGGCCTTCCACCTGAATCTTGAGCGAGGATTTATCCTTCAAAATCGCAGCATTGGATTTCAAAATCCCCTTCGCTTGCTCCGTCAAGGTGTAGGCATCGTAAGAAAAATTCACGCTTTGAAGCCCGAAAGCTTTTCCACTGTCGGAATCTCCTACGGTCTCATCTGCATTTGCAGCAGTAGGAAGCTGGGATTCTTCTTGCACGGTTTTCTTCGAACAAGCCGAAGATGCAATTGTCGCAACCAAAAGCAGGACTGCCCATTTTTTCATCATAGATCGAGATCTCCTTGAAAATGATTTCAGCGATTTAATCTTTTTTTATCCATTCGCGCAAGAGATCCCGATCAAATTCCTGAATCGATTGAAGAATCCACTTCTGATCGGGCGACCACCCCAGATGCTGCGATGCATTATGAGTTAAAAAATCCTTTTCTCCGACAAAGCGGTGTACGGCCTGAAACACCCCTTCTCGAAAGAGCGATCGAAGAAGGGCCGCTCCGCCCTCCACCATGATGCTCTGAACAGGGGGATCAAAGCGCAAGGACTCCACGGTCTGGATCCAGGAGCGAACGAGATCCGGAGACCCTGGAGGCTCCGGAATCGAAATGAAGTTTCCGCGCCCCGAGGCTCCCGCAGATCGCAGAACCGAATCCGACGTGAAAACCGTAAACCCCGAAATCGCATCGGCGGGCAGACTCAAAAGCAGACCTTTCGGATCAAACACCCATCGAACGGGGTGTCGCTGATGCGGGAGAGCACAGTCCCGGACAGTAAGCCGAGGTCGGTCCTCAAGAAAGGTCCGGGCTCCTACCACGATTGCATCATACTTCTGCCGAAGCCAGTGCGTGTAGGCCCTCGATTTTTCTGCGGTGATCCATTTGGAATGCCCTGACGCATCGGCAAGGTGTCCGGACGGGGTCTCAGCCCACTTGGCAGCCCAAAAAAGACGCCCTGTCTCCCGGTTTCGAAAAAAAGGAAGGTTCCACGCACGACACTCCGGCTCAAGAACCGAGAGCACCACCTCTTTTTTCGCATCCCGGAGCCGTCGGATCCCCTCGCCATTCACGCGAGGGTCGGGATCCCGGACTGCAATCACGATTCTCGGAATCGGTGAGGCCAGCAAAAGCTCAACACACGGAGGCTGATGGCCATGATGCGAACAAGGCTCCAAGGTCACATAGGCCGTTGCCCGGCTCAAATCCGCGGCGGGATCGCGGTTTAAAAACGCCATCCTCTCGGCGTGCTCCTTTCGGTACGCCTGGGTGTGTCCGCGGCCGACGACCGATTCGCCCACCACCAAAAGGCATCCCACCGCAGGATTCGGGCTCGAAATCCCGATGGAATTCATGGACTCGATCAACGCCTGCTCCATCCAGTACTCATCGGTACCCTGCGGAAAGGACGGACTCGTGCAAAGGGCGAGCGCCCGATCGATGCGCCCTCCGAGACCGAATCCTTTTTTCAACGCAGGCTCCATTGGCACAAGAATCGCAACCCCGGTGGTGGAACACAACCCCAAATCGAAAGGAAACTCCAAGATGAGAGACATCAATCGCGTGCTTTTGCTCGGAAGACTCGGCGCAGACCCCGTGCTCCGCCAAACCAAAACCGGCCTTTCCGTGAGCCAGTTCAGCCTCGCCACGGAATCATGGCAGAAATCGAAAAACGAGGCCGAGACCACGTGGCACCGGGTCGTCCTCTGGGGAAAGTCGGCGGAACTTGCCAGCGCAGAGCTGAAAAAGGGAATGCCCGTGTTCCTTGAGGGGGGAATCCGCGTGCGCAAATATCAGGACGATGAGGGCGAGGTCCACTACCTGCACGAGATCCATGCGGATCGGGTGAACTTTCTTCATGCACGGACGAAACCGAAACCCGCAGAGGAGGCGGATTCCGTCGAAGATGCTTCCGAAGACGAAGAGGTATCGAGCTGATCAGTTCGCGAGCCGGACCAGGTCTCCGATCATGACGGACTGGGGCAGGAGCGCAGGCTCCTGCTCCAAGGAGACAAAGCGGTCCATGCGGGCGATGGCGGTGCGCTCGTCGGCATGAATGACCTTGATTCTGCCCACCGGAACCATGTGTTCTCCGCCGTGCTTTTCGGCAAGGTTGTCAAAGCTCGAGATCTTCCGGTACACGTCCAGGACGCTGCCCTTTCGGACTCCCTGAATGGCGCCGATGTTCACAAAAAACTCCTTGGGCGGAGGCCGGTCGTTTTCTCCGAGATCAATCGCCCGAAAGACTTCATACACACTGAATTCCGTGGCGCGGGCCCCGGGACCGAATCCGCTCATCCCCGCCCACACCAGGAACGCCAAGATCATTTGTCTGCTCAACCGCCCCATGTCTCTTTCTCCATGAAAAGGAAACTTTCCCTTCCTTCTCTCCTTTTCGGGTCACCCCCGACACATCTTGAGCAGAAAACGGAATCTCCCTTGAAGGCTGGGGCTTAGCGTCAAGGATCCGACAGAAACGGGGCGGCAACAGCCAAAAGAAGGGAGGAAGCCAAATAGGCGCACACCGGAAGAGTCGGCCGCAGGACCTTTTCTTTCAGTGCCATGAAACAAGTATGAAACGACAAAGGCATCAGAACCCAGATCGTGTGATCCGAGGGACTTTTGATCGAAAATAGAAATAAAACCGGCAGGGAAAGTGGAATCCAGAACTCAATGATCTCGAACCCCCCCGGAAGACTCCCACCCCTCAGATATGCCAACCCCAACCGGGCCCATCTTCTCATCGACAAACCTGCCAGATAAATGCTCCCCGAAAATGCGATCAGGGCGGGGATCCAGAGCAAGGGATAACCGCTCATCCGCATGAGCATTCCCGGAAACCCCTGCCCCGCGGGCGATAGAAAGGGAAAGATCTCGCTGGTGGGAAAAGTGAAATACCGTAGGATGGCAAGAATGGTTCTGGCTGAATTCTCGGGGTAAAGTCCGATCACTCCCATCGGAGCGGACGCCTGATTCCCGAAACGCTTCAGGATCCAGGGAATCAAAAAAATCCCTCCGGCCGCCCATCCCGACACGACCCACGCAAGAAACCGAACTCGCTGACGAACCAGCAAAAAACACACTCCGAGGCAGAGCCCGAGCAATACCGCAGAGAGATTGAGCTGCAAACAGAGCTGGAAACAAAGCCCCATGCAAAACGCGGCGCCGCGCCCGAGATCATCCCGGCGATCCAGGGTTTTTTTCAAGAGGATGAAAAAAAGCACCGAAAACGGAGGAAGAAAGCTTGGATTCCATGCTTGCTCGAACAGGAGCGACCAGGGAGCGCAGAGCACCAAAAACGCCAGCACGATCTCATGGCCCGGTTCTTTTTTCTTCGTCAGCCACGCATACAGGACGATCATCGCAATCCAGTTGAGAATCCCGACCCAGATCTGAAGACCGATCGGCTCCCCCTTCGAAAAAAACAACGGGAGCCCCGCCATGAACCCTTGAAACCCCCCGGGAATCGACTCGCCGGTATAGACGATCTTCGGACCCTCGGCGGGAATCTCGCCCGTCAGGTAAAAAGAACGACCGATTTCGTAAATGGCCCTTTCATCCGACTTGAAATTCAGATGGGGAGTGATCAGGACTCTCAACACGAGAGACAAAAGGATGACCACCAGAACCTTCGGACTCGGAAGATCCCGGAAGCACCACGACCATCCGGCCGTTCCGGCGGCTTGTTGATTCTGGCCCGAGCCCGATTTCACTTGCCCAGCCTGTCGCAGACGAGCTTTTTCGCAACTTGGACGGCAACGGGCAGATCCGAAGCGCGTGCGCCTCCGGCTTGCGCAAAATCGGGTTTTCCCCCGCCCTTGCCGCCAAATTCAGCCGCGGATCCCTTGATGATCTCGCCCGCGTTCACACCTGCGACCTTTGCTCCCACCGCAACCACGAGGAAGGGCTTCTCGGCGGTTTCGCCCGGCTCAAAAATGCCGAGTACCGACACCGAAGCAGGCTCCTTTTGCTTGAGCTTGTCGGCCATCTCGCGAAGCTTTTTCATTCCATCGCCCGACTTCGCCACGACGCCCGAAATCACTTTGACCCCCGAGACCATCTCGGCTTTGGAAAGAAGCTCTTCGATCTCCGCTCCTTGTTGTGCTCCCTCGAGCTTCTCGATGTGCTTCTTCAACTCACGTTGTTCTTCAAAAAGCCGCTCGATCTTGTTGCCGATCTCGTCGACTGACGAGGCCTTCACCTGGTCGCGAAGCGACTTCAGGCGCAGGTCCTGATCCCGCAAGTATTGGAAGGCACCCTTCGAGGTATAGGCGATGATCCGGCGCACACCCGCCGCAATCCCGGACTCGCTTGCGATCTTGAACAGATGAATGTCCGAGCTTGCATTCACGTGCGTTCCGCCGCAAAGCTCGGTCGAGTAATCGCCGACGCGCACGACGCGGACCTCGTCGCCGTATTTCTCGCCAAAAAACGCGATCGCACCGGCCGCCACCGCCTGATCCTTATTCATGACCCGCTTTTCGACCGAATCCCCGGACCAAATCTTGCCATTCACGAGATCCTCCACAAGCTGGATCTCGGCCGGAGTCATGGCCTGGAAGTGTGAAAAATCAAAGCGCAGAAGTTCAGGCGTGACGAGCGATCCTGCCTGTTTGACGTGATTCCCGAGCACTTTTCGAAGCGCCCATTGCAGCATGTGGGTTGCGGTGTGATTCCGCGCGGTGAGCGCACGCGTTTCGTCCGACACGGTCTGGGTGACACGATCTCCGACCTTCAAAATCCCGCGCTTGGGCTTGATGTGGGCGACGATCAATTCGGGCACGGGCTTCTGGACATCCACCACCTCGCCCTCGAAGCTTGCGCATGAGACGCGCCCCCGGTCGCCGGTCTGGCCCCCCGACTCGCCATAGAACGGGGTTTTCGAAAAGACCGCGAGAGTCAGAATCGAACCGTCTTCGGCCTGCGATGGAATCACGGCCAGGGTCTCGCCTTCGGTTTCGAGATGCTCGTAGCCCGTGAACTCGGGGAGCTTGCCTTGCTTTTTGAGCGTGTCAGCGAGAGTGAACCACTCGGCCGAGAGCTCCTGATCGCCGGTACCCTTCCAGTGCTTGCGCGATTCCTCGCGCTGTTTTTCCATCGCGGCCTCAAAGCCTTTTTCATCGACCGCGATCTTGCGTTCCTCACAAATGGTGCGGGTCAGATCGAGGGGGAATCCGAACGTGTCATAAAGAGTGAAGGCGACGGTGCCCGGAAGCGTGTTCTTTGCGCCCAGCTTTTTCAGCTCCTCATCCAGAAGCCCCAGACCGCGATCGAGGGTCTTGAAGAATTGCTCCTCTTCGGCCTGGACGGCGCGCTCGATGAAAGCGCGCTTCTCGATCAGATCCGGAAACGCCTCTTTCATCTGCTCGATCACAAACCCGCAGCACTGGTGCAAAAACGGACCGTCAAAGCCGAGCTTCCGGCCGTGGCGGATGGCCCGCCTCATGATCCGGCGAAGCACATAACCCCGACCCTCGTTCGAGGGCATCACGCCGTCGCCGATCAAAAAGGTCGTGGCGCGCGCATGATCCGCGATCACACGGAACGAGAACACGGACTCATCCTTGGTTTTCGGGTTGTAGGGTTTGCCCGCGAGCTTTGAGATTTTTTGAATGATGTCGACAAACATGTCGGTGTCGTAGTTGGTCTCGACATCCTGAAGAATCGAGGCCAGGCGCTCAAGCCCCGCACCCGTGTCAACCGAGGGCTTCGGGAGCGGATGGAGCTTTCCTTCGGCGTCCCGGTCGTACTGCATGAACACGAGGTTCCAGAACTCCATGTACCGGTCGCAATCACAGCCCATCTTGCAGGTGGGCTTGCCACACCCGTATTTTTCGCCGCGATCGATGAAGAGCTCGGTGCAGGGGCCGCAAGGGCCGGTATCGCCCATCGACCAGAAGTTGTCTTTTTCGCCGAAGCGGTAAATGCGATCAAGCGGCACGCCTTCCTGCTTGTGCCAGATCTCGGCCGCCTCGTCGTCGGTTTCGAACACGGTCACATAAAGACGGTCTTTCGGGAGCTTCAGCTCCTTGGTCACGAGCTCCCAGGCAAAATGAATCGCGTCCTTCTTGAAGTAGTCGCCAAACGAAAAATTCCCGAGCATCTCGAAAAAAGTATGGTGGCGGGCGGTGAAGCCCACGTTCTCGAGGTCGTTGTGCTTGCCTCCGGCGCGCACGCATTTTTGCGACGAGGTCGCGCGGGTGTAGGGGCGCGGGTCTTTTCCGAGGAACACATCCTTGAACTGGACCATCCCCGCGGTCGTGAACATGAGAGTCGGATCGTTCGAGGGGATCAGCGACGAGCTGTCGACCACGGTGTGGCCGTTTTTCTTGAAATAATCGAGGAAGATCTTGCGGATTTGTGCGCCTGTCATAAGGCCCACAAGGTACTGGAATCAGGGGGGTTCGGGCAAGGGGTTAAAACCAGCACCAGACTTTCCTTGCTTTCCCTTGCCCCACCCCCGAGCCCCCGCTAGACTGCACGCCATGGGTTCGGGGCTGATTCGTTCTTGGGTGTTTCGCATTCTGGTTTTTTCTGCGTTCTTTCAGGGCTCTGCCCGTGCGCAATCGGTCACCGAGGAATTCCTTCGGGCAAGTTACTATCAAAACGGGCACGGGCTGATCTTCGCCATGCCCAAAGCCTTCGATCTGGCCCGGTGGCTCTTCCCCTCGACCTTCGGCACCGATGGCGAATCGGTACTGCCGTTTCAGCTCCACCGGAACCGAGTTCTTCAAGGGCTGAAACCCATCGAGCGGCTTCGGGACCAATACGGCTTGGTTTTGCTTCCGATCGAATCCCGCGAGGGAGCCTCCCCCGGCGTGCGCGTCGCGGGCATGCTGCAAACGCGCTTCCAGAACCGGCAGGTCTTCATTGCAGGCTGCGCCTCCTGCCACAGCGGAAAAGCCGCGGGTCGCTTCTACGCGGGCCTCGGGAACAAGACGATCGATCCCTTTGTCATGAGCTCCGACACCATGAAAATCCTGAAGGCCTGGGGATCTCTCGGGGTAGGCCGGAACGCGCAGGCGGCCTACGAAAACTCGCTTGAGTTCGCAAGACTCTCGTCCGATCCCGCGATCTCGAACCTGAGCCAGGGTCTTGTTTCGACCGCCATGATCAAGTCGTGGGTGTACCGCGAGCTCAGAATGCCATTTCCGACTCCCGACACCCCTCGCGGAGTCGTGAAGCCGCCGCACCTTTGGGGAATTGCGGCCAAACGAGCCACGGGGTTCTCGGCAAACGGCGAGGGCCGCTCGATGGATGGCTGGATCGGGGGCTTGGGCTGGATGATGGGCGCCGAGATGGCGGTCAGCGGACCGGGCGCTTCGCACATTCTCGAAAACGAGGAGAGTCTGAAGCGCATGTACGCGCTCGTGAATCGCATCGAGCCGCCCCGCTACCCCTACCCGATCGAAATCTCCCGAGCCAAGGCCGGAAAAATCCTCTTCGAGCAGACCTGCATTCGTTGCCATCAAGCCCATGAACGAACGGCTTCGGGAGAGCCTCTGTATTTTCCTCCCAAGCGGATGCCGCTCGAAAAAATCGGCACTGATCCCGCACGCACCCTCTCGATCGATCAAAAATACAGGGCGCTCGTCGAGAAAACCGAGTGGAACCGGCTTGCTCCCCTGCAAGAGGCCGAACCGGGTTATCTTGCCCCCCAGCTTTGGGGAATCTGGGCCCGGTTTCCGTACCTGCATAACGGCTCGGTCCCGACGCTGTATGAATTGCTCCTTCCGCCCGAAAACAGGACTCTTGTCTTCTCGCTTCGGGATGCCGGCGAAGAACATCGCTATGACCGCGCGCGGATGGGATTGACCCGGGAAGATCCGGCGCTTGCAAAATCCCCCCGACAGATCCGCGATACGCGGCTGCCGGAGCAGTCCAACCGCGGGCACTTTTTCGGATTCCTGGAGCGGTTCACCGAAGAGGACCGGCTGAATCTGCTCGAATACCTGAAGACGCTTTGAACCATCCCGCAAAAAACCGGTTTGCCCCCGGATGAATCGATTGAAATCCCGCCAAATCTTCCGTTAGTGTGGAGCCATGGCAACCTTACCGACTCCGGCATTGATCATCTACTTCAAGGACTACGAGCAGTATCATCAAACCAAAGGGAACAAACGCACGCACCTTGTGGGCATTCCACTCGTGCTCTTCAGCCTCGTAGGCCTTTTGGCCCAGGTTGTGCTTTGGGCGCCTTCCGCCGAGAGCCTTCTGCGGCTGGACCTCGGTCTCATCCTTGCGATCGCCGGAGGAATCTTCTCGCTCCGGGTGGACTGGAAACTCGGAATCCCGTTTTTTCTGTATGGCTTCGCGAACTACCTGATTGCGCGGCACTTGCACCTGAACGTTCTGATCGCCCTTCAGGTGATCGGGTGGGTGCTGCAGTTCTTCGGACACATCGTATACGAAAAAAAATCTCCCGCCTTCTTCACCTCGCTGGAGCACCTCTTCATTGGCCCCATGTGGATCTTTGCCTGGGTGACCGGCTACTACAGGCCCGGAACATGAGAAGCCATCTGATTTCTTTCGGTGTTTTGGCGGCGCTCCTTTCGGGATGCTCGCTCCCGTTCTTCGGCTCGAAAGCGGTGAAAGGACCTCCACCGGCGTTCGATGAGAACCTCGCCTATTCCCGGATTCTCGAGTACGAAAAAAAGGGCCCCGCCGTTCCCGGCTCTGCCGCAAGCCTTGCCACCGGAGACTGGATCGCATCCGCCCTGAAATCATCGGGCGCCGAGGTCATCGAACAAACGGCCTCGGCCGTGACCTTTGACAAAAAGACCATTCCCATCCGGAACATCCTGGGCCGGATCAACCCCTCGGCAAAAACAAGATATCTTTTTTCGGCGCACTGGGATGCGCGCCCCTTCGCCGATGAAGACCCCGATCCGAAAAACCGGACCCGCCCCGTTCCGGCAGTGAATGACGGCGGAAGCGGCGTCGTGGTCCTGCTCGGAATCGCATCAGCCCTCCAGGGAAAGGACTTGCCGTTCGGCGTGGATCTTTTGTTTCTGGATGCCGAGGATTGGGGGAACCCGAGCACCGAGAACAGCTACTGTCTGGGCTCCCAGCACTTTGCCAAAAACCCGATTCCGGCAGGCTACCAACCCCGCTTCGGGATCAACTTTGACATGGTCGGGGGAATCGGCGCCGTGTTTCCGATCGAGGCCTATTCGATGGAACGGGCGGGTCCGGTGGTCGAGAAAATCAGAGCCGCCGCAAAAAAGGCCGGGTTCCAGGATTACTTTCCGGGGTACCGCACGGGAGCGATCATTGATGATCATTTCTACCTGATGGAGGGCCTCAAGGTGCCCGTGGTCGACCTAATCCACATCACGCCTTACGGGAGGTTTCCGCCCCAGTGGCATACCCTCAAAGACACCTCCGAGGGCATCTCGAGGGTCTCGCTGAAGGCCGTGGGGCAGACGGCGCTTCAGGTCCTTTGGGATGAAAAATAGCTCCAAACCATAACCATCCTCTGTGGAGTAGCGGATAATCATGATAATCCGCTACTCCACAGGGGAATAATCGAGTATCCTGCAAAAGATGCTCTTTTCACGAACACTGGATCTCAAAGGGGCCGTTCAGGCCAAATCCCACTTTTTATTCGGCCCTCGGGGGGTCGGAAAAACCTCCTTGATCCGGGAAACCCTGGTCCCGGAATATCAACTGATCTCACTGCTCCGAAGCGAGGATCGCCTCCGGCTGATCGAAAACCCGGGGTATCTGCGAAACATGATCGACCCCCGAAAAAAAGGCGTGGTCATCGATGAAATCCAAAAAATCCCCGATCTGCTCGACGAGGTTCATGCCCTGATCGAAGAAAAAAAGATCCGCTTCCTTCTTACGGGCAGTAGCGCCCGAAAACTGAAGCGATCCTCTGCCAACCTCCTCGGTGGCAGGGCAAGGGTGCTCGAAATGTTCGGGGTCACCCATGGAGAGTCCCCGTCCGTTCCGCTGGAACGCAAGCTTCACTACGGATCGCTTCCCTCTGTTTTGCTGAGTGACGACCCTTGGGCCGACCTGAAGGCCTATACCGACACCTACCTGAAGCAGGAAATCGAAGAGGAGGCGGCCGTAAGGAATCTGGGCCAGTTCGTACGCTTCCTGAAAATCGCGGCATTGAGCTCGGGACAACTTTTGAACTATTCCTCGGTATCAAGCGACTCCGGGGTTCCCGAGACCACGGTTCGCGCTTATTTCGAGTTGTTGCGGGATACCCTGATCGGTACGGAGCTTGAGCCCTGGCGACTTTCTAAAAAAAGAAAAGCCATTCAAACCGTCAAATTTTACCTGTTCGATCCGGGAGTCCAGGCTGCCCTGATCGACCGGAAAGAACTCAATCGGAATTCCGATGACTTCGGAATCGCGCTTGAGCACTGGATTCTTCATGAGCTCCGATGCCATCGAAGCTATCGAAAAACCCACGAGCCAATCTCCTTCTGGCGCTCCACTGCCGGACATGAGGTTGATTTTTGCCTCGATGATCGCGTGGCAATCGAGGTGAAAAGCACCAACCGGCTCTCGGAACGACACTTCAAGGGCTTGAGAGCGCTTCAGGAAGAAAAAAAATTCAAACGCTTCGTGATGGTGTCTTTTGACACCGGAGCCAGACAATGGGACGGCGGGATCGAATGCTACCCGGTGGAGGATTTTTTGCACGCTCTCTGGTCCGGCCACTTTGATGAAAGAGCCGGCCCCTGATTTTCAATTTTCTCGCGCTGTGCTAGCCTCTTCCCTATTATGAGCGAAACACCGAATGCGACCCCCGCGCCCGTCGAATCCAAAGAGCTCGAGAGCTTTCAGGACCTGGTCTCCCTCTGCAAACGACGCGGATTCATCTTTCCCTCGTCCGAAATTTACGGCGGGATCGGTTCCTGCTGGGATTACGGTCCGCTCGGCGTGGAGCTGAAACGCAACATCAAGGAGTCGTGGTGGCGCGCGATGACCGATCGCGATGATGTCGAGGGAATCGACGCCTCCATTCTGATGCACCCGCGAACCTGGGAGGCCTCGGGCCATGTCGAAGGCTTTGTCGACCCGCTCGTCGATTGCAAAACCTGCAAAGGGCGCTTTCGCGCCGACAAACTCGAACATGCGAACTGCGGCAAAAAACCCTCTGTCCGTCCCGGTGGAATGAGCGAGTGCCAGCTCACCGAACCCCGCCAGTTCAACCTGATGTTCAAGACCTTCATGGGTCCGCTCGAGGACTCGGCAAGCGTCGTCTACCTTCGCCCCGAGACCGCGCAGGGGATCTTCGTGAACTTCGAAAACGTCCAACAAAGCGCCCGCCAAAAAGTGCCGTTCGGGATCGCCCAGATCGGAAAAGCCTTCCGGAACGAGATCACCCCCGGCAATTTCATCTTCCGTACCCGCGAGTTCGAGCAGATGGAGATGCAGTTTTTCGTGAAGCCCGGAACCGACATGGAGTGGTTCGAAAAATGGAAGGAAATCCGCATCCAGTGGCACCTCGCGAACGGACTCCGTCGCTCGAAGCTCCGTTTCCACCAGCACGGACCGGGGGAGCTTGCGCACTACGCGCGGGCCGCCTTCGATGTCGAATACCAATTCCCCATCGGCTGGCAGGAAATCGAGGGAATCCACAACCGCTCTGATTTTGACCTGAAACGCCATCAGGAATTCTCGGGCAAGAAGTGCGAATACTTCGAAGAGTCGACGAAAGAGAAATTCATTCCGTACGTGGTCGAAACCTCGGTCGGATGTGACCGGGCTCTTTTGGCGCTCTTGTGTGATGCCTATCGCCTTGAGGGAGAGCGTACGGTATTGAAGCTCCACCCGAACCTCGCCCCGTACAAGGTCGCGGTGTTTCCGCTCATGAAGAAACCCGAGCTCATGGAGCTCTCGGACAAAGTGTACGGCGATGTGAAGAAGCGCTTCCGCGCCACCTTCGACGAAAGCGGCACCATCGGAAAGCGCTACCGCCGGCAGGACGAGATCGGTACTCCGTTTTGCGTGACCATCGATTACGACAGCCTTGCGGATCAGACCGTGACCATTCGCGAGCGCGATGGAATGACCCAAGAGCGGATCCCGGCCGAAAAACTCACGGCTTACATCGAAGACAAGGCCGCCGCTTGGAAGTCTGAATAGACCCGGGAAACGGGTGGGAATGGGGGAGGATTTTATGAAATCAGTTCGGTCGTCGGCCTCGCGGCTTGCCTCGCTTTTGTTCGTTCTATTATCGTTGAGTTCGCCCTCGGCCCAGGCTCAAGAAGCCTGGAGCGAACTCAACGGGTGGGTTCACAGCGCTCCACGGATGACCTCGGATCATTATGACGGACTCCAGGACAGAGCGGTTCCAGAACAAGCGCAGTACTGCTGGGTCGCAAACGCGGGTAAGAATCTGATCGGGGTGGCATTCTCGCCAGAAGGAACCTTCTTCGGGATCTTGTACTCCTCCATTGCGGGCTATGATCTCCGCACATCCCACTCACATGTCATTCAAAAATCGAACTCGACCAATCGAACCGAAGTGAATGTCCAGACTTCGAACGGCGGCCGATCCGGAAGCATCCGGTTCCGCCGGACCTCCACCGGGATCACAAAGGAAGTGCCGTTCCGGTATGGCCCCTGTCCCGCATCCCGGGTCCAACTCTGATCATTCCGCAGCGGCTCTCCGGTGGAGCGCTCTCGCATAAATCTGAAGCAAGCGATCCGTCCGCATCTTTCGGTCATAATGCTCCCGCGCATATTGCACGGCACGCTGACCCATGATCTTCAGCTCTTCCGGGTCCTCGATGATCGTGCGGAGCTTTCTCTGCAAGTCGAAGGAATCGCCGGACCTCATGGTCAGCCCCCCTTGCGAGTTCCCGGTCCACTCTGCCGAATCGGGGCCTGCCGCACAAATGATCGGCGTGCCCATGGCAAGCGCTTCGATCGCTTGCAAGCCAAACATCGCCTTGCTCGAGGGAAGCACGTACACATCGAGCGATCCGAGTACCTTCGGCACCGAAGGCTCGGCAGGAGCGAGAATGATCTGGTCCCGCAAATGGAACTTCTCGATCAGGGCGATCAGCTCCTCGTTTCCCTCCTGCTCGAACCCGACGATCACAAACCTCGTACGTGAGGCAAGGTCTTCGTTCCGCAAAAACGAGGCCGCGGCCTTGATGAACACAGACTGCGCTTTTTTGTACTCGCGGGATGCGATCATTCCGACCACACAGATCTCGGGGTCGATCCCCCACTTGCTCCGGAGAATCCGAAAATCGAAATTTTCGGGATTGAAGACCTTGAAGTCGAGCCCGGGGTGCAGCACGCGGATCCGGTTTGCCAACACCGGTCGCATCTGAGACACACGACGCTTCATCGTCGATGAGGGGACGAGTACTGCATCGATCCTCGGGTAAAAGAAACTCTGAAAAAAATGTCGGAAGCGCTTTTCTGCCCGGGGGCCTTCGGCCACCACGACGGGGATTTTCGGATGCTTCAGCATCCAGGGCAGGATGCTTCCGAGGCAGTGGGAGCCGTGCACATGGACCACACTCCCGGGCTCAAGAATCCCGTCGAGCACATCCCTCACGGTCCGGTCCAGATTCGGACCAGGCACTCGATCGAGAAGGATCAACCGCGAGGAATCGACGCCTCCGAGCTGATGGTGAACTTCGCTGTCCCGCACGCACACTGCTCTCCAGTCCACACCCCGGGAGTGAAGCTCCGAGACATCCTCGATCGAAAGCTGTTCATCCTCTCCGAACCGGTCGTCCGGAAACACGAACACGATTCTCTGAATCTCAGCGGGAGAGAATTGCACGCTCCACCTCCTCGAAGACCCGTGACGGATCGATCCCGCGCAGACATGAATTCTTTGCACTCTGAGGGAGAGCACACACATTCTTTTCGCAGGGCCAACAGCTTACCGGATGCTGAATGGTCCGCACGGGGCCGGGCCCGATCGGAAGTGTCCTCGCAGGATCGCCCGCTCCCCATACGATCTGCACCGGGCACCCGCAAAGCGCCCCGACATGGGCCAATCCCGAATCATTCGCCACCAGGAATGCGGCCCGTTTGAAGAGCTTCCAGTGTGCCGCCACCGGTCCCCTTGCCGTGAAATCAAGAAACTCCACCCCGTCTTGCCGGAATCGCTCTGCAATGCCCTGCTCGGCCTTTCCGCCGACCACAACCGGAAGCAGTCTTCTGCGCGCGGTGATGCGACGGATGAGATCCGAAAACCGCTCCCCGTCCCAGCGCCGCGAATCCGCATTCGACCCCGGTGCCACTACGAAATAAGGATCATCGGGCGGTTCGAAGGCATCCACCCCCGCCCAGTGCAAATACGGATCGAATTCCTTTTCAGGTCCCTTTTTCCAGTACTCGGCGCCGTCAAAGGAAAGCGCTCCCTCGGGACTCAGAAGATGCAGATACACATTCGAGCGGTGAAGCGACGACGCCTCTCCGATCCTGAGCCCCTCATTCAGCAAGAAACCCCTTGCATCGGCAACATAGCCGCGCCTTCGGACCGCACCCGCCAGCCGGAACACGAGGGCCGAGCCGAAGGAGTTCGGCAAGAGAATCGCGAGATCCCACGGTCCCTTGGTCCGGAGAAACCGGCCGAACCGATGAAGCTTCCACATCGACTTCACGGAATGGTCGTTCCGCTTTTTGGGGAGGGGGAAAACCTCGTCAACGAATCCCGAGAACTGGATGTCTTTCAGTCCGTCGGGGCAGACGACCGCAATCCATGCGGACGGGTAACGGGCCCTGAGTGTCCTGAAAAACGGATAAGCGAGGATCTGATCCCCGATCCAGTTCGGGGCCCGCACCAGGATTCTCTTCATAAAATCTTATCGAGCGCGATGGCGAAGTATCCCACCTTGACCTTGGTCTCGATCCGCAGGACATGGCGGCGTTCATCGGTCGAAACCCAAAGCATATTCTCTTTGTTCTTCACCTCACCGCCCGCATGGTTTTCCACCCGGTACACCCTCGCCTCGCGGTTTTTACCTCCGGCGAAAATTTTCTCGGTCCTGAGATACGTAATCACCGATTCCCAAGGTCTTCCGTCGACGATCACGGGCATCCGGAACGGGGCAGAACCGTCGACAGGAAGCGGTGCCACTCTCAGGTAAAACAATCCCGAAAGCAAATCCTGCGACCAGGGAAGGATGTCCTGATTCCGCTTTTCTTCGCTGTACCCCTTTTCGACATGGTCGATGCGATTCCAGAAAAAGCTCTGGTTCTTTTCGTAATCGTACAGTTCAATCAGCTTTCGATTCTGTTTACTCTCATCGAGATCCATCGAAAACCGGTGCGAATAGAGTCCTTCGTAATCCCAATAACTTTGAATCCGGTCATCCACCCGATACACCAGCTCGAAGAGCTTTTGGGTTCGAGCGTGACCCCTCAGCTCATAGACCTTCCGGTCATTCACGAACTTGACCGGCCCCACCTCGACCTCGACCGTGGCGGCGGTCACCCCGAGATAACGCACATCATAAGTCAGACGCTCGCCCTCCTCAAAGGGCATGGGTGACACCCGTCGGGAGGGCGCGGACGCGGGAGCCGGGACTGCTTTTGGCTCGCTCGGAGATGGCTGCTTCTCCTTCATTCCAGATCCTTTTTTGCCTTTCTTCTTGCCGGCTTTTTCGGAAGCAGCCGGTAGCGGCGCAGGGGACGGCGCAGGAGCCGGGGGCGCTCCCGAGAAATCCTTCACCTCGAAGCGCTTTGCAAGATCCGGGGAAAGCTCTTTGCTCAGGTCGCCATCCTCGATCTTTCGCAAATGATTGGATGTGGAACACGCGGCAAGAATCAACAACACTCCAAGACCGAAATGTCCCGCCGAATAAAGTCGCCGGCCCCGTTTTCTTTCCATCTTTTTGAGTTTACGGCTTCCCAGGGCTTATTGCAAACGGTCCAAGATCTTCGAAATCAACTGTGGAGCGCGAATCCTTCGAGAAAGAACCACAATTTCCTGACGCAGATCGAGCGGAATCTTCACCGCATCCTTCGGGGTCACGGCCAGATGCGCACCCGCAAGACGGGCTTCGTTGATCCATGCCGAGATCGCCGCGGGGTCCGGCACCGCATGATCGCGGGCGACGATCACACGCTCGATTTCACACCCGCGATTCCGATGGAATCGCACCACCTCATCGGGATCCCCGACGGCACACCAGAGCCAAAGAGGACCATGAGGAATCGCATCAGACTCCCACTCGAGCCGAAAAATCGCACCGAACCGGTCGCCCACCTCGCCCTTTGTTTGGACGACGAAGTCTGCCAAAGTCGCGACCGAGTCAAAATCCCGATAGGGAATCTCGTTCCGTCCCGCATCCGTCACCGCAAGAACGGTCACATCGGTGCGAAACCGGAGATTCTGGAATCCGTCATCGGCCAGAATGAGATTCACGCCCTCGCGGATCAGTGCCTCTGCAGCCTGATGCCGATCGGCCGAAAGAGCGATCTTCACTCCCGGTACCTCGCTCAGAATTTCGGCCGGTTCGTCTCCGATCCGGGACGCGGAGTCCCCGTGAGATGCGATCCGGACTGTTTCAGTGAGCTTGATTCCGTAGCCGCGCGAAACCACCCCGACCCGATCCCCCCGCGCCAGCGCCCCCTGCGCGAGAGCGATCACCAGAGGGGTTTTTCCCGCCCCGCCGGCCTGCAGGTTTCCGACCAGAATCGAACGGACCGGAAGCTTGCGCCCGGTGAGTCCGAGAGCCTTCCGCACTCCCCTTCGCAGGCCATTCAAACAAGACCAGAAGAACGAAGCCAGTGCGATCCATGTTGATTTTTTGCGGGAAATGCGGAGATTTCGCGGCGTCGAAACCCACTCCAGAATGGCCTTCGCGAGTTCGGTCGGGACCGGCCCCCGGGCGGGCACCAAAGAGGACCGCAAGGAGTCACCGGCCCGTTGGAGTTCGTCTCTCGACCCGGAATCCTCGAGCAATCTCCGAAGCTCCACGGCCAGCGCTCCGGGGGCGGCCTCCCGACCCAAAAACTCGCGAAACACCGCGCGGCTTCGATCCCGGATTCCAAGCAGGATGTTCGGGAGCCCCACCGGACCGGCGTACCGGACGAATTTCTTGAAAATCCACTCACTCACGGGATTCATTCGATAAAAAATCACCGGCACACACCCGAGAACCGCCGCCTCGAGCGTGGACGTGCCGCTCTTCACCAACCCGACGGAATTGCGCGAGAGGACCTCTCCCGATCCATCCGGAAAAAACCGGTACTGCACCCGTGAGTTCGAAACCAGCTCGCACTCGATCCAAGACTGCTCGACTCCCCGGGGAACGGGCACCTCTGCAATCACCGTTCTTCCTGAAATCGCAGAAAGATCATGAAGCGTGGCCGCCACAATCGGAAGATGCTGCTTTAGCTCCCCCTTGCGGCTTCCGGGAAGAACTGCGAGTTGCAAGAAATCACCGGCATCGCCACCGGCCCGGACAGGATGCCGCTCGAGCAGATCGGCAATGAGCGGATTCCCACGGTACAAAACCGGGATCCCGTGATCGCGATAGAATTGTTCTTCGAACGGGAACACCACGAGCACCCCGTCGTAGAGTCTGCGGATCCGTTCGACCCGATTTTTTCGCCACACCCAGACCTTGGGCGGAATCGCGCAGATCTTGAATGCTTCCGCAAACCAGGGATGGCGCGAGAGTCTTTTCATCAAAGAAAAATGGAAATCAGGATAATCGAACGTCAGAATGAGATCGGGAGGATTCGAAGAAAGGAATCCTTCGATTTTGTCACGAATTCGCGCGAGCTTGCCCAAACTTCCGAGCACTTCGACAAAACCCATGACCCGCATCGACTCCGCTTCGGCAAGACACTCGAATTCAGGGAGGGCTCGAAGACGCGGACCGCCGATTCCGGCAACACGGACCGAATCCGGCGGCAAGAGATCGATCAGGGCGCGGAGAATCTTCGCGGCGTGAATGTCAGACGAAATCTCCGCCGCGGAGACAAAGATCCTCATCTCACGCAACCGTGCTCGCTCTTCCGGATGAACTGCACGAGTTCCCGCACCTCGGGAACCTCGCCATACTGGCTCTCGATCTCGAGCAGGCACTGGTCCCTCATGACATCCGCACGCTTCCAGAGCTTCAGGGATTCACTGATCGCCGAGATCGTGGCATTGCTGAATCCACGCCGGCGAAGGCCGATGATGTTGGCACCCTTCAGCTCGACGGGCCGTGAGCCGATGACGATGGTGAAGGGAGTCACGTCCCGATCGATCACCGAACAACCCCCGACATAGGAGTGCGCCCCGATCCGGCAGAACTGCACAACCCCGGTCATGCCGCCGACGTTCACATGGTCTTCGATCACGGAGTGCCCCGCAAGATTGACCGAGTTCGCGATGATGGCGTGGTTTCCGAGCACGACATCATGACCGAAATGCACATAGGCCATGATCAGGTTGTGATTTCCGATCACGGTCTTTCCGATTCCCTGCACGGTCCCGAGATTCAAAGTGACGCTCTCGCGGATCGTGTTGTGGTCCCCGATGATCAGCTCGGTTTTTTCGCCCTTGTACTTCAGGTCCTGCGGCACGGCTCCGATCGAGCCGAACGGAAAGAACACATTGTTCTTGCCGATCGTCGTCCAACCATCGACGACAACATGGCTCTGAAAACAAGTCCCCTCGTCGACCTTCACATTCGGGCCGATCACACAGTAGGGTCCTACCTCGACCGTGGCGGCAAGCTCTGCACGGGCATGGACAATCGCAGTCGAATGGATGTTCGCCATGATGAAACTCCTTTTATCGGACTGTTTTCGAGCCCTTGCGGCTCATCAGGATGTTAGCGAGAAGATCGGCCTCGGCCACGAGTTTGCCGTCGACGGTACCGCGAACATGGAACCCCCACATGGTGGAGCGACTCATGGTCACTTCGGTTTCGACCACGAGAACATCTCCCGGAGTGACGGGCGCGCGGAAGCGCGCGTTGTCGACTCCCACGAGAAAGCACTGAAACCCGTCGTCGAATTCGGCTTTGCGCTTCATGTAGGTCGGATAAATCGAAAAGCTCGCCACCTGGGCCATGGCCTCGATGATCTGCACCCCGGGCATGATCGGAAGGTCGGGAAAGTGTCCCGTGAAATACGGCTCATTCATGGTGACGTTCTTCACGCCCCGGACCTTGATGCCGATTTTGGTCTTGGACTCGTCACTGTCCAAGGGGCCGGGCCCGGTGATGTCCAGAATCCGGTCGACCATCAAGAACGGATACCGATGAGGAAGAAATTCCTGGATCTTCCGGATATCCAGTTGGTACGGAGCGGGCTCGTTCATTTTTTTCGTCCTCGTTCTTTCAGAAGCTTTTGTTGGAGCGCCAGGATCCGGAACTGCTCGCTTTGCGGCCGCGCGGGAACTCCCGCAAGAGCGGAATGATCGGGATAATCCTTGGTCACACCGGTATACCCTGCGAGCGTCGAGTACGCCCCGACTTTGACTCCGTTGCCGAGACCCGCCTGTGCTCCGATCATGGTGAATCGTCCGACCGTTGAACTTCCCGCGACTCCGGAGGCGCCGCAAAGAACCGCGCCCTCTTCGAGCACCACGTTGTGTCCGATCTGGACCTGGTTGTCGATCTTGACCTTGTCGCCGATGATCGTGTCGCCGAAAGTGCCGCGATCGATCGTCGAATTCGCACCGATCTCAACATCGTCGCCGATCACAACGCGGCCGAGATGGTAAATCTTCAGGTGATCGACCGGGAGCTTGCTTGCTGGGTCGGTTTTTTGCGCGTACCCGAACCCGTCGGCTCCGATCACTGCTCCGGCGTGGAGGCGGCACCTCTTGCCGACCTCGCTTGCCTGATACAGCGAAACTCGCGGGAAGAGCACGGTCTCATCGCCCACTCGCGTATCCGGGCCGAGATACACCGAGGGATACAGGGTGACATCATTGCCCACCACGGCGCCGGCCTCGATGACCACATGAGGACCCACTTTGACCCGCTCGCCGAGCCGTGCCGAAGGATCGATCACCGCGCTCGGGTGGATCTCGCTTGCGGCTCTTTTTTGCTGATGATCATGGGCCGAAAGAAGTTTCGAAAATTCGCGGGTGATGAGTGCCATCGCCAGATAAGGCTGCGGGCACGACAAAAATACGGAAGTCTTCCACTGGGGAAGTCCCGATCCGGCCAGAGGAGCGACGAACGCATCGCCCGTCACGATCGCCCCGGCGCGGGTCTGCTTCAGGGCCTCTTGGTAGTTTTTTGAAAAAAAGAACGCAAGATCCTCGGGTCCGGCCTTCTCAAGAGGTGCGATCCGTCGCAGGCGAAGCGACCCTGCCAGCGAGGAAATCGCCCCCTCAGCGGAGTTCGCAATCCGTCCCCCGCACCAGTCTGCAACCTGCTCGATCGAGACCATCAAAGAGCCTTCATGACCTCATCGGTGATGTCGTAGCGGTCCTCGGAATGAATGACGATGTTCTCGTTCTTCTCGAGCACGATGCCGAGGCCGCGTTTCTTCGCGATTTCGGTCACCTTCTCGCGCACCTTCTGGATGATGGGAGCGCTCATGTCCTGCTCCTTTTTTTGAATCTCGGCCTGGGATCGCTGCAGGTTCTCCTGATACTTCATGAACTTCTCCCGGAGCTTTTCTTGTTGTTCCTTCCGGGCGGTCTCGCTCAAAGCGCCCTGCTTCTTTTGAAACGCTTCTTCTGCGGTCTTAAAAGCCTGTTCCTGCTCTTGAAGTTCTTTTTTCTTTTTGTTGAAGGCTGCTTCGAGCTCGGCCTTCGCTTTCTTTCCGGAATCCGAACTTTGAATGCATTTCTGCATGTCGATGATCCCGACTTTCAGGTCTCCGTCGGCACGGGCGATGGCGGAGTTGAGGACCAGACTGCACAGAATAAAACCGATCGTGGCTGTTTTGTTCATGAGGGGGAGCTTAACCTAAAAGGGTTGTCCGATAAAGAAAATGAATGAGGGGCTTGCCTCGATCTGGCCCCGGGTGGCGATGATCTGCCGTCCGATCGGAAAACCCCATTCAAATCGCAGAGGTCCGAGGGGCGAAAACCAGCGGATTCCGAATCCCCAGTCCTGCCGGAGATTGTAGTTTCGACCAGAATCGATGACAGGAACGCCCGCAAAAGAGCTTCCGACGTCGTAAAAAAGGACTCCTTTGATTCCCGCCTCCTTCACGATCGGATGCTCCAGCTCGAACATCGAGAAGAATTGCGAGACCCCGCCGAGTTTCTCGATCGGATCGTCCGCTGTTCCCGTGCCACTGGTCGGCGAGATCGAGAACGCATCAAAGCCGCGCAAATTCCACGGCCCCCCGAGGAAGAACTTCTCGGCAGGAGGAATCCCCCGTCCGCCGGTATTGAACAAGGCGCCGAACTCGGTGTTGTTCTTGAAAACAAAATTCCCGATGAAATTCGAATAAAAGCGATTGTTCAAAATGAGCTTCGCAAAATCCTTCACCCCGCCGAGACCGGCGATCTCGAACGAGGCGTTCTGATAATTGCCGCTGGTGGTTTCGAAGCGGTTATTCCGGCGATCACGGACCACGCTGAAGACCAGGCTCGAGAGAATGCCTCTGTCGAGAGTTTCATCGGCCTTCAGTACGGGGAGCGAAGTGTTTGCGCCCGGAAGGAGCCGCTGCTGATTCCGGCTGTCGGCATCGTTGATCAGGACTCCCAGATGCTCGAACTTGTAGGTGATGAACCCTTGAATGTCATCGGTGAGCGGATACCCCGTCCTGAGATTGAACCCCGAGCGACGGATCAGGTAGCGGTCCGGGATCGGCGAGTTCGCCATGAAGATGTCAAAGCCCGCACTCCAAAGGGTATCGAAGGCGTACGGATCAAGAAACGAAAGCGAGAAGCTCCGGACGAGCTGGGTGCGCCCCCACTGCGTCTCGAAGCTCAGGTTCTGACCACGGCCGAAGAGGTTGATTTCCTGGATCCTTCCCTGAAAAAAGAAGCCCTGCACGGAGCTGTATCCGGCCCCGAGAGTCACGCTTCCGGTCGAGCGTTCCTTGATCTGGATCTCGATGTCGACGACATCATCGCGCCCTTTTCGCGGAATCTGATTGAACTGCACCTCGCCCGGCGCAAAAAACCCGAGGCGCTCCACCCGCTCCTTTGAAATTCTGAGCTTGGACCCGCTGTACAGCTCGCCCTCATAAATCCGAAGCTCGCGACGGATCACCTTGTCGTAGGTCTTGGTGTTGCCGACGATCCGGATCTCGCCAAAATGAACCAGGCTTCCTTTTTCGAAAGAATAATCGACGGCGATGGTTTTCTTCTGGTCATCGAACTCCATCCGGGGAACCACGTTCACAAAGGCGTACCCGAGATCCTGATATTTCTCGGTCAGCCTCTGGATGTCGGCATTGCGCCCCGTAATCGTGAAGATCTGGCCTTCCAGGAGACTGATCTCTTTTTTGAGCTCATCTTTCGGAAAAAGAAGATCGCCGCTGAAGTCATACGACCCAACCGAGTACTGCTCGCCTTCATCGACCCAGAGCGAGATGAACACGTGGCGCTTGTCTTCGCTCACGGTGACCACGGGATTCTCATGCCGGAACTTGAGATAGCCGTTGTCGAAGTAAAAATACATCAGGCGCTGGAGATCGACCTTGAACGCCGATTCCTTGAAGGATCCCCCGCTCGAAAGCAGGCTCGCCGAATCTCCCTCTTTGGTTTCGGCGAAAAGGGACTTCAGCTTTGAAGTGCTGAAGCGCTTGTTGTTCAGGATGTTGATCCGCTTGATCTCGACCTTGTCGTAGTCCGAGACCCGGTACACGAGCTTGACCTCTCCCTCGACATCGGGCCTCACCTCATGGGTGATCCGGGCGAGGAAATAGCCTTTTTCTTCGTACTGCTTTTGAAGGATCTCGATGTCCGCCTGGACTTTGCTCGTGTCGAGGATCGACCAGCGCTTGACCTTGATCGCCTCCTCGAGATCGGAGGTGGAGATCTTTTCGTTCCCCTCGAAAAGAATCTCGTTGATCACGGGCCGCTCGACGAATTCGTACTTCAGAACGACGCCGCCTTCGGGGGAGTCCTCCCGATGAATCGAGATGTCGTCAAAATACCCCATGCCATAAAGGGCCTCGATGTCGGATCGGATGCGGTCGGAATCGTACTCAACACCCTTTTTGGAGAGGATTTTCTCGAGCACGGCATCGCGCTCGATGCGCCGGAGCCCCGCGGTCTGGACCTCGGTGATCGTGGCGGCCCGGGCGGACGCGAGAAACAAGCAGGATGCAAGAGCCAGGATCACGAATTTCACGGGACCTACTTCGTATCACGAACTGGTGATTTTTCCATCTTTCATCGTGATCACCCGCTTCATCCGGGCCGCGACCTCGGGATCGTGGGTCACGATCAGAATCGCGATCCCGAACTGCCGGTTCAGGTCGAGCAGCAGATCGATGACCTTCTTGCTGTTCTCGGAGTCGAGATTCCCGGTCATCTCATCGCCCAGGAGGATTCTGGGCTTCAAAATCACCGCTCGCGCGATCGCCACCCGCTGCTGTTCCCCGCCCGAGAGCTCGCCCGGCTTGTGCTCGAGCCGGCTTCCGAGCCCCACGAACTCCAAAAGCCCCCGGGCCCTCGTCTCGGCCTCGGGACGGGCCATTCCCGAAATCAAGGCGGGCATCATGACATTCTCGAGCGCCGTGAACTCGGGCAGAAGATAATGGAACTGAAACACAAACCCGATGTTCCGGTTCCGGAAATCCGAGAGCGCCTCATCGGACAGCTTCCACACATCCGAAAACAAAGGAGCGAACGCAAGCTCCCCGCTCGTCGGACGGTCAAGGGTTCCCAGCATGTGCAGGAGCGTGGACTTGCCCGCTCCCGAGGAGCCCATGATGGCAACGCAGTCTCCGGCGGCGAGATCGAGCGAGACGCCCTTCACCACCGGAATGCGCTCTTTTTCTTTCTTGAACTCCCGATAGAGGCCGCGGGCCCTTAGAATCACGTTGTCCATCTCAGTCCCTCGACAGGGCTCCTGCGCGCGATCCGCGCAGCAGGTCCCACGGTTGCCAAAAAACAAATCAAGAACGCGAGCACGCCGATCGCGCACCACTCCGTCCAGCGGATGATCACCGGGAGGTATTCGAGGTGATACACCTCGGCCGGCAGCCGGATGAACTGCGAGCTTCGCAGAACCCAGGTCGCGATCAGCCCGAGCACGGTTCCCAAAACCGTCCCCGCAAGGCCCAAAAAAGAACCGATCAGCGAAAACAGATAGAACTGATCCCGCATGCGGACTCCGAGCACCCGGAGAATTGCGATCTCTTTTTCTTTTTCGTGGACCATCATCAGGAGCGCACTGATCACATTGAAGGCCGCCACCACCATGATCGCCGTGAGCAGAACGGCGATCACGGCCTTTTCGAGCCGGATCGCATAAAGAAGATTGCGATTCAGCTGGCTCCAGTCGCGCACCCGGTACGGGTAACCGAAATGCCCGGAAAGCCCTTGCGCCACGGACGCCGCCATCGAGGGTTCCTCGAGCCTCATTCGGAAGGTCGTGATGAAATCGCGATCCTCGCCGTAGACCAACCGCTGAACCGAGGGAAGAGGCGCGTACGCATACTTCGAATCGTAATCATACATTCCGAGGTGCACGATCCCGACCAGCCTGAAATCCTGGACCTTCGGGGTTCCCGCTCCGCTCTCGTCCTCGTCCATGCTCGAAAACGGAAGAATCACGCGGATCGAATCCCCGATTTTCACGCCCAGGCGCTCGGCCAGGGCGGAGCCGAGAAGAATCTCTTCGTCCTTTTCGGGCAATGCGCCCTCGCCTTGGATCCTGCTTTTGATTTCGATGACCGAGGGCCAGGTCGGAAGATCCACTCCCTCAAGAACCCCGCCGGCAACGCCTTCGGGACCGTGGAACATCACCTCGCTCACGAACGAGCCGGTGATGGAACCCGCTTGCGGGGAAAGCTCGCGGATCTTGCGCTCGAGATCCTTCCGGTCCCGGATCGGAGCGCCACGGGTGTAAAAAAGCACATCGCCTTGCGTGCCGGAGATCACGCGCGTGAGCTCGTTCTCAAAGCCGTTCACCACACTGGTCACCACGAGAAGGGCCAGAACGCCGATGCAGACGCCTGAGATCGAAACCAAAGAAATGAAAGAGAGAAAATTCCCGCGACTTTTCGAAACGAGGAAGCGGAGTGCGATTTCGAGCGACAGCTTGAGACGCGTTGAGCTCACTGCCCCTCCTTGAGAGAATCCCGCCTAGTGGGAGCCCGAGTGTTCGCTCTCGAGATACCGTTCGGCATCGATCGCGGCCATGCAACCCGTACCTGCCGCGGTGACCGCCTGCCGATACACAGGGTCGGCCACGTCGCCCGCAGCAAAAACGCCGGGAATGCGCGTCTTCGTCGTTCCGGCCTGAATCACGAGATATCCGGCATCGTTCATCTCGAGCTGGTCCTGGAAGAGCTTGGTGTTCGGTTGGTGCCCGATGGCCACGAAGAATCCGGTCACGGGAAGCTCGCTCGCTTCGCCCGTCTTCAGATTCCGCAGCTTCAGTCCGGTCACCTCATTCTCGCCCAGGACGTCTTCGACCGCGGTGTCGAGAATAAAGCGGATTTTCGGATTCCGGCGGGTGCGGTCCTGCATGACCTTCGAGGCGCGAAAGGTATCGCGCCGATGGATGAGCGTCACGGACTTTGCAAACCGGGTCAGGAAATTCGCCTCTTCCATGGCCGTATCGCCACCGCCCACGATCGCGATGTCCTGGTTGCGAAAAAAGAATCCGTCGCACGTGGCGCATGCCGAAACTCCGCGCCCCATGAGGCGGGATTCGTTCTTCAGTCCGAGCAACTTCGCCGATGCACCAGTCGAGATGATCAAGGTCCGGGTCTTCACGATTGAGCCATCAGCGAGACTCAGGGAGTAAGGCCGTTGCTTTAGATCCACCGCCTGGACATCGCCCGTTTTGAAGCGGGTGCCGAAACGCTCTGCTTGGGAACGAAAGCCCTGCATGAGTTCGGGTCCCATGACACCGTTCGGGAATCCGGGGAAGTTCTCGACATCGGTGGTGATGGTGAGCTGTCCGCCGGGCTGAGTGCCCTCGACACAAAGAGGGGCGAGATTCGCGCGAGCCGCGTAGATGGCCGCGGTCAACCCTGCGGGGCCTGTGCCCAAAATGACAACGTTCTCAATTCCGTCTGCCGGAGGCTGGGCCGGCGTGATTGCGGCGTGACTCATGATGACCCCCTCTGAATCGAGGAATTATTTTTTTTGCTCGGCGATCTCGTCGAGGCTGATGAAAGTCGCGTTCTCGGCATCATCCGGAAGACGCTCCACGAACGACTTCACGTCTTTGTCGGTGACGACATTGCGGACCAGGTTTTTTTCGAGCACACGGACGTCGAATTTTTTATCAGAAATGGCTTCGTGAAGTAATGACATAGCGTCAAAACATAAAGGAAATCCGCAGATAAGTCAACGCAAGGGGGACGGCCCCCGATCCGTACCGATCAAAACCGATCAGTGCCAGGTCTTCGGGCCTTTGGTCTGGTCGTCTTCGTCTTTCACGAGCCGGAGATGACTGTTCTTCTTTTTCGCAGGGCCGGACGGATTCGACGAACCCCGTGGAAGCCGGAGCCCCCGCGCCTCAAAATACAGGTACAAAAATCCGGCCCCCATGCCCGAAAGATGGGCGATCGCACCCAGTCCGCCCTGTCCGGAGTAGATCGCCTGCAAAAACTCGATCCCCGCCAGAACCCAGACAAACTGCCGCGCCCGGATCGGGAACAGCATCATGAGAAGCATCTCGCGGTCGGGAAAAAGCACTCCATAGGCGTACAGAAGGCCATAAATCCCCCCCGAGGCTCCCAACATGGGAAGCGACAGGTACAAGGGGTTCGAGATCAGGAACTGCACGATCAGATAAAACAATCCGGCCGAAAGAACACAAAAGAAGTAGTAAATCAGGAACTTCCTCCGCCCCCAGACCGACTCGATGTCGGATCCGACGAACGCGAGCACCAGCAGGTTCAAAAGAAGGTGCATGACATCGGCATGAAGAAAACCGTAGGTCAGGATCTGCCAGACATACCCGCCCAGAACCGCGTTCGGAATCAGCGCGAGATAGGCCTTCAGATGGCCGCCGAAAAACTGATCGATCGTTTGCTGGATCACGAATACGACGACATAAACGATCAAAAGACGCTTTAGTGTCTCACTGAGCCGGATGGGCATGGGCCGCCTCCATGAGTTCGACGAGCACCCCGCCCGCAGTGGCAGGATGAATGAAATGGATTCGCATGTTCCGGGCTCCGCGCTGCGGAGAATCGTAAATGAAGCGGAATCCCTCTTTTTTTAAGGTCTCGCACAGGGGGTCCAGGCCTCCCGACTCGACCTGGAACGAAAGATGATGCACCCCCGGCCCGCGCTTGGCGATGAACTTGGCCACCGCCCCCTCGGGATCCATGACCTCAAGAAGCTCCAAGTGAGGCGGCTCCCCCTGAAGCTCGAAAAAGTGCACATTCACCCCCTGCTCTTCGACGACTTCGCTTTCGGCGTGACGGATATTCAAAAGACGAAACAGGGTTTCGAGACGGGTATTCCCCCGCTCGGTGGCGATCCCGATGTGGTTCAGGCTGACTCGAATGGACATGGATCTGAGACTAGCGAAAAAAAAAGGAGCCGTCACCACCTCGCTGTACCCGTCGGAACCACCTCAGTCTTGGTTCCTTCGTTTCAAAAAGTGGAACGGCCCCCAGTCAAGTGCCCGAGCCTTTGAGTACCCACCAAAGCACCTCCAGCTCAGACACCTTCCTTTCGGCATGAGTTCAGAAACCTTTAGTTTTTTTATTCGTGAATCAACTTTGATTATCAGATCGAATTTATCGGCCTTTAAACCTAGAGACGGTGCACGATCCAAAAATAAAACGGCATTCCGATCGTAAGGTTCACCGGGAAGGTGATTCCGAGCGCCATCGGAATGTACAGGCCTGGATCGGCCTTCGGGACCGCGAGCCGGAGGGTGGCCGGAACCGCAATGTAAGACCCGCTCGCGGCGAGAATCGAGAACATAAACCGGTTCGCCGGATCGGCCGTGACCCATTGGCTCACGTACGCGACCACGCCCCCGTTCAAGAGCGGCACCACGGTCGAGATGATCGAGGCCACTGGTCCATAGCGCAGAAAGGTCCGGATCCGGTTCACGGTGACCATGCCCATCTCGAGCAGAAAGATCGCAAGAAACCCCTTGAAGATATCTGAAGCGAACGGCCGGATCCCCTCGGCCTGCTTGGCATCGGCAATCAGACCGATCACGAGGCTCCCCACCACCATCAGGATGCTCCCGTTCGTGAGCGAGTGATGAAGCACCGTCTTGAACGACACCGGCGTACTCCGGTCGTACCAGCTGATCAGCGAAACCCCGACGATGATCGCGGGAGCCTCCATCGCGGCCATGACTGCCACCATGTGCCCCCCGGCATGGAGACCCTGAAACTCCAAAAACGAGTTCGCGGCCACGAAGGTCACGGCGCTCACCGATCCGTAGGTGGCGGCAATGGCGCCGGCATCGGCCACCGAGAATCGTCTTTTGAGCGCAAAAAACAAGAAAATCGGAATCACGGTCGCCAGCACGACGCCAAAGCCGAGGGCCAGCAGGACCTCGGTGGTGAAGCCGCTGTGCGCGAGCTCCTGCCCGCCTCGGAATCCGATCGAGAACAACAAATAGAGCGAGATGAACTTGATCGTGTGGGGAGGGATCTCGAGATCGCTCTTTACGAGTGCCGCAAAGGCACCGAGAACAAAAAACAAAAGAGTCGGATTCGTGAGATTGGTCATCAGGATTTGAAATTCCATCGAGGCCGTATACCACAAACTGCCCCATTTGATTGTGCCCATCGGAACTTGGGTTGAGAATGTACCCGGGCAGAAAAAGGAGTTTGCCGACTCTCGCGAGCCAGGATGGCGAAAGCGAGGCCGGAGGACCCGGCTCGGAGGCAAAATCGTTTTTCTGTTCGGGTGCATTCTCAACCCAAATTCCAAATGAGGCGCAATCAAATGGAGCAGTTTTGAAAATCCCTCGACTCGGTACATCAATCCGGTTTACGGTGCTGTCGGGATCGTTCATTCGGGAGGGTGAATTTGCTTCGCATTTTCTTTGCGGCATTGCTGGCCATGCCGGGGATCGCGCTCGCACAAATCGAAGTGCCGCGCCCTCCTCCGCCGGGCTTCGACTTCCAGCCAAGACCCTGGCCCGAGGAGTTCTACCAATCCTCGATGACCCGGGGCGAAGCCCTCGAATACCGGATCGTGAACGCCCTCTTCGACGGAAACACCTCGATTCCCCTGTATGACAGCGACATTCCCGGAATCGGCTCGGGCGCGGTCCGCATCGGACGCAACATCTTCAACAACTACGACACCCTGAACACCTGGACGGTGATCGACTCGTTCTCGATCCGCCTCGCTTCGCGCATCGTCGGCGCGGACCTGACCGTGGGCCCCCCCGAGCGGATTCCCGATCAGGTTCTGCAGTTCCCCGTGGGCGGAATGCGCCTCGGGGTCGATGGCTCATTCGAGATCCGGAACATCCGGCAGATGAGCCCCGAAAAAGCCCGCACCAAGGAGGCCCTCGATTTCGAGAACGCGGGCCCGGGCGACGAGGCCGACATCGAAGACCTGAACCCGTACCTGAACTCCAGTCCGCTCGATGCGGCGATGCGGGTAAAGCTCCGGGATGTGTTGAATCTCGTAAAGCTCCCCTTCAAAATCCCCTTTCATGCGAACTGCGTGAAGAAGCGCATGAAGAAGAACGAGATCATCAGCTACACCGTCTCGGGCACCGCGGGCTTCGGGGGGGATTTCGGCTGGAATGTGTCGCCCGTACCCCTGATCGAGGGCTACGCGGGAGTCGGCGTGGAGTTCCATTTTACGGGCAGTTACCAGATCGCGATCATGAAAGAAGACGATCGCTACGCGAAAGTCCGGATCAGCCGCCTGAAGGGCGATCAGCTCAAGGTCACGGCGGGAACAAGACTTGGCTTTCCGGGGGTATTTCAAGGATTTGTTCTGTTCAAAGGTTCGAGCATCGAAACCACCGTGGGACGCCTGAGCCCCACCATCACGCCGTTTCAGTTCACGGCGACCAATGCGCGCGAGATCGGCCTCGATGTCGGATACCGCTACGATCTCGAGTCGCCCGAGGGAAGGGATGCGTATCATCGTGCGGTGCTGGGCTCGTTCATCCGGTCAAGCGAGCTCTCTGCGATGATACCCGAAGAAGGGCGACCTCCGGTCGAGCGGTTGTACCGCCGAAAAACCGACCGGCACCTCCACAACGCCGAATTCAGCGGGCGTGCAAGCCCGGTGATCCGGTTCAGTGTCGCGCGGGGCTCGCAAAAAATCACGACCGAGATCGAACTCCCGGACGGAGAGAAGCGATTTTTTCAGTCCGTGAAGTCCCGCTCGCGGGAATACGATTTTGTCGGAAGCGGGGAACGCGTCACCCATCGCACCTCGATTCTGATCGATGATCAGGCGTTCCGCGAGAAGCTCGAGGACTCGTTCGTGCTGATGTCCGAGAACTCCATCGATGACTCTTACACCATGGCCGCCTCGCTGAACCGGTACGTGGGACGGGTCGAAACCGATTTGGGACTGAAAGGGATTTTTCCGCGATTTCCCCGCCGGGCGCCGCCCGCTCCGGGAAAAAAACTGGGAAGACGACTGTTTTACGGAAGAAGCTCGTTTTACTTCGGAATGACCTTCAAGCTCTCGGGCCTCCGGCGCTTCCTCGAGACCCCGTGGGAAGAAATCGACCGCCGTGCAAAGGGACTCGGCCTGAGACTCAAGCAACGCTGGTTCGAGGAGGCGCGCGAAGCTTTTCTTCGCGGGGATGCACAGGCCGAACATGCGGCACTCACGCGTCTTTTTGCCAATCAGGGGCGTTCGGAGTTGTATCCGATTCTGCTGATGGAGGGACTCCCGAACGGCACCTATGAACGGTTCTTGGTGGCGCAGAATCCGGCCTTCGGGAACATCCAGGTGCGCGGGCACACGCCGACCGCGATGGAAAACACGCTCCGGATCTCGTCGCAATCGATGGGAATGGGAACCGAGACCGAACGGACCGCGCAAGACCCCGAGGCCCTCGTGCGGTCGTTCTATTCTTCGCGTGATGCGCTTGGAAGAACCGTGATTCACTTCAATTTGAGCAAAACGCCGGAGTTTTTGTACTTTCGGATTCAGCCGATGTCGAGACGACACAAAAAAGATGCGATCGAGGTGATCGTCTACAACCGGCATCTGAAGTTCAAAGAGGGTTTGAATTCGATCACTCTCGATCCGAACTCCCCTGACCCGCTCGAACGGAAACTGAGCGCGAAGCTCCTCGCCGATGAGACGCTGTTCATGACCATGGGATTCAGCCAGCGGGCCTCGGAATGGGGCTTCGGGGCATCCCAAAGATTCGACACCTCGGTGTTCTACCGGACGGTGCCCTATTGGTAAGGTGGAATGGTTCGAATCCGCCCGGTTTGAGCGGTTAGCGCCACCAGCGACGAAGGTCCACGCGGACCACGAGCTCGGTTCCTTCTGAAAGCCGATACTTCAGCTCGAATTCGCTGGAATCGTCGAGATAGCCCATGGTCGGGCCCGAAACCTCGAATGCTCCGGCATAAAAGTAATCCGAAAATCCGGTGCTTGCCTTCAGCTCGGCGATTTTATTCTGAACGGAGAGATACTCGCTCTGGCACTCCACGTCGCAGGACTGCTCGATCAGCTTGGCAATGACCAATTGCGGAAGATGCCCCTTGATCGACCATGCACCGGGCTGGAAATCAGGCTCGACCCGATCCAACACCGTCAGGCCCCACGCGGGGTCAACCGCCAATCGAACGGTTCCCTTCGGGGTCTTCGAAAACAGAACCTTGGAACGCTTTCCGATTTTATGAGTACGGGTGTGCCCTTCGGCGTCGGTTTCGATCACCTTCAGAGTGATTCGCGCCCGGTTTTCGCGGTCCTGTGGATCGGCCAAGGCCGCTCCCGACTGAGAAAGGGCTACGATTCCGATCAACGCCAACGAAAAAAATGGATTTTTCATAAAACTCCTCACCGTTCTGCGGCGCACAATAGAAAAAACCCACCCGAATTGCAACGAAAATGCTCTCCAAATGAAGTAGATCCCCCGCGTGAAGCGAAAACTGAGCCCTTTGAGTGTGCTTGACCCAGTACCGTGGTTTGGGAAAGGGGCTGGGAAACAAAAAGGTTTTTGCCTCCGAGCCGGGTCCTCCGGCCTCGCTTTCGCCTTCGTGGCTCGCGTGTTTCGGCAAAACTTTTTTGTTCCCCAGCCCCTTTCCCGAAACACCGTACTGATCAGGAACTCTCAAAGGGCTCAATTTTCTTGAAGCTCTGAGTCCAGCGAGTGTTTGTCAGGATTTTGCATTGTGTCAGTTTTTCTCGACAGCCTGCAAGCAGTAGTGTACAAATCTGCTCATGATTACCGCATTTCTTCTGTCTCTTGCCCTGGTTCAGACTCCCTCCCACGCCCAGACTTCTGAAGATTCGCTTTGCGGACCCTTTCAGATTTCTCTGGTGAACGGAGGTTCCGAGATCGAAATCCGCAATCCGAGCCACTCGACCGATCCCGTGATCGTGGTTGGTTCGAAGGAATCGATCGGAAAGCAACTTCGGACGGGAATTGACGTAGACACCATCGGATACTTTGCGTCGGACGTCATCCAGGCATTGGTTCCAAGCGGAACCAAATTCGCCCGGGTGATCAAAGACATTCAATATCAAGCCGACGGAAGCACGGTTCCCTATCAAGAAATCCAGGAATGCGGCCCGAAGGCAAACCAGATCCTTGCGGACGCATTCAAAGCATCGAAATAGGAATCAACTCTTTCTCTGCTCCCAGTCCCATGCGGTTCGAACAATCATGTCGATGCCGGAATGCACGGGGACCCATCCCAAAACCTTGCGGGCCCGCGAGGAGTCCGCGACGAGCACGGGTGAGTCACCTGCTCGGCGGTCTTTGAGCTCGTAGGGCACGCGCTTTTTGGTGATCTGCTCGGCCGCATGAATTACCTCAAGTACCGAGGTGCCCGTCTCGGTGCCCAGGTTGAACGTTCCGCCCGCAAAGGCTTCCTCGACCAAAAGCCGCATGAGCCCGAGAAGGTGCGCGCTCGCCAGATCCGACACATGAATGTAATCCCGGATGCAGGTTCCATCGCGGGTCGGATAATCATTCCCAAAAACCGAGAGGGCCTTGCCCGATTCGATGGAGCGCAAAAGAAGCGGGATCAAATGCGTCTCAGGCTCATGCCATTCTCCGAAACGTCCCGAGGCCGATGCGCCGGCCGCATTGAAGTACCGAAAGACCACACTGCGAAGCCCCCACTCCGCCCCGGCGCGGGCGATCTCTTGCTCCATTTTGAGCTTGGTCTCGCCGTAGGGATTGATCGGAGCGAGGGAGGTTTCCTCGGACAAGGGACCGGTTGCCCGGACCGGATCTTCAACCGCGCCGTACACCGCAGCCGTACTCGAAAAAATCATCCTCTTGCAATTCGATTCCCGCATGGCCGAGAGCAGGTTCTTTGACCCCTCGACGTTGTTCAAAAAATAAAGATCCGGATTTTGCACCGATTCTGCGACCGAGATCTTCGCGGCGAAATGCACGACCGCAGCGGGACGATGACGAAGCAGGGCTGTCCGCACCCCCTCGGCATCCTGAAGAGAGACGCGCTCAAAGACGGGTTCCGTCATTCCGGCACCGACGGCGAGGGCCGACAGCTCTTGCAGAAACTCCAGATGCCCCGAGCTCAGGTCATCCAAAAAAACGAGCTTCGGATTTTTTCGGGTCCATTCCGGAGCTGCGATCAGGGCCTCGGCGAAATGAGAACCGATGTATCCGGCCGCTCCAGTTATGAGAATCGTCTCGTGCATCTTCGGTCGATTTATCACATCCCCCCACGGCTTGAAAACTGCCCCCTTTGATTGTGCTCGATGAAGGGGGCAGTTTGCATCGCTTGTCGCAGGGTATGTTTTCTGCTCCAATGAGGGCATGAGCATGCGATTTCTTTGGATTCTTCCTGTGATTCTTCTCTCGGCCTGCGCGACTCCGCGCTCCTCGACCGCCCCCGGACTCATCCTGACCGACCACATCGAGGGCGTGATGGTCACCACCAATCCGCCGGGCCGCAAACGGGGCATGGCTTGCACGCAAAACTATGTGGGTCTGGTTACCTCGGGAGATGCGTCTCTTTCGGCGGCCATGAAGAACGGAGCGATCACCGAGATCAGCTCGGTCGATCATCAGTACAAGAGCATCCTCGGCGTGTACGGAAAAATGTGCACGATCGTGACGGGCAATTAGGCTGATTTTTTCTCGTCTTTGTTTTCGTCTGTGACCGCTTTCGGGCGCAGCTCGATCACAGGGGCAAGGGGGGCGGAATCGGCGCCTGCGCCCCCCGAGGCGGGCACCACATCCGTGCCTGCGACCAAATCATGGAGGGTGCGCCGTTCGCGGTTCAAGAGCATGAACCAGTAGCCGGCCCCGAGCACGACGAGCGATCCGACCGAGAGCACCCAGCGTCCCGTTACCCGTCCCCAGGTCATCGAATCGCGGGCCGAAACCAGCTCGAGATGAAAGAGTTTTTTGCCGATGGAGGCGCGCGAGATGCCTTGGATCAGCACCCGATTCAAGAATGAAATCGAGAGCGCCCAGAATGCAAAACCGATCCCGAAACCGCTCTTCATCGAGCTTTGCATGGTCTCGGCGGCGGCCTCCTCGTGCATGACTGTCACGAGCGCCGCGACCATGGCTCCGAGGTACGAACCCAAGAGCCCCCCCGTGAGCTCCAGGGCTCCGTCGACGAGGCTCGATCCGATTCTCCGAAGGAGATTTGCCTTGGGTCCGACCATACCTCCTCTGTTCGGACCAATACCCGATAAAATTTAGCGGTTTTTAGCAACCTCCCATTTTTCGGGATTGGCTCCCTCATCGAGCGCTTTTTCGCGAAGCGTTGCCCAATGATCATAGCGGGTTAGCAGCAAAAGCCCCGGAATCATGAGGCTGATCGCGACCATGAAGTAATGCTCCCACCCCAGGCGCTCAGCCAGGAATCCGCTCGCCGATCCCGCAAGAACCCGGGTCAGGGCCATCAGGCTCGTCAAAAGCGCATATTGGGTCGCCGAGAACTTCTTATTGCAAAGGCTCATCATGAAAGCGGCGTAAGCGGCATTCCCCATGCCGCTGAAGAGATTCTCGAGCGCAACCGCTCCCACCATGAGCGGGTACACTTTGCCAAAGTGGGCAAGGGCCACGAACAATCCATTCCCCGCCCCCTGCAAAATCCCAAAAATCCATAGAGAGCGCTTCATTCCGAGCGCCGTCATCAACGCTCCACCCGAAAGAGTCCCCACAATGGTGGCCACGAGCCCGACTCCCTTGTTCACGGCCCCGATATCCGTGTTCGAGAACCCGACCTGCAAAAGAAACGTCGTACTAAGCGCAAGCGCGACCACGACATCGAGCTTGTAGAGAATAATGAATCCGAGGATCTCGAACGACCCCCGGCGCGAAAAAAAATCAACCAAGGGATCGACGATCGCCTCGCGAAGATTATGAGGAGGCGGCTCTTTGGTTTCGGGCTCGGGCGCCAAAAAAAGCGTGGTCAGGATTCCGACCCCCATGCAAAGAGCCATGACGAGATACACCTGCTTCCACGGCATCTGATCGGCAAGAATGAGCGCGACCGCCCCGCTCATCAGCATCGCAAGCCGATAGCCCAGCACATAGGCTCCCGACCCCAATCCGTATTCTTCGGGGGCCAGGGCATCGGTCCGATACGCATCGACCACGATGTCCTGACTTGCACTAAAGAACGCGACCAAAAAAGCGATGGTCGCCATGATCATCGATTGCTCCTTGGGATCGGTCACTGCCATGCCCGCGATGGAGGCCACGAGGAGGAGCTGAGTGAGCAGAAGCCAACCGCGTCGTCGACCGAACAAGGGCGGAACATAGCGGTCCATGAAGGGCGACCAAAGAAACTTGATCGTGTAAGGAAGGCCAACCAGAGCGAAGATTCCGATAGTCCTGAGATTGACCCCCTCGTGGGTCATCCACGCCTGAAGCGTACTGCCGGTGAGACCCAAGGGAAGGCCCGAGGAGAATCCGAGCAGAAGAACCGTGGCCATTCTTCGGCTGGTCAAAACGCGAAACACCCGATCGAGAAACGTACCGTCCATGGGGGGAGCCTAGCATGAACCCGAGGGCTCTTTGCACGCGCAGAATGATTGTTTTTGATCAGGAACGGGTGGACTTCTTCTCGGTCCGGCGGCGTGCGAAGAAGTCCTTCAGGATCTTCGAGCACTCCTCCATCGGGGAATGGATCACCTCGAACCGGTGATTCAGCTTGGGATGATCATGAACATGAAACCCAAGGCAAATCGCTCCGCCTTTTTCGTCCTTTGCTCCGTACACGACCTTTCGGATCCTGGCCTGCTGGCAGGCCGAAAGACAAAGCGGACAAGGCTCGAGCGTCACATACAAATCGCAATCGAGCAGCCTCCACGAACCCAAGGCGCTTGCGGCCACGCGGATGGCGTTGATCTCGGCATGCCCGAGCGGATCTTGCGTGGTTTCACGGGTATTGAACCCGGTTCCAATGACCTTGCCCTCATGGACGATCACGGCGCCGACGGGCACTTCCTCGATGGCACCCGCCTTTTCGGCCTGTTTCAGCGCCTCACGAAGGTAAGACTGAAGTTCCACCGGAACGCTCCTTTTCTTGATCAAACGACCGCGCCATCGTGCGGATTTTTCGCCTCGTCTGCCGATCCAACTCCTCGAACCGGATCCCGATCCCGCGCGGATGGGTCACGGTACTGGGTGCGATCCAGACAATCTCTCCCTTGACGACCAGATCCTGCCCGTAGGCGTTCAACTGCATGGAAACCTGCTCACCCGCCCCGAACTCAAGCGGGGTTTTCATGAAACACCCCCGGGGGCTCAAATCGAGGACCTGCCCGCTCAGCGGGATTTCAGACTCTCTCATGACCGTGAACTGGACCTCGAGCGAGCGGATCGCCTCGATTCCGCTCTTCCACCAGTGGATTCTCGGGAACAAATAAGGCACCCGCACCTCGCGCGAGACGAACCGGATGAACAGGAACTGAAGCGCAAACACCAGAAAGAATGAGTACCCCTTGATCGGAGACTCACTGTAATTGAGAACAATCTGGGCATTGAACCAGGCCACAATCCCCTGTGCGACCAAAAAGGTATACCAAGCCCAGTGCCGGAAGGACTGAAGCCCGGTGCCGGTTGCAATCCAAAGCGCAGTGGCAAGATAAAAAAGAGGAGACAGGACGATCGCGCCCAGACCCTTCAGCGGAAGCTGGAACACCAGCGCTGCACCGAGCGGATAAATGACCGGAAACCCGATCATGAACATCGTAAGAAGACGAAAAGATCCGGATGCCTTCATTTTTTCTGATTCTGGAGCATCTCTTTGACGGAGTCACGGGAATTTCGTACTGTTCGCCTCGTGCAGAGGAATCAATGAATGGTTGAAGGCGTCATCAGCGAGGTGTTCCCCAAAATGGCGAACGTCATTCCCGATTCGGACGAATCGAAACGGATCCTGTGCACCTACCGGCGCGGGCAGATCGTCGATCGGGATGCCGAGTGGCGCGAGCGGTCTCCGGTGGCGCCTGGCGACCGGGTCCGAATCAAAACCTTTGGCGGAAGCGACGGCGTCATCGAAGAAGTGATTCCCAGAAAAAATTCGATCTCCAGAAAAGCCCCGGGGCGTGAAGGCAAGATCATGCACACGATCGCGGCCAATCTGGATTACGTGGTCATCACGACCTCGCTCCATGAGCCGGATTTCTCACCCGGGCTGGTCGATCGCTTTTTGATCTCGACCTCTGCGGCGGGAATCATCCCTCTGATCGTGATCAACAAAATGGATCTGCGCTCGGGAGAGGAGTCTCCGTGGAAGCTCTATTCAGACTTGGGCTACCAGTGTTTTCCGGTCTCGACCCGAGAAAAATCGGGAATCGAGGAACTCAGAAACGCCCTTCGGGGCAAGACCTCAGTCTTCTGCGGGCACTCGGGTGTGGGAAAAACCTCGCTCCTCTCGGAGCTCTTCGGAGAAGCCGTGGGCAAGGTGGGAGTAGTGAGCGGAGCCACCGGCAAAGGCAAGCACACGACCACGGTCTCGAAGATGATTCCGGCCGGCGAAGGAACCCGGTTCATCGATACTCCCGGCATCAAGGAGTTCGGCCTGATCGGGGTCGATCCGAAAACGCTGATTCAATACTTTCCCGAGATGTACGAGCTTCAGGTCAAGCGGCAGGAGTACTCGCATCTGCCGCGATTTGAAAGCTATCTTCGAATCAAAGCGGCGCTCGAGGACGAGGGCCGCTGAGTCTCGGGGATCAGGATCCGCAGCTGATCCGGTAGCGGAACCCCCGCTCCGAATCGACACTGGTTTCTGCCCCGGGAGTTCCGTTCATCTTCGCATCACAGCCCAGATACTGCACTTCGAGGTTCCCCGCCCCGCACTCGGACTCATACGCCGAGTAGATTCCCGATTCGTGCTGAACCAGATATTCAAGCGGATCCAGTCCCTTCGAGCACAGGTTATCCTGGTCCATGATTCGAAGCGTTTTCGGAAAGACCGACTCGATTGTCACTCCCGGTTCGTGTTGAATCCGCATCGCCTGCGGAGCGGGTCGCTGTCCCCCGAACCAGGTTCCGATCATGCGGCCCTGAAAATTCGGACGATTGCAGAATCGCTTCATCAGCAAATCGGTATCACCGTTCGCCGTGAACCGGTAATACGGTCCTGCTGTCGAGATCTCAAGGGCGACCCGCGTTCCCCGCGGCACCACCCAAAGATTCGTATGCCGGAAGTTGTATCCGTTCCGGTAGGCATCCTCACGATGGACGTACCCCAGAATCTCGATCTGATCGGTTCCGGCCAAATGCCGAAAGCCCACCATGGCGCTATTGTTGCGCGGATCGAGCACATCGCCACAATCAGTGGCGCCGAAGAGCTTGTTCACCTGGCTGTAGGAATCCCCCCAGGCTTCCTGATACAGCGTCCCTTCTTGGAACTCAAAAGCACGGGCTACTTTTTTTCCAGAAAAAAGAACATTTGCAATCCCCGAGCATGGGTGTGCTCCCTTCCGGCACCGGATCACCATCGTATCGAACCCCTGCCCGAACCATGCGTCCTTTTTGCAGGACTGAAGCGACACCAGAACCAAAAACAGAACCGTGACCCTCAATCCCCGACCGAACCGTGGAACCATTCACTCACCCCGTACCTTCCATCCGTCCCGCGCGAGGCAAACTACGAACAGGGGAGCGAGAAATCAAGGAGCGGCGTCAAGAGGGGCAAGAAATCGGCGTTCCAAAAGCCGGATCTCGCACGAAGACGGGTTTTTGTTTACCATCTGACCATGATCAAACAGAACATCGGCTTCAAAGGCGCGGTCAAAATGAATGTCTGGCGGAAGGTCGCCATCGGAACCTGGTCCACAACCAAGGACCCATCGGTGTACGGGTTCATTGACATCGACGCGGGACCGATTCTCGAAAAAATCGAGGAATCCAAACAGCGGGGCATCCGCCTGACTCCGACCGTGATCATGGCAAAGGCGATCGCCCACGGAATCGAGCGGTGCCCCTCGTTCAATTCGGTTCTGCGCTGGGGCCGCCTCTACGAGCGCGAAACCATCGACACCTTCTTGCAGGTCTCGGCGGTCGAGGACGGCGAAGAAAACCTCTCGGGCGCGATCATCCGGAACACGAACCAAAAATCCCTCGAGGCGATCATGGACGAACTCCATGAAAAGGCGAAGGCGATCCGCACCCATCGCGATCCGGAGTTCCAGAAAATCAAAAAGAATCTGAAGTTCGTGCCCTCGTGGGTGATCGCGAAGGTGCTCGACTTGGTCTCGTTTTTGAACCACGACCTGAACCTTTGGAGCCCGCTCCTCGGAACCCCGCGGGACCCCTTCGGATCGGTCATGCTCACCTCGGTCGGAGGGATGGGCCTTGAATACGGATTCGCCCCGCTGGTCCCCTACTCGCGGTGCCCGATGGTCATGGCGATCGGGAAGATCTCAGACAAACCCGTGGTCGAGAACGGGAAGATCATCATTAAACCGATGCTTCCCGTCTCGGTCACGATTGATCACCGGCACATCGACGGTTACGGGTGTTCGCAGATGCTCAATGGAATGCAGGAGTATCTTAGAAATCCGCACTGATCGCGCTATTTGCGATCGAAGATCTCTTTTGCGATGATCAGGCGCTGGATCTGCGAGGTTCCTTCGTAGATCTGATAGATCTTCGCATCGCGCATGAGCTTCTCGACCGGATATTCCTTGGAATACCCGTATCCGCCGAAGACCTGCACGGCATCGGTCGCTACCCGCATGGCCATGTCGGCCGCGAAGGATTTCGCGAAGGCCGCGAACTTGGTATTCCTCCGGCCTTGGTCGATCTCCCAGCCTGCGCGCCAGACCAAATATCGCGCGGCCTCGATGTCTTTTGCCATGTCGGCGATCATGAAGCTGATCGCCTGATACCCCGCAATCGGAGTCCCGAAGGTTTTTCGGGTGCTTGCGTACTGAATCGCCTCGTCCATCGCCCGGCGGGCCAGTCCCACTGCTCCGGCCGCCACCACCGGACGGGTATGATCGAATGCACTCATCGCGATCCGGAAGCCATCACCCTCGTTGCCAAGGCGGTATTTCACCGGAATTCGCACTTCTTCGAAGGTGATCCCGCGAGTATCCGATGCGCGCTGGCCGAGATTGTCTTCTTTGCGCCCGACCACGATGCCCTTGGTGTCGCGGGGAACCAAAAACCCCGACATCCCCTTGTGCTTCAGCGAGGGGTCGGTGTACGCGAGCACGAAGTACCAGCTCGCCACACTCGCGTTCGTGATCCACATCTTCGCGCCATTGATCACATACTCATCGCCGACTTTTTTTGCCGTGGTGGTGATCCCCGCCACGTCCGATCCCGCTCCGGGCTCGGTCACACAATAAGCGGCATACTTGGGTTCGGCGGTGAGGGCTCCGAGGAATTGTTTCTTTTGCTCGTCATTCCCGGCGACAATCACAGGGGCCGATGCGAGAGCGTTCGCCTCCATGGCGGTCGCGATTCCGGTGCATCCATATGCCAGTTCTTCGGTGATGATGATGCCATCCAGAACGCTCAGCCCGAGACCGCCGTATTCTTGCGGAATGTGGGTGTTCATGAGGCCGAGCTCCCACGCTTTATTGGTCACCTCGAACGGGAACTCGCCGGTATGATCGTGATGTTCCGCGGCCGGGATCATCGCGTCTTTCGCGAATTTGCGGGCCAGTTCCTGGAGTTGCTTCTGTTCGTCGGAAAGTTCAAAACTGATCATGTCTGAAAGTCCTTTCTTTCGGGTGTTGGAAACAGTGTAGCACGACTCCCGCGCACGTTCGGACCGGAAAATGGATCACGGATTTTTGACGCTTGGCTTAAAACTGCGCTCCATCAAGCGCAGATACTCCAAAAGATTGACGGGCTTCGGAAACACCTGCACCACCGAACCTTGCGAGAGCTTCTTCAGGGCCACAATGCTTTTGCTCTCTTGCAGAACCGGATCGTACACGACAAACACATGCGGCCGATGCTTTTGGGCAAGCACTGCCTTCAGGATCGACACCCAATACTCGACCTGAAACTGATCCAGATCCAGCACCAAAAGATCAGAAGCCATGACCTCGGACACGACCTCAAGGACTCCGGGGGGATTTTGGTCAAAATCCCGCTCGATCACAATCAGGTCGACATGATCCTTCAAAAGGCGTTTCTGAAGATCCCGACCCGAGGGCTCATGGGCCAGCACCACCACTCGCTTGCCCAAAAACTGATCGCGCACCTTCCGCTCGCGCCTCTCGGCCACGAGGCCCTTGAACAAGTCCCGCATCGATACCACTCCGGCAACACGGATCGCCCCTTCCAACCGGTACACGATCGGAACATGGCGAAAGCCTTTTTCGATCATGATCTCGGCCGCGCGGTCGAGATCCGGAAGATCCAGGGTCACCGGATTTTTGGTCATGATGGTCGCAATCGCCTTGTCCCAGGCACGATTTTTCTCGATCTCGGGGATCCACTTCAAGAGATCCCTCTCGGTGAAAATCCCCTCAAGCGAATGGGGGTGCGAGTAGGAATTCACGAGAACCGAACCCACGTGGTTCTCGCGCATGATCCGGAGGGTTTCTCCGATACTGGTGTTCGAGGCCACGCTGATCGCAGGAGAAGGCCTCAGGTTCTTCATCTCAGAACTCCCTGAAGTAATGACAGGTGTATCCGTTCGGGTTCTTGACCAGGTAATCCTGGTGATATCCCTCCGCCGGATAAAACGGCATCGCCGGAAGGACTTCGGTCACAATGGGCTTCTTCCACTTGCCCGAGGCATTCCATTCCTTGATTTTTTTGAGCGACTCTTCCTTTTGGGCGGGCGAAGAGAAGAAGATCGCCGACCGGTATTGCGAGCCGATGTCATTGCCCTGACGGTTCGAGGTCGTCGGATCATGCAGGGTGAAAAACAAATCCAAAAGCCTCGCAAACGGGATCTGCTTCGGATCAAACACAACCCTCACGGCCTCGGCATGTCCGGTGGTGCCTTTTTTCACCTCTTCATACATCGGATTCGCCGTGCTCCCGCCGGTGTACCCCACCTCGGTGTCGACCACGCCCTGAAGCTTCCGGATCAGATCCTGAACCCCCCAAAAACATCCGCCCGCAAGGATTGCGGTCTGGTACGCACCCGATTGAACGCGATCGGCACGCTTTTTCTTTTCGTCCCGCACTACCTCGTCCGAAAACAAATCGCGGTATTTTCCGTAGCCCTCTTTTTCGAGGTTCAGCACGCTCACGAACCGGAGCGATGCCGAATTGATGCAAAAGCGCTTCCGGGTCGGGCCCGGGCCGTCATCAAACACGTGGCCCAGATGAGAGTCCGAATCTTTCGAGCGCACCTCGGTGCGAATCATCCCGTGGCTCCGGTCATCCTTCAGCGCAAGGACCTTCTCGTCGACGGGCCTGGTGAAGCTCGGCCAACCGGTGCCGGAGTCGAATTTGTCCTTCGAGCTGAACAAGGGCTTTCCATTCACGATGTCGACATAAATTCCCGCATCGTGATTGTCCCAATAGGCATTCCGGAAGGGGTTTTCGGTCGCGCACATCCGGGTGACCCGGACCTGCTCGTCACTGAGATGGAGCGGTGCTTTTGGGTCCGACATGTTCAGATTCCTTTTTTTTTTCGAGCGCCGATTCGATCGCCTGGATCACCTCGGGGCTCTCGGGGGTGACACTCGAACGAAAGCGGGCAAGCACCGCGCCTTCTTTGGAGACCAGGAATTTCTCGAAGTTCCAGCCCACTTCGCTCTGGCCGAATTTCGCTTTCGGCTCATTGGCCACGAGCCAAGCGTACAGGGGTTGCTTGTGGCTTCCGGACACCACGCCTTTTTCGAACATCGGGAAGGAGACCTTGTACCGGGTCTCGCAGAACTTTTTGATCTCACCCGCATTGCCCGGCTCCTGCGAGCCGAAGTCATTCGAAGGAAATCCGAGGACCTCGAAGCCGCGAGTCTTGTATCGCTGATAAATCGTCTGAAGGCCCTGATACTGCGGAGTGTATCCGCATTTCGATGCGGTGTTCACGATCAAAAGGACTTTTCCTTTGTACTCCGAGAGCGATGCCGGAACTCCGCCGAGTCGATTCACACGAAAGTCATAAATCGATTCCGGAACCGCTGCTGCGGCCAGAGTCGAGACCGAGCCAACCAAGCTTGCCAAAAGAAGGACTTTGATTTTCATACTCCCACGATATCTCAAAAGAATCGTGGATTCCAGCATCCCACAAAGATCAATCCATGACTCACGTGAGCGGATGGGTGCGGATCCCGAGCTCGCGATCAATCCGACCCGCGAGAGCATTAGCCGAAAGGCCGGAGCCATGATTCAAAATGATCAAGTTCGGTTTTTTTGCGGCCGAATTGATCCACGTCAAAAGATCCTTCTGATCGGCGTGGGCCGAGAGCGACTCGATCGACTCAATTTGCGCATTCACTGGTACCGGTTCGTGGAAGATCCGGAGCGCGCCCTCGGATTTTCCTCGATTCTTCAAAAACCAGCCCTTGGTTCCCTCGGCCTGATATCCCACAAATAGAACCACATTCTTTGAATCCACGAGTCGCGTCCGAAGATGATGCAATACACGCCCACCTTGGAGCATACCCGAAGCAGAAAGAATCACCAGCGGCCCCTTGCGATCCGACAACTGGCGTGACTCCTGGGCCGACCGAACCCACTCAAAGCGCTTCGGAAAGAAATTGCGTGCCTTTTTTTCAAAATCAAGACCGGGCGGATGGTCCTCGGGGTGTTGCAGGTAGATTGCGGTCGCGTCCTCGGCCATCGGTGAGTCCAATACGACCGGAACCGGCTTGACCCGCCCGCGATCCTCGAGAACTCGAATGAGATGCAACACTTCCTGCGCGCGCCCCACGGCGAACGAGGGAATCACAAGGACTCCGCCGGAGCGCTGAATCTGATTCAGGATTCGCTCCAGAGCATCCTCGGGGAGATCCCGCGCATGAAGACGATCTCCATAGGTGCTCTCCAGAACCAGCACATCGGTATCGGGGAGAGGATCAGGAGCAAGAATGGTGAGCTGCCGGCCATGGCCGAGGTCCCCGCTGAAGGTAACGAGAGAGTCCTTCCCCGCAGCCTTGATGCGGAAGCGCGCCACCGAAGAACCGATGATATGCCCCGCGCGCGTGAGCTCGACTTCGACCCCGGGAACCACCGTCTGCCACACCCCCATCGGCATGGTCTTGACGAGCGAGAGGGCCCGTTCGGCATCGCGGACCGTGTACAAGGGTTCGGCCGGCTTGTGGCGGGAGTATCCGGTCCGGTTCGCATACTCAGCGTCTTCTTCTTGAAGATGGGCCGAATCCAGAAGAATGATCTTCATCAAGTCGCGGGTCCCGGGCGAACAGTACACTGGACCCGAGTATCCGCCTTTCACGAGCCTCGGAAGATACCCGCAGTGATCCAGGTGCGCATGCGTGATCAAGACGGCATCGACCGAAGAAACCTCCTCCGGCATCGGGGTCCAATTCATCTGTTTGCTCGTCTTTTCGCCCTGGAACAATCCGCAATCGATCAGAATCGACTTTCGATGCGCACGAAGAATCGCTTTGCTGCCCGTGACCTCGCCGGCCGCGCCGAAAAAACGGATTTCTGCTCCCGGAACCTGCACCACTCGGGGTTCGATCATACCGCAAATGACCCTATCACAGACCGGAACCGGATCCCAGAATCGACGTCCGGATCTTCCGGAATTGGCCCCGGGAGTATTCTTCTTTTTTGGTTTCGAAAAATCCAAGCACCGAAAGGCCGGGATTCTCGATCGCGGCATGAACGAGATCTTCGGCGATGATGAACAATGCGCTCAAGGGACTGATGTGGCGCGAATGGAGCGCCCGGGGAAACCCTCCCCCGTCCGGACGCTCGTGATGCTGGACCACGATTTGCTCGACATCCGAGGGAATATCGGTGAACTGGCGCGCATACTCGCCCGCACGGATCGGATGAAGACGCACCTCCCTCGCCTGATCCGAATCGAGTTCCGAGGCATCCAGTATGGCGGAAGTCCGGAATTTCGCGTGTTCCTCGCGATGAATAGCAATGTCATGCAAAAAGGCCGCAAGCCAGAGCTTGAAGAACGTACTCTCGGAACTCCATCCGGCACGGAACGCAAGGGCGCAGGCGACGTTTCCGGTTACAAAGCTGTGGTTCGCGATCAATCCGCCCTCTTCGAGATTGATGTCCTTCAGGACACTGGCAAGCTTCGGCTTGCTTCCCACAAGGCGGATCGCAACCATGGCGCTGTTCCGGGCGATCTCGCGCGCCTCGGGGGTGAACCCCACTTGGGCGATCAGATCGCCGACGAGTTTTCGTGCATGAATCAGCACCGGAGCGGCCTTTTCGGGTTCCTGCGGAAGGGGGCTTGCGAGAGCCCGGAGTCCCGAGGCCGTCTGATCGAGCGCCTTCAGGGCACCGGATTTTTTCAGGTGGAACTTGTCCTTTTTGGACTCGATGAATTTTTGCAGGGCCTCAGGGACAATCACCTCTCCCTGCTTGAAGACCCGTACGAAATGACCATCTCCGATCTTCACAAAGACATCGGCATGAAGAGGCTGAACCCCCATGAGCGAGCTCGAAGAAATGGCGACATATTCCAAGGAATCGACCGATCCGGTGGGCGGCAGACGGCCCAAGAGGACAAGACGACGCAAAATGTGTTCGAGCTCTTGCTCGAGCGATGAAACCCTTGCAACTTCGGGCGGCCGTTCTCGGGCAAGCAGCCCCTCGAAGAGCTCCGCCTTGTTCGACACGAGGACGGGCGCGCCGAAACCGCACAAATCGAGAAGGGTTTTTAGAACCGCAAGCGAGGCACTCTCGTGCTCGATGATCAAAAGGTCAAACCGCTCCGGGTGTTCCTCGACGAGCGCCACCGCATCCTGGAGCAACGGAACGGATTCTTCTTCCAGACGATCCCGGTAATGACGCTGGAGCTCGTTGTTCACGCGCTTACGAAGATCGGCGCTTTGAAACACCGTCAGCGCTCTGACTGTTTTTTTGGAATCACCCGCTCCCATTCATTAAAATGGTAGCGCCTGATCTTCGAGGCATCAAGTTTTGATCGGGGAAACACCGAAACGGAAGAGATGAGTGCGCTGTTTTTTCGGGCGATACGGATTCCTGTTCGGTTCTTGATCTTGATGCCAATTTTTTGGTGCATCGGGGCGCGCGTGCAGGCACAAGATTCGGATTGGGAGAGGAATGCTTTTTTTCTCGGGCACTATGTGATGCAGCCGGGACTGTTTCCGGATTTGGCCACGCCAGAGGGATGGTTACGTCTGCCCGAACTTGCCAGCGCATTCGGGGATCCGCTCGAGATGCAAAAGCAAATGGGGCTCGGATTCACCCCCTCGTTCATCAACTTCACGGACAGAGCAATCGACCACGAGCTAATCCCGGTTTTTGAAGAACCTCCGCCCGGAGCAGTTTCTCCGGTGGCAGAGAATCTGAAACCCCTTCAGGCCGCGATTGGGGCTTTTCCGCCCTCTCTCGATGGCGAGTGGGCGAAGGCCGCTTTCGGAGAAAACGTCGATGCCTGTTCTTGGCGGCCGTCGCAGGCCCCGGGGGACTCCGATTTGCCGGAGATTCTCGAACTGTCTTCGCAGTCGAGTCCTCTTGCGGTAATTGCCCTTGAACCTTCGCCTGCGAATCCCGATCTTTGGGTCACCGGGAGCCGATGGACAGCCTTGGTTCCATCTGCGGTGGAAGCAGGCCGATTTTCGGCCATTCCGATGGAAAAGGGAAAGAAATCCAAATTCAAACCGCGATTTTACTCCTTGGGACCGGTCACGATTCCGGTCGGTTTTGACTACAAACAACACTGGCGGAATCCCTCGGGGGCATCGATTGGCGATTCTGATCTCTCGCTCCGCTCCCGCGTGGATGCGACCGATCCGGGAGGCAGCTACCTGGATTTCCGGATTTCCGGTCAAAATCCGCTCCGACGGGTCGGTGGAAAACTTCAATATGTATTGATCGCCAGGCCATTCCGGGAGCAGGCGTTGACCGGGGTCGCATGGAAGAAGAAAAACCAGAACCTGTTTTTGGGGTACGAGACCCGCGGCTCCGATCCTTACGGCCAGCTGATCGTCCAAGTCTCGGAATCAGCCAATTCGACCGGAGGAGCCCGGCACACCTATGGATTGATCACACGGCTCGGGCAAACCAATGAGGCAACGGGAGCGTATCAACTTCACAAGGGCGGGTTGGTCGCGAACGCGTCGGTGACCCCGATTCGAATCCGAAACAACGCCGAAGCGGGGCAAGAGCTTTCGAGTGAAGCGAGTTTCGGGGCGAGTTTCGGCACAAATTTCGCCGGAAGCTCCGAAAAGACCCCCGTGCGGGGCTTTGTCAATGTATCGATTCTCCGGGAGTGGGCAAAAAAACAGGGGATTTCTGGCGAAATTGCGGCCGGATTGGAATTTCCTCGATCGGGCACCAGCATGTATCTGGTGCTACCCATCGGGAATCCCGATCGCGGACTTCGCGTAAAGTTGACTGCCCCCCTGATCGAAAAAAAGAATCCGAAACCAAAAAATTAAAATGGATCAAACAACACCATGTGGTCGGAATCATCGACCATGATGTTGTCGGTCTTGAGGATGATGGATATCCCGTTCCCGCTACTGCTCAGGTTCTCGAGCACACCACGGGATGCGCGGTCGAGATACTGGAACAAAGGCTCCATCTCCTTGCCCCTCATCTCTTCATCCCACAAACGGCTCGCACTGAGCGCAATCGGCTGATCGTCGATCGCATTCGGATGGGTCTCGATGAAGCGGTGTTGGTTTCGATAAAAGTTGGACTCCAGACGCTTCGTTTCGACCAAAAACCGCTTCTTCTTCAAAGCTCCCGCCATTTGATGGATCCAGGCCATATAGTAATTCCGAAGGTAACTCTTTCGATCGGTTGCGACCTGTTCGTCGGCAAGAATCTCAAACAAAGTTCTTCCCCGGGCGAGGGAGTTTTTCTGGAGCACCAAGGTCTCTGACGCGAGAGTTCCGAGTCGAGGCGTGAGAACCACCGAATCGACCACGGAAATCGGGATTCGAATCTCTTTCTGGATGCCTCGAATCAAGCGAAGAGCATAAAAGTCGCTCAATGCCTCGCCGAGCGGCATGACCTTCAAAATGAACTTCCGTTTTGGAAGATCAATCTCCGATCCCAAAAATACGATGGCATTCTGATTCTGGCTAAGCGGTTCGAGTCGGAACGGGCGGTACTGATAAGGGGCATAGCTCGCAAGAATCCCCTCGGCAATCGCCTCCTGGTGGGTTTTCTTGGTCAGAAGATCGGAACATCGCTCATCTGCGATGGCGAAGAGGGGAACAGAAAGGACAAATGCAACCACGGCCGTGAAACACTTCATAAGACAAATCCCTGGGTTTCGGGCGCGAATGATACCTTAAGTTGACCAAAACAGCAAGGAATACTCCCGTAACCCTCGTTAGGGTCAGGTGCCTGTATTTTCTAGAATTCAACCACTCCGGCTGTTATCCATGAAGACACGAGGGATTTTTGGCAAAACAGCGGGGCGGGGCGCGTGAACGAGTTTCGTGAACTGACGAATCGAAGAGAAATCCAGGAACCATTCAGAACATCCCCGCCCGCGAGGTCGGACCAACCGCGTACTTTGTCGCAGATGATCCTCCCGGGCCCGGACGACTTGGCTTTTTTGCGGGAATGGCTCCCGCTGGGAGTCGCGCCAAAAGAAGCTCTTCCCCCTTTGCTCGCACCCATGCTCGACCCCCTGAACGAATACTTGGACCGGCCGAGCAAACAGGTCCGGGCTCAGTTGGTCTCGATCGGGTTTGATCTCGCCTCGGGTTCAGCGGTCCGAGACAAGGAGCACGAGGACTTGCTCTCTTCTCTCGGTGCCATGGTCGAGACGATCCATGCCGGATCCCTGATCATCGATGACATTCAGGACTCAAGCATGACTCGAAGAGGCGGCCCTGCCCTGCACGCCCTGATCGGCATGCCCTCTGCCATCAATGCCGGCAACTGGCTCTACTACCGCGCGACCGACCTGATCCGGTCTCAAAAAATCCCGGCTGAAATCGAGCTCGAGCTCTATCGGGTTCATCATCACGCCATGATTCAAGCTCACTATGGTCAGTCGCTCGATCTCGCTCATGACATGACCTTTCTGCCCCAAGCGAAAATCACTCCAATCTCGATGGCAACGCTGGGCCTGAAAACCGGCGCCCTCATGAGGATGTGCGCCGAATTCGGAGCCGTCGCCGCCTCTGCCCATTCGGACCTTCGTCGCACGATTGCCGATTTCGGTCAGTCGTTCGGGGTCTTGTTGCAAATGTTCAATGACCTGGCCGAGTTTCGCGAATCGGGCAAATCGGACACCCCGAGAGGGCCCTTCATTCGTCCGTCCTGGGTGTGGGCGGTTGCGGCGACAACGCTCGAACCCCATGAGTTCACAAAATTCCAGGCCCTGATGTCCCGAACCATCCAAAAAGGCGAAGACGATCCGCGGACGACCCATCCGGTGATCGCGGTGGCGCTTGCGCAAGCCTGCGAGGCGATGGATTCGTGTCTGAGAGGACTCAAAGATCGATTCGCCGGGAACCCGGCTCTGAACCCGATCGAAGAAATGGCAAGAAAGGTGATGAATTCGCATGGCTGAAAAAATCAGGAACAAAAAAAGAATCGCCGTCATCGGCAGTGGCTTTGCGGGACTGGCCGCCGCCGTGCGCCTGCAAACGGCCGGACACGAAGTGGTGCTCTTCGAAAAGCGAGACCAGCCTGGCGGCAGGGCCTATGTGTACCGGGACAAGGGCTTTGTTTTCGATGCTGGTCCCACTGTGATCACCGCGCCTGAGTGCCTGAAGGAGTTGTTCGAAGAGGCGGGCCGGAAGATGGAAGACTACGTCGAGCTCATGCCCGTGAGCCCGTTTTATCGGCTCTTTTGGGAGAACGGCTATGTCTTCGACTACTCGAACGATCCGAAGACGACCTTCGAGCAGATCCAGTCGAAGTCCCCGCGCGACGTCGAAGGCTATGAGCGGTTCCTGAACTACTCGAAGAATGTCTTCGATGAGGGCTACACCAAGCTCGCCCATGTTCCGTTTTTGAATCTCTGGAGCATGGTGCGGGTTGCACCCCAGCTTGTGAATCTGAAGGCTCACCGCTCGGTCTTCAAGACGGTCTCGCAATACATCGAAGACCGTGAGCTTCGCCAGGCATTCAGTTTTCATTCGTTGCTAGTGGGCGGCGACCCCTTCAAGACCTCCTCGATTTACACCCTGATTCATTACCTCGAACGAAACTGGGGCGTGTTCTTTCCGCGCGGAGGAACCGGCGCACTCGTGAACGCTCTTGTGCGGTTGTTTCAGGAACTTGGGGGAAGAATCGAGCTCTCGACTCCCGTCGATGAGATTTTGACCCATGGCTCGAGCGTTTCGGCGGTTCGCACGCATCAGGGGACCTGGCCCTGCGACATCGTCGTCACGAACGCCGATGTGGTTCACAGTTACTCGCACCTTCTTCGAAACTCCGAACAAGTCCGCCCCTCGCGCCAGAAAGCGCTCCGGCAATCCCAGAGCATGTCCCTCTTCTTGATTTACTTCGGGACAAGCAAGCAATATCCGAAACTCGCCCATCACAATATTCTGTTCGGAAAATCCTACCGCGAGCTCCTGAAAAAAATCTTCAGCAAGAATGACGAAATCCCCGATGATTTCTCGCTCTATCTTCATGCCCCCACCCGCTCGGACCCGTCGATGGCCCCCGAGGGATGTGAGGCGTTTTATGTTCTTTCGCCCGTTCCCCATCTCGGAAACCTCAAGATCGACTGGAAGAAAGAGGGCCCCGCCTATGCCGAGAAAATCCTCGAGTACATCGAGACCCGCTACGCTCCCGATTTGCGAAAGCACATCGTCACCCAGCGCATCTTCACGCCTGAGGATTTCCGGGACGAGCTGAACTCACATCTGGGTGCGGCCTTCTCGGCCGAACCCGTCCTTTGGCAAAGTGCTGCGTTCCGCACCCGAAATCGCGACCCCGACCTGAAGGGTCTCTATTTTGTCGGCGCCGGCACGCATCCCGGGGCAGGGGTTCCGGGAGTCGTGAATTCCGCAAAAGCGACCGCGAATCTGCTCTTGGACGACATTCGATCGGCCCGATTCGAGGCGCAGGCCTGAATGACGGCCGCGCCAGACGAGCACCCTCGACCGCATCCTAGACCTCACCCCGCGATTTCGCCCGAGGAGGTGATCCGGCAAGGATCGAAAAGCTTTGCCCTCGCTTCATTTTTTTTGCCGCGCTCCACGCGCCACGATGCACTTCGGCTGTATCAGTGGTGCCGAAACTGTGATGATCGAATCGACGAGGCCCCTGACCGCTCCGCTGCGCTGCGCGGGCTTCAAGAAATCGAGTGCGCTACCGACGCAAACTCTCCTTTCAGCCCTCCCGCCTGGGTCGATCCCGCGCACCGGGCGGAATTCCTCGCGGGGTTCCGGATGGATCTCGAAGACACGCGCTATGCGACCGTTTCGGAACTCGAACAGTACTGCTTTCGTGTGGCCGGAGTCGTGGGACTCATGATGTGCCCCGTGATCGGTGCCGATCCGATCCGGGCGCCGGCTCCGGCCGCCGCGCTCGGAAAGGCAATGCAGCTCACGAACATTGCGCGCGACATCCAAGCCGATGCCCGGATCGGCCGAGTGTACATTCCGGCTGATCTCATGCCGGGGCTAGGGGCTCACGACTTGGCACGCGAGCTGGCACACGAACCTGAGCGAGCGCTCCCGGCGGTGCGGTCGTTGTTGCGTCTTGCTGACCGTTGGTATGACGAGGGCTTTCGGGGGATTGCATTTTTGCCCCTTCGGACGGCCGTGGCGATCGCCTTCGCCGGAAAACTCTATCAGCAAATCGGTCACGAATTGCTGAAGACCGCGGCGAGTGACCCGAAAACAGCATTCCGGAACCGGACCGTGGTCCCGACCACTCGAAAAATCCTGCTCTTCATCCCCGCTCTTCTGTTGGTCGTGAAAGTAAAAATCGCTTCATTGCGGGCACGTGGGCCGCGGTGAGAGCGCCGATCGCGATAAAAAAGACCTTCCAAATCAGCCCGTCGAACCACCAAATCAAGCCAAAGATTCCGGCCCATGAAACCACCGAGAGTGGCAACGCCTTCCGAACGTAATCGCCCACGCTCCACCCCATGCGCTCCCGCTGGGCCCGGATCGAATCCCAGCCATGCCAGAACGCAAAGAAACAAAGAAAGCCCGGTAAAAGAGGAAGCATCATGAGCACAGCCCCGAGAAGAAGCGTGGCCGGAGCACCGCTCGGGGGCCGCCCCCTGGACCTGCGCTCATAGCGATCGAGCAAATGGGCCGCAATGAAGGCCATTCCAAAAAGAACGAGCGAGAGAAACCCAGCCCGCGAGTCCGGGAGTGTTCGGATCCACTCCTGATCGCCCACGATGCCGATCACGATCGGCATCGCCTCTTCCCAATGAAACAAAACACTGAATCCGGCCGCGAACAGGCCCCAGAGCCAGACCAGTCCGCGAACCAGGGGATCATTCTTGGACGCGCGGATCGCGCGAATCCAATATGCCTCGCCGAAGTGATCGGCCGACTGCCAAAGAAAGAACAAGAAGGTCAGAAGAGGCGCAAACCACCAGGCGAGAAGATAAAGCGCCATTCCTATGAGATAGCGAAGCGTGAAGGAAAGTCTGTTTTTTTGGGCTGGATTCAGCAAATGATCGACACTCCCATGGGGAACGCCCGTAATGAGCAGACCCGAAAGGGGCACGATCCAGCCGGCGAATCCTCCGATCGCATGCTGAAGCAAAAGAGTTGCCATTGCGGCAAAAAGAAAAGGATACTCCAGCAACAACTGTCGCAAAAAAGGCGTCCAAGGCAGGGACCAGAAAATCCTGGCCTCGTCCAAGGGTCGCGATTTTTCGTCCAGAAACGAAAACACCGCTCCCGGTCGGTTTCGTGCGAACAATCGGGCAAAGACGCCGGCGACCACGCCGCCGTTTTGTCGAATCATCCCGAGCAGTAGCACATCATACATCCGGAACCGGAAGCGCGCAGATCCCGCGCTCGTCCCCGCTTCCGGGTGCTCCAGATTCCGCCGAAAGGAGTATCCCGTGCTGGCCTTGATTCTTCCTCCCGCTCCTCCGATCGATTCCATCACCTGGCTTCGAAACGAAGGGGGGAAAAAAGGCTCCGGGTCCACGCCCATCGGAATGATCCCGGATTCGGTCCGGAGCACGGAATACGAAGGGAGCCCCAGCAATCGAGAAAGATACTCTTGCAGTCCCGCCTCGCAGTCTGTTCTGGAAACATCGCTTGCCGAAAAGACCGTGAACTCGACCAGTGCGCGGGTCTTGCTCAGGGGCAAGCGATACACAAACCGGACCTCGCCTTTTTGCTCGAAGCGAAAATCCATGAGATCCACCACATCCGGATCGAAGAACTCCTCGGTCGTTTCGATCTCGAGCCCGAAAAAGCTTTGTTGAACCGCTCCCGGATGGCGCGCGGGAGAGCTCAACACCCGATCAGCATGAAGGATGCGTCCGTCCTTGAGCTCCACCACCGCACGAATCTGTCCAGTGTCGGGATTTCGCTCCTCGGTGATGGTCCGGACGGATTGATCGATGCGATGAAAGCGGGGATCAGCATTGATTTTTTGATTCCAATGCTCAAAAAGCGACTCTCCCGATACGTACTCGTAGCAATAGTCTTCGAATGATCTTTCGATCGGATTCCCGCGGGGGTCGGTGACCCGGAACCGATCCCATCGCTTCGAAACCAGGCCGGAATACCGATGAGGAGGCTCGGATTTTTTTGTCCAGCTCGCGAAAGTCCTCGATTTCAGGCTCGCGGGATCGGGATCCACAATGGCGATGCGGAGTTCGGTGTTCGGAGAATTCGCGAGGGTGTCGGCGCAGATCATTCCGGAAAGACCGCCGCCCGCAATGACGACATCAAAGTGTTTCATGAGGTCAAAAAAAAGCCCCACGACAGGGTCGCGGGGCTTTTCCTTATTTTTGTTCGAATCAGTTCGATTCGCTCGAAGTGACGGCTACGTTCCAAATGATCACGCCGAAGCCGATTTTGTTCACAACGTCAGCAAAGTTGTAAACGATGTTCAGAGTTCCCATGCTGTCGGCAGGGTTTGCACCGGTGAGGTATCCGACGAAGTATCCGATCGGATAAACCGCCCAGCCGAAGACCACGATGGTCCGCATGGTGCGGTACGCTGATTGAACTGCGGGAGGAGCCTGGGTGGTTCCGATTCTTCCTGCTTCTCCGGCGTAGATTTCGTAGATCACGAAGAACCACGCAAGACAGCTCAGGATGAATGCGGGCCACACGCCCATGTAACCGGCTTCGCCCATGTATCCGAGGGCGAGCATCGCGGTGGTTCCGATGATCAGACGCCAGAAGATTCCGGCAGAGGCCTTTCCGATCGCACGAAGGATCAGATAGAACTCGGTGATCAGAAGGGGAACCGTGATGAGCCAGTCAATGTACCGGTATACGGTCGGGGTGCTTGCCGTCTCAACCCATACTTCACGCATGTAGAAGTAGTGAGTCGCAGCGACCAGGGTCACCAGACCAGAAACGGTGAGAGAGGTCTTCCACTTTCCCGCAACCCGCTGGGTTTCGAGAAAGAAGAAGGCGGTTGCCGCCACGAGAGCCATCGAGATCATCCAAAACGAGATTCCCACGAAGTCGTTCTGATTGAGCATTTTTGATGATTCTGCGAAAGCGGGGCTCGAAAACAAGGTCGAAAACGCAAACAAAGACAGGACGATTTTATTAATCCGAGACATGAAAATCCCTTTCCTGACAAACAATAGTTTTACTGCGTTGAATGGTATTACTTCATAAGCTTACAGACGTCAGGTCAAGGAAAAAAGAAAAAAGAAAAGATATTTTCTTGACGCTCTTCGGGCCCGGCTGTGCACCAGAATGTTCGAACGATTCACCTCGGCCGCTCGACCCGCACCTTTCGACCCTTGATTCGCCCCTCTTGCAAACGCGCAAGCGCGCGGGCGGCGGACTTCTTCTCGATCGCGACGAAGGCATGAAAGTCATGGATCTCGATCTTTCCCACCTGCTCGCCCGAGAGGCCTCCGGCCTCGCCCGTCAGGGCTCCTAAAATGTCACCGGGACGCATCTTGTTCTTCCGGCCTTCCAGAATGATCAGTGTCTCCATTCCGGCCTGAAGGGCGGGTTTTGCCCCTCCTTCGGGAGTGCCGGTCCGGGCGGGCGCAAAGATTTCGTCGCCAAACGCCGGGCCGACCAGCATGCGGGCGCGATCCTTCTCGCGCGGAAGAATGAGCGAGACGGCAAGGCCGGTCTTCCCGGCCCGTCCGGTGCGGCCGATGCGATGAACGTAATTTTCGGTTTTCTGGGGAAGCTCATAGTTCACCACCAAATCGAGCCCCGCCACATCGATTCCCCGTGCCGCAACATCGGTGGCCACCAGAATGCGAAGGCTTCGATTCCGGAATCGCGCCATCACGAGGTCCCGCTCCCTCTGCTCGAGATCCCCGTTCAAACAATCGGCGCTGATGCCGAGCATTTTCAGATCGCGCACCAGCTCAAAACTGACCGCCTTGAAGTTGCAAAATACGATCGCAGATTCGGGGTCGGTCTCCCAAAGAAGCGACAAGAGCGCATCCGTTCGATCGGTCCCCTGCCCCTCTCCCCCCTCCAATACCCGAAACTCCTGCCGGATCAGCGCTTGCGTGGAGGATTCCGCTTCGTCCGTCGACGGCACCTCGGGCTTGAGCGGAATTGCATCGTTCTGGCACCGCGCGCTCATCTCGAGGATTCCACGCGGAAAAGTCGCCGAAAACAACAGCGTTTGTCGCGATTCGGGAAGCCTCGAAAAAATCCCGTCCATCTCTTCCTGAAACCCCATCTCAAGCATCCGGTCCGCCTCATCGAGCACGAGCATCCGAAGACTCGCCAGATCCAGCCGCCCTCGCTCGAGATGATCGAGCACCCGCCCCGGGGTGCCCACCGCGACCTGGACTCCGTTCTCGAGCTGGCGAGCCTGCGGGCCTCCCGGCACTCCGCCCCCAAGCTCAATCACCCGAAGACCGATTTTTTTGGTGCCGAGCCGCCGGAGCTCGCGAGCCACCTGGGCCGAGAGCTCGCGGGTCGGGCACAGAATCAAGGCCTGAAGCTCAGGGTGACCTTCTTGGCGCACGACGATTTTTTCGAGAATCGGTATCCCAAAGGCTGCGGTCTTCCCGCTTCCCGTCTTCGATTGGCCGATCACATCGCGACCCGCGAGAATCACGGGAATCGTCGCCTCCTGAATCGGAGTCATCGCGGTGAAGCCGATTTCTTTCAGGCGTGCCTTCATGCTGTCTGAAATCGCAAGTTCGTCAAAATTCATAATAAGCCTCCGAGCTCTTCCCATCGTGTCATTTTTGCGTCCAATTCGAGCTGAAGAGCCGACTGCTCCTCGATCCATGCCCGGATTTTCCCCGCGTCCTTTTCGAAATCGCCCGAGGCGATCCGGTCGTTCAGCTCGCGGATTCGTTCTTCGAGATCGGCGATCGAGGCCTCAATGAGCTGGAACTCCCGCTCCCATGCCTTTCGCTGGTTGTTCGAGATCTTCGGCGCCTTCGATTCCGCCGGAGCATCGCTAGTCGCACCAAGAGTCCGGGTCGCGGCCGCAAGCGTCCCGCTCCGCGAGGATTGTTTGATTTTTTCGCGGGTCTCGCGGGTCTTCTTTTCGAGATACTCCTCGTAGGGAATCACAAGCGGGATCACCTTGTGATTTTCGATCTCGAGGAGCTGATCGGCAAGGGGCGCCACAAAATCACGATCATGCGAAACCAGGCACAATGTCCCGTCGTACTCCTGGAGCGCACTCAGCAGAACCTCCCGCGAATCCGCGTCAAGGTGGTTGGTCGGCTCATCGAGGAGCAAAAAGTTGTTCGGGGTCAGCAGGAGTTTCGCAAGCGCCACTCGCGCCTTCTCGCCGCCCGAGAGGACCTTGATCTTTTTCTCGACATCATCGCCCCGAAAAAGAAACGCCCCCGCCACGCCCCGAATGCGGGCGATTTCGAGCGTGGGTGCCGTCGACTCGAGCTCTTCGAGAATCGTGCTTTCGAGATCGAGCGTCTCGGCCTGAAGCTGGGAATAGTAGCCGATGCGAACCTCATGCCCCAGGCGGAACTCGCCCGCGGTGAACTCGGCCCCGTTCCCGAGACTGCGGGCAAGAGCCCGCAGAAGAGTGGTTTTACCGGCACCATTCACGCCGACGATCGCGGTGCGCGTGCCGCGCTTGACGATCCAGTCCAAGCCCGAGAAGAGCGTCTTCTCGTCCTGGGTGCCCGCCCCGACTCTGACCTGAAGTCCCTTGATGGTTGCCACCACCGAGCCGCTCTTCGGACAGGGCGGGAACCGAAACCCGATTCCCGACGTTGCCTGCGGGAGTTCGATTTTTTCGAGGGACTCGAGTTTTTCGAGTTGCTTCATGCGGCTTTGCGCCTGTCTGGCCTTGCTTGCCTTCGCACCGAACCGCTCGATGAACGCGCGAAGTTCGGCGGCCTTCGCCTCTTGCCCTTGCGCCCGCGCCTCGAGCACCTTCAGGCGTTCCTCTTTTTGAACGACGAACGCATCGAGGTCGCCCGAATAAGTCTCGATGCGACGCTGATCGATCTCCCAGACTCCGTTCACGAGCTTGTTCAAAAACACGCGATCATGGCTCACCATCAGAATCGCGCCGGGATAGCCCTTCAAGAATTCCTCGAGCCACAGCAGGGACTCGAGGTCCAGATGATTGGTCGGCTCGTCAAGGATGAGCATATCGGGATTCAAAAGAAGCACGCGCGCCAGCGCCACGCGCATGAGCCAGCCCCCGCTGAATTCCGAGAGCTTCCGCCCGAAATCCCGGCTCCGGAAGCCGACCCCCTCGAGAATCCGCTCGGCCCGCGAGGGAAGACGGAACTCGTCGAACGAGTCGAGTTCCTCGAGAACCTTTGCATAGGCCGAGAGCACCGAATCCTGCGCCGGACCCGCTTCGCGAGATTGCATCTCGTGCTCGAGCCAGGCTTTTCGTGCAAGGATTTCTCCGCGGCGCCCCCCGAGGCTCATCACCTCGTCCAGAATGGTGCGATCCTCGAACTTCGGAAGCTCCTGAGCCAGATGCCCGACCCGAACGTGGGGATGAAGAACAATCGCCCCCTGATCGGGGTGCTCGCCCCCCAGGATCATCTTGATCAGAGTCGATTTGCCAGCCCCGTTCGGCCCCACAAGGGCGATCCGGGAGCGAGCATCGAGATTCGCGCGTACGCCCTCAAACAGGACTTTCGATCCGAAACTCTTCGATACGGCTTGAATTTGAAGCATCAGGGTGTGCTCTCAAAGGCCTGCAAGAAACGCGTTGATGTCGCTCGATTCGTACATCCATTTTTCGGCGCCTGCGGAGTCGCGATAGCGCAAACACGGGACCTGATCGAGCTTTCCGCCCGCCATGAGCTCGGCATGGAACCGGGAATCGGCATTGATCTCTTTCAGGGGAATCGTGAGCGCCCGGCGCTTCATCTGACGACGCACTTTGACGCAAAAAGGGCAAGCCTCAAGGTGGTACAGGGTCCAATCCGAAAGCCTCCGGTCGAGCGCTTCCTGCTCCGGCGGAGTGCGGCTTACCTCGACCCCGGGGACGAAAATGCGATCGAGGGCAAGGATCAGGAATCCGAGAACTTTGCGAATACCGGTCATCATGGGCGGGAGTGTACCACAAAACGACCCGCATTGGCTTTTCGACATCCACCGCCCTCATTGTTAGATTTACTCTATCACTCTAGAGAATAATTCGATTTTATCTATGCCGAGGGAGGAGCTATCCTTGAGTCAAAGGAGAAACCCATGAAAACCATCATCAATACCCAAATCGAAGACTTCAAAGTGCAGGCATTTCACGAAGGAGCCTTCAAAACCGTCACCAAGAACGACCTTCTCGGAAAGTGGTCGATCTTTTTCTTTTACCCCGCTGACTTCACCTTTGTCTGTCCGACCGAACTGGGCGACATGGCAGACAAATACGCCGAATTCAAAAAACTCGGCGTCGAGGTCTACTCGGTCAGCACCGACACCCACTTCTCGCACAAGGCCTGGCATGATGCCTCCGAGACGATCAAGAAGATCCGCTTCCCGATGCTTGCCGATCCGACAGGGCACCTCTCGCGCGCCTTCGGTGTGCACATCGAAGAAGAAGGCCTCGCTTACCGCGGCACGTTCGTGGTGAACCCCGAGGGACTCATCAAGATCGCTGAGATGCACGACAACGGAATCGGCCGCAATGCGGACGAGCTGCTTCGCAAGGTGCAAGCGGCGCAGTTTGTCTCGACCCATCCGGGCGAAGTCTGCCCCGCCAAATGGAAGCCTGGAGCAGAAACCCTGAAGCCGGGCTTGAATCTCGTCGGAAAAATCTGACCTACCGATTCGATGCCATAGTAACCGGATCTTGACCGGGAGGAATACCCCATGTTGGACGATGCACTGAAAACAGAACTCGCTTCGCTTTTTGCCACTCTTACGACGGACATCTTGCTCCGTCATGACGAGTGCCAACACCCCGCGCAAGAGGAGCTTCTTTCGATGTTGCGCGGGCTTGCGGAATGTTCCTCCCGGATCACGGTTACCTCATCGGGCGAGGCCCATGCCATTCCGTCTTTTTGCATAGTAAGGAACGGCGCCAAAACCGGAATCCGCTTCAGCGGCGTCCCGGGAGGGCACGAGTTTTCCTCGCTCGTGCTCGCTGTCCTGAATTCCGCCGAAAAAGGCAAGCTTCCCGACGAAGCAATCCAGGCACGAATTCAGGCTCTGAAGGGTCCGATCCGTCTGCGCACCTTTGTTTCGCTTTCTTGCGAGAATTGCCCCGATGTCGTGCAGATGCTGAATCTGTTCGCCCTGATCCACTCCGACTTCGATCACGAGATGATCGATGGCGGGCTCCGGCAAGAAGAAGTCACCCGATTGGGAATCCAAGGCGTGCCGTCGGTTCTATCGGGCGATACTCTTCTGCACTCGGGCCGGATTTCGTTGGTCGATTTGCTCTCGGTTCTTGAGAAGCACTTCGGAAAATCCGAGTCCCCCGAGACCGTGGTGCCGAAGGATCTCGGATTCTTCGATGTGCTGGTCATCGGCGGCGGGCCCGCAGGCTCTTCTGCCGCCATTTACAGCGCTAGAAAGGGGCTGAAAACCGCCATCGTCGCAGACCGCATCGGCGGACAGCTTCAGGAAACCCGCGGCATCGAGAACATGATCTCGATCCCCTACACCGAAGGCCCGGGGCTCTCTGCGGAACTATCCCGCCACCTGGGGCGATACCCCGTATCGATCTTTGAGCATCGCAAAGTGAAATCGATCTCAAAAGAGGAGCGGAAGGAAGTGTTGCTCGAGAGCGGCGAGACCATCCGCGCGCACTCGGTGATCATCGCGAGCGGAGCAAAATGGCGGGAGCTCGGAATTCCCGGCGAAAAAGAATACTTAGGGCGGGGAGTGGCATTCTGCCCTCATTGTGATGGCCCCTTTTACAAAGGACGAGCCGTGGCCGTGATCGGCGGGGGAAATTCCGGTGTGGAGGCGGCGATCGACCTTGCCGGCATCGCGAGCCACGTCACGGTTTTTGAATACAATGCCGATCTGAAGGCAGACCTGGTCTTGGTCGACAAACTGAGATCCCTTCCGAATACGACTGTCATCACGAACGCCAAATCCCGCCGAATCGAGGGTGACGGTCACAAAGCCAATGCCCTTGTATATGAGGATCGAACCACGAACGAAGAGCGCGTTTTCGCAGTGGACGGAATTTTTGTTCAGATCGGGCTTCTTCCGAACACCGGATTCTTGAAAGGCACCCTGGACCTCGCCCCGAGCGGTGAAATCGTGATCGATGCGAAAAACCGGACCTCGGCTCCGGGAATTTATGCGGCAGGCGACGTGACCACGACGCCTTTCAAACAAATCATCATCGCCATGGGAGAAGGGGCAAAAGCGGCACTTACGGCATTCGAGGACAGGATGCTTGCGGGCGCCCAACGATGAAATTGTGCAGGACATTCCGATTAAAATGAATGATCGAAACTCTACGAAGCCTTTTTCAATAGGTACTCCAGCAAAGCCTCACGAATAAGCTTCTGGTATTTTGTGTCCATTTTTTCCGCTAACTCTTTGTAGCGATTTAAAAGATCTGCACTCATTCTCAGAGTGATCGTCTTGTCTTTCGGTGCGAACTGAAAAAGCTCGCTGAATTGCTTCCACTTTTCTGGATGGTTAAACACGAAAGACATATCTCGATCTAATGGGTCTTTGCCTTCCGTCTTTCTTTTTCTGACTTGTGCTTTTTGCTTTTTCATAAGCTTCTAACCTCTTTATTTCTTTTGCTCTCGCATATCTCGCACTAATCACCCGAAACTTTAGTTTTTTGTCTTTCACCCTCAAGGTAAAAACCACGAATAAAAATCGGTCTTCGAAATAACCAAAAGCAATATATATCGGCTCTTGGCCTGAGTGATGATCATCGTCCATCAGGGTTGGTTGGCTTAATAGAAAGTCCTCTATTTGGGCCAAACTCAAACCGTGCTATAGGCACTTATCGCTGTTGTGTTCATCCCAGATGAATGCCGACACCCTCACTCGATCAAGATATCATTGTAATGACAAAATGTAAATACAAAATACATCGCGCATTGCAAGTGCTTATTTTATCTGGTGAATTTAACATGAAAATCAATCACATACGCCAAGCCAAAGAACCGAATCAGCGAGACACGACGTCGCGGAGGCGGACCAGAATTGATCGGTGGGCGATTGGAGCGGTTTGGCGGGAGCGATCGGGAAAGTGGCGGAGAGAGAGGGATTTGAACCCCCGAGACCCTTACGAGTCTGCCGGTTTTCAAAACCGGTGCAATCGACCACTCTGCCATCTCTCCGCAAACGAGACTTTCAGGGTATGATGTGGCCGCAAGCCTTGACCCTAACGAGAACCCCGCGTGCTTGTCAATCAAACAGGGCCCTGCGTGATGATCAGTTCGCGTGGGCCTCGCCCGGCTTCGGCTTATAGTACACCTCCTGGTGCACCGAGGTCTTTTCGACTCCTTTGGCGGCCAGAATCTGCTTCACTTCATCGATCATGGCGCCGTTTCCGCACAAATAAAACTCAGTCTCGCCCCAGGCGATCGAACTTTCGTTCTGCCGGAGCCAGTCCGTCACCCGGCCCTTGAAGCCGCCCCACGCCCCGACCGGACGCGAAAGCGCCTGAATCACATTGGCCGGGCCGATCGCGTGGCCGAGCTCGTCGGTGTACAAAAGATCCTCCTCGCTCCGCGCACCGAACAGAATCTTCGCCGATGCCGGACGGCATTCTTCGAACACCTTCGAGAGCACCATCGAACGAAACGGGGCAATGCCGGTGCCGGTGGCGATGAAAATCGCATGGCGTCCGGGCTTCGCGTGATACACGAAATCCCCGAACGGAACCATTCCCGAGATCGAATCCCCGGGCAAAATCGTATTCAGATAACTCGTACCGGGACCACCCTCGACCAGCTTCACGCACAGCTCGAACGCGCTTTGACCGTCCAGCGTGAGCTCGGGCGCGGAGGCGATCGAATACGCCCGACGAAGATCGCGCCCTCCGGGACCACGCCCCGGAACCACAATGCTGATAAACTGGCCCGGTTTAAACAAAAAGGCCGGCTCGGAGCGAAACACGAACTCGATCACATCCGAAGTCAGGTTCCGTCTCGAGACAAGGCGGGCCGCAACCGTTAAAGGTTTTTGTTTTTCCATGGGAATTCTCCTTTGAGCAAGGGCTCCGACTCTACCCAAAAACCCGTGGTGAATCCACTGTTTTTGAGGTAAAAAAGGGACATGTTTGGATTAAGCGGCGGTCATCTTCTCATTCTCGCGATTGTAGTGCTTCTGTTCGGCAGCCGCAGGCTCCCTGAGCTCGGCTCGGCCCTCGGCAAAGGCATCGGGGCGTTCAAGAAGGGCCTCGAAGGCTCCGACAAAGACGATCACGATTCGACCAAAAGACTCTCATGAGGCCACCGCTCGCTGAGATTCCGGAGCATCTTCTGGAATACATCACGGAGCAGGACCCTTCCCTTTACACCCCGATCGATCACGCGGTCTGGCGTTACGTCATGCGCGTTTCGAAGGCGTTTTTCGCCGTTCACGGCCATCCGCTTTATGTTCATGGCCTCGACGAGACCGGAATCTCCACCGATCGCGTCCCGCTGATCTCCGAAATGGACGAAGCGCTCAAAAAAATCGGCTGGCGCGCGGTCGCCATCAACGGTTTCATTCCGCCGAGCGTTTTCCTGGAGTTCCAATCGCTTCGCATCCTTGCGATCGCCTGCGACATCCGGAAGCTCGAGAACATCGGCTACACCCCCTCGCCCGACATCATCCACGAGGCGGCTGGACACGTGCCGATCGTGGCCGACCCCGGGTACCGTGCGTATCTCGAGGCCTATGGCGAGGTCGCCCGGAACGCGATCATCACCAAGGCCGATCTCGAACTCTACGGAGCGGTGTTTGATCTCTCTGAGATCAAAGAAAACCCCAAATCCACGCCCGAACAAATCGCAAAAGCCCAACAGCGCTTCGAGGAGCTCGCGAGCCGCGAGAGCAAGCCCTCCGAGGCCGCGCTTCTGACCCGCATGGCGTGGTGGACGACCGAATACGGCCTGATCGAAGGGACCGACAAGCCCCTCATTTACGGCGCGGGTCTACTTTCTTCGATCAGCGAGAGCTACCACTGCCTTGACCCATCGGTGAAAAAAATCCCCTTCTCGCTTTCAGCCTGCATCGGTACCTCCTACGACATTACGCGCCCCCAGCCGCAATTGTTCGTGGCAAAGGACTTTCAGGAGCTCACCCGGGCGCTGAACGAATTCGCGGACTCGATGGCATTCAGGCGCGGGGGAGCGTACGGGCTCCGCCTTGGCGTCGAGGCCGAAAACACCGTCACCGCAGTGCTCGACTCGGGCCTTCAGCTCTCAGGAATTTTGCACTCTCCACTCTTTACGACAGAGGGAACAGAAGCCGGATTCACCCTCTCGGGAGCAAAGCAGCTTTCCTCGGGCGGGGTCGAGATTTCGGAATCCGAAACTGGTCTGCTCCCCGAAGAAATCGCGGTTTTTCTGTTCCCCGAGGCGATCCGGACCGCTCCGGCAGGCGAGATCGCCCGGGCACTCGAAGGTGCGGGGGTTCTTGCTCAATCCGGCCATATTCTGCGAGGCCACGTGGTTCGCGTCCTCTCGCACGGCCCGACAGGGCTCGTGCTTGTGGTCAAAAACCTCGAAGTCCGCGATTCTCAAGGCCGAATGATTGCCGAATCCGGGGGCGAGACCCGACTCGTTCCCATCGCATCGCGGATTGTCTCGGTGTTCGGAGGAGCCGCCGACCGCAAGAGCTTTGTCATGAAGACCCGCGGAAGCGCCGGCACCAAGGTGAAATCGCACAAGACCAACCTCACCGCCGAAAATGCGGCCTTGAACGAGCTGTACCGGAAGGTGCGGGAGTGTCGGGACCAGAACGGGAATTCGGCCGAGCCCCTTTTGAAGATTCTCACCGAACTCGATGCCCGCCATCCCGAAGACTGGCTCTTGCGACTTGAGCTTTTGGAGCTGATCTCGAGGCTCGATCCGATGAGCCCTGCCGTCGCCTCCACTCGGCAAACCCTCGAAAATCTGAAATCCACGAACAAAGACTTCAAAGAGATGATCGAAAGAGGACTTCAGGCATGATTCATTTTGGAAGACTGGGCGCAGCCCTGGCCGGAATCGGCGTCGCTCTGGGTGCATTCGGTGCACATGGGCTTCGGGACCGGGTCAGCGAGGACCTCCTCGAGATTTACAAAACTTCGACCCACTATCTGGTCATTCATGCGATCGCATTGATTTTGTTCCACCTGAGCGGGGTTCAGAAGCGCTGGCCCGGGTTCTGCTTTCTTGCCGGGATCGCCATTTTTTCGGGAAGCCTGTACGGCATCCTTTTGACAGGAATCCGGGCTTTGGGCGCGATCACCCCAATCGGGGGAGTGCTTCTGATGGCGGGCTGGGCGGGCTTCGCTTTTCTGTGGCGGTTTCGTGACGGAAAATCCTCTTTTTGACTCAAGGATTTCGATTTTCGTCCGATCAGGATTCAAGAGAGGGAATTCATGGATCGCGACGACTTCATCGACCAGCTAAAACAGCAATATGCGAACGGAATTTTTGAAGCCTACCTTCAGTGCGAGCATGAGCGCGGAGAGGTCGATTTTTCGACGCTGAAGGAGCGCCTCGAACGAATCGGAAAAGCAGCCGCAGTCGAGGGGCTCCGCCCCGGTGACTTCCACGAGCTGATTTTCGGGGTTCTTCCCCATGATGTGGTGGTGCGTCTGTTCCCCGAAGAATTCTCGAAACAGGCCTCCTGAAGCCGGCTTTGCTTGAGCCTTGCGCGCACTTCCGGTAAGGTGCCGCCATGGATTCCACCCCCCTTCCGCTGATTGCAACCGTTTCGCGGCTCGTGACCCGGGTCACCGACCGGATTTCGGGCGACCGCTCGGAATATCCCCTCTTGGTTTCGGCTGTGACCACCGAGGCCCTCCGCCATTGTGGCATTCAAGCAAATGTGTTTTATGGCCAAGCCGCGTGGGTCGAGGTCATGGAAAACCTCTCGCTCCTTTGGGCGGGATGCTGGGGGGATCACACCCATTTTTGGGTCGTGACCCCGTTTGGCGAGGTGGTCGATTTGAACACCAGCGTATCGTTCCGCAAGAAGGCTCATGGCAACCCCGATCACCAGCCCAAATACTCGCCGCCGCTGTTGTGGTCGCGGGAGGTTCCCGCATTTTACCGGTATATTCCGGGCGGAATCGCCGAGGTCGAGCTTGATTCTGATCGCGACAAGCGGTGGTTTGATTCCTGTATGCGCGAGGTGATCGAAAAGCTCGGGGACGGGACCGCCCTTCTCGGAACCCCCGAGGAAGAGCTGGATTTTCCGGATGAGCCGATCTTGTGCCCGGGCCGGCGTCTACTCGATGACGGTGCGGGGACATTCCGCCATTATGACCGGGCCCTGGCCGTTCAAGGCATCCCGCAAAGGCCTTTTTGAGTTTCATTCCTTTATGATCTTTGTTTTACTGGAATCATGAGACTTCCCTTGTTTCTTCGCCGGATCGCTTTGGTTTCCCTGCTTTTTCCGGGAATCGCTTTTGCGGGAATCAAGAGCATCAACGTTCAGACATTCAACCCATCGACCTCGGACCGGTTCGTACTGCTCGAGGATGGGTTCCGCTCGGAGTGGCCGAAGAAGGCTTTGTACTATTTCGGCGCAACCTACAATTTTGTCTCGAACCCGCTCGTGGCGGGCACCGAGGGCCAGACCGCCACCGCTCCCATTCTTGATTCGTTGCAGACCCTAGACCTCTTCGCAGGTGCGAAGCTTGCGAACAACTTCGCGCTTTATCTCGGCGTCCCCATCCACTATGTGAGCTTCTCGGGAAACCCACTCGAAGGACCTCTCGGCGACTACTCGAACGAAACCAGCATCGGCGACATCAAGCTCATGGGAAAAATCCGCCTCACGAACGATGGCTCTCACACCGCGGTGGCCCTGATTCCTGAGGTCCGCTTTGCGACCGGGGGAAGCGGCGCCTTCGTGTCAGACGGAACTCCGTATCTTGGCCTTCGCGGAACGCTCGAGCGGACTTTCGAGGCATGGACGATGGTCATCAATCTCGGGTACGTCTCGGCCCCGAACTCGATTTATGATTTCAGTGCGAACTACGCGCCGATCGACTTTCGGCGCCGGTTCATCGCGGGAATTGGAGGATATCTTCCTTTCAATGACTCATGGGGGATGTCTGCCGAGATCAACTCGATCAACATGGTTCCCCTGAGCAACAACACGGCCCCGAATGATTTTTATCTCGGGCTCCGGCACGGCTCCTCAAACGGCCTTTCCGCCACTGCAGGATTGGATATTTCGAGGATCGGCGGACCGTTGGGTCAAGACCTCAGGATCATCGCGGGAATCCGGTACACGCTCTTCGGACAAGAAGAAATTGCACCCGTTCCGCTTCCTCCGAGCCCTCGCTTGATCGAACCGAAGCCGGAACCGACTCCCGTGAAGTCACCTGCTCCGGTAAAGGCTCCGCCACCGGCAAAAGCTCCCGCACCGGTAAAAGCGCCCGCAAAACCGAAACCGGTGGCCACTCCCGCGAAGCCCCTCCCGAATTCTTCGTTGACTCCGCCGGCTGTGAAAAAGAAGCCCTGAACTCTTACTGAATCCAATCGTAGTTGAAGCTCACGCTGATCCGCTCTTTTTTGCAAGAATGCGGCGGGACCTCGTGCCGGAGCCAGCTTTCGAACAAAATCACCTCGCCCGCCCGGGGGATCAGGTCCTCTTGGATCTTTCGTGGCGGACACGCCATGAACAGCGAGGCGCGCGGATCCTCAAGACGAAGCGGTCCCGCGCCCTTCGGGACTTTCACATAAAAGGTCCCGCTCACAATCGAGTTCGGATGAATGTGGAAGGCGTGATAGCAATTCGCCGGCATGATGTTCACCCAAAGGGCAGAGAGCTCCAGTCGTCCGCGGGGGAAGCGGATTCCGAGCCCGTTTGCGTATTTTTTGGCCGCGAGATCGAGCTTTTCTTTCAGGCGCTCGAACACGCTGAACTGAAGATGCAGATCCGAGAGAGATCCGTACGAGGTGTAGCCGTTCCGGTAATTCTTGCGGCTCCACTCCGCTCCTGCGCGGTCCAACTCGGGGAGCTTGTCGATGGTTTTCAGAAGCGCGGACTGCAGGGACTTCGGAAGGCCCAACGGCTTTTGCTCCACCCGGGTCGAAAAGAGCGTCTTCATGGGGTTTCCCGCGAGGGAATCCGGTACCGGATCACGGTTTCGATCCCTTTCCGGAACAGCTCCCAGTACTTCTTCGCAAAATTCGGATTCGCAGTCGGAAGCTCCAGCGTGATCGTCGGGATTCCGAGCTCATTGCCGGCATAATTGCCGAGGGAACCGGGGAAAAACCCGGTCGACTTCGCTTTCACGCTCGCGCGAAGCTCCTCGCATTTTTGAATGTATTCTTCGTTGAAGTGCGAGAGCTTCAGCGCATCCGGCCCGTCGTAATCGAGGACATTCAGCGGGGAATGGATCGAGATGATCTTGTCGGGCTTGGTCAGGTCGATCAGGGCCTTCTGAAACAGCGTCTCGGGCTCGGAATCGGGCTTGTGCCCGGGGAAGCGCCGCTTGTCAGAACGATAGTTCTTGCGCCAGGAGGCAAGTGCCTTTTTCTTCCAGTCGCGGGTATCGAAGTTCCGGTTGCAATCCACACCGCGGGCATTCGTGCGGGACTTCGGGTAGCCGAAAAATCCGTCCGGATTCACGAGCGGAGCAAGAATCAGCCGCGTGTCGGGAAACGACTTCATGTTGGTCTCGGCCCAACGGGCGAGCGCAAAGCCCAAATAGAGCGGCGTGATCTCGTCCCCGTGGACCATCGAAAAAACAAGAGTGGTGTTTTCGGCGTTTTTCGGGCCGAACTCGGCATACATGAGCGGCCGCCCCGCGACCGAGCTCGAGTGAACCTTCCACTCGATCTTGCGGCAAGGACTGTTCCCCCAGTTCCGCTTCAGGAACGCCTTGTCGAGACCCGAGCACAAAGAAGGCACGTCGGCCTCGATCTGGTCGGCCATCACCGACGCCGCAGTCAAAAACAAAATCACAGCGCACAAAATCCGGAGAATCATGTTTCCCGCTCCTTTTTACGACGGGAGGACCAGAACTTGTAGGCCGCATAAAGAAGGGCCAGAACAATCAACCCGACGATTCCGCCTTCCACTTTTTTGATCCACTTGATCACCGACTCGAGGAAATCCCCGAAGTGATACACCGAGTACACGATCGCGGGGACACTCAGGATCGCGGCCAGTCCGTCATAAAACAGCATTTTGCGATACGGATAATGAAGAAGCCCCGTTGCGAAAAAAACCGTCGAGCGGACACCGGGCATGAACCGGGCCGAAAACAGAAGCTTCGCCCCGTGCTTGTCCAGCTGGCCCCGGATGGATTCGATTTTTTTCTCGTCGATGAACAGGCGGAACGGCCATTTCTTCAGGAGCCGGCGGCCGAAATGGTGGCCAAGGTAGTACACGAACGAGTCCCCGATCAGAACCCCCGCGAGCCCCACCGCGATCATGAGCCACACATCGCAAACGCCGTAATAGGTCAGGATGCCGCCCGCAATCAGGGTGATGTCTTCGGGAATGGGAATCCCGAGCCCGCACGCAAGGAGGATCACGAAGATCGCGAGATACGGGATCGGTCCATAGTAATCGATCAAAAAATCGACAATGAGGTTGAAGTCCATCTGGGTTTGCCTTGCTCTCCCGAGGTTTTACTTTTTTGAAAGGGGATGCGCAAGGAGATAGGCGTCTTGGATCTCGCCCAGATTCAGATGAGTATAGCGCTGGGTTGTGGAGAGCCGGGAGTGCCCCAGAAGCTCCTGAATGCTCCGCAAATCGGCCCCGGCCGAGAGCAAATGGGTCGCAAAACTGTGACGAAGCGCATGCGGCGAGACCTTGCGCTTCTCGTCCATCCATTGGGGCGAAAGCAGGGCCGCCCGGACCATGGTTCTGGCCAAAATCCGCGCCACGCTCCGTGAGGTGAGCGCCGTGCCCCGATACCCGATGAACACGAGCTCCGGGTCCGCGGGCGCGGGACGGGCTCCGAGGTACTCTCGAAGGGCCTCCTGTGCGGGCTCGGTCATCGGTACCATCCGTTCCTTGCCACCTTTGCCCGAGACCCGGATCCAGCCCGATTTGTGCGCAAAAGATGCCATCCTTAGCGATTCGAGCTCTCCGACCCGAAGTCCCGATCCGTACAGGATTTCAAAGATCGCCCGATCCCGAAGCCCGGTCCAGATCGAGCGATCGGGCGCTCGCATGAGCTCGAACAGTTCCTCGATCTTCAGGAATTCCGGGAGTTTTTGCGCAGATTTCGGCGAGGGAATCATCGGAAGCCAGCTTCGCCCCACGACGCCCTTGCGCTTCAAGTACCGAAAAAACGTGCGAAGCGTGCTCATTTTTCGGGCCACGCTCACCGCATCGCATCGCTCGAACAAGGCCGCAGCGAACGACCGGAAGTGGGAGGATTCCAGCGACTTCAGCCCCTCCTCCGCCTCGATTCCGGAGTTTTCGCGCAAATGCCTCTCGAATTGGGCCAAATCGGACTCATAGGCGCGGATTGTCTCTTGCGACCAATTTTTTTCATTGATCCCGTGATCGAGGAACTCCCGAATGCGGTCCTTTAGGGTTGATGCCATACCCTCTTTAGTTTAATTCAGATTGAATGCAAACGGTTCATATTATCGGCGCGGGCCTGGCGGGCTCCGAGGCCGCTTGGTTTTTGGCGGAGCGGGGAATTCCGGTGGTCTTGCACGAAATGAGACCCGAGACCACAACCCCTGCCCACAAAACCGGACAGTGCGCCGAGCTCGTCTGTTCGAATTCGCTGAAATCGAAAAACCCCGTCTCGGCCCCCGGAATGCTGAAGGCCGAAATGCGCCTGGTGGGATCGCTGATTCTTTCTTCTGCCACCGAAGCGGAGGTTCCTGCGGGAGAAGCGCTTGCGGTCGACCGCGACGTGTTCTCGACGCTGATCACCGGCCGAATCCGGAATCATCCGAACATCCGCTTTGAACCGGGCGAAGTCACGAAGCCCTTCGAGGGATCGAACGAGGTGACCCTGATCGCAACAGGTCCGCTGACATCAGATGCGCTCACCGCCTGGATTGCCGGTGCGACCGGTGCCGAGGATTTGTATTTTTACGATGCGATCGCGCCGATCATCGACGCCTCGACGATCGATATGACCCGCGCGTTCACCGCGAACCGCTACGACAAGGGCGGCGAAGAGGCGTATATCAACTGCCCGCTCTCGAAAGACGAATACGACGCGTTTTTGGATGCACTCCTCACGGGCGAGATGGTTCCCACCAAGAACTTCGAAAAAGAAAAATACTTTCAGGGCTGTCAGCCGATCGAAGCCATCGCCGCCACCGGGCGCGACTCCCTTCGCTATGGCCCCATGAAGCCGACTGGTCTTACCGATCCTGCGACCGGGCACCGCCCCTATGCGGCCGTCCAACTTCGACCCGAAAACCGCGCAAAAACCGCTTATAACCTCGTGGGATTTCAGACCCGGCTCAAGTACGGGGCGCAAACCAAGGCGCTCCGGATGATTCCGGCGCTGAAAAACGCCGAGTTCCTGCGCATGGGCTCGATGCACCGGAACACCTTTGTCTGCGGCCCGAAGGCGCTTCGCCCGGACCTCTCTTTGAAGGGTCATCCTCGTGTCTACCTTGCGGGGCAAATCACTGGCGTCGAAGGATACCTCGAGTCGGCCGCCTCGGGAATGCTGGCCGCGATCTTCATTCTGGAGCGCCTGAAGGGACTACCCCACAGCGCTCCACCGGCGAACACGGCGCTCGGAGCGCTCCTAGCGCACGTGACCGCATCGGAGGCGAAGAACTACCAGCCGAACAACATTCAATTCGCGCTGTTTGATCCGAAGTTTTTTGACCGCACCGAGGGGCTCAAAAAAGACCAGCTTCGCGAAACCCTCGCCAAGCAAGCCCCGCTCTTCTTCCAGGATTGGATGCACACATGCAGCCCGCTCTTTTTGTCTTCGTAGGAGCCGCCCTCTGGGCCACCGATGCGCTCTTTCGTCTGCCGCTCGTGCAAGACCTGAGCGCGGTGACGATCGTGTACTTCGAACACATCTTCGCCTCGATTCTGGCTCTCGTCTGGGTGCTGTTCGCCTCGGGCAAACGGGCGCTCTTTCCCGGGTGGAGACAACTGCTCGGTGCCGGCTTCATCGGCGTGTTCGGTTCGGCCCTGGCGACGATCCTGTTCACCGAGAGTTTTCGCTACACGAATCCGAGTGTGACGATTCTGATCCAGAAGATCCAGCCGGTTCTGGTGATCTTGCTCTCGGCCTTGTTTTTGGGAGAGAAGATCACGGCCTCATTCCTCGTTTGGGGTGCGATTGCCGTTTCTGCCGCGTTTTTGCTGAGCTTTCCCGAAGGAATCCAACCCGGCATGATTGCGAATCACGCCAATGTCGGAGCAGTGCTCGCATTCCTTGCGGCCTTTCTCTGGGCGGTCTCGACCGTGGTCGGAAAAATCGTGCTCCGCAAGACAGACGAAAACGTGCTCTCGTTCTGGCGGTTTGTCTGGGGCCTGGCCGCCATGATGGTGATCACCTCGCGCCACGGCCAGTCCAAAATCGAAATCCCCTTCGCCGCCACGAATGTCGAGGTCATCACCTCGCTCGGGTTCATGGCGCTCGTTCCGGGCTTCATTGCGATGATTCTGTATTACCGGGGCCTTCGACGGGTCCCCGCCTCGACCGCTACCCTGCTCGAGCTTTCGTTCCCGCTCACGGCCGTTTGGGTGAATTCGCGTTACCTCGAAGCACCTCTCTCGGGTGTGCAGATTTTCGCGATGGCGATCCTGCTCGGGGCGATGGTGGGCGTGAGCCGGAGCCTGAATCCCGAATCTTCCGAAGATTCCCCCGAATCGCCTTAACGCTCGATCGAGAAGGTCACTTCGACCTCATGACGGACACTTTGCTTCCCGCCTTCGATCGTGGGCGCGGGCCCCGCTTCTGCGGCCTTCATCGAGAACACCCTTGGCATCGGCACGGGCTGGGACTCGGCCGTACCCCGCTCACGAATGCTCTGAACCGGCCCCAAAGAGGCGCCGAGGCTCTTCACCAGATGCTGGGCCTTCTCGCGTGCATTCCCGGCCGCAAGGGCAAGACAGCGCTTTTTTTCTTCGAGAAGCTTCGCGTCCGAAAGGTAGGTCTGTAGCGAGTGCGTGTTCCGGATTCCGGAATCATCGGCGATCGAGAGCACTTCGCCCAGGGCGGGGATCTCGGGCGTCGCGACCCGGAGTCCGAGCCGACACTGGAAGCCCTTTTTGACCGCGCGGTTGTTCTCCCACTCGGTCACTTCCTGCACGGTGTATTCCACGCTCGAAAGCTCCAGGTCCTTCAGCTTTGATTTTTTGAGGGCGGCTTTCAGCTTCTCGTGTTGGGCGGTGGCGGTGCGGATGGCGGCCTTGGCGTCTTTGTCCTGGTGCTCGGCCACCAGAATCACGCTCCCGCGATCGGGATCGACCTCAAGCGCGCATTCGCCGCTCACAGTGACGCTTCGCTCAGCAGCAGTCCCCTCAGAGGCATTCGAGACTCCCGAAAACACGAACAGAATCAGAATCAGCGCGCGCATGACGGTCTCCCTACACGTTGAAGCGGAAGTGCATGATGTCGCCGTCTTGAACGACATATTCTTTTCCTTCGACCCGGAGCAGGCCCGCATCGCGGATCTTCGCCTCGGACTGGAGCTTCACGAGGTCATTGTAGTGAAACACCTCGGCGCGGATGAATCCGCGCTCAAAGTCGGAGTGGATGACGCCGGCGGCTTGCGGCGCTTTCCAGCCCTTTTGAATCGTCCAAGCGCGCACTTCCATCTCGCCCGCGGTGAAGTAGGTCTGAAGCCCGAGAAGATCATATCCCGCGCGGATCACGCGGTTCAGACCCGGCTCTTCCATTCCGAGGTCCGAAAGAAAGGACTTCTTGTCTTCGTCTCCGAGCTCGGCGATCTCGGATTCGATTTTTCCACAAATGGGCACAACGGGCGCGCCTTCTTTTTTGGCATGCTCGGCGACCTTCTTGACGAACTCGTTTGCGAACGGGTCCGCGAGCGAAGCCTCGTCCACGTTCGCGATGTACATGACGGGCTTGATCGTAAGAAAGTGCATGTCTTTCACGATTTCTTTTTCTTCGTCGCTGAGTCCGCAGGCGCGGACGGTCTTGCCCTGATCGAGCAGGGGGCGGATCCGCTCGAGCACATTGACGAGAGCGGCGGCCTTTTTATCGCCGGTGCGGGCCTGCTTTTGCTGGCTTGTGATCTTCTTGATCACCGCCTCGAGGTCGCAGAGCACGAGCTCGGTGTCGATCGTTTCGATGTCGCGGATGGGATCGATCGAACCCTCGACGTGCACGATGTTCGGATCCTGAAAGCACCGCACCACGTGGGCGATCGCATCGGTCTCGCGGATGTGACCCAGGAACTGGTTCCCGAGCCCTTCGCCCTTCGAAGCCCCCCGGACCAGACCTGCGATATCAACGAAGGTCATGATGGCCGGAATCAGCTTCTGCGGGGGAATGTGCCGCGAGATCTCTTCGAGACGCGGATCGGGCACCTTCACGATGCCGGTGTTCGGCTCGATCGTGCAAAAGGGATAGTTGGCCGCCTCGGCCTTGGCGCTCGTAAGCGCATTGAAGATGGTGCTTTTCCCGACGTTCGGGAGTCCGACGATTCCACACTGTAAGCTCATAGGAGGGTTTATTTATCCCGAGAGGCCTTGGGCCGTCCATGGAATTTGTTCATGGCTTCGCCTATTTTGCCCTGAAAAATCAGGCGAATTCCGGCTTCGGCCTTCTCGAACAGATCCGGCAGGTCCGGAAGCTCCCCGTCGGGAATCCGACCCAGCACATAATCGGCCACGTCCATCCGAAGATTGAAGTTCCGAGGGTGGCCGATGCCCAGACGCACCCGATGGTATTGCAGATTTCCCGCCCCGAGGCACTCGTCGATCGACTTGAGCCCGTTGTGGCCTCCGGCGCTCCCGCCGGTCTTGAAGCGGATCTCGCCCGGCAGGATGTCGAGCTCGTCGTGGATCACGATCAGATCGTCGGGCGAACACTTGTAGAACGAAAAAAACGGCGACACCGAGCGACCCGAGAGGTTCATGAAGGTCTGGGGCTTCACGAGCAGGACCTGCACTCCCGCCACCTCGCACTGGTACACTTCGGCCTGGTTCTTGATGACCGGCCCGCGCGCGCCCCAGCGGTCGATCAGGTCATCGACACACAAGAACCCGATGTTGTGGCGGGTGGTTTCGTAACGGGGGCCGGGGTTTCCGAGACCGACAATGAGCTTCATGGTGTGGGGCTTTCAGGTAAAGAGCGAGCTGACCGAATCGTAATGGTGGATGCGGTAAATGGCCTCGGCCAAAAGATGCGACACCGAGACCTGCGTGATCTTCCCGCAAGCGACGCCCTCGCTTCCGAGCGGGATGGTGTCGGTGACAATCACCTGCCGGATCCGCGAAGAACGGATGCGTTCGATCGCAGGTCCCGAGAGCACGCCATGGGTTGCGGCCGCGTACACCTCCGAAGCGCCGTGATCGAGTACCGCATTCGCGCATTCGGTGAGCGTGCCTGCCGTGTCGATCATGTCGTCCAGAATGATCGCGATGCGATTGCTCACGTCTCCGATGATGTTCATGGCCTTCGCCACATTGGGCCCGGTCCGGCGCTTGTCGATGATCGCGACTCCTGCGTTGATCCGCTTGGCAAGCGAACGCGCCCGCTCGACTCCGCCCGCGTCCGGGCTCACGACGACAATTCCCGCCCCGGCGGTCTGCTCGATGGCGGGAATGATCTCGCGCAAGTGGCGCTCCATCACGGGCATGGCGAAGAGATTGTCGAAGGGAATGTTGAAGAACCCCTGAATCTGCCCCGCATGAAGATCGACCGAGAGGACCCTCGAGGCTCCGGCCACGGTCAGAAGATCGGCCGTGAGCTTGGCGCTGATCGGCGTGCGGGGCGAGACCTTGCGATCCTGCCTCGAATAGCCGTAGTACGGAATCACGAGGTTGATCTCTTTCGCGCTCGCGCGCTTCAAGGCGTCGATGATGATGAGCGTTTCCATCAGCGTTTCGTTCGCGGGCGCGCAGGTGCTTTGAATTACATACACCGCCCGGCCCCGCACGTTTTCGCCGACCTCGACGAAAATCTCGCCATCGCTGAAGCGACGGATCTCAATTTGTCCGAGCGGCCGCCCGAGGCGCTCGGCGATTCTGGCCGAGAGGCCGGGATTCGAGGTTCCGGACAACAACACCCATTCACGGATTCGATTCATCGACATGATCCAACGACCTTTCGTTTCGGTTTTTATCGATCAGTTTTTATCGAGGGGCGGAAGCACGGTCAATCCCTTTAAGTCCGTGATCCTCGCCACCGGGAGCCCCTTCTTGACCTGATACCAATAGCGGTTCCGCAGAATCGAGGTCACATACTCGCGCGTCTCCTTGAACGGGATCGCCTCGATCCAGTCGAGCATACCCCAGCGGATTCCCGCCTCTTTGCGCCATTTCATCACCCGATGCGGGCCCGCATTGTACGCGGCAAGCGAGAACACCGGGTTCCCGTTGTACATCGACATAAGCCCCTGAAAGTACTTCACCCCGAGCGCGATGTTCGTCTTCGGATCGCGAAGCTCATGGAGCTTCAGCTCCTTGCGCACATCGATCGCGGTAAAGGGCATGAGCTGCATGAGCCCCATCGCGCCCGAAGAAGAAAGGGCGGAGTCGCGGAATCCCGACTCCTGCTTGATCAGGCTTGCAATCAGGATCGGGTCCTGTCCGGCGGTCGTCGCTTCGGCCGCGATTTCGGCCTCGAAGGCATCGGGGAACAGCAAATCGAGCATCTCCCGGCTTGCCATGCGCGAAAACCGCCGCTGGATGAGCTCGTTTGCGAGCCGGAAAGCGACCAGATGCTGGCGTCCCTCGGTTGCGATCTTCATCAGGTACAAAATCACATCATTCGAATAGGCCTTGGGCTTCGAGAACCCGTCGAGCTCGATCCCGAGCTCTTCGGTCTTTCCGAGCTTCTGGAGCACGAGCGCACGCTCGAGCGCGGCGGAGTCGGCGGGCGCCAGCACCTGCACCTCGGGGTCGATCACCAGAGGCTCCGCGGAGAGCTTGGTCCTGAGATCCACATCGAGCCGTTCGGCCGAGACGATCGAATAGTAACTGAGCGGGGATTGCTCGATGATGGAGCGGTAATACCCCTCGGCCTCCTTGCGATTGGACCCGCCCAGAAGCGTTTCTCCGAGCAGGAACATCGTCCGGAACCGGAGGGAAGATCGCGGAAAGTCACTCAGAAATGCGCGCCCGGCTTTCAAAAAATCACTCTCCCGGCCTTTCAGGTAATGATCGAGTGCTTCTTGGAACGCCTCTTCATCGCGCTCCTTCTTTTCGCTGTAGCCGATGGTCAAGCGCTCCCCGCCGAAGTCAGGCTGGGCGACGGGTTCGGGAAGGCTCAAGGCACGAAGGGATTTGGTCTCGTTCGCAGCCTTCGGAAAGGCATCGGTCACCCGCCGGGCAAGGGCGAGGCAGGCGGGGACGCGCGGGAATTTCTTTGCCCCGCAAATGCGAACAAGCGCCGACGAGGCCTCCTCGCGCCAGTAGTGGACCCACTTGAAAGTACCGAGCCCCCCGAGTCCCGCCTCGAAGCTCTCGAGCGCTTTCTCGCGGTTCTTCCGCTTTTCATGGGCGATTCCTTTTTTGATCTCGAGGGCGAAGAACAGCTCTTCGAAATCCTTCTCGATGGCCTTGTTCCGTGCATGGAGCGGAGCAAGCAAAAGCTCCCGCTGCGCGGACTCAAGAGCACCCGGATCGGACTTTTTTTCGAACGCCTCGCGGGCCCGCGCAAAGATGCGGTACTCCTCGGGGAGCTTCGGCGCCGGCGGTTTTTTCTTTTTCTTTTTTTTGGATTTATCGGGCGGAGCCGGTTCGGCGAAGAGGCTCGCAAGAGGAACCGGCTTTGCGAGTGCCCCCCGGGGGCTCCCCATCAAAACCGCGAGCAAGAGCGGAACCGGGACGGCCATTCGGCGCAAAATCATGGAAAAACCGGCATTTTCAGGCATCAAAAATAGTATAGACAACGAAATCTTTTTTCGTTACTCAAATCTATACGATTCAGGAGTAGCTCAGTGGTAGAGCAATCGGCTGTTAACCGATTGGTCGGGGGTTCGAATCCCTCCTCCTGAGCCATTTTTTTGTCCGATTTCAACTTTAGCGTTGGCCGTCAAAACAGCATTTACGAAACAACATCCAACCTGGAAGCCCCGACTCTCACCGAGTCGGGGTTTTTCTTTCAGAACGGGTTCCGGGTGGACTGGTAGTCCACCGTTTCGGAGCGCTCGAGATCGCGCTCGTATTGCTTCTTCCCGTCGATCAAAAGCACCGAGCCCAGCACGCAAAACAGCACCGATCCGATCAAGGCAAGTCTCTCCAAAGGTCCGAACTCTCTCATGGGGAACCTCTCTCCACTTCTTATTTTAGCGGAGTCGGCGGAGTTCCGGATCGGCAAGCTTTGCCGGGCAAAAATCAGGTCACTTCACCACGAAATTCAGAATCCGGCCAGGAACGTAAATCACCTTCACGATTTGCTTCCCGTCCAAAAATCGCGCGACACCCTCGTTCTTTTTGGCCATGTCTTCGAGCACGGCCTGCGTGGTGGCGGGTTCGACTTCGAGCGTTCCCCTGAGTTTTCCGAGCACCTGTACCGCGATCGTGATCGTGTCGGCCTTCACGAGCTCAGGGTCATACGAGGGCCAGGGCGTGTACGAGAGCGATTCTTTTTCGCCCAGGACCTGCCAGAACTCCTCGGCCAGATGCGGAGCAAAGGGCGCAAGCAACTGGGTGAACACCCGCATCGCCGCACGGGGCGAGGTTTCTTGCTGGGTGAAATGATTCACAAACACCATCATCGTCGAGATCGCCGTATTGAAGCGCATGCCTTCGATGTCCTCGGTCACCTTTTTCACCGTCTGGTGCAAAATCTTTTCATCCTCGGGCGACATCGGGCGATCCGCCACCCTCAAGGTGTCGTTGCCGTTCGCGCGGTCCTCGACAAAGAAGATCCGGTAGGCGCGATTCAAAAAGCGAAAGGTCCCCTCGATGGCCGAGGTCGACCAAGGCTTGTCTTTTTCGAGCGGCCCCATGAACATCTCGTAAATCCGGAGCGTGTCGGCGCCGTATTCCTTCACGACATCATCGGGGTTGATCACATTGCCCCGCGATTTCGACATTTTCTCGCCGTCCTCGCCCAGAATCATCCCCTGATGGACGAGCTTCTGAAAAGGCTCGTCGTGCGAAACGAGTCCGCAGTCGTACAGGACCTTCATCCAGAACCGCGAGTAGAGCAGATGCCCGACCGCATGCTCGTCGCCACCCAAGTACAAATCGACCGGCATCCAGTATTTTTCTGCCTCGGGCGACCAGGCCGCGCGATCGTTGTGCGGATCAATGTAGCGCAAAAAATACCAGGAGGAACCGGCCGAGCCGGGCATGGTGTCGGTCTCGCGCAGATACAGCTCGCCGGTCACGGGGTCCCGGAACTCGCGCCAGGAGGTGATGCCCGCAAGCGGGCTCTCGCCCGTGCCGGTCGGCTCGTAGCTCTTCACATCCGGAAGCGTCACGGGGAGTTCGTTTTCGTTCAACGGCCGGATCGCGCCGTGTTGGTCATTTACGATCGGGAATGGCTCGCCCCAGTAGCGCTGGCGCGAGAACAGCCAGTCCCGGAGCTTGTACTTCACCGCCCCTTTGCCCAAGCCTTCTTTTTCGGCCCATTCGATCACTTTTTTGACCGCGTCCGCGGTCTTGAGTCCCGTGATGAAGCCCGAGTTCACGCTTTCGCCTTCACCCGAAAAGCACGCGCCTTCGGTGCCGTCCTTCGCAGTTTCTTTTGCCGTGTCCTTGACGACGACCTTCACGGGCAGATCGAATTTTTTTGCGAACTCGAAATCGCGCTCGTCATGGGCCGGTACCGCCATCACGGCACCCGTTCCGTAGGTCATGAGCACGTAGTCCGAGATCCACACCGGCACCTTCTCGCCGTTCACGGGGTTCACGGCGAATGCGCCAGTGAAGCATCCGGTTTTTTCTTTCGAGGCGTCCTGCCGGGCGACCTCTGATTTTTGCGAGGCCTCTTCGCGGTATTTTTTCACCGCTTCGGCACAGGCGGAAGTGGTGATTCGTTCGACGAGCGGATGCTCAGGAGCAAGCGCCATGTACGACACCCCCCAGAGCGTGTCAGGCCGGGTCGTGAAGATCTCGAACGAATCCTTCGAGCCTTCGATGCCGAAACGGATCTGAAGTCCGGTGCTTTTTCCGATCCAGTTCCGCTGAAGCTCCTTGGTTCCCTCGGGCCAATCGAGCGCGTCCAAACCCTGCAGGAGCCGCTCGGCATAGTCGGTGATCTTCAGCATCCACTGCTTCATCGGAATGCGATACACCGGATGCCCACCCCGCTCGCTTTTTCCGTCGACGACTTCTTCGTTCGCGAGAACGGTCTTCAGCTCGGGACACCAGTTCACGGGCACTTCGGTCTGGTAGGCCAGGCCCTTTTCGTAGAGCTTCAAAAAAATCCATTGGGTCCAGTGATAGTACTTCGGGTCGCAGGTCGCGATCTCACGGCTCCAGTCGTAGCTGAAGCCCAGCATCTTGAGCTGGCGGCGGAAGTTGTCGATCGCCTGATTCGTGGTGACGGCCGGGTGGACCCCGGTTTTGATCGCGTACTGCTCGGCCGGAAGCCCGAAGGCATCCCAGCCCATCGGGTGCAGGACATTGTACCCGCGGGCGCGTTTGTAGCGGGCCAGAATGTCGGTCGCCGTGTAACCCTCGGGATGCCCCACATGGAGACCGCTGCTCGACGGATACGGAAACATGTCGAGCACGTAGTACTTCGGTTTCGTGGAACGGGATTCGGTTTTGAAGGTCTGGTGTTCGTCCCAGAATTTTTGCCACTTTGGTTCAATGACGCCCGGTTGATATGCCATGGGGGCACTGTAGCAAATCTGAAAGATCAATCCCAGAGTCTTTACACATCCAGAATCACCGGCACCACCGTGGGTTTTTTGCCGGTATTCCGATCAAAAAAGCGCCGGAGTTCGATCCGGATGTTCTCGGCGAAGTCGGGATCGACCACGCCCCGGCGAAGATCCCGCCGGTAGGCCTGGACCAATCCGTCGACGACCTTCAGGGCCTCATCGACCAGCCAGGTCTCGAACGAGGCATTGATGAGCCCCTTTGCGTGGATCTCGGGCTTCGTCAGGAGCTTTCCGGATTCCTTCTCGCGCGCGATCATGCAGAACACCACGCCGGTCTCGGCCAAGCGCTTGCGGTCCCGAAGCACATCCTTCGTGACTTCGACCCCGTCGCGGCCGTTCACAAGCAAGCGAAGCTCGCTCACCTCTTCGACCATGCGAATGCCCTCGTCCGAGATCTCGATGACCTCGCCGTTCTGAATGACCGAGATGTTCTCTTCGCGAACACCCGCTTCTTTCGCAAGATCGCCATGATGCACGAGGTGCCGGTATTCGCCGTGAACGGGCACGAAAAACTTCGGCTTCACCATCTCGAGCATCTTCTTCAGCTCGGGACGCGTGGCGTGTCCGCTCGTGTGCACATCATCGATCGCGTCGTACAACACATGGGCCCCGCGCCGGAACAGCTCGTTGATGAGCTTGCTGATCGCGACATCGTTGCCCGGAATCTGCGAGGAGCTCAGAATCACAAGATCATCGGGCGTGAGCGACACATGGGCATGCTCGTCGTGCGCGATGCGGTTCAGGGCCGAGCGCGGCTCGCCCTGACAGCCGGTCGAGAGCACGAGCACCCGGTTCCGGTCATACTGGTCGATTTCGTGGATCGGAATGAAGCTCTCGCGCGGAATCGAAATCGCTCCGTGCTCCATCGCAAGACGCACGTTTTGCTCCATGCTTCGTCCCGTGAGGGCGATCTTCTTGCCCATGCGCGAGGCGATGCGAAAGATGTTCGCCATCCGCCCGACGTTCGACGAAAACATCGAAATCAGCGTGAGCCCCCGGGCCGTCCGGAGGACCTCTTCGAGACGCATCGAGATCGCCTCGTCCTGGATCGCATGCTCGTCACGCTCGACATTCGTCGAATCCGACATCAACAGCAAAACCCCGTCTTCGCCGGCCTTCCGGAAGGCATCCCACTCCATCACATCGCCGAAATGGGGCGAGGGATCGATCTTGAAGTCCCCCGTGTGGATGATCTTGCCGATCGGGGTGTCGATGAACAGCGCCATCGCATCGATGATCGAATGGTTCACGGTGTTCGGGGTCACGGTCAGATCGCCGATCGTGATCGGAGCGCCCGGGTTCATGACATTCAAAGGAACGGTGTTCTCGTGTCCCGCCTCCTTCAGCCGCTCGCGAACCATCAGACTCGTGAAGTGCGAGGCGTAAATGGGCGCGCGCACGCCGGCCTTCAGGGCGAAGGGGATCGCACCGATGTGGTCCTCGTGGCCGTGGGTGGCGAAAATCGCGCGGATCTTGCCTTTTTTTTGCAGAAGATGCGAGAAGTTCGGAATCACGAACTCGACCCCGAAATGATCGAGCTCCGAGAACATGAGCCCGCAGTCGATCAGGATCGCGGTGGTGGCGGTCTCGATCAGCATGCAGTTCATGCCGATCTCGCCGAGGCCTCCGTACGGAGTGATGCGGATCGCGCCCCTCATGATTCGAACTCGGTCAGTTTTTGTTTGATCATCGCCGCAAGCATCGAGGCCGCGGTGTCGGTTTCTTCTCCGACGATGATGTCCGCATACTGCCGGGTGGGTTCCAGATAGAGTTGGTGCATGGGTCTTACGGTATCATAGTATTGCCGGATGATCTCATCGAGCGTCCGCTCGCGATCCTTCAGGTCGCGGAACAGCCGGCGGATGAAGCGGATGTCGGACTCGACATGCAGATAAAACTTGAGATCGAACGCGCTCCGGATCACCTCATCCCACAGCGCGAAAATCCCCTCGACGATCAGGATTTTGCAGGGCCCCACCGGTTCGGTCTTCGGTGTCCGCCGGGATTTCGCATAATCATAGACCGGCGAGTCGATGCCCTTGCCCTCACGAAGAATCGCAAGATGGGCGCGGAAGAGCTCCCAGTCGAACGCATCAGGATGATCGAAGTTCAGTTCGTCGTTGATCTTCAGGTGAGTGGGAGGACGGGGGAGGTAATACGAGTCCTGATGAAGGACCCCCACCTGCGGGTGGTTGACCTGGTTCAGGACTTTTCGGGTGAACGTGGTTTTGCCGGACCCGGAGCCTCCGGCGATCCCAATGATGTACATCGACATAAGTGTTTCATTCACGATACTCAACGCGGCGGAACTCCTCAAGCGTTATCCCCGCCAGTCGAACCGGATAATGCGGAGGAATGGTTTCGTGGTTGCTCCAGATCGGGCTGCGAAAGTGCGGATTCAGCATCCGGGTCATCGACTCGTTAAACCGATATCGCTGTGCCAGCTCCCGCATGGTCACGCGTTTTTCGAAACTCACCGTGATGAACGCGGGAAGGGGCGCCTCGTGCCCCGGCTCCAGAATCGAGCCCCTTGCCGAATCGACATCGCACATCGCGAGAAACTCGAACAGGTAATTGCGGGACGCGAAGCGGAAGTCCCGATGCTTGAAGGTCCGGATGATCGCAACGGGATCCCGGCTCCCTACCTTGCGGATGGCGCGATCGACGAGGCCCGGGCCGTGGTGATACGCCATGACCGCAAGGCCCCAGTTCCGGAATCGCTCAAAATTCCTTCGCAAAAACCGCCCTGCCGCGCGCGTGGACTTCAGCGGGTCATGGCGCTCGTCGATCGAGCGGGTGACCCGAAGATCCGTCATCGCGGTTTTTGGCATGAACTGCCAGATCCCCGCCGCCCCCGCATGCGATCGTGCCTCATGATCAAAGGCGCTCTCGACAAACGACAGCAACAAAAGCTCTTTCGGCACCCCCTCCTCTTCGAGAATCTCGCGCATGCGCTTCCAGTAGGGCTTCGAGTTCCGAAAAGCCGCATCCACGCGCTCTTTCAGTCCGGCTTGGATGCGGATCCGCTCCAAGTTCGAGGCAAATCGATAGGCCGACGGAGCCTCGATCGCTCCGAGCGCCGAAAACAGAGGCAAAAGCGCGGGAGGCAAGCGCTCGCGCGTGATCGGCGCCGGCCCCAGACTCGCGATCCGGGCCAGATCGCCCGCCACCTGCACTCGTGCCTTTCGAGCGGAATCCTCACCCGCAACCGTCCGATACACATGCCCGAGATTCATCGAATCATGAATGAGAAATTCACCGCTCGCGGTTCCGGCGTAAACGGTCTTCCAGAACGCGATCTGCGTCTCGGCCCACGGGTCGAGCTTCACCCCGAGCTTTTGAAAGCGTTGCTCCTGAGCTAAGGTGGTGCGAGTGAGCGCGACCAGCCCTACCAGCACCAAAAACAGGACCTTCAAGACCGGGATGATTCTTGCGTTCTTCGGCGTGTTCATCGGAGTTTCGCTCCTCTTTCAGAATACCCCCGAAAACGAGATTCGCATACTGATCGATCGCCCCCCGAACACGCTCGTTCCGGGTCAAAATCCTGACGTGATGGCGCGAAAGATCCTGCCGCTTCTGACTGAGTTCGGCTACACGGCCGCCTCCGCGCAAGCGCCCGATCTCGAGGACTTCGTGCTTCTTCCCCCTTCGCCCGGGCGCCCGCGCCTTCGTTTCGTGGTCGTGAAAGACGACCTCACCCGCGGGGTGCGATTTCGCCGGAATCAAGCCGATGTGCTCTTCGACACGCTCTCGCTCTCGAAAACCCGCCTCTTCGCCGAGGAAGGATCCCCGCTCGCAAGCCCCGAGGGATTCCATCTTTCCTTTTTGGGCTTCCGGCTGAAGCACCCGCTCTTGCAAAAGCGCGAGGTGCGCGAGGCGATCCGGCTGGCCCTTCCGGTTTCGGAGTGGGCTTCGCAAAAATACTTCGGGTTCGTCGATGCGGTCCCGCCGACACCTCCGCATGCGCTCCCCCGTTTCGATCCGGCCCTTGCAAACCGGATGCTCGATCAGGCCGGAATTCCGCGCGACGAAGACGGCATTCGCTTTCGCCTTCGATACCTCACCACTCCGGTGCGCGAGGGGAATGAGCTTGCTCTTCTGACCCGCGAGGCGCTCCGGCAGATCGGCATTCAGGTCGAAGTCATGCCCCTCGAGAGCTCGCTCTTTTTCAGCCGCCTCCAGTCGGGCGAGTTCGAGCTCTTCGGCTCGCGCATTCTTCGCCGCTCCGCCGCTGACCCGGTGGGCGAGCACTTCATCACCGCAGGAAAGCGCAACTACACCGGCTATTCGAATCCGATGCTCGACGCCCTCTTGCTCCAAAACCCGGGCGCCCCTTGGCCCGAGGTGGCGCCCTTTCTCTCGCCGGACCTTCCGGTGATCCCCCTGTTCACCTGGCGTCACGGGCTCTTTTTGTCCAAGCGCATCCGTTTCGATTCCATCCGTGAGATCCCGCTCGATGATTCTTTTCGCTTTTTGGCCTCGCTTCAATTATTTTAGATCCATGCGCCGCGCGCTTTGCGATTCCCTCAAGACCTCCCGCTCCAAACCCGTCGAAATCCCCGAGTCCGAGGCACGTCATCTGGTTTCGGTCATGCGGCTCGGACCCGGAGACGAGATCGAGCTTCTGGACGGAATGGGATTCCGGGCGAATGCGCGCCTCTTGATGCGCGATAAAAAAGTATTCGGCGAGCTGACCGAAGAACCCGCCACCGATCCCGCCCGCTGTTCGCTTCCGATTCGACTTCATCTTGCGATTCTGAAGGGCGATGCGATGGAGTGGGTGATCGAAAAAGCGGTCGAACTCGGAGTGCGCTCTTTGGTGCCGGTCGAAACGGAATTCACCGTGGTGAAGATCCACAAAAAAGGGGCCGATGCGTTTCGGGAACGCTGGCAGAGAATCGCCGATCAGGCGCTGAAACAATGCGGACGCCTCGACCGGATGGAAATCGCCGAACCGGTCTCGTTCGAGCAGCTGCTCCTCGATCCCACCCCGATGTTCTGGCTCGATGAGACCCTTGCTCGCGACGGCACTCGCGAATCGCATCTTGCTTCGCTCATGGATTCCGCCTCTTTTTCGGCCGGAACGTCGCTCTTGATCGGCCCCGAGGGCGGCCTGAGTCCCGCCGAGCGCGGCAGGCTTTTGCATTTGACGGGGTCCGGAAAGAAAGCGATAACGAGAGCACATCTGGGCTCGTTGATTCTGAGAGCAGAAACCGCGGCACTCTTCGGGGTTTCCCTGTTGGTCGGAGGTCACCATGGAAAAAAATAAAATCCAGTTCAAACCGCTTCACGAAGGCATGGGTTTCCATCCGTTTTCGGACGGACTTCCCTATGCGCCCGAGAGCAAGGCGAAAGCCGCTCCCGCCACCACGGGGGCCGCTGCCGCAGGGACCGGTGGCACGGGGACAGGGGCGGTTGCCGCCGGAAGACCGCGGTTTCAGACCTCCACCGCGCCCCTGCCCCGTTCCGGCATGAAGACCGCACGCCAGCTTCAACAACAAGAGCAGCCGCGAATCGTGACACCGACTCCCGCCGCGGCCAAGACGAAAGAACCGGTCTCGGTCGAAGCCCCCGTGAGAACGCGATTTTTTGCGTACCTGCTCGACACCGTTCTGCACGCCGGGTTCTGGATCGGGACGAATCTTGCGGCGCTCTTCTTTTTTGATTTTCAGCTCGATGGCGAACTCGTACGCGAGAACGCCGGTCAATTCATCGCATTCTTTGTGGTTTCGCAGTGGATCTTCGTGGCCCTCCAGGAAGTGCTCTTCGAGAACTCCCTCGGAAAATCCTTTTTCGGCCTCGAGTTCCAACGCAACCATCGCTCGCTGTTCCTGCGCTCCGCCGTGTTCCTGCTCGGAATTCTTGCGGGCGGGCTCGGGCTTCATTACCGGCCCCAGGACGCGTTCGGAAAACTCCAACTGAAGAGCCCTGAACAGGCATGATCCGCGCAAAGATCCTGAGCCCGGCGAGACTCGCCGCTGCGTTGAAGAACCGGAAGAAAAAGAAAGTCGTGTTCACGAACGGATGCTTTGACATCCTCCATGCAGGGCATGTGACGTATCTGGAACGCGCAAAAAAGCTCGGAGACCTGTTGGTGGTGGCGTTGAACACCGATGCCTCGACCTCAAGACTCAAGGGTCCGACCCGCCCCATCAATCCGCTCGAAGACCGCGCGCGCGTGATCGCAGCGCTCGAGTCAGTCAGCTTTGTGACCTGGTTTGACGAGGACACGCCACTTTCGATCATTCAGCAGCTGAAGCCCGACGTGCTCGTGAAGGGCGGCGATTATGAGGTTCGAAGCATCGTCGGCTACGACGAGGTGAAACGGCGGGGCGGAAAAGTCCGAGTGCTTCCTTTCCTCGAAGGCCGGAGTACCACCGGAATCATCACGAAAGCGCGGGGGTAGGGCTCCCCTCAGTTCGCGCAGTGCTTGAAGAGGCTCAGGAACCCGCCGAACTGGTAGCGGATGTTGTTCAAATAAATTCCAAGATTCGGGGATCCGTCAAAGCGGAACCAGTTCTTGAACGAAAGTCCGGAGCCGGGGGAGCAGGTAATGCGTTCCACGCCTTCGAATCCGACGACATTCCACTGGTTGTAGGACTCGTGTTCCTGAACGGTGTAGGTGTTCGGGGTTCCATTGCGATTCGAGTATTGGATCTCGCGGGTTCTCGTCTCGTTCACCACCCGGCCTTGCTCGGTCAGGTAGAGCCTGGTTCCTGCGGGAATCGACTCGGGCACCACGGCAGCATCTCCGAAGTGGATGGTGCAGGAGGTGGAGACCACAGAACCCTGATAATGGAGACCCCCGTCGATGAAATGGATTTGCTTGTTTCCTTGGGTCGGAATGGCCCGTGTGACCTCAAAAACGAACTCGGTTCCCACCTCTTCGGCCGGGATGTTCTGGGCAAACGCCTGCACACCCGCCATCATCGACACTGTCATCGCCACCAAAACCATTTTCATCACGAACATCTCCCGCACTTCCGGCCTTCGCCTAAGTTAACCTAATGACCTCTCATTAAGAATCAAGACGGAAGGCAATACCACGGTGAGTCAATTGTTTCTAGATTTATTTTCGGTTCGGGCAGAAATCTGAGAATCAGGATCGCTTATGGTAGGCTCCCCATCATGAATCCCCTGTTCACCCAGTTCTTGATTCTCACGAATCACATCGCCCATGGATTGCTGAATACGCATTTGATCCCGATTCTCACCGTGTTTCTTTTGTTCTGGAGCCTGAGCCGTGTTTTTCGGGCGGAGCCCTCTTCGGAGCGCTCTCTTCGATTTTTCCACCGATCCTCGCACTGGATCAACCTCGTGTGCATGATCATCAAGCCCGGGATCAGCTCGGGCATCCCCTCCCTCTCCTCCAGTCCCCATCTGTTCCGGATTTTTTATCCCCTCACCCTTGCTCCGTACTGGATTCGCGGACTCAGTGTCCGGAGGAAAACGATCCTCCTCGCCGCGGGGGCGATGATTTATTATCTGGCCTCGCTGGCTTCAGAGTCCACCCCCGGAATCGATGTATTCATCGCGAACAACATGGGACTGGATCATTTTTTTCGCGGGGTGAACCCGTACACCCAGCCCTATCCCCAAGAGCTGAGCGGGGGCCGCGGATATCGCCCGGGCTTTTTGTACTGGCCGACGACTCTTTACCTCGAGGGATTGTCGCGTCTTCTCTTCGGCGACATCCGAGTGATCCTGGCCGTACTTTGGTGGGCGGCACCGTTTTTCTTTCCCAAGACAGAATCCTCCGCCCAGGACCTGTCGCTCAAGACCGTCTGGTGGTTCCTCCCCTTTTTGAATTTCTGCCTGAAATGGGCCTGGATCGACCCTATTCTCTCTTTCAGCGTCTCTGTCCTGATCTTCGGGTTGCTGAACCGGAACTGGTGGATCAGCGCCCTCGCTATTGCTCTTGCAGCATCGGCAAAGCAGTTCGGCGGGATGTTCGGGGCCTTCGCCCTGCTTTATCTTTTTGTGTCAGAACCCAAAAAAGGCCCTGCCTTCCGGGTCGCCCTCCTCTCGGCAGTCCTCTTCGGGCTCCTGATGGCTCCGTTTCTGCTTTGGGATTTTCATGCGTTCTTTGACATGACGGTGAAAAGCCACCTCGAAGCGGCTGTACGCCTCGATGCCCTAACCTTCACTGCTTGGTGGATTGCCGTTGCGGGCGGAGAGTTTTCGGGACGGGCCCAAGGAATCATGACCCTGGTCGGATTCGGACTGGCGGTGACGCATCTGATTCGAAACTCCCGGCGGGCAGGACTGCGTACCCTCCCGGAAGCCTGGTCGATCGCGTTCGGGTTCTCGGTGGTGTTCGGAAAATTCGGTTTCGCGAATTACTATCTGCTCTGGGTCAGCCTGATGATTTTGACCCTAACCCTGGAGAGAGCGGCAAAAACCGGGGATGCAAGCGAATCTTGAGGCGGGCGAAAAGTCCCTCGACGGAGCAACGGAGCACCCCGAGACCATACACCACGCTTCTTCGAAAACTGATCGAGCTTGCCTCTTCAAAATAACGCGTCGGAACCGAAATCTCCCCGATCAAAAATCCGGCCACATGGGCCTGAACGAGCATCTCGTTGTCGAACACGAAATCATCGCTGTTTGATTCGAGGTTCAAGGTCTCGAGCACCTTCCTCGAGAATGCACGGTAGCCGGTGTGGTATTCAGAGAGCTTCTGACCGATCAGGAGATTCTCGAAACCGGTCAAAAACCGGTTCGAAATGTATTTGTACAGGGGCATTCCGCCTTTCAGGGCGTGCCCCCCGAGAATCCGGGATCCCAAGGCCACATCGTAAACATCCGAAGAAACCAGTGTCACCAGAGCAGGGAGCAGTTTCGGCTCGTACTGGTAATCGGGATGGAGCATGACCACGATGTCCGCACCGGCCTCCAGGGCCTCGCGATAGCAGGTTTTTTGATTCCCGCCGTATCCACGATTGATCTGATGGGCCACGACACGAAGGGGGAATCGCCCGGAGAGCCGCTCCGCCTCGCGGATGGTTTCGTCCCGCGAGCAATCATCGACCAGAATGAACAGATCGACCACACCCGCAGGAACGGCAGAGAGCGTCCTCTCGAGCGTTTTTTGCGCGTTGTAGGCCGGGAGAACACAAACTACTTTTTTTTTCGAATGCATGCTGGAACACCCCGGCCCGGATCAGCGGGCAGGGCCCTTCTTGTCGAACCAGGCGACGCTCATGAGCGAGATCCCGAACACGAGCCAGGCAAAAAACATCGGCGCGCGGGGGATCTGCGCCTCTTCATAAGCGCGGAACGCCGGCGAGAACAGACAAGTGATGAAAATCCACGAATACGCACCCCAAGTCAGGCCGACGCCGAAGCGGTTCCACTTGTGGTTCGTTCCGGTGAAATGGGCGTAGGTTGTTCCCAGAACCACCGCGAGGAGAAAGAACATGATCAGGCCGACCACAATGCCGCTGGAATTGCCGAACTGGAGGGCTGCATTCCCCAAAATGGGAAGGGCCGAAATCCGCATGGGTTTGGTGATGTCCTGCCCTTTGACCAGGCAGTACACCATTCCGAAAATCTGCATCATGACGCCGGCAAAGATGCCGGCAAGAACGCCGGCTTTGAGTCGCTCGGCGCGGAACTTCGCCCACAGTTCAACCACGTTGTATTCGCCCGGAACGGTATCCGGATTGAAGTTACGATCCTTGAGATTCTGCATAGGTGGGTCAAGGCTAACAAGGTTCCACCCTTGAATCCAAGAGGAATTATTTCGTCGATGCGGGCGCTCGGGCGGACTCCGCAGGCGGCTCCGATCCCTTAAATGGGAGCGATTGCACAGAAGCGGATGAATCTTCTCCTTGCTCCTCGCCCGAAATTCGCGCCTCGGGAATGTAGTAGAGGCTGAATCCGGCGTAGATCCGGTTCGGGTTCTTGATCAGTTGACGGTTGTTCTTCCAGAGCTTCTTCCACTTAGCAGGGGTTCCGTAGACTTCGTTCGAGATCAGACCCAAAGTGTCGCCTTTTTTGATCAGGTACTCTTCTCCATTCCGGACGATGGTGACCATCTCCACACCAGGGAGCAAAAGCTCGGTTCCAGGGGTGAGTTCCGAGGCGCCTCGAAGCTTGTCTTGGTTTGCGTCGAGAATCTCCCTCCAGCGATACACATCGCCGAACTTCTCGAAAGAAATCTTCATCAGAGTATCGCCGCGCCGCACACGATACGAGGTCAACTCGCCCGAAACCGGAGCCGCAGGAGCGGCATCCGCAACCGGAGCAGCCTCTTCGATCGGAGTCTCGGGTTGGGCAACTTCCACTGGCGCTTCCGCGGGGGTCTCTTCTGGCGGTGGAGGGGGCGGCACTTCGCTGGCGGCCAAAGCATCTGGAGCGGGTTCCTGGGCCGCCGGATCGGATGCTGGATCTGCCGGAGGAACTGCATCGGTCGCGGCTTCTCCGGAACCTTCGATCGCGGCCTCCTCGGCCGGTGCTTCGGCCGAAGGATCGGCAGACTCCTCAACCTGAGAGGAGGAACAACCCTGAATCAACAAAAACATCGCCAACGCAACCCATGGCCGCGCCAGGCTCGATTTTTTTAAGCAGCTCATTTTATGGCCTCCATCCGGTTCATCGGAAGAAGCCCGAGCTTTCTTGAGAAAAAAAAATTGGCGTTCGCCCTAGAGGAACAAATCCTGCTGGTCCAACGAGTCAATGACCTTGCGGCAGATCAAGTCGAAGTCGGCGGGCCGCTCGACAAAATCGAGCCCGTCGCTTTCGATCACGAGCTTTTTGCCGTTCTGATAACTTTCGATCCACTCGTCATAGTAGCGGTTCAAGTTCGAAAGATACTCGGTCGGCATGTCGAGCTCGTAGTCACGGCCCCGTTTCCGGATTTGCTCCTGAAGGCGGGGCAAGGACTTCCGCAGATAAATCATCAGCATCGGAGGCGGCAACGCGCCCGTGACCACATGGTACACTTCGAGATAATTGCGGTAATCGCGCTCCTCCATGAGTTTTTGCTCATAGAGGTTCCGGGCGAAAATGTTCGCATCTTCGTAAATCGTCCGGTCTTGAATGGCCGATGCCAGTCCCTCGGTGATCCGCTGATGCGCACGCACCCGGTGGGTCATGAAATAAATCTGGAGCGGAAAGCTCCAGCGTTTCATGTCGGAATAAAAATCCGACAAGTAGGGATTGTCGGTGACGGACTCGAAGTGGGCATCCCACTTGAAGCGATCGGCCAACATGCGGGTGAGCGTGGTTTTTCCGGTTCCGATGTTTCCAGCGACTGCGATGAAGATCTTTTGGCTCCCCACGATGTTCCCTTCCTTTTTTCTTGAAGGGAGGGTAGGCCCGCGAATCGTCTTTGTCCAGCATCAAGCGCGGGTCATGCCCTTTGATTGAAAACCGGAGTTTTTTCGGCAGTCTTTTTTTGCAATTTTCAGCGGTTTTTTCGAGGTTTTTTGCGAGATTCGTTGACTTCGCCCTTCGATTCCCGTACGCTCGCGCCTTCTGAATTCCCATGGAGATTTCATGAACCCCAAAACCGTATCCCAGTTGAAGAACGAGCTTCTTGCAAAGAAAAAGATGATTCTGAACCTTCAACAGCAAAACAACCAGAACCCCGCCGAAGACGAGTCGAGCATGAAAGACGTGATCGACCGGTCCGACATCGAGGGCGAATGGTTCACGCGCGAGCGCATGAGCGCGCACTGGAAGACCGAACTCTCGCGGATCGAACTCTGCCTCCAGCGCATCGAGACCGGAACCTTCGGGGTGTGCCTCGAGTGCGATGCCGACATTCCGGTGAAGCGCCTGCGCGTCCGGCCGGATGCGACCCTTTGCCTCGATTGCCAAGAGATTTTCGAGAAGGAAAACAGCTCGATCCGCGTCAATGGCCCGCGCCCGCCTTCATCGGACCTGATTCACTAGGCCCTCATACGAGAAGTGGCCGATCCAGTGATACTGGGTTCGCTTCATCGTTTTTTCGAGAATTTTTTCGAATCGATCGCGGTTCTTCAACCCGCGGTCGATTTCGTTTTTCAGGGTCTTGTTTGCCGATGCACCGAGTCCCGCGTTCAGCATGGCCCACACCCGGGCATGGATCCATTCCGGACGGGAGGGCAGGAACTCGCGGAGCGCTGCGCGGATCTCGTCGGTTTTTCCTGCTTTTTTCAGGTATTCCAGCACAAAAACAAAGGGCACCTCTTCTGCCGGAAACGGCCGCCGGACCGGAGGCAGGCCCCTTACCGCTTGCGTTTCGCGCCCCGGCTCCTCGAGCTCGGCAAGAACCCGGATTGCAAAATACCGGAGTTCCTGGGACTGGGGGGCAAAAGGAAGAACCTCGCGGATCCGCGCGGCGGCTGAATCCCAGCGCTGTTGCAGCAAATCGAGTTGGACCAGTCTGGTGATGACCAGAACCTGTCCGGGCTCCCGGCTCAACGCCTGCTCGAACCGCTCCCGTGCCTCGGGAAGCTTCCTCTCGATTAGAAGCCGGAGTCCGTCCTGATAAAGGTCGGAAGTCTCCTGACGAAAGAACAGGGTTCCGGCATGGGCCAGAAGCCTGCTCACTCGCTCATCCCTTCGGTGGGCAAAAAGTGCCGAGAGAAGTTTTTGCGCATCCGCGCGTCGTTCTTGTTGAAGATGCGAACGGGCAAGAAGAAGATCCTGTTCAATCGTTTGACTCTTCGGCGGAGCAAGAGGCACGGCTCGAGGTAGACCCCAGGGCCAGAGGGCAAAAATCAGCAAAGAAATGGAAGCTTTGATCTTCATCGAGTACAATCGAAGGTAGTGTGAAGACAAACCACTCGGTTCGTCAAAGGCTGTTTTCAGTCCTTCTGCTGGCGTTGCTCCTCACCTGCTCGGGAGCGGCCACTCCGGGCGATCCGCTTCCTGGGATTGAGGCCCGATCCTTCGACCTGACCCCGCTCGAGATCAGCCGTTCTGGTCGCATATATCGCTTCAAAGTGCAGGAAGAACCACCAAAAACCGGCTCGATCGTGCTCGTGAAGGCCGACCAGAAACCCGTCATGGCATTCCGGGTTCTTCAAACCGATGGCTCCAAACAAGAAATGATCGCCAAGCGGGTCCGTCGATACGAGTCCGAAGGAAGCCTGCAACTGAATCAATCCTACCGGGGAGCTGAAAAACTCGCCGAACTCGTGCCCGCCCCCCCGAACGGGGCATCTCCCCCGCCCCCCGATGCGGCACCGCCACCCACTGCCGAACCGGTGGCAACTCCGACTCCTGAGCCCGAAGCGACTCCGACTCCTGAGCCCGAAGCAACTCCGACGCCCGAACCAGAAGCTACGCCCGCTCCCGAGCCAGAGGCCTCGCCTGCGCCAACACCCGAGGAGACACCGAAGGAATCTCCGGTGGATGCCTATGACGAAGAGCTGGACGCATCGATTCCGCCTGAACCCGAAGAAGAACAGTTCAGGACACCCACTCCTGCCATCGAAGAAAAGGAATCACTGATTCGCTATCCCCGAACGCTCGGGGTTTCGGTCGGAAGCTTCCGGAACATGTCGAATTTTCAGTGGCCCGGAAACACCGCGAACGGATTCACCGCCTACTTCAATACAGTGGTCGATCAGGGCGTCTGGTTCCGGGGACAGGGGCCCGAGGATTCTTTTTCGATCGAATTCGGCGCCGGCTATTACTCCTTCATGAACCTGACGGGGCTGTTCGACAGCTATGACGTGCTCCCTATCCGCTCGGAGATCCTGTACTCCGTCCAGCTCAATTCCGATTTCGCAGTCCTCGGGTACCTCGGAGCCCAATATAACTGGATGATCTCTTCCACGGCAGGAAACACGATCGGGGAATCGGCACTTTCGGGATTCCAACCGACAGCGGGACTGGGAGTTCTTTATCAAATCGGCCCGCAATGGTATGTTCGCGCCGACCTCGGAATCGACCGGATGGCGCTCGGTCTTGCGGTCAAATGGTAACCTCATGAATCGAATTCTTTTGATCCTGACTCTGACTCTGACCGCATGCGGGGTGAAAAAACCTCCTGTGCCGCTGTACTCGATTCCCGATCCCTCCGAAACCCGCTCCTCCAAGGGTCCGAGTCCCTCTCCCACCCCTGTCGCCACACCGGAGACCAAATGAGCAAACTCGCGTTTTTTGCAATCTGTCCGGGCGGCCTCGACGGCGTGCTCGGCAAAGAAGTCGAAGGCCTTCCGGCCACCATCACCGCGACCTATCCGGGAGGCGTCGAATTCGAAGGAACACTCGAGACTGCCTATTTGGCGAATTTGAAGCTCAGAACCGCCTCGCGGGTTCTGCTCCAGCTTGCGCGATTCAAAAAAATCTTCAAGCCCGAGGAGCTGTACTCGGCCATCCGTGAGGTCGACTGGACCAAGGTGTTTTCGCCCGATTCGACCTTCGCGGTGTATCTGACTGCAAGCGAGACCAAAGAGCGAAGAATTCCAGTGAACCACCAGTTCTGGGCCCTCAAGGCCAAGGACGCCATCGTCGATTGCTTTCGTGATCGGGGGCTCGCAAGACCGAATGTCCGCCGCGATGATCCCGACATCACGATCCGGCTCCACCTTCATGATCAGATCCTGAAGGTGTATCTCGATCTTTCGGGCCCGAGTCTTCATGAGCGCGGGTATCGCGCGAAGACCCTCGAAGCCCCGATGAAAGAAAACCTCGCGGCAGGGTTGTTGCTGCTTTCGGGCTGGCAATACTTCTGCAACGAGGGCTTTGTGTTTCTCGATCCGTTTTGCGGCTCGGGCACCCTGCTCACCGAGGCGGCGATGATCGCAACCCGCACGGCGCCCGGACTCTATCGCAGACGGTTCGGGTTTTTTGCCTGGCTCGGGCATGATCCCGAGCTCTTCCAGACCGTGTTCGATCGGGTTTCGGCAGAACGGGTGCTCGAGGCCTCCAAACTCCCGATCATGGTCGGCGGGGATGCGAACTCCGAAGCGGTTTCGGTTTGCCGTGAAAACCTGAAGAATGCAGGCTTCGAAGGGCTGGTCCGGCTCCGGATCGAACGATTCGAGGACTCGACCGCCTTCGCACCGAAAGGCCTGATCGTCACGAACCCTCCCTACGGCGTGCGCCTGAACGAGCTCGAAACCCTGGGCCCCGTGTATCAGGCCATGGGCTCGACCCTGAAGCACAAGTTTCAGGGCTGGTCCGCCGGGGTGATCACCTCCGAAAAGCAACTGCTCCACAAAATCGGACTGAAGCCCGACAAAAAATGGGCCCTTCACAACGGGGGCCTCGAATCGCAGTTTTCGGTTTTCCGGATTTACTGATTCCGGTCAGAATTCAACCGGCTTTCGTGCACGGGACGATATTGAATTTCGGGCCGGGAAATGGAACGATGCGCTTGTCGCTCAGGAGGCACCCATGAACCATTCCGGATCCCATCCCCGTTATCAGGCAATGCAAACCGTTTCTGCCCGCAAACCGCTTCGGGTGGATCCGCCCCGGGACGAGAACGGGAATCAAATGAAGATCTCGGACTACTTCGGATCGGCCACCTTCAACCTGAAAGAGATGAAGCAAAAGCTCCCGAACGACATTTACAAGCGCTTCATCCTGGCCACCCATTCGGGCAAAAAGCTCGACCTCGAAGTGGCCAATGCGCTCGCCCACGCGATGAAAGAGTGGGCCCTCGAAAACGGCGTGACCCATTACTGCCACTGGTTCCAGCCGCAAACCGGCACCACGGCCGAAAAGCACGACACATTTCTTACCCTCGATTCGACCGGATCCGCGCTCGAGCGGTTCTCGGGCGCACAGCTCATCCAGAGCGAGCCCGATGCCTCGAGCTTTCCCTCGGGCGGAATGCGCACCACCTTCGAAGCGCGCGGCTATGCCGCTTGGGATCCCACCTCGCCCATTTTCATCGCCGAAATCGGCTCTTCCCGCACCCTGTGCATCCCCTCGGTGTTCATCAGCTACCATGGCGATGCCCTCGACGAAAAAACCGGCGTGCTTCGCAGCAACGAGGCACTCTCCGAGAGCGCATGCAAGCTCCTGCGCCTGATCGGCGATGAGGCGCGCTCGGTGACCGCGACCCTCGGGCCCGAGCAGGAATATTTCTTGATCGATCGCGCGTTCTATACCTTGCGACCCGATCTGATCATGTCGGGCCGGACGCTGGTGGGAGCGCATCCGCCGAAAGGGCAACAGCTCGAGGACCACTACTTCGGGAGCATCCCGCCCCGCGTACTGGCCTTCATGGGCGAGGCCGAAACCGAACTCTTCAAGCTCGGCGTTCCGACCAAAACCCGCCACAACGAGGTGGCGCCGATGCAGTTCGAGACCGCTCCGATCTTCGAAGAAGCGAACGTGGCCATCGACCACAATCACCTCACGATGGAGGTGCTGAAGCGCATCGCCCGCAAGCACGACTTCGAGCTCCTGTTGCACGAAAAGCCCTTCAAAGGCGTGAACGGAAGCGGCAAGCACAACAACTGGTCGATGTCGGTCACGAGCGGGAGTGCCGAGGTCGAGGGGATCAACCTGCTGGACCCGGGAAAAACCCCGCATCAGAATCTGCGGTTTTTGCTGTTCTTGATGGCAACACTGAAGGGCGTGCACAAACATGCCGGGCTTCTCCGCGCATCGATCGCCTCGAGCGGGAACGACCACCGGCTGGGCGCGAACGAGGCCCCTCCGGCGATCATCTCGGTGTTCCTCGGCAACATGCTCGACAACATGCTGAACGAGATCGAGAAAGACACGCACAAGGACCTGAACTACGCCGAAGCGGTGATTCGCCTCGGGGTCAGTCGATTGCCCACCGTGATGAAAGACAACACCGACCGGAACCGAACCTCACCGTTCGCGTTCACGGGGAACAAATTCGAATTCCGCGCGGTCGGCGCATCGGCCTCGTGCTCCCTCCCCGTGACCCTGTTGAATTGCGCGGTTTCGGACGGAATCGACGCCATTGCCGAAGACCTGGCCCAGAAGCTCAAAACCGCGAAATCGACCGAAGAGGCGATCTTTGCCGTAGTGAAAGATGCGATCCGCGAAACGAAAGCAGTCCGGTTCGAAGGAAACGGCTACTCCGAAGAATGGGTCCGCGAGGCGGCGAAACGCGGGCTTCCGCACCTGAAGACCACGCCCGAGGCGCTCCATCAGATCGTGAGCGCCGAATCGGTGAAGCTCCTGACCGGGCTCAAGGTGTTTTCAGAAGACGAGATCCGCTCGCGCTTCCATGTGCGGATCGAGATCTACAACAAGAAGGTCCTGATCGAGGGCGAGACCATGCAGACCATGGTCGAAACCCAGATCCTGCCGGCGGCCTTCCAGTACTCGACCATCATCGCCGAAGGAGTCGCGGCCGCGAAATCGGCGGGCCTTCAGGCCCCGCACGCCGAGGTCCTCACGCGGCTATACCAGACGCTCGGTTCGGCCCAGGGCGAACTGAAGCGGCTCGAACGGCTGATCTCGCAGATTCACGCACTGGGAAGCGAAGAAGAAAAAGCCGCGAAGATCGCGGCCGAACTGAAGCCCGCGATGGAATCCCTCCGCACCCACTGCGATCAGCTCGAAACGATGGTCGCGGACGACCACTGGCCGCTTCCGAAGTACCGCGAAATGCTGTTCTTATCGTGATTTCCGGATGCCGTTCGGGCATTCGACATAATCGAGGTTCTCGAGAAGCTCCCGGTACTTTGCGATGTGCTCGGGAGTTTCTTCGAGTCGCTTGTGGTACAGATGCCACTGGATCGCATAGCCGATAAGACCGTCGATCTCGACCCCGCGGTTCCGGATGCGAACAAAGAGATCGCCATCCTCGCCCCAGTAGCTTTTGTAATCCTCGTTGTACCCGTTCACCTCGATGAGCGTGCGTGTGGAAATCGAAAAATTCGAGCCCAGAAGGTCATGCACCCGATCGCGCTTCATGAGCCGCAACAGCCAGCGGGGCCCCTCGAGGCGCACCGCCCGAAGGATGTTCCTCGTCTCGCCCCGAAGACCGGAGCAAAAAAGCGGGAGTGACATTCCATTCTGGAACCGGAACACCTCGTCCGGCGTGATCGATTCGGTCACGCGCGGGCCGAGATCGATCCGTCGTCCCATGAAGAGGAGCGGAGCAAACCCGCGCGTTTCGTGGGCGCGGTAGTGATCTTCGACAAAGCGAGGATGAACAATGACATCGTGATCGATGCAGATCGTGACCTTGCACCGTGCGGGGTCGATCTGGCCGAACACCGTGTTGTTGATCTTCGCTTTGCGGTAGCCCTGATCGGGGTGCCAATGGTGGTAGATCTCGATCGGAAGCTCGCGCTTCAGTCGCAGAATCAAATCGCGGGTCTCGTCGCCCGAACCGTCATCGGCGATGTGAATCACAAAATCGCGGTGGGTTTGCCGCACAAACGAGAGCAAACAAAGCTCAAGGCTCTTCGGATTGTTGTAGGTCGTGATCACGACCGCGACGGATTTGCGCTGTGTCGGTTCCATTTCGCTCATTGACTCGTGCAGGGAAGCCTACCACATTCCGGCGCCGAAGTCGCGGGACCCGGGGTCCGGCACAGCCGGAAGACGCGATGAAGCGCGGGGTCTTCGATCGAAAGTCCTTGCAAAATCAGCTCCCGAAGCGGGAACTTCATGCGCCGCTTGAGGCGCCGCCACTCGGTACAAGAAAGGCCCGTGGCCTCCGATTCCTGCTCGTTCGAAAGAATCAGTGCATTGCCCCCGGCAAGCCAGCTGGCTTTTTCTTCGGGGCCCCGGATGCGCAAGATGGGTTCGCCGAGCGCAGAAGAAATGAGCCCGAATTCATGCCAGATGTCCTCGCCATCCAGAAAATAAGCGAGCTGACCGGAATTCGCGGCGCGGTACTCCCGAAGCCCGCGGATGTCCCGCTCGCCGATCTCGATCGCGGCCAGCCGGACCGTGGTCACGAGCAAAAGCGCACCGAGTCCCACGAGCGCGGGATTCATTCGAAAAATTGAAATCACCCAGATGGCCAAGGCGACCACCGAAAGAGCAAAAATCCAGGCTCCGATCCACGCCCCGAGAACCAATCGGAGAATCAAGAAAAGCATCACTCCCGCAACCATGGCCACCAGAGACTGAACCGGAAGCCGGAGCGCACGGGGAACGGAAGGAGGCTGGATCGAGAGCATCCACACAAAAAGCGGAGTCAGGATGTAAAGATAGGTATTCACCCGGTACGGAAACAGCGTGAAGAAAACCGCAGGAATCAGCCCGTAGGCAAGCCAGAACCCGCGGTTCTCGCGCCACCGCGCGCGGAACTCCTTGCTCGCCACCGAAAACACCCACCACGGCAGGAGCGGAAACGTCGTGCCCAGGAATTCGGACCAAAGGCCAAGGGGACTCCCCTGCGAGGTCGAGAGCTTTCCGACATTCTCGCGAAGCAGGAACTGATCGAGCATGGCCTGAAGATGGGTTCGGGCCGCGAGAAAATACCAAGAAAGCCCGATCAAAATCCCGAGAGCAAGCCCCCCGATAAACCGGGGACGCAGGAGCTCGCGCGTTTGTTTTTGAAATCCTTTTTGTGCCGACACCGAGATCACCCAAAGCGCCGGATACAGCGGCCCCTTCACGAGCGCCATGACTCCGGTCGAAATCCAAGCCAGGTTCTCGCGACGCTCGCGCCAGAGCATCCAAGAAAGAGGGTAAAACAGCACGATCCAGATCTCCATCTGTGCGGTCGTTCCGTAGGTCATCGAGGCGATCGTCGCGCAAAAAAACACGAGCGGAAGAAAGCTCCCCTCGCCCGAAATCCTCCGCACGACCCAACCCGCCCCGATCATGGCAAGCACCGAGGGAATCAATGCTCCGAAGAGTCCGAAGCCGAAGACCTTCCAGCCCAGAAGCGTAGCCCAGTATTGAAGAGGCGGCTTCAGGAAGTTCGCGCGCTCGAACAAGTACGGAATGATCCATTCGCCTCGCTCTCGCATCTCGAGCGCGATCGAGAGATACACTTTTTGATCTCCCGTCATCGGGACACTCATGTTCCAAAGCAAGATAAGGTACGAGCCAAGAACAAGCGGCACAGCCAAGAGGCCGCCCGTCAGGCGCTGAATCAGACGATCAAGCATGGGGCCCACAATAACGGTCTGCGGGCATTTGATCCATCAAAGAATCGATTCGGGCGCGATGACACTGTCATCACGATTCAGATCGACCGTTTGCTTCAATTCGGCCCGAATCATGCGGATCTCGGCGCGGTGGCTCTGCGCCTGCTGGAGCGTGTCCTTGACCAGTTCACCGGCCGATCGGACATTCAGCTGGATCTCGACGAGTTGTTCCTGGATGCCGCCGAATCCTTTCTCGACCCGGCCCACATCGGCGCGCCCGGCCTCGGTATTCCGCTGCGCGGACTCGACGACACTCTTCAGGGTTTCGAGATCCGAGAGGATCTCGTTTTGTTTTCCGATCACGAGCTCGATCGAACCGAGCGCCCGCAGGCGGATGTCAATTTGCCGTTCAAGGCGATCACAAAACCCCGAGACAATCGAGAGGATCCGGTCTTGGTAGTAGGTTTGGTCCTGCTTTCGCTGGTCATTCAGGCGGATTTCGAGTTCCCGGGTTTGGGAAGACATATCAGACACGGCTTTCTCGGCCCGCTGGCTTTGCTGGTAAATTCCGCGCATCGTGCTCTGAAGAATCTCGAACGAGGAATTCACGGTCGACTTCATTTGCTGAAGAACCGGATCGAGCGCCCGGTTCACCTCGTCCGCGACAAAACGGGTGTCGATCCGGTTCGGCTCGGCCTTTTTTTCGAGCTCCTCGATTCGCTCGAGCAAATGGCGGTTCTGGATTTTGAGGGCGTTGATTTCTTGCTCGCGCACGCTCAGGCGCTGCTGAAGAAGCTGGGGATTCGGGGAATTCGACGGATTGGAATGGTTCGACATGGACTCGTCCCTCCTAGACTGTCAGGTCACAATTTCCATTTTTTCATGAGTCCCGGAGCGAGTCAAACGAAGCAGGTCATTTCTCGTACACATCCCGGCGATGCTTGATGATCGCAATGGTAACCACACGAAGTTCGACATCGACGCGGTAAACAATCCGGTAATCCCCAACACGGATTTTACGATGCCCTTTGAAGCTATATCGAAGGGGTTTCCCCGGACCGATCGGATCGGCAACCAGTCGGGTTTCGATCGCCTTTTTGATTTGATTTTTGACGCTTTTTGGAAGAGCCGGAATGTCCTCATCGACCACGGCCGGCAGGTACTCGATCGAGAAGGCTTCGGAGCTACTTCCAGGCTTTGTCATGAGTGATCGTTTTGCTTGCCTTGCCTTCGCGCTTCATCGCCATCTCCGAAAGAAGGAGGTCCTCGTGCTTCTCGATGGCGTCCTCCATCAATTCTTTGGCGACCACAGAGAGAGACTTCCCCTCTTTTTTTGCAATCTGTTCAATGACCCCCATCGTGTCCTGCGAGAGGACCACATTGAGTCTCGGATTTTTTGCCGCCATAAATGCTCCCAAGACCTAGTGCATCACTAGTGATGCACCAAAGTCAAGCGCCCGAAATCCAAGCGTCGATCTGCTCCATGAGCCAGCGGGGCTCGTCAAGCGCGAGATCGTGGTTCGCAGTTTCGTGCAAAACAAGCTTTCCGCGGTATTTCTCGGCGATTCGCTCGGAGCACGAAGCATCGACCAGACGATCGCCCTTGCCCCCCACCACGAGGAGCGGAACAGGAATTCGGGCGGGCGGCCGGAACCGGATCGCAGAGCAGATCTGCGCCAGGGCATCCCGCCGGTTCACCTTCAACGCAAACGCGGCGTGCACATCGGCGCGCTCCAGAAGGGCCTTTCCCGAGAGATTCGTCGTCATCTCGAGGATCTTCCGCTCGCGCGCGGCAATGTCTTGCTCCAAAAAGAGCGCGAGGACGCGGGGATAGTTTTCAGGCTTCATGCGCCGATGGAGCGGGCTCAGGCCCCGCGCGCTCGAGTTGATGAGAACGAGCCTGCCGAAGTCCTCGGGATACCGCGAAACCCAGCTCATGGCGACCATGCCCCCGAGAGAAACCGCTAGGAGGTTCCAAGGCTCGGCGGGGTCAGTCTTCAGCGCCCTCCACCGGGCGCGAAGGTCGTCGACGATTTCTTCGATCGAAAAGGGAGAGGGTCTCGCACGCTCGGTGCCAAACCCCGGAAAATCAAGCGCATGAACCGCGGCCGAGGGGTCCCGCGCTTGCAGATAGCGTTCGAACTCCGCTTTGAACGGGCCCCAGTGCCGCTGTTCGCGCACGAGACCTCTAAGAATGAGCCATTTCATGATCTGAAATCATAGGGTGGCCCGCATCCCCCCTGTCAACAAAATCAGAGGCCCGGGCCCCACGACCATTCGTGGAACCCGAGCCGTCTGTCTGAGGAGGTGGTGGGTACAGCGCTTCTGCCCTGTCTTGGACGAGCCGCCTCAGGGCAACTTTTCGGGTCCGAACCCCTCCGGACCCAAACTTTTGAACTTTTTACGCGGCCTTGCCGGTCTTCCAGCGCTCCTGGTGCGCCATGAAGTGATCGAACTTCTTCTCGAAGTCCACGACCTTCTGGCCCGCCTTGGTGATCAGACCGAACTTGAACCACTCATAGTGCTCGCCGCAAAACGAGAACCGGGCTGAGGGCTTTTTGCATCCCCCGCACTTGCAGGCTTCTGCGGCTCCGGAACTTTCGACTTCTGGTTTCTTACCTTTACCCATGTTGTGAACTCCTCCTGCCATACCGATCGGCAGAAGCTTGACAAAACTTGAGTAAAAAATTCATGTAAATTCAAACTATTGAATTTAAAGGCGTTTTTACCATGGCGCCCCAAGAACGGGACATGGGGCTTCGTTGCCATTGAGCTGGACAAGTTGAATTGAAGATGGCGAAATGTGTCATCAAAACATCAAACCTTCTCGATGGGTGACATATGACCTTTTTTGGCTTTTTTTTCGGAACCCTGGTTTCCCTCGTCATTCCCGGCTGGCTGATTCTTCGGAAAGCCGGGATCAAGCTCCCCCCGTTCCTGTCCCTCCTGGTCATTTTTTTCGTGAGTTCGACACTGATTTTCCAGGTTTCGTTTTTTTCGGTTCTTTTGAACGCCTCCCAAGCACTGTGGATCTACTTTTTCGCGGCGCTGGCTGCCGGAACCGTCTTTTTGCGTTCGATACGAATCGGGGATTTGCTGTCTCCCCTGATCGACGAGATCGAACCCGTCTTCAAAAACAGGGTTTCGTTGCTTTTGTTTTTGGTGGTCTGGGGGTACTTCGTTTCGAACAGTGAACGATTTGACGGAGTGTTTGCCGGTTGGGATGCCGTGGTTTCGTGGAATCGCTGGGCTTTGGACTGGTTTCAAGGAAGATTTCCGGCAGGAACCTATCATTATCCCCAGCTCATCCCCGCCCTCTGGGGGGCGATCTATCGATTCTCCGGGCACGAATACCAATTCCTGGTGTTGTTCATCATCCCGACGATCGTATTCCTGTTTTTCCTCCATCTGACCGCGCTCGGAGCCCGCTCTTCGGGCACGCATGCGATTTTCCTTCTTTTCCAGTTCTTCTTCATCAAAAAATATTTCGGAGCCCACCTTTTCGACGGTTATGTCGATGTCGTCATCGTCATTCTTGCCGCTTTGGCATTTTTGATTCTGGAAGAAGCAAGAAACCTCGCCCGAGCACTGCAGTTCGAGGAGTCCTCAAAAATGCTTCTGCTGGCGGCGCTGATCGCAAGCTGCGCAGCTCTCGTGAAACAGGCGGGATTTTTCGTGCTTGCATTGACCTTTCTGGAAGCGACCATCCTGAACGCATCGTTTCCGCAAAGAAACAGGCGATTTGCCTCGATTTTTCTGATCCCCTTGATCCTGGTCGCACCCTACTATGCATATGCTGAGTTCCTGATCCGATCCGGAATCAATGCGTCCGAAGTCTCCTGGGTCACACAGGATATCTATGATCGAAAATCACCGGTCCTCAGAATTTATGATTCCATCTTGACCATGGGATGGCCTTCGGCTCTTTTTCTCGCTCATGGCATCTGGATGGTGACGCAAAAGGGCTGGAAGAGAAGAATGTCGGCATTCACACTCTTGTTGTTCCTGATCTGGGCCGCTTTTTTTTGCTACGACTTCAGGAACCTCTCGGTCGGATTCGCCGCTTGCTCTTATTCCTACGGAAGCATTTTCGGCGAAGGCCTGCTTTCCCGATTCGCAGGGCTCGCCCTAAAGCTGAAAAACTCCCCCCTCCGGCGGGCATCGGTGATGTGGGCTTTCGCGATTTTGATCCCTGTTCTGTTCTTGGTTCAAAAAAACAATCCGGAATCGAAACTGGATTTGCATCATCGGAAGCTGAAGCTCAAAACCCATCTGAGTCCGTGCATTTCCGACTTTTTGTATTCAAACTGGGTGGAAAAGTGCTCCACTTTCCAGTCTGATTATCCGGTGTACGGATATCTTCCCGATTTTGAACGGCTCTTCAAAAGCATCAATCTCAGAGCATCCACCGTGGAAAACGCGGGGAAACTGAAGCTCGCGCTGGAATCAACCGGTACAAACTGCTTTGTCATCCCGAAAAAAATCCCGGAGATTCTTGAGCAGACCCTTCGTGAGTCCTCGGACCGGAACAAAATCAAACAGGTCTTCACATCGGGTGATCTGCGTTTTTACGAGAGCATGCCCGATTAGGCGTACGGTTTTTTCACCACCAGCGCGAATTGGGTCAAAAAAATCGGCCAAATGATGAACTTCCGGGTCACGGTCGCGCCGGGATGCAATCCCGCGATGACCTCTTCGGGCCGAAGAGGGCGTTCGTCATGGAAGATCCAAAGACCGAGGAGCTCGGCGGCCTTTCGCGTGACCCGGTACAGCCACGTGGGCGTCGGAAAAAACAGAACCATGTACCCACCGGGTTTCACGAGAGCCCAATGGGTCTTGATGCTCCTTCGGGTATCTTCCTCGTCAAAGTGTTCGATCAACCCGACACTGAAAGCGACATCATAGCCCTTCGGGGATTCATAACTCAAAACGTCGGCCTCGATCAAATCCCCCGCCGTGTTCGGCGCCCTTTCGCGGAACTTCCTCAATCCGAGCGTATTATTGTCCAAAATGGAATACGAAGCCGGTGAATTCCCGTTCCGGATTGCATCATAAAAGCAGCTGTTCGCACCGCCTAGCTCGATGATTTCAAGCGACTTTCCCAGTTCCATCCTGATTTCTTCGAGAATCCCGACGAGTTTCCCTGACGTGATCTTCCGGGTGATTGTGGCGGTTTTATAGGGCTTTGAGTAATACGCATCCCAATCAGTCGCTTTCATGCGAATCCTTCTTGTCAAAAATCACATCCCGCTGAACAGAGAAACTGAACAAGAACAACAAAGCCTCCATCAGCACCTTCGACAAATACACATTCATCCCACCCGATGAAAACGCCACCGTACCCAAATACGAAAGTCCCGCCATGAAGAGCACCAACAACCAATACTTCAGGGCGGCCTCCGGTCCGGCGGACAGGTTCTTGAAGACCACCCGCTTGTTCATGGTGAAGTTGAACGTTCCCGCCACCAGTCTTGATGCAAGAATCGAAAACTCAAGGCGTGCGCCGACCGCGACGAGGGATGAGAACACCATCAGGTCGATCATGCTGGTTGCAATGGAGGAGAAAAAGAACCTGAAAATCAAAAAATAAATCCTCATCGAGTCGAGAATCGGATTGAAGTGGGAACCCCGGTTCTGATTGATGTAAACTGTCTCGATATCGACTTCTGCAATGCCAATCCGCTCTTGTTTGGCACGAATCAGCATATTGGTCTCATATTCGTACTTCTCGCCCGATATGGTCATCATGAGGGCCAAAAGATTTGATGGAATTCCCCGAAGTCCGGTTTGGGTATCCTTAAGATCAAGGCCGATTAGGATTTTGAAGATGAACCGGGTAAGGGTATTTCCGATCTTGCTCTTGATCGGAATGTTTTTCAGGGTAACAAATCTACTTCCCAACCAGATGCGATTTTCATATCCGACACAGCGGGCGACGTTCAGAATGTCCTCGGGAAGATGCTGGCCGTCGGCATCGGCCGTGACAACACACTTGATCTCAGGATGATTCACCAGAATTTCGTTGAAACCGGTCTTGAGTGCGCGACCCTTTCCGAGATTCACTGAATGACGCACCAAAAACACCCCGGGCAGACGCAAAATTCGCTCAATCAGATTTTCATGCTCGGGGAATACCCCGTCTTGGACGAGAATGATTTTAATGTCGTTCTTGATTCTTTGAATCCCGGAAATCAAAGCAAACAGAGTTTCCTCCGGTTTATAGGCGGGTATCAGGATCGCAACATCATTCATTTTGAGGTCCAAACGGTAAGTGGCTGGAGTGCCAGAGGCAAGTCAAAAATGATCGCGAATGGGGGATGGATCTCACAAGTCAAAAGAAACATTTGAATTAATTGGAAAATCCCGCATCCGTGTTTTCTCGAAATTCTTTTACCTGACTGGTTTTGTAAAAATTAAGAAAATTGAACCAAAGAGGAAACCTCTCATCAATCAATCGATCCGCTCCTTTTCCATCGTTGGAATCAATACGACTCTACAACCATTTCTCAAACCATTATTGGAATCGATCGCTCCGTCGCGCAGAACGGCTTAAAGAAAATCCTGTATCTTACCCGGAACGGGCGGGGAAAATGTGCGCTTAACACCTTTGAAGAAGTTGCTTTCTCTGGCGACTGCAAACACGAATATATCGGTGATTGGGATTGCAGCTTTCGTAAGGAAAAAGGGCAAGACATCTACGAATGGGTACAAGCACCTGACCACCCCAACCTTCGGAGTGGAAAAGTCGTAGACGGAAAGATTGTTTTTTTCGGAGGAGAATGAGACTAGCCGCCCCCTCCCCGGGGCGGCTTTTTTTACAACATCAACGAGGTGATGCTCGCCCCGCGAAGGGACGAGGACTTGGCCTGAAAGCGCCCCTCGAGCGCCTGGTGGATCTCGACAAACTGCTCCGGCAGGCGACTGCTCAAGCGGTCGATGAGCTCGTTCTGGAGCTTCAGCTCCTGCCGCCATTCTTCTTTGTCGATCTTCGAAACCTCATCAAACTGCGCCTCGGTCATGGCAAGGCCGTTCCAGTTCAGGTCCTGATAGTTCGGAACCGTGCCGATGTCGGTCTCGCGGCCTTTCGCTGTGCCGCGAACCCGACCGATAATCCACTCGAGCACCCGCATGTTCTCGCCGTAGCCAGGCCACATGAACTTACCGTCGGCGCCCTTGCGGAACCAGTTCACGCCGAAGATTTTGGGCGGGTTCTTGAGTCCCTTGCCGATCTCGAGCCAGTGACGGAAGTAATCGCCCATGTGATAGCCGCAGAAGGGAAGCATCGCGAACGGATCGCGACGAACGAGCCCTTGCGCTCCCACCGCGGCTGCGGTGGTCTCGGAACCGATGGTTGCCGCCCAGTACACTCCGTGCTCCCAGTTGCGAGGCTCGACCACCAACGGAATCGTCGTACCGCGACGGCCCCCAAAAATGAACGCGCTGATCGGAACCCCTTCCGGGTTCTCCCAGTTCGGGTCGATCGAGGGGCACTGGCTTGCGGGCGCGGTGAAGCGCGCGTTCGGGTGCGCGGCTTTTTTGCCGGTGGCTTTGCCGATCTCGGGGGTCCACTCGTTGCCCTGCCAGTCGGTTACTTTCGAAGGAGGGACATCGCTCAGACCTTCCCACCACACGTCGCCGTCTTCGGTGAGCGCCACATTTGTGAAGATCGTATTCTTCGCGATGGTCTTGATGGCGTTCTCGTTCGTGCGAAGCGAGGTGCCCGGAGCGACTCCGAAGTATCCCGCCTCGGGGTTGATCGCATGGAGCCGCCCGTCCTTGCCGGGCTTGATCCAGGCGATGTCATCGCCAATGGTCGAGATCTTCCAGCCATTCATGGTCTTCGGCGGGATCAGCATCGCAAAGTTGGTTTTTCCGCAGGCGCTCGGAAATGCGGCGGCAATATAGGTCTTCTCGCCCGTGTTCGTGTTCTCGGCGCCGAGAATGAGCATGTGCTCGGCAAGCCAGCCTTCCTGGCGCCCCATGTATGAGGCGATCCGGAGGGCGAAGCATTTTTTACCCAGAAGAGCATTTCCGCCGTAGCCGCTTCCGTACGAGATGATGGTTTTTTCTTCGGGAAAATGGGTGATGTACTTGGTGTCTTTGTTGCAGGGCCAGGCAGAATCTTTTTGGCCTTCTTCGAGCGGGGCTCCGACCGTGTGAAGACACTTCACGAAGGGCTGATCGCCCAGGACTTCGAGAACCTTGCGGCCAATGCGGGTCATGATCCGCATGTTCACAACAACATAGGGAGAATCCGAGATCTCGACCCCGATTTGCGAAATGGGCGACCCGATCGGCCCCATGCTGAAGGGGATCACATACATCGTGCGTCCGCGCATGCTCCCCTGAAGGAGCGGCTGGAGCGTTTTTTTCATCTCATCGGGGGCCATCCAGTTGTTATTCGGACCGGCATCGTCCTTGTTGCGGGTGCAAACATAGGTGCGGTCCTCGACCCGGGCGACGTCCGAGGCATCCGAGAGAGCAAGAAAGCTTCCCGGGCGCTTCGCAGGATTCAGGCGCTTCAGCATGCCGCTTGCGACCATCCCGTCGCAAAGGCGTTGGTATTCTTCGTCCGAGCCATCACAGAAATAAACATCTTTTGCGCCGGTCAGAGCCGCCGTCTCGGCAACCCATTTTTTCAGGGTCTCGTTTTTCACGAATTCCGGAAACCGAATGCTCGAAGTGTTCATGTCGCTACCGTCTCTTTCTGTTGGGGCACTTTCTTCAGGTCTCAATATCACGGGGTGTTCTGCATGGCAAAATTCACCACGATTCCATCAATCAACTTCCTTGCTGAATTGCTGGTGAACTCCGACCCGCTCAAAATCACAAAGGGCTCGGGCGGCGCTCCCTGCCCTGTCACCAGATACCCCGCAAGGTTCGTCACTCCGGTCAGAGTTCCGGTTTTGGCAAAAATCTTGCCGTTCGTGAAGGGCGATGCGGTCAGAACCGGACGGGTCTCCAATGTGCCCGAAACCCCTGCCACGGCAAGCGTTCCGAACAGGTCGCTGAACCACGACATCTCCCGAACATGGCTCAAGAAGGCGTACACAAGATCCGCCCGAACGCGGTTCTGAAGGTTCAAGCCGCTTCCGTCCAGAAGACTCACTCCCTCCATGAGGGCCGGACTCCCCGACACGAGCGCCACATGGGTCCCCAGGACCGTACGCGCAGGAACCTGTAAAAAATGTTCGAGCTCAAGATAGATCCGGTCCATCACCCCGTTCAGGCTTTTTTGAACCGCCAAGCGAAGAATCTCGATCAAGGGGCGGGACGAAAGATCGACCTTGATCTGATCGGATTCGCCCGGCTCGGGGGGAGGAAGAGCATTTGCGCGATACTCGATCGAGGCCTGCTTGAGCGCAAGAAGAAACAAATTCTTGAGCCAGCTTTTGCCTTCATGCACCGGAAGCACGAACGAAATCGGCGATGCGCCCATTCCGCCACTCAGGGTGTAGCGGGTGATCCGGCCGAGATCGTCCAACTCGGGCACCACCCGAACCGAGTTCGTGCCCGAACGGGAACGAACCACATCGACCACCACGGGGACACTCACTCCCGGAGTGACCCAGGCGAATCGTTCGGGCGAGCTGATCTGGAAGGTTCCGCAATTGCCGTTCGCCTGGAACTCCGTTTGAATCTGCGCCATGCACTGGAGGACCCAGTCGGGGTTCCAGCCGCTCGGCCTTTCGGCTCGCGCGAGATTCCGGCGCAAGGAGTGAATCCGCACCGGCCCGTGCACGCGCTTGACTCCGTGAAGCTTGAGCGCGTCGATCACGGCACCGAGACGCGCAGTCAGGGTCTCGTAATTCTCGTTCGCCCAGGTGGGATCGCCCGACACGAAGAACTCGAGATTTCCGGCCGCACCCGAGGCGGTATCGAGGGTCGCAGTGAACTGGTTCTCGAACCGCATCGCGCTTCCGAGAACCTGAAGCGCGGCACTGGCCGAAAACAGCTTCTCGATCGAGGCGGGAATCATCGGGGTCGAGGCGTTGCGCGCGAGGGGCTCCGTGCCGGACATCTGGATTCCGAGACTCATCCGCGACAACGAAGGGTTCTGGGCGAAATAATCGCGCCAGCGCCGAACCGGGCCCGATCCACCAGAATGATCGCTACCGGAGTCACCGCTTCCGAAGTCCTCGCGCCCGGCTTCCCCTGCGGAATCCAGATCGAGAGTGAAGTCCTCGGGAGCCGCGCGAGCCGGCGCGGAACCCAACAAAAAGCTCAATAAGAATAGTTTTGCCCAAACCATGACCGAGTCAACCCGTCAGAAATTATCATCGCCCGCAAGGCCTTGTCATGATGAATTTTAGTGCCCGCCGAAGATTCCTGAGCCGCCTCAACTTTACTTTGATGAATCCGCCGGATTCCGCTACCCTGAGGGGCATGCAATCCGAAATGAACGCAAAAATTCAGATCCAAGGTCTCACCATTGTCGGCTTGATGCTGGTTGCCGCGGGAATCATCCTCGCGTTTTTCTTTCAAGACATGTCCGAAAACGCCCTCATGGGTGCCTCCACCCGGTACAAGCCGGTGATTCCGGCAACCTCGACGGTCGACATCACCAAGGCCCCCCAGTGCGCCGAGGGATATGAGCGTCCGTGGATCGGTTGCCAGAGCCTTGCTCCGGGCAACTGAGCGACGATGCCTTTTTTTTCGAACCTGAAGCAAAAAGAAGCTCTTCAGATCACCTTTCTTGTTTCGGTCACGGTCTTTTTGATCGTGGTGTTTTTTTTCACGCCCGCCCTGCGCCCCCTCAGCATCCTGACCTTGTTGAATGTCATGATCCTGAGCCCTTCGGTGCGCTTTCTTGAAAAAAAGAAGCTCCCCCGGGTTGCCGCGATTCTTCTGATTTATCTGGTGCTTTCGATCGTCCTTTTGTTCGGGATTTCGAGCTTGAACCAGGTGATCTCGAGCCAGTGGGCCGGGCTGATCGACGCGCTCCCGGGCCTGAGCGACAACCTGCTCGAAAAAACCTCCCGACTCGAGTCGCGAATCAGCGGCTGGATCGGCGTTCCGGTCGATCTGGGCCTGAAGGGCTCGATCGGCCAGTACGGCGAACAGCTCCGGAGCTGGGCCCTCACCCATATTCCGAGCCTGGTCGGGAACCTCGCCTCGGTGGCGCTGTTGGTGCCGGTATTTTCGTTTTTTTTACTGAAGGACGGTCGCGAGTATTCCTTGCTGTATCAGGGCCTGATTCCGGAGCGGTTTTCGGAGCCCGCGGGAGAGGTCCTGAAAAAAATCTCGCGCTCGCTTGCGAGCTTTTTGCGCGCGAAACTCTTTGAGGCCTCGCTCTTCGGCTTCATGACCTATCTGGGACTCAAGATCATCGGGGCCCCTTATGCCGGGATCTTCTCGCTGATCGCGGGGATCGCGAACATCATCCCGTATCTGGGCCCGTTCCTGGGAGCGGCTCCACCCTTGCTGATTTTCGGGTTGTCGACCGAGTTCTTCGCGTGGTTCTGGCCCTCGGTACTGATTTTTGTGATCACGAACCTGATCGACAATTTCGTGGTGTTTCCGATCCTGGTCGCGCGGATCGTGAACCTGTCGCCCTTCACCCTGCTCGTGTCGGTCGCAGTGGGACAAGAGCTCTACGGCGTGGTGGGCATGCTCCTCGCGGTGCCGGCGGCCTCGACGATCAAGATCATCCTGACCGAGCTCCGGGCCCTACTGTATCGCTGATTCCCGGTCTCAGATCAGTCCGAGCAGAGACTTCACGAACACCAAGGCAACCATCGCCGCCATGATCGCAAAAAACGAGACGTACGCTTCGAATGCGCGGTTCTGGTGCGCGAGCTTCATCGAGAACCCGTAGACCTCGGGGTCGGGATTGATTCTTTCGAGTTCCTGCCTTGCGGGCGCGGTCACGCGCGGAAGAAAGCGCGGAACGAGACTGCAGTACTCGAGATACGCATTCCCGAAATACGAGGGGAGCTTGGCCTCTTCGTGCTGGATCACGTAGTGGTAGTTCAAAAAGAACACCACCGCCATGATCGCGGTGAGAAGAACCGCACCCACGCTCCAGGTCGCGCCGAGCGCCATCAGAAAGGTTCCGAGATAGAGCGGATTGCGGGTGTGCGAATACGGGCCGCCCACGGCGAGCTTGGCCTCCTTGCGAAGGTACCCGCTCGCCAAAAACCGGAGGCTTGCCCCGAAGAAACAAAGAAGGACTCCGGGAAGGGCCGGATACTGTTTTGCACTGAAGATCAGAAGCGCCGCGAACAGCCAGGCCAACTGGAATCGCCGGCGGCCGGAGAAGAACTTCCTCAGGGTTTCGTTCGAAAGAAGAGACATATGGGCGGAATCCTACGGGAAACCCGCACAAAATGGCAAGGGCAATATCCCGGACCGGTGCCGGCGGAAGGGGGCTTCAGGCGAGCTTTTGATCGTAACGCTTTTGCTCGCGCTCGCGGTTCTCGGCGCCTTCGAGGCTGAGCCGGGTCCACGGAATCGCGATCAGGCGCTTTTCTTCGATCGGCTCGCCGGTCTCTTCACAGATTCCGTAGGTGCCGTTTTCCATGCGGCCGAGCGCATCGTCGATTTCTTTGATCTTCGCCAAAAGCTTATCCCGCTGGTTCAGCGCCTGCGACTGTGTGATGTGCGCCGAGGCGAGATCGGCCTCATCCCCCACCATCTCGGTGGCCAGCGACGGATTGAGCGCCTTGAGCCCGTTCAGCGTTTCTTCCCGCGTTTTCAGGAGTTTTCGTCTGCATTCCTCGAACACCTTGTTTTGCTTCTGCCCCATGATACCCATCCTTCCGATCTAAGATGATACTCAACAGAATTTGAAAATGTCAGATGTGTTTTTTTTGACACACTTTTTGGCGCATCAACCCGCATATAAGAGAAAATGGCCGAAAAAACGTCAACTTTCTGTTGCCGTGCCGGAGCGGGACGCTCCTGTTCCGAGCACCTCCGCGCCCTGTTCGATCATCCGGCTCGTCATCACCGCGAAGATGAAGATGAGCCAGGCTGCATAGATGAAAAGCCCGAAAATCGGCAGAACCGCGACCTTTCCATACGCCGAGTGGGTACCGAACCGGAAGTAAACCCCGAGCAGAAGGTTCGTGAGTTCGAACCCGACGGCGCCGGCAAGGGCTCCTCCGAATGCGCTTGTCCAGCCGACGCGCGCATTCGGCACGAACCGAAGGAGGGCCACCAGAACCCCGAAAACCAGCAGGACGGAAATCCCGGCGAAAAGGGGCGGGAGCGAGACGGCAACGACGCAAAAAACCGGGGCGAAGCCGGTGACGAGGATGAAGTTCCGGATCCGCAGGATCCAATGCCCCTTCGAGCGAACCGACCAGATCCGGTTCATGAGCGCCTCGATGTTCAGGTACACCCGGGCGCCGATCCAGATCAAAACCGAGAATGCGAAAATCCCGAGCGATCCTCCCTTGCGATGGAGATCCGAAAGATAGCGATTCCGGAATGCGATCAGGAATTCGAACAGGGTTTTTCGCTGGTCCTCGGGAATCGAAGAGAGAAGACTCCGGAGGATCTCCTCGAATTCTTTTTGGACGGGACCCCATTGCGAAAAAAAACCGAGCACGAGGAACATGCCCGCAAGCAGGGGAAGAATCGAAAACAGGGTGAAAAACGAAAGCGCCTGTGCCTGCAAGGCGACATCGTTCCGGACCAGCTCATGCCGGATGACGCCGAGGAACTTGCGGACCACGATCGATCGGCGGCCCCACCCCGTGGCGGATTCCTCGCGTACCTTGAGCGAGTGGAACTGCTTGCGGATCCGGGCGAGTTGCTGTTCCTTCATGGGCGTCATGATTCCATCTTCGCGTCAAATGGCCGGTTTTGCGAGGGATTTTCGTTTGTTTTTGAATGCCGGGGATGATAGTTTCGGACCATGGACGTGTTGAAAGTCAAGTATGGCGAGGCCAATGCCCCTCAGCGTTTTTGCGAATCCCTGAAGACCACGGGATTCGCCGTGATCACCGATCATCCGATCCCGATGGATCTCGTGAACCGCGTGTACCGATTGTGGGCGGAGTTCTTCGCCTCCGAAGAAAAACATGGCTACACCTTCGCCGCCGAATCCCAGGCGGGGTATTTTCCGTTCCGCTCCGAGAACGCCAAAGACAACCCCATCAAGGACCTGAAGGAGTTCTTCCACGTGTATCCGCGCTCGAGAATGCCCGCGACCCTCGAAGCCGACACGATGAACTTGTATCAGCAGCTCGTGAAGATGGGCGGGGAGCTTCTGGGCTGGATCCAAAACTCCTCTCCCGAAACCGTGCGGGCGGGATTCAGCATGCCCCTGCCCGGCATGATCACCGACTCTCCCGAGAATCTCTTGCGTGTGATCCATTACCCCCCGATCTCGGGAGGAGAAGAAGAGGGCGCGATCCGCGCGGCCGCACACGAGGACATCAACCTGATCACGCTTTTGTGCTCGGCCACCGCCGCAGGGCTCGAGGTTCAGGACACCGCCGGACGTTGGCACTCGGTGCCCTGCGATCCGGGCAGCATTGCAATCAATGCGGGCGACATGCTCCAGCTCGCCTCGGGCGGGTTCTACAAGTCGACTCCGCATCGCGTGGTGAACCCGAGGGGACCGGACGCCAAACTTCCGCGCTACTCGATGCCCCTCTTTTTGCATCCGCGTCCCGAGGTCCTCCTCGGCAAAGGCATGACAGCCGGAGACTACCTGAAGCAACGGCTCCGCGAGATCGGCCTGCTGAAGAAGTAATCCCTCTCAAGTATCGGACGGAAGTCCCGACTTTCGCTCCCCGAACAAGGCCGTGCCGATCCGGATCACCGTGGCCCCGTGCCGGATCGCTTCTTCATAATCTCCCGACATTCCCATCGAAAGCCCCGCTCCGAGTGTCCCGCCGTGCTTGCCCGAAAGTTCGCGCATCCGCTCGAACGCTCCGGCCGGATTTTTTTGCGGATCGGGAATCGCCATGAGGCCGAGGGGCCTGATCGCGAAATCCTCTTGGAGCGCGGTCTCCCGAAGCGCATTGCAGAGCTCGGGAAGATCCTCTTCCAAGAACCCGGACTTCGTCTCTTCGCGGTCGATGTTCACCTGAAAATACACCGAAGGGGTGAGCCCGGCCTCGCGCCCCCGCTTTGCGATCTCGCGAAGGAGCTTCAGGGAATCAACCGAGTGGATCGCCGAAACCGCCGGCAACAACGCCTTTACTTTGTTGGTCTGGAGCTTTCCGATGAAGTGAAAGCGCGCGTCCGGGATGCCTTGGGCACGGAACTCGCCCGCCTTCGCGACCAGCTCCTGCACGTAGTTTTCTCCGAAGTCGCGCTGGCCCTGTTCGTAGAGCGCCCGCATTTTTTCGACCGGTTGGAATTTGCTGACCGCAAGAAGAAGAGGCGGTTCCGCCCGCCCCGCACGATGCGAACTCTCGAGGATCTTCTGCCGGATTGCTGCTAGGGACTCCATCCCAAAGCCCTCAAATCCGAAAGCACCTGGGTCACGGGAATTCCCACGACGTTGGTGTAGCTACCGGAGATCTTCTCGATCAGCGCCATGCCGTGCCCCTGCGCCGCATAGGCCCCCGCCTTGTCGAGGCATTCGCCTTTCGCGACATACTCGCGGATCTCGACCCTGCTCATGCTCTTCAGGGTGACCCGTGTGGTGACCACGCGGGAAATCACGCGGGTTACTGCCTTGTCTGAAATCTTCAGGATCGAATAACCCGTGTGCACCCGGTGCGTGCGCCCCTGAAGCGCATGGACCATGCGAACGGCCTCGGCCTCATCGCGGGGCTTGCCCAGGTTTTTTCCGGCCGGACTGACCACGGTGGTGTCGGCTGCGATGATGAGAACCGGTGCATCCGCATGCAAAACCTGCTTTGCGACCTCGAAGGCTTTTTCGCGCGAAAGCCTCCGGACCATCCGGTGCGGGAGTTCCCCCCGCTTCGGCTCTTCGTCGACCTCCGAAACCCGGACCTCGAAGTGCAATCCTGCAAGCGCGAGCAATTCCTTCCGCCGGGGAGAACCTGAGGCAAGAATGATCCGTTCACCCATGGAATCGCACCGAGAAGATTTGGAATTGCGCTTTGTATTCGCGATAGTTCGGAAACACCTCGGCCACAAGAATGGCTGAGGTGCTCTTTCCTGTCTCGCAGTGGTACACCAGGCTCGCCCCGGTCGAGAGAATGTACGCCAGACCGAGCCCGGCTCCCGCCCCACCCTGCTTCGGGTTGTATTCGTGGTTTCGATAACTGATCGAGGCGTGATGAAGAAGCCGGTTGCGGTCGATCGCCCCGAACTGATCGAGCACGCTCACCACCACACGGCGGCCGTCAAACCCGATCTTGATCGACACCTCTTCGACCGGAGACAGCACGCGGTCCTGATTCCGGGCATGAAACGAATAAAGCGGCTTTCCGAAGTCGTCGGTGGGTGCATCGAACAGGGCGTTCATGATGAGCTCGTCGACGGAATTCCCGATGGCATTTCCGATCCGGGCGGGAATCTGCGCCTCGAGCAGATACTGCCGGAGGGCCTCGATGGCTTCTTGTTTTTGTCCGGAGCGGTGGAGCACCAGCGATTGCACATCGCCCTCCTCGCCCAAGAGGGAATCGATCACCCGGGAGCCGTCGCCGGCATTGGACTTCATCATGCGGCCGTAAAACGCGGCCGACTCCTCGAGGGACGCGGCCGGCGGCCTCACAAAATAGCTCCCGAAAAAAGGGCTTTGGACGACATCGCGATTTTCGTCGAGGGATCGGTCGCCGATGAAGTGCACCCGCGAGGCCTGGATCTGATCGCCCAGAAGTCCATATCGTTTTTGGACTTCCATCTCGAGATCCCGGAGCAAACGGAGACTCGAGACATCAATGAAGATGCCCTCGAACGGGCGGGTTCCGAGCAGATCGGCGGCCGCGGCAGGGCCGGGGGCGGTCTTGATTTGCGATCCCGTGACGGCGGCGACACCGGCCAAAAAAGACGGATCATCCGGATGCGAGGAAACCAGCAGAAGCTCCGAAACCATCCGGCTCAGTCCTCCAGGAAGTAGAAGTATTCTTCGGGATCGTCGTCAAACTGCGCCCCGCAATCGGGCTTCTCGCAGCGGGCGATCGGCGCCTGCAGGCCGCCCTCGCGGAGCTCGCGGGTGGAGCAAGCCGCAACGAACTCCTTGTGGCACTTGCCGCAGGAGTATGGCAGCAAAATCGATTCGATCTCGCCCCCGCACGAAAAATTCGAGATCATATTCAACTGCTCGATGATCGGCTGGGAGCACTCGACAAAGCGAAAGGCTTTGCCTGCGGCCTTCAAGCCCTGGAAGTACTTCATCCAGGTCTTGACCCCGACGGAGTTGATCCGGGTCACGCCCTTGCAATTCACGACGAGGACGCCGTTCACGGGCCCGATCATCTGATCGAGATTCACGTTCTCTTCGATGGCTCCCGCGATCTCCACGAGAAGCCCATCCGGGACCGGCTGTTTATTGACCGTAATCATCTTCGTTCATTCTAGCGAACTTCATCGGATTCTTCGCCGGTTTTTTTCGAGCCAAACACTTGCTCGCTGCGTCATTTAAATTTGCGGAATTTTAAGACAAAACAGGTGATACTCCGTGCTTTCAAAGGAGCGTACCCATGAACGGAATCGACCAAGCCGAAGAGCACCGCCTCTCGAACGGAATCCCCGTGATCCTGCAAAACCTGAACGGAGCCGTGGGAACCTTCCACTGGTGGAACCGCACCGGAAGCACGGACGAGCGCCCCGACGAAGCGGGCTTTGCGCATTTTCTCGAGCACATGTTGTTCAAAGATGCGGGCGCGAAAGAAACGGGCGTTGCCTCGACCGGCAATACCGCTCGCGTGATCGAGTCCCTCGGCGGCGAGATCAACGCCTACACCACCTTCGATCAGACCGTTTACCATGTGACCTGCTCGGAGCAGTATTGGGAGAAGGCGATCGACCAGTTCGGCATGATGGCCAAGCCCCAGCGGTTCCTGAAGGAGGACTTCGAGCGCGAACGCGAGGTGATTCTCGAAGAGCTCCGGCGCGGAGAAGACTCCCCGGACCGCCAGCTGTATCAAAGCCTCTTCGGACTCACCTACCGGAAGCATCCCTACGGCCGTCCCGTGATCGGCTTTGCGAAGATCCTGAAGGCCGCGACCGTGCAAAAGCTCGAGGCCTACTATCGCCGGAATTACGTGTCCGAAAAAATGGGCCTCGTACTGGTCGGGCCCCTGAACGACCGGAACGGATCGCGCAAGCGCAAGCTCCTCTCGATCCTCGAAAAACGCTTCGGCTCGGGCACGATCCCGAAACGCTCCGGCGCCGCCGTCACGACCGTGCACGAAAAACCGGGCCAGAAAGCGCGCTTCCTCGCCCGGCACTTCGACATCAAGAACCCGGAGCTCGCAATTTCGTTCCGCGCCCCGGACCTGAAGCATCCCGATGCGCCCCTTCTGGAAGTGCTGGCCGGAGTGCTCGGATCGGGAGAGTCCTCGCGGTTGTACCAGAAGCTCTTTTACGAGAAATCCCTCGTCACCGATGCGAGTGCGAGCGTGTACATCCCGAAGGATCCCGGAATGTTCCTGCTCTCGGCCGAGCTGAAAACCACGGTCGATTTCGCGCCCGTGATGCGCGCCCTGGTGGATGAGATCAAGGCGGTTGCCGAAGGGGATGTCAAAAAAGAAGAAGTCGACCGCGTGATCGCGAATGTCGAGAGCGAGAAGCTCTATGCCACGCAGACCGTCGACGGTCTCGCCGGCAGGCTCGGATTCTTGCGATTCTCGCTCGGGGACCTGAAGTTCGATTCGAGCTACCTCGAGCACATCCGCACGGCGAACTCCTCGACCCTGAAGCGCCTGGCGCACGAGTATCTCGGCGCCGACCGGATGAGTGCCGTTCTATTCCAACCGAAAGGCGAAACCCTGCGGCCCTTCGAAGACATCCTGCCCGTCCTGGAAGATCTTCCGAAAGTCCGGCCCGCCTCGATTCCGCGCTTCAAGCCGACCGAGGCCCTCGAGCCCGAGGTGTTCACCACCCCGTCGGGGCTTCAGGTTTCGTGGTTCGAGCGTCCGGGCGTTCCCGTGTATTCGCTCCATGCCTCGGCCTTCGGGGGATCGCGCTCGGAGCTCATGGTGAGCCCGCGCTACTGGGGAGCGAGCAATCTGCTGGCCCGGACCTGGGCCAAGGGGACTCCCACTCATTCGTCGAAAGAGATCAGCAAGATTGTCGAGGGCAGCGCGGCCTCGCTCGACGGATTCGGCGGGCGCAACACCGTGGGACTGCAATCCACGGGGCTCGTGCGCGACTGGGAGAAGCTCTCGGGCCTGTTCACCGAGGTGCTGTTTGATGCGACTTTTCCGGACGATGAGATCCAGCACGCAAAACGGGTGACCGAAGAGCAAATCCGGTCGATTCCGGATCACTCCTCGCAAGTCTGCTCGAAGCTCTTCCTCGAGAACCTCTTCGAGGACCATCCCTACGGAAAGCACCCGCTCGGATCGATCGAGCAACTGACCGCACTCGGACGCGATGATCTGGTCACCCTGCACGACACGTTCATCACCCCGAAGAACATGGCGCTCTCGATCGTGGGCGGAGTTTCGCGCGATGAGGTCGAGTCATGGCTCACCGAGTTCGACCACGAGCTTTCGAAGCGCAAGAGCACCTTCAGTCAGGGGCTGATTCCCCCGCCTCCCCCGCTCAAGGCCCCGCGGTGGGCGGGCGCGAACTTCGAGCGCGAGCAGACCCACATCATCGTGGGCGGGTTCGGGCTCTCGATGCACCATGAGGATCGCTACGCGCTCCGGATTCTGCAGAACATCCTGGGCGGACAAAGCGGAAGACTCTTCATCGAACTTCGCGAGAAGCGCTCGATGGCCTACACGGTCGCCCCGATGAGCATGGAGGGAATCGAAACCGGCTACGTCGGCACCTACATTGCGTGTGCGCCCAACAAAAAAGACGAGGCGATCCAGGGAATGCGGAAGGTTCTCGAGGAGCTGGCAAAGAAAGGCCCCACCGCAAAAGAGATGGAGCGGGCCAAGAACTACTACCTCGGCCAACGGGCGATGGACATGCAAAGCTCCTGGGCGATCGCGAGCTCCTTCGGCCTTGAGCTCCTTTATAAGGACCAGGTGGCGCTCGAGAGCACGATCCGGAAACGGGTGATGCGGGTCACCGCAGACTCGGTTCGCAAGGTGTGCGAGCGGCTCTACCTGAAGCCCCACCACGTCACTGTGGTCGTGGGTTAACGGGTTCGATTGACAAAAAGTTGACAGATTGAGGCCTCTCCGGATTTCAAGGTATAATGAAATGTGGAGGGGCCTTTACTCATGGGCGAAAAACCACGCGAATCCCAGTCGCTCACCCTGGACACCACCCCGGAATCCTTCTTCTTTGAGATGGTGAGAACCGCAATCGATCATCAGCAGGTCAAGCTCATGCCCGAGACCGAGTTCTATGTGGTGCGGCTCATGAAGCGCTTCATCTTCAGCGATGCGCTTTACTCGCGCGACCGGAACGGAGGCCTGCAGGAGCAACCGATCGCGTTTTTGTACAAAGAAGCGCTCGAGGCGGGAGCCGTTCCCGAACAAAAGGCGCTGTTTCAGAACGTGGGCGACATCTCGCTCTTTTTTGCGGGGTTCTTCCAAGAGCGGCTCCGTCGCTCCAATCTCGACCTCGGGTACTTCATCGGCCTCGGGGGGTCCGCTTACCAGAACGCCGCACGAAGAAGCGATGACCGGCATTTTCAGGATTTGTTTTCGGAGCTCTCAGACCAGTTCGGCCGGTGTGTCGATGTTTTGAGCGAGGTTTCGGAGGCCACGACCTTCGCCAAGACCGACCAGGACCAGCTGCGGATTTACGAAATGTGGAACCGCACCGGAAGCGCGCGTGCCGCCCGCACGCTCGAGCGCCTCGGGATCAAATCTGCACGCCGAGACCGAAAATGAAATTCTGCCTTCCGTCGATGAAGTCGACACTGCCCGAAGGGATGATCGAGACCACTCCGAGCGAGATCGGCAGACGGGTCGAAAGCCGCACTCCCGCATCGACGCCCGAAGAAAACCGGAAGAGCGGCGCCGCAGAGACATAAAAATCAGTCCCGATCGGATGAAGATAAACCATCGGCGCGGCAAGCAGTCCGATTCCGGGAGTCGTGAACAGGTAGTTGCCCTGAAGCCCGTAGCCGATGAAGGAATCCGCCTGATGCTCGAACTCGCCTCCGATCTGGAACACCGTCTCGCTTGGCCGGGTGAGAACCACCACGCCCGCCGAGACCGCGAGGCGGTTATCGCCGACGGCGCGGGCGCTTTGCCCGCAAATCATTCCGATCACCAAAAGTAGTCCTGCACCATACGCTCGAAACCGAATCATGCGGGAACTCTACTCCGAAGAGCTCCGAAGGGCAAAGAGATGCGTCAAGGTCCGTGATCGATCGATACGGCCGTCATCCGGTCGCCCGGCTGGATCTGGTTCGCGACCTCGAGCCCCTCGATGACCTGCCCGAAGACCGTATACGTGCCGTCGAGCCTTGGGTGGTTTCCGAGCGAGATGTAAAACTGCGAATCGGCAGAATCGATTTCGGCCTTTCGGGCCATGGCCACCGCGCCCGGGACGTGGCGCCTGCGATTGAACTCGGCCGGGATCGTGACCCCCGAACCGCCCTCGCCCGAACCGGTCGGGTCTCCTCCCTGGATCACAAAGCCGGGCTCGACCCGATGAAACGTGAGTCCGTTGTAAAACCCCGAACGGATCAACTGGGCAACCCGATGCACGGTCTTCGGGGCGTCGTCGGTGTAGAACCGGAACCGGATCCGCCCGCGGGTGGTCTGAAGCGTCACCGTGGCGCGCGACAGACCAGTTTCGTCGACCCGGAGCGCCTCCTCGAGTTCGGCCGACACCCGGCTCTTCCGCGCCAGGGCCTCCGCGGCGTCCTCTTCTTCGGGCTTGCCCCTGTTCATCACCGCAAAATAGCCGGCGATCACCGCGAGCAAAAACGCGGTGGAAATCGCGACAGAAAGCACTCTTTTTGACCGGTGGCGGGATGCCATGGTTGACAATTCCTCCGTGTTCCTTCAATACCGTTCCGATGGATCAGAACCATTCAACCGCCGCCATGGGCTTTTGGCAACACCTTGATGAGCTGAAAAGCCGCCTCCTCCGGAGCCTCTATGTGTTCCTGGGGGGCTTTCTGATTTGTTATTTCTTCACGAATGCGGCGGTGTTCGAGATTTTGCAGAAACCCCTGTTCGAGGCCCTCCCTCCCGAGCAAAGAAAGCTCTATTTTACCGGGATTTTCGAGAACTTCTTTACCCACCTGAAGATCGCGGGCTATTCGGCCATCTTTTTGTTCAGTCCCTACTATTTTTACGAGCTCTGGGCGTTCCTCGCGCCGGGGCTCCACCCGCGTGAACGCCGGCTTGTGGTGCCGTTCGTCGCGGCGGCGAGCTTCTTTTTTCTTGCCGGTGCGGCATTCGCGTACTTCGTGCTGTTTCCGATCGGATTCAAGTATTTCGTCTCGTTCGGACTTCCGGGCGACACCCCGCTTTTGACCATCGACGCCTATTACGGGACCTGCCTGAAGCTCATGCTCCTTTTCGGGGCGGCGTTCGAGCTTCCGGTTTTGCTGATTCTGCTTGGGTCCCTGGGCCTCCTGAGTGCGGACACCTTGCGTGCCCAACGCCGGAATGCCTTCATCGGCATCACGGTGGTTTCGGCCTTCATCGCCCCGCCCGATGCGATCTCGATGTTGCTCCTCATGGCTCCCCTCATGCTGATGTACGAGGGCGCAACGATCGTCATTGCCCTGATCGAACGGCGCCGGGGACCGTCGGCGGAGCCGCGAGGCCCGGCCGAAGAGGCCTATGACCCGTTTGTCGGCAAATCCGGGCCTTGAAATCATTCGCTCCTTTTGATAGGGTTCGGCCTTCGAACCAAACACTCTTTGCTCGGGAGGTCGAACCTGCCCGGGCGAAAACCAAAAGGAGAACCAAATGAAGTTGCCTGGTTACGAAACCACATTCATCACCCGCGTCGATCTGAGCGATGACGGGCTGAAGTCCCTGAAAGACCGTCTCTTCACGATCGTGAAGGAATTTGGCGGCGAAGTCGTCGCAGAAGAAGATTGGGGCAAGCGCAAGTTCGCCTACCCGATCCAAAAAGAAGTCCGCGGTCACTACACCCACTTCGTCTATTCGGCGAAGGGCGATGTCGTTCACGAAATCGAGCGGAACCTCCGCCTCCATGAATCGGTGCTCCGGTTCATGACCGTGAACCTCTCGAAGGAATTCGCAAAAGACGTGTACGCGAAGGAATTCCCGAACGGAACTCCCCTGAAGCGCGACGACCGTCCAACCCAGGCTGAAGTAACGGCCTAATCGAAAAATCGAGGAATCAAATCATGGCAAGAGATACAGGAAGAGACAGAGATTCACGGTACAGTGATGACGCAGATGATGGCGAGGACATGGGCGGCCGTAAAAACCGTCGTTTCTCGTCGAGCGGCCGCAAAAAAGAGTGCCGCTTCACCTCGGGCGAAGAGGACGCCGCGAACATCAGCTACAAGAATCCGAAGTTCCTTGCGACCTTCATGACCGAGCACGGCAAGATCGTTCCCCGCCGTGTGACCGGAAACTGTGCTGCAATCCAGCGCAAGCTCACCGCGGAGATCAAGCGCGCGCGCAATCTCGCGCTCCTCGGGTACACCACGATCGGACCTCACTCGAGCTGAGGCGGAATGAGCGAGAATCCTTCTCCAAACGGAGCCACTCTTTCGAAATTTTTTCGGGTGGCTCCGTTTTTTTTGCCCTTCGTTTTCAGTCTTCTCCCCCCGCTTGCAGTGGTCTCGCCGGTGCCGCTCTTCATCCTGACTTTGCGGAATGAGCTCCGCGTGAGCCTTCTTGCGCTCTTCGGGAACCTGCTGTTCGCCCTGCTGTTGCGCGAACCCATGCCCGCCAGCGCGCTCGGTGTGTACTGGTTTTCGATCGGGGTGTTTTTTCCGGTCCTGATCCGGAAGACCGGAAAAATCCAGCTCAGTGCGGCCCTGAGCTATTTGTTGCAGCTCTCGGCGATTCTGGCCGGAATCCTGTTCCTCGCCCATCGGGCCGGCCTTGGACCGGTCGAATTCGTCCGAAACGAGATCTCGCTTGGCTTGGATGTGATCACCCGCGATGCCCAAGGCCCCCTGAGCGAGCTGATCAAGACCGAGGGCCGGGACGGGCTCTTCAAGATGCTGATGTCGCGCGTTCCTGCGACCATCCTGATCGCGCTCTTACTGTCGTTCTGGATCAACCTGCTGTTCGTCTCGCAGATTCAAAAGGGATTCCTCTCGAAGACCTTCTGGACCCGCTACCGCAACCCCGACTGGATGGTGTGGCCCGCCCTCGCCTGCGGCGCCCTGTACTTGTTCACCACCCACGCCCCCTATCTGATCGGACTCAACGGGCTCCAGTTGTTCATGGCGTTTTACGCCCTCCAGGGGTTCAGCGTGTTCAGCTACTTTTTTCATCGGGTCGGAATCCACGAGTTTTTCCGCTTTGTGTTCCATGCCCTTTTGTTCCTGACCGCCCTGCCCCTCGTGACCGGAATCGGCTTCTTTGACCTTTGGTTTGACTTTCGGCGCCGATTCGGGCAAAACTGACCGTCTCGTTTATCAATCAGGAGAATTCCAATGCTAGTGATTTTGAAGGAAAACGTTGAAAATCTGGGCCGCATCGGCGACGTGGTGAAGGTGTCCGATGGCTATGCCCGGAACTTCCTCATCCCGAACAAAAAGGTCGTGGCCGCGAACGAAAACAATCTGACCGCCATCGAACACCAAAAGAAGATGCTCGAGAAGAAACGCGCGGCCGAGAAGGTCTCCGCCGAGGAACTCTCGAAGAAGATCGTGGGCTTCGCCTGCAATATCTCGCGCAAAGTGGGCGAGAAGGACAAGCTCTTCGGTTCAGTCACCTCGGGCGACATCGCCGACGTGCTGAAAGCCGGCGGGATCGAGATCGAAAAACGCTCGATCCACATCAAAGAGCCGATCAAGACTCTGGGCGTGCACACGGTTGAAATCAAACTTCTTCCGGAAGTGACGACACAGCTCAAGGTCTGGGTGGTCAAAGAAGAAGGCTGATTCTTGTGAATGAGGGCCAAGCAGTTCCGGCATCTCAACGCAAGCGCCTCCCCCATGACCTAGAGGCCGAACGCTCGGTTCTGGGCGCCGTCCTGGTGAACAATTCATCCCTCGATCAAGTCCGCGAGTCGGGTCTTGAGTCGAGGGATTTTTTTTTCGATCCCCATCAAAAAATCTTCGAATCGGCCTGCGCCCTCTCGGACACTGGCAAGCCCGTTGATTTCGTGACCCTGAACTCGATCCTCCGCGACCGTGGCTGGCACGAGAGCGTGGGCGGTGTTGCGATGCTGACCGGGCTCTTCGACCAGGTGTCGTTTCAGGTCGCGAATGTCGAACATTACAGCCGCATCGTGCGCGAGAAGGCCCTTCAGCGCCGCCTGATCGAGACCTGCTCGTCGATCATGGACGAGGGACTTTCGGGGGTCGAAAACACCGAGTCGTATGTCGACGCGGCCGAGACGCGGATCTTCGAGGTGTCGCAGACCAAGTCCCAGCGCGCGTTCACGAGCTTGGGCGAGGTCATCGCGCAGAACATGCAGCGGGTCCAGGAGCTCTTCGTCGCCGGCGGCGAGGACGTGGTGGGACTTCCGACCGGATTCACCGATTTTGACAAAATCACCACAGGGCTTCACCCGGGACAGGTCATGGTTCTCGCCGCGCGGCCCGGTATGGGAAAAACCTCGTGGTTCATCTCGGCGCTCCTGCATTCGGCCGTCATGAAGGGCTCGGTTGCGGCGCTGTTCTCGCTCGAGATGTCGAAAGAAGAGATGGGCTTCCGGTTCTTCTCGGCCCTGAGCCGCATCGATTCGAAGCGCCTCAAGACGGGATCGCTCGCCAAAGAGGAATTCCGCCGCCTGATGAGCGCCGCCGATCAGCTGGGCGCCGCACGGATTCACATCGACGACACTCCGGCTCTCACGGTGATGGATCTGCGCTCGCGGTGCCGCCGCCTGAAGGCCAAAGAGAAAAAGCTCGATCTCGTGGTGGTCGATTACCTCCAGCTCATGCGCGGTCCGAAGACCGGTCCCGCGAACGGAAACCGCGAGCAGGAGATCTCGGCGATCTCGCGCGGCCTGAAGGAGCTTTCGAAAGAAATCGGCGTTCCCATCATCGCGCTTTCGCAGTTGAGCCGGAACGTCGAGGGCCGGAACGACAAGCGCCCCATGCTCTCGGACCTGCGGGAGTCGGGCGCGATCGAGCAAGACGCCGACTTGGTGTGCTTCATCTATCGCGATGATTACTACAACGCCGAATCCGACGAAAAAGGCGTGGCCGAAATCATCCTCGCCAAGAACCGTCACGGCGAACCCGGCACCGTCAAGCTTGCGTGGCTCGGGCAGTACACCCTGTTCGCGAACCTGAACGCCGAAGAGGGTTCCGCCGCGCCCCAAGGCGGGCGCCGTTCGCAGGTGTCTTCGGACGACATCACGCTTTAGCCCCCATCCTTTCTGGCCGAAGCTAACATTCATATTGAAAAATGTGAGATACGGCCACAAACTGATTCTGTGAACAGACGGCAGGAAGCAAAGCTGAAGAAACTGGGGGTATTCACAAGATCCCAGGCCGAGGCAATGGGCCTCAGCCATCAGCGACTTTCTCTCTTGGTAAAAGAAGAAAAAATCATGCGCGTCGGTCGAGGCGTGTATTTGCACGCCGGAGGGCGCTTCGGTCCCGATATCGATTATCAAGTGGCCTGCACGAAGTTCGGTCCGGAATCCGTGATTGGCGGAATCACGGCTCTGTTCCATTACAACCTCATCGAGCAAGTTCCGGGACAAGTGTGGGTGCTGGTTCCTCCGAGCCGAACCACACATACCCGGCTGTATCGGCTCATTCGAACAAAAACAAAGTTGGACCGCTGGATCGTCAGGGCGCAGGGATATCGGATCGCAACGGTCGAGCGCGCCATACTCGAGGGTTTGAAGATGGCAAAAAAAATCGGGGAGCGTACTGTGGTCAAAGCAGCACGCATTGCCCTGAACAACGGGCAGACAACCGAACAGAATCTTGGAAAGGCCGCGAAGGATCTGGGCCTTGACTCCGTACTGACCCGTTACTTCGAGGTCATCACCACATGACCAACAAGGCCCGAAGTGATTCCATCCGGAAAAAACTAAGCAACCTTGCAGTAAATCTCGGAGTCCCCTATCGGAACATAGAGACAGTATTCCTGATCGAACGCCTGGTCGCCCGCCTGGTCGCCGAAAAAAAACTGAGCGAGCATCTCGTGTTCAAGGGAGGTTTTGTCGGCCTCAGGGTCTACGGTTCTTCACGATTCACGATCGATCTGGATGCCCTTCTCATTGATGCCAATATCGATTCCACATTGGAGTTGGTCAAACAAAGAGCCGAAACGGATTCTGATGACGGAACCTGGTACCGCTTTGAAAGCCAGGACAAATTGACCACCCAAGGAAAATACGGCGGCATTCGTCAGGTTTATCGGGTCGGAATCGGTGAAGTCCCCAAGGACATCAAGCGAGCCCAATCCGTGCACTTCGATCTGGGCATCGGTGACCCTGTTACACCGGAACCCATGAAAACCGAAACTCCTTCCATCTTTTCTCCGCACCGGGACATCAGTTGGTCGGTTTACCCCATTGAAACCATTTGCGCGGAAAAGCTTCATGCGTTGCTTACGCGCGGGGATGCCGGCTCCAGATCCAAAGACATTCACGATCTGTCCGTATTTTTACCCAAGGTTGATGCTCTGATCCTCGAGACCGCGCTCGCACGATGCTTTGAATTCAGGAAAACGGAATTGCCGCAAATGATTTCGCTCGACATCAAAAAAATCAACACCCATCGCCTCGAACAAGGATGGGCCAACTCGGTTTCATCTGTGGCGAATGCACCGGACTTCAAAGCCGCATTTGACACCGTGATCAGGGCAATGATCGTGGTGGAGCACACACTGGGCAAAACCCCTCCCGGAGTGAAGAAACGCAAGGAAGACTGATTCAACGCAATCAAAACCTGTAACTTAAAAACTGTTCAAGTTTTGACGCTCGCGGGATGCCCTTGCGCCCTCCGGCAATCAGAGAGAAGATGAAAGACATGTCATCTCCCAACATCCAGCAATTGACCGAGATCATCCGCGACAAAAGCCAGTTCATCGATGTGCTGTTCCAGGAAGTGGGCAAAGTGGTGGTGGGCCAGAACGAGCTCGTCGAGAAGCTCGTGCTCGCCCTCCTTTGCGACGGGCACGTTCTGCTCGAAGGGCTTCCGGGCCTGGCGAAAACACTCACCGTGAAGACGCTCGCGCAGACCATCCACGCGCAGTTCAACCGGATCCAGTTCACGCCCGATCTTCTTCCCTCCGACCTGATCGGAACGATGATCTTCAACCAGAGCACGCACGAATTCTTCCCGAAAAAAGGCCCGATCTTCACCAACATCGTGCTGGCCGACGAGATCAACCGCGCGCCCGCCAAGGTGCAGAGCGCGCTCCTCGAGGCGATGGGCGAGCACCAGGTCACGATCGGCGAGACCACCTATCCGCTTCCGGATCCGTTCATCGTGCTCGCCACCCAGAACCCGATCGAACAAGAAGGAACCTACAATCTTCCCGAGGCCCAGCTGGATCGGTTCTTGTTCAAGGTGAAGGTCACCTATCCTTCGATGTCCGAAGAGAAGATCATGATGAACCGCATGACCTCGAACGAGAGCCCCTCGGCGAACCGCGTGTGCGAACCGCGCGCGATCCTCGAGGCGCGACGGCTCTGCAACGACATTTACATGGACGACAAGGTGAAGGACTACATCCTGAACATCATCTTCGCCTCGCGCTTTCCCGAAAAATACGGCCTCCAGTCGATCAAGGCGCTGGTGAGCTCCGGGGGCTCGCCCCGGGCGACGCTCTCGCTCACCAAGGCCGCGCGCGCGAACGCGTTCATCCGGCATCGCGGCTTCGTCACCCCCGAAGATGTCAAATCGGTGGCGTACGACATCCTGAGACACCGGATTCTTCTGACCTACGAGGCCGAAGCCGAGAATGTGAACTCGGAGGACATCGTGCGGAAGATTCTCGATCGCATCGAGGTGCCATGAACGACGCGATCCTGAAGCGAGTCAGACGCATGGAGATTTCGACCCGCAAGATGATGGACGACATCATGAGCGGAGGATACCGGAGCCGCTTCAAGGGACAAGGAGTGCAGTTCTCGGAGCACCGTCCTTACACCCCCGGCGATGACATCCGGCACCTCGACTGGAAAGTGAGCGCGCGGAGCAAGGAGCCGCTCATCAAGCAGTACGAAGAGGAGCGCGAGCTGAATGTTTTTTTGATCGCGGATTTCTCGGCCTCGTTCGAGCTCGGCTCCCAGCGAAGTTCCAAACGGGATGTGCTGACGGAGCTCGGAGCGATGCTCGCCTATGCGGCCTCGAATTCGGGCGACAAGGTGGGCGTGCTCTTGGTCACCGACAAAGTAAAAAAAACCATCGAACTGAAGAAGGGGCGGAACCACGTGCTCCGGATCATCCGCGACCTGATGACCTTCCCGAACGAACCGGGCGGCACGGGTCTCAAAAAAGCCCTCGAAGAGACCCGACGGCTTTTGAAGCACTCGGGGATCGTGTTTGTCCTGAGCGACTTCAAGGCCGAAGGATACGAAAGCGCGCTCCGCCAGCTGGCCCGAAAGCACGATGTCGTCGCGATCCGGATCGAAGACCCGGCGGAGTCCACCCTGCCCGAGCTCGGGCGGATTCCCATCCTCGACCCCGAGACCGGGGTCGAACACGAATACAGCCTGGATCGCGCTTCCTTCCGGAAGGCGATGGAGGCCGCGAAAGAAAAATTCGATGCCAAAACCAAACAGATCTTTCATCTCGCCGGAGTCGACACGGTTCCGGTACAAACTGCCGAGGATCATGTTGAAGCCCTTTTGCTTTTTCTTCAGCGCCGGAAGGCCGCACGGTAAGGCGCTCCTCGCGGGCGCCCTCGTTGCGTGGACCACCCTGTTCGCGGAGGCTTCGCCTCCTGCGGTGGATGCCTCCGCCCTTCCTCCGGCACTTCCCGAGCTTGCGGTGATTCAGGCAGGTCACAACTCGGCCGATCACGAAATCCGGATCGGCGACCGGATCACCTTTCAGGTCGCGCTAGGCACCCTACAGACCGAAGCGAGCGGACCCCTGATCCTCGAGCCTCCGAAAGATACCCCGAAGCCCGAGGACGCAGGCTGGTTTTTGGATCCGTCCACGCTCAGTCAGGGCGGAACACTCCGCTTTGTGGCCTCGCCGCTGAAAGGGGGCGAGATTGCGCTTCCGTCTCTTTTGGTCTCGGATTCGTCGGGACGCCCGATTGCAAAGACCGCACCGTTGAATCTGAAGGTTCTGGCGCCCGTGGATTCCAAAACGGGCGAGCCCGATCTGGTCGATGTGATTCCGATTTCCCTGCCGCTCCGGTTTTGGATTTTGTTTGCGTTCCTTTTTGCCCTGGTGGTGGCCGGATCGGTCTGGATGCTCCGAAAAATCCGGGCCCGGAGGCGAAACCGGAAACCGAAGGATCTTCCGCTGGTCCCGAAGGAACCCGATCACGTCATCGCGCTCCGGAAGCTTGATCTTCTTTTCGATTCCGGGGCCGACTCGGACGACCACCTGAAGCGGGTCTCGTTCGGCACCTCCGAGATCCTGAAGGAATTCTTTTCGAAGCGCTTCGGGATCGACGCGATGGAATCGACCACGGGCGAGATGCTCCTGTTGCTGAAGCGCAAGGAATCGATGGGTCCGCAACAGCTCGATGAGATCCGCCAGCTGTTCGAGGAGCTCGATTTGTACAAATTCACCAAGACCCAGCAATACCTGAAGAACGACCCACTGATCCGCGAAGACCTGAAGATCCGCGCGCGGCTCCTCGTACAAAAGTGGGCACTCGTGATCCGGGAGGCTCCGGCACTCGCATGAGATACGCATTTCCGGCCGCCTTTCTGCTGATCCCCGTCCTCTTCGTGCTCTCGTGGTACTGGTTCAAAAAAGCCGGTCTGCCCGGGATCCGGCTCCAGCTCTTTCCCTTCCAAGAAGAGCAGGCCAAAAAAATCCCGGCGACCCTGCCGCTCACCGCGCTCAAGATCTTCGGGTTGGTTCTGTGCGTGTTCGCACTCGCGCGTCCCCAAAGCGTGTCGCGCTCGCAGGAGCGGAAGGCGAACGGAATCGACATCGTCATGGTGCTCGATGTCTCGCTCAGCATGCTGATCGAGGACATGGGCAAAAAGACGCGGATGGAAATCGCGAAGGACACTTTCAAGATGTTCATCGAAGGGCGCGAGAGCGACCGGATCGGATTCGTGATCTTCAGCGGTGAGCCGATCACGCTCGCCCCGCCGACGCTCGACTACGGCCTCTTGTTCTCGCAGATGTCGACGGTCGAGGCGGGGGGACCCGGCCTGCGCGAGGGTACGGCCATCGGGGACGGGCTTGCGCTCGCGATCAACCGGCTCAAGAAATCGGATGCGAAGAGCCGGGTGATCATCTTGCTCACCGATGGCGACAGCAATGTCGGGCGGATCGATCCGATCACGGCGGGCGAGCTCGCCCAAGGGTACGGCGTGAAGGTGTACTCGATCGCGATCGGCACCGAGGGCCGGGTCCGTCAGCCGCTTCCGATCGACACGCCCACGGGGCGCACCTACACCTTCGCCTGGGTCGAAAACCGCCTGAACCCGGGGCTTCTTTCGCAGATCTCCGAGAAGACCGGCGGAAAATTCTACCGAGTCCAAGAAGAGCGGGCGCTCCAAGAGGTGTTTCAGGACATTGACCGGCTCGAAAAAACCGAGATCACCACGAAAGACCGGATTCATTACACCGAGGAGTTCCTGCCCTACGCGCTCGCCGCGCTGTTTTGTTTTGTTCTGGAGCGCCTGTTGTCGCTCTTTCTCTGGAGGCAGTGGGCATGAGCTTCGGCAATCCGGGTGCCGTCTGGCATGTGGTGTTCGCGATCGTCCTTTCGCTCGGGGCCTGGTACCAGTCGCGGCGGCTTCAAAAGAAGCTTTCGCTCTGGATCCGGGAATCGTTCTGGAAGACCGTCATTCCGGATTTCTCGAAAAAAGTGTTCTTCTGGAAAAGCCTCTTCTATTCCCTCGGAATGCTCTTCCTCGCGCTCGCGCTATTGCGTCCCCAGTGGGGCCAGCACCAGGAGCGGATCGAAACGCGGGGCATGGATGTTCTCTTTTTGCTCGATCTCTCGAACAGCATGCTCGCCGAAGACACTCCTCCGAGCCGGCTCAGCCGCGCCCAAAACTTCATTCGCAGGACGCTTTCGGGGCTCGGCTCGGATCGCGCCGGCGTGATCGCATTCGCCGGGAAGGCTTTTTTGACAGTGCCGCTCACGAATGATTTTGATTACGTGGCCGACATGACCGAAACCCTCGCTCCCGAGAACCTCATGACCCAGGGGACGAACATCGGAGAAGCGATCGATGTCGCGATCCGCGCCTTTGAGCGCGGCGGAGAAGCCCCACACAAGCAGTCCCGCGCGGTGATCCTGATCTCGGACGGCGAGGACTTCGGCGAGAACGCCCTGAAGGCCGCGGCGAAGCTCAAGGAATTCGGCGCGGGCTTCCTGGCCCTCAGCGTGGGGACGAGCGAAGGCGGCCCGATTCCGCTGCGAAGCCAGAACGGGGTGCTTCAGACGTACAAAAAAGATCTTTCGCAAAAACCGGTCCTGACCCGGGTGAACCGCGAGCTCCTCGCCAAGATCGCCTCGGCCGGCGGGGGCGCGCACCTCGAGCTGATCAACCCGGAGGATGCCGCGTATCAGGTCGGAAAGACCCTGAAGACCATGAACCGCGAGGGGAGCGAGAGCCGCCTTGAAGTGGTGAAGATCGAGCGGTTTCAGCTCTTCGTGGCGCTCGCGATGCTTTGCTTTTTGATCCATCTTTCGGTGGGCTACCGGAAGGTCCGGCTCCGGATTCCCGGCATGGGCGTCCTGCTGTTGGCCGGGATCGCCCCGACTTTGGCGCACGCCGTTCCCCTCGACACCTACCTGAAGGCGAGGCGGGCCGAGAAGCGCTATCAGAGCGGAAAGTTCGAGGAATCGGCGAGCGAGTATCAAAGCGCGGCGAAAGAATCGCAGGCGCCCCCCGAAATCGGATTCAATGAGGGAACGGCGCTGGCGCGGGCGAAGAAACCCGCCGAGGCGATCCCGAAGCTCCAGAGCGCGACCCGGGAGGCGCTCGCCGAGGGGGATTTCGAGACGGCCGCGAAATCGCTCTACAACGAAGGCATCCTGCTCTCGAAAGAAAAGGATCCGCGCGATTCGTTCGACCGGCTCACGAAGTCGATCGAGCTTGCAAAGCGGACCGGGCAAAAGGAACTCGAGGAGAACGCCCGGAAGGCGCTCGCCCGGGCCTTCGAGGAACAACAAAAGCAGGAGAAGCAAAAAAAGGAACAAAAACAGGATTCCCAAGCCGACCAGAAATCGGGCGAGGGGCAATCCGGCAGTCAGGGCGAGCAGGCCAAGCAGGATGGCCAGAACCGCGAATCCCCTATGCCAAAGCCCGAAGAAGATGGTAAAAAAAGGCAATTCCGCGGATCGACCGTTTCGAAGGATGTGGCCGAAAGCCTGATGAATGACCTTTCGGACCGCGAAAAGCAGCTGTACCAGAAGCGACTCGGCGAGCGGAGACCCAAAGAGGCACCGAATGACAAGGATTGGTAAAGCGGGTTTTTTTGCAGTGATCCTGATGGCGTCCGCGTTCGCGGCGGACCCTTCTTTTGCCGAGATTCGCGCGAGCATCGACCGGACGGAGGTCCCCGAGGACGAGTCGGTGTCGCTTAAGATCGCCGACACGCGGTCCTCGCGGGAGGGCGAAGCGTTCGATCCGAAATTCGATGCTCCCGATTTCGAGATCATGAACCAGTTCCAGAACTCGAGCTTCTCGTCGGTGTACATCAACGGAAAATTCGAGAGCAAATCCGAGACGAGCATCACTTACATTCTGCGGCCGCTCAAAACCGGCGCGCTCAAGATCCGGAACATCCGGAATGGCGCCGACAAGGCTCCCGATCTGACGGTTCAGGTGATTCGCGAAAACCTGTACCAGAAGCCCGCGGCAGGAGAGGCACCGGCCCTGACGGGCGATGCCAAGAATTTCTTCGTGAAGGCCGAACTGAGCAAGTCCCGCGTGTACAAGGGCGAGCAGATCGTCGTGAGCTATTACCTGTACCGCAGGACCCGCGCGAACGTGCGCGATGTGCTCCAGTATCCGAACTTCCAGGGCTTCATCCGCGAAGACCTCGAGATGCCGATCCTCTCGAACCGCCCCGATTTCGAGGCGGTGAACCTCGGCGGAGTCCCGTTTGAACGCGCGCTCCTGGCGCGCTACGCGGTCTACCCGATCAAGGACGGCAAGCTCCGGATCGACGGATTTTCGGTCCGGGTCGATTACATCCCCCGGAACCCCGGTGCGGATGACCTGATGGAAGATCCTTTCTTTCAGTTCTTCAGCCAGGTCACCCCCCGGACCGGAAGTGCCAAGAGCGATCCGATCACGGTCGAAGTCCTGCCCCTTCCCGAAGACGGGCGCTCGAACCTGTTCACGGGCGGGGTCGGAGATTTCGAGGTGCTTTCGCAACCCGATCCGGGCCCGATCAAGGCCAACGCCCCGTTCACGGTTCGGTACAGCATCAAAGGAAAGGGCAACACAAACCTGATCGAGTTCCCGCGCGTGAACTGGCCCTCGGACCTCAAGCTCTATCAGTCGCAGGGCAAGACCAAGAACCTGGGCCAGGGCCAGCAAGAAAAAACCTTCGAGGTCGTGGTCGTTCCCTCGCGGGAGGGCTCCTCGACGATTCCGCAGGTCGAGTTCGAGTTCTTCAATCCCGAGTCGCGCTCGTATCAAAAAAAGATCGCCCTTGCGATTCCGATCGAGGTGATGGCGGGCGATCCGGGAAGCTCGCTTGCGAGCGTGGCGCCTACCGCGCAAGACAGTGAGCCGGAGGTGACGGCGGAGGCCTCTTCTGCGCCCGAGGGCTACGGTGCGATCCGTACGAAGAATCAACGATCGGAAGGCAGGCGTGCGGTTTTGGGAGAGCCTCTTTGGAGGATCGTCTCGTGGTTCGGCGTGCTCGTGTTTTTTGGATTCGTGGGACTCGTGATCTGGGATCAAACCCGCAAGCGCTCTCTTTTAAAGAGGGAGGGCTTGAAGCGCAGACAGGGCATGGAAGATCACTGGAAGTCGCTGATGTCGGAACTGGACCTGGCCAATGCCCAATCGGTTTCGTCTGTTTTGGAGAAGACAAAAGATGCGCTGTATAAAACTCTCGATGAGAGCTTTGGCATCGCCTCGCGGGCGATGCCGATTCGGGATCTTGCCCGAATCCTGACCGTGGAACACGGAGTTCCCGAGGATCAGGTCAAACTCATCACGGCGTTCTTGGAGTTCACCGAGACCGTCCGGTTCTCGAGTGGCTCGGTCTTTACGGCCCCCGACGAGGCCATCCGGCTCGCACGCGAGCGGATCGAAACCATCCGGAAAATTTGTTTCGATCTGCCTCGGAATCCCTTGGAAAAACAAGCCTGAATTCCATATGCTTACCTCATTGTTCCACTGTGAAATCAGCAGTTGATCCAACTGCCCTTTCGTCAGTGAATTTTGATTCGGAAAGGACATCAAAATGAATCTTTACGTTTGCATCAAACAGGTTCCGGATACCGAAACCAAAATCAAGTTGAACGCCGACTCCACCGGCATCGATACCGCAGGAATCAAGTGGATCCTCTCGACGTATGACGAATACGGAATCGAAGAGGCGCTCCGCCTGAAAGAAAAGAACGCCGGCGCGACCGTGACCGTCGTTTCGGCAGGCCCGGACCGCGTGATCGATGGTCTCCGGACCGCACTTGCGATGGGCGCCGACAACGCGATTCATGTCGAGCTCCCCGAGAACGCCGATAGCGCCATGGCCGCGAAGGCGCTCGCCGCGACCCTCAAAAAAGAGCCGAAGGTGGATCTCGTGTTCTTCGGAAAAGAAGCCCTCGATGACGGCGCCGCGCAGGTTCCCCAGCTCGTCGCCGCGCATATGGGAATTCCCGCAGTCACCGTCGTTTGCGGAATCGAATACTCGGGCACCACGCTGAAGTGCAAGCGCGAGATCGAAGGCGGATCGTTCGAGATGGTCGAAGTGGCGGCTCCGGCCGTGATCGCCGGAAGCAAGGGCCTGAATGACCCGCGCTACGCGACCCTTCCGAACATCATGAAGGCGAAGAAAAAAGAAGTGAAGGCCGTGAAGCTTGCCGATCTGGGCGTTTCGGCTTCGGATCAAAAGCTCCGCTTCAAGAACTTCCAGCTCCCTCCTGCAAAACAAGCAGGCAAGAAACTCGAGGGCGACGCCGCGGCCCAGGCGCATGCGCTGGCCGTCGCACTCCATAACGAAGCAAAGGTGGTCTGACATGGCAAAAGTCGTTGTTTTCATCGAACAAAGAGAAGGCAAAGCCAAGAAAGCAAGCTATGAGCTCGTGGCGGCTTCGGCCGCGGCCGGAAACGAGACCCACGCCGTACTGGTGGGAGACTCGGTGGCCGGACTGGCAAACGAATGCGCCTCTTACGGCGCGACCAAGGTCCATGCGATTCAAGATGCGGCACTGAAGCTGTACACCGCCGAATCGTATGCCAAGGCACTTTCGACTGCGATCAAGTCGATCGGGCCCGAAGTGGTGCTGGCCGCCCATACTCCGATGGGGCGTGAGTTCCTCCCGCTCGTATCGGTCATGGTCGAGGGGAACCTCGCCACCGACTGCACCTCGCTCGCCTTCAACGGCGGAAAGCTCCAGCTTCGCCGTCCGGTGTATTCGGGCAAGGCGACCGCAGAGGTCGAATTCGTCGGAAGCGGCATGCAGATGGCAACGGTTCGCCCGAACTCGATCGGACTCCCGAAGCCGGATGCCGCAAAAACCGCTGAAGCGGCCGTGATCGCATGCGATCTGTCGGGACTGAAGACGAAGATCCTCGAAGTCGTGAAGGGCAACTCGGCCCGTCCGGATGTGACCGAAGCCGCAATCGTGGTTTCGGGCGGACGCTCGCTGAAGAGCGCCGAGAACTTCAAGATCATTGAAGACCTCGCCGACACCGTCGGTGCCGCCGTCGGAGCCTCGCGCGCCGCCGTCGATGCGGGCTATCGTCCGCACCGCGACCAGGTCGGCCAGACCGGCAAGGTCGTGTCGCCCGCGTGCTACATTGCATGCGGAATCAGCGGCGCGATCCAGCACCTGGCCGGCATGCGCACCTCGAAGGTGATCGTGGCGATCAACACCGACCCGCAAGCGCCGATCTTCCAGATCGCCGACTATGCGATCGTCGGAGACCTCTTCCAAGTGGTTCCGGCGCTCACGACCGAGTTCAAAAAACTGAAAGAATAGGCGGATCACGATGACCTGGCAGACATTCGCGTTTTTGATCGTTGCAGGAACGGCTTTCACGATTTCGGGAAAGCGCTTTCTTACGCTGTACAAGCTTTTGAAGGCCCAGACGGGGAAGCCACCGAAATTCGGCGACCTTGGCGCGCGTGTCCTGACCGGTCTGGTGAATGTGCTGGGTCAGAAGGCGGTCCTCCGGGACCGCTGGATCGGGATCGCCCACACGGCGATCTTCTGGGGATTCATCGTGATCTCCTTCGGGACGGTCGAACAGTTCCTGAGCACCTTGTACGCGGGGGCCTCCTTCGAGTTCATCGGAGAGGGGCCCTACGCGGCTTTCATTTTCGCGCAAGACCTCTTCACCTCGTTCGTGCTGTTCGGCGTGCTGTATGCGGCCTACCGCCGGCTTGTGATCCGTCCGGCGCACCTCGGGCAATCGCGCGATGCGAACAACGTGCTCCTCTTCACCGGGGGGCTCATGGTTTCGATTTTTCTGATGAACGCATTCCACATTCTGGCGGCGAACCCGTCGTATGAGGGGTCGTTTTTCGTATCACGCCAGATCGCGCTGTTCTTCACGCAATTCCAGTTCAGCGACGACACGAGCCACTCGCTCTTCACGTTCTTCAAGTGGGTGCACATGTCGCTCGTGCTCGGCTTTGCCGTGTACATTCCCGGCTCGAAGCACCTGCACATCGTGGCCGCAGGGCCGAATACCGTGCTTCGGCGTCTCGAACGCGAGAAGGGCATGAGCACGATCAACTTCGAAGACGAAAGCGCCACCCAGTTCGGGGTTGCGAACGTGAGCCAGATGAGCTGGAAGGACACGCTCGATTTGTACTCGTGCACCGAGTGCGGGCGCTGTCAGGAGCTCTGCCCGGCATGGAACACCCAAAAGCCGCTCTCGCCCAAGAACCTGATCGTCGACCTGAAGAAGAATCTTCATGCGAACAAGACCGCGATTCTTTCGGGCAAGTCCGAAGAGATCACCCATGTGATCGACGAACACGTGACCGAAGACGTGATCTGGGCCTGCACCTCGTGCCGCGCGTGCGAGATCGCCTGCCCCGTGTTCATCGAGCACACCGATAAGATTTATGACGTGCGCCGGAACCTTGTGATGATGGAATCGCGCTTTCCGTCCGAGGTCCAAGCAGTGTTCAAGAACATGGAGACGAACGGGTCCCCTTGGGCGTTCAGCGCATCCGAGCGCGCAAACTGGGCGCAGGGCCTTGGAATCAAGACCATGGCCGACGCAGGATCGGCAGCCGAGCTCGATGTCCTCTTGTGGGTGGGTTGCGCCGGCGCCTACGATGACCGCAACCAGTCGGTCGTGAAGTCGTTTGTGAACCTGCTCAACAAAGCACAAGTGAAGTTCGCGATTCTGGGCAACGAAGAGACCTGCACGGGTGATGCGGCCCGCAGGATCGGAAATGAATACCTGTTTCAGACCCTCGCCAAGACCAATGTCGAGACCCTGAACCGCTATCAGGTCAAGACCATCGTCACGGCATGCCCGCATTGCTTCAACACGCTCAAGAACGAGTACAAAGACCTGGGCGGGGAGTACGAGGTGTTCCACCACTCGCAGTTCATTGCACGACTGGTTTCGGAAGGCCGGTTGAAGCCGGTAAAAGAGATCAACGAAACAGTGACCTTCCATGACAGCTGTTACCTCGGGCGCTGGAACAACGTGTACGATCAGCCGCGCTCGGTGCTTCAGGCGATTCCGAAGGTGAACCTGGTCGAGATGAAGCAACACCACGACCGCGGAATGTGCTGCGGCGCCGGCGGGGGCCGGATGTGGATGGAAGAGCATCACGGAGCGCGCATCAACGTGACCCGCACCGAGCAGGCGATCGAGACGAACGCGAAGCTCGTCGCCACGGCTTGCCCCTTCTGCGTGACGATGATCAGCGACGGCGTCAAGACCAAAGACATGACCGATCAGATTCGCGTGAAGGACATTGCCGAGATTCTCGATTCGGCGACCTGATCACGCGACTTTTTTGCTTACAATCCTGAAGTCGTAGCCGAGCGCCGAGAGAATATTCAAAAGCACATCAAAAGTGACTTTGGATGTCCCGACTCCGGACTCAATTTGGGCGATCCGGCCCTGGGTTACGCCGATCTTTTTTGCCAGCGTTGCCTGAGAGAGCTTCTCTCGCTTTCGAACCGCCACAATGGTTTGAATGAGCTTCTGCTTTTCACGCACCTCAGATGCGTTCACACCAAGGGATTTGGCCAACTCTTCGGTTGTCATTTCTTTCCAAGCCATATTCATACCTCTCTGATCCGCTTGATTGCCAAGTCGACTTCCTTCTTTGGCAGTTCCTGCGTCTTCTTTTTGAACGCATGAAGCAGATATATCGCATCACTTTTTTTGATGAAGTAAAAGACCCGGATCTGGCCTGAGCGATCCTTCAGTCGCAACTCATGAAGCCCATGATGAACGCCGGATAGATTTCGACTGATCGGCATGGACAGCATTTGCCCTGATGCCAACAGTGCGACTGCATCAAAAAAGTCAGACCGGATTTCTTGTGAACATTCGATCAAAAACTCTTCAACCGGGCTTCGGCCTGATGATTTTAGGTAAAATTTTACCTTCACCACTTATTATTATTAGTCAAAACTATTAATTAGTCAAGACTAATCACAACTGCGCTGAGATCTCGGCGATCGAACGGGGAACGCGCTCGACGGCACCGGCTACCCCGTTCGCCCACTCCGAGGGTCCTCGCTTGGTAAGCGCCTTCAGGCAAATCGCACGCGCGGCAGGGAGCAACCCCGAATCCAGCGCACATTCGGCATAAAACAAAGTGGCGCTTTTGTATTCAGAAGGATGACGGGTCAGGTATTCTGAAAGTTCCCCGAGGGCGAGCCCTCCTTCGATCACCTGTTTCGGGGGCCGGTGAGCGACGGCCTCTTCGCCAAGCTTCTTGATCGATTCGACCGTGGGAAGGGCATTTCGCACGATCTCGATCCGGGCCTGAAGATCGGGCCCCGGAGAATCATCGGCAGGTTCGTTCGCCTCAGGGAGCAATACAGATTTCTTGGCCGCCTGCTCTTTTGGAATTGAGGCGCGCAAACCTCCGGATTTTATCTCGGGCGCGCGACCCGCGCCTGCTTCCTTCAGGACCAAAAACCCCACCGCACCCACGACCCCGATCACGACCATGATTTTTTTCATTCCGACGCTCCTTCTTTAGAACGCTCGGCCTCGTAGCTCGTCAGAATCTCGAAGTCATCGCTCCAGTCCTTTGCTCCGGCAAGGACCCGGCTCCGCGAGTCGGCTTCGAGCATTTGCAGGGCGATCTTTTCTTTTTCAGAGCAATCGGCGCATGCGGCGGTAAGCGTCTTCAGGATCTGCGCGCCCACGGTATAGGGACCGTTCTTGCTTTCGTCGCAGGCGGGGTATCCGGCGTAGGCGTGGCCCTCGGGGCAAATCGCATGAAGGAACCCGAGGGTGCTTCCGTGCCCGTCACTGTGGCGCGCCTCATGAAAAAACGTGGCAATCCGATCGACCGAGTTTGCGGGGTGATCCTGCGCCTCGGCGTTCACGCGGAGCTGTTCGTGAAAAAGCCCGGCGCCGATCTGGATCAGTCCGTGATGGGGTGAGACGATCGGAAGAACCCTGCCATCGCTTTTTTGGAACGCGAGCAGTGCCTTGTTTTTTTTGCCTATCAGATACAAAGCGGCCCCCACATTCGACATCACCCGGATCGGGGTCGAGACCTCGCTCGAGGCAGGTTCTGCCGTCGGGATTGAGGGAGATGCGGGAGCCGAAGCGCTTCGCGGGGCGCCCGAAGCGGGGAAGACATCTGACTCGGGATACACGGCTTTTCCGGGCGCCATGAAGACCGCCTCTTCAAGCGGCTGATTCTCAGAGATCACCAGGTCCACCCGGTTGTTCAACCACTCGCGCAGGCGCTCTGGCGAGAGTGCGCCTGGAACTCCGAGCAGGCGCGCGGTCTCGGACTCCACTTCGCTTCCGCTCAGTCGAAGCCCGGAAAGGTAGTCTTGATCATTCTGAATCGAGAGGGCCTGATCGCGGGGGACCGCGGGGTCGACCTCCATCGAAAGGGCGGGGCTCGAGAGAGCGGCTCCGAGAGCGAGCAGGCCGAGTCCCCAACTGAAACGACTGTTCATCATCATCCTCCCCCCGAACGGGATGAGTGCAAGATAATGAAAGCCGTTTAAATTGTAAATAGATTTAATTTAAAAAATAAAAAGAAGGATTCGAACCAGAACCGGAGCCGGAAACCCTCAGGATTTTTTGGCCGGAAGGAAATCGCTATGGACCGCGATGAACCGCTTCAGAGCGGTGTTCAGGATCTCGGACTCACCGAGTTTCGTGTATTCGGCCATTTTCTTCAGGGTTTCGGAGACCTCTTTTTCGAGGCTCAGGGTGACCTGGACGGTGGATCCTTTGAGTGCGTAGTCGTCTCTCATAGTGGCGATACTGTACGGAGAATCGGGCGCCCGGTCAAATGCGTTTGGGTTTCGAACCGACCCACTTGATTGTGCCTATTTTATGTGGGGGCTCAGGAGAGGTCTTTGGAATAATTCCGTTTTTACCTCCATGCCGCATCCGGCGGCCTCGCTTTCGCCATCCTGGCTCGCGAGTGTCGGCAAAAACGGAATTTTTCCAACGACCTCTCCCGATCCCCCTCCTTTACCAAGCACGATCAAAGG
>JBEIJY010000001.1:0-189306 GCA_040380025.1 Bdellovibrionales bacterium | reverse complement strand
GCCTCCGAGCCCTCTGAACGATCAATCAAGCAATCAAGGGGAAGCCCAATCATGCCTGATCCAGAAGGGGTGGTGCCCGACACAAAAGAGGTTTTGCCGACGAGCGCGAGCCCCGATGGGGCGAGCGAGGCCGGAGGACCCGGCTCGGAGGCCAAACCTCTTTTCTGTCTGGCGCCAACCCATCTGGAAAAGCGAGATCAGGATTTTTTTTGTGCAGCTCTTCCCTAACGCTCGCCGGGGGCGCGCGCTTGGTCGAACAAATAATACACGATCGTCGAGAGCGGCTGAGCGGGCTTCAGAATCGAATCCCGCGCCTCGGCCGGAAAAATATCGACTCCCCCGCCCGGAGACCGCTGAAATGATCCCACCGCAGGCGGCTCCCAGCGAGCGTCAGCACGGGCCGCACGAATCCAATCCTCGGGCATGGGCCCGGCGCCGTTCCAGGCCCAGTTCATGTTTCCGAAGGGACGCATGCGCGCCGGATCGATCTCGCTTCCGGCCGAAACGTAGAGCGATTGTTCCGAGTACGGAAGAGCATCGGTCGACGCCATCCAGAGAAAATCCGGCTGACCTGCTCCCGAGGCGGTCTTTCCGTTCTCGATCGAACGGTCGCCCCATTCTCCGCCAAGAATATCCCCGTTCGCATCGAGCTCGAGATCATACCGGTACACCCGGCCTTTTGATTTGTCGAAGGCCGGACTGTCGGTCGAGCGATGGCGGTTGTCTTCGGGCCAAACGTAGTGTTGATAGCGGATTTCGGCCTTCACCCCGAGAATGAACGCGGTCTTGGCGTTTCGTCTTCGCTGGTAGGCGTCCTCAACCCGATTCCGGGGCACGATCGACTTTGCGACCGAGCCCTCTTTTTTGGTCAGCACGTTGTAATAGCTGAGCTTGTATGCGGCCACGGGATGGTTGTTGATCTTGCGGTTGTTGTCGATGTCCATCATGAAGCCCATGCCGTCGAGACCAATGCGATTCAGGAGGACCAAATGGAATAGCCCCGGATCGACATCATTGCACCGGAAGTCCCGCACATAGCCCTTTTGATCGGCACGGGGAGCGCCGATTTCGGCACAAGGGCGGCCGGTGAAGCGATACCGCATCGAGGACATGTAATCGTTGTTCGTGCGAGCAAACAGGTACGAGCCCAAGGCCTTCAGATCATCCGGATAAAAGGTGATCCGGTGCCCGAGGGCGCCGGTGACCGTGACAGGATTGACCGGACGCGGAAGGTACACCGAAGCGGGAGCCCAGCCGTCACAAATGCCGAACCACCACGAGATGCTATCCTTTCGCGGCTTCCAGTACCGGTACTGCACCTGCCGGTCGTAGGGAACATACGATGCTGGATCGTCGGCGTAATGCACGAGATTCGCCGCCCCTTGCATGGACCCGGGCCCCACCTGCCCCGAGCCATCGATGGTTTTGTATTTCTTTAAATGCCGGGCACGGAAGTCGATGTCGTCGAGCACGGCCTTGCTGAACGAGAACTCGGCGTCTCCGATCAGGAGATCGTACTTCTCGGCAGGCGAGAGCTTGCGATTCAGTTCATCGCCCGAAAATCGCGAGTAATTCGTGCAGACATTCCGGAAATCCCGCCACACGCGGCGGGAGCCCAGCTCGTACCTGAGAAGGTAGCGGAACTGGTTTCCGAGTTTGGTGTGATCGCGATAGTGGTTTGCGATGCCACCGATGATGTCGGGCCAGAAGCTCCCGCTCCATGGCTGGTGGCGCAGGTTTTTTTGGTTCAGCCCCTGCTCTTCGGCCTGCAGGACATTCACCACCCGGACCGGATGCCCGAGCAGGGCCGTCGCAGCCGAGCGAACATCGCGAACGAGCGAAAAATCCTTGGTTTGCGCGAATGAAAAAGCCGGAACCAAAAAAACAGCAATCAAAAAACAGAAACGGGTCATCAGGTGATTCTCCACACGGTTTCTAACGGTACGGTTTCGAACGGTGACTTCGCCCTGTCTATCGGGAACGAAACCGCGTGTCATTGATGCCGGTCAATTCAGAATGCGGGGCTGGAAGACGGAATTCAAATCGATCGCGGACTCGATCGCATCGACGATGCGAACACGAAGCCCGGTCGCCGAAACGCGAACCAAGGAAAGATGCGGGTTTCCGTCGGAATCGATCGCGATGATTTTTTGATTCGGGAACACAAGAAAGGATGACCCGATCACGGCGGGGAGCACGGGGATCCGGACTTCAGGATGCGCGTGGATTCGTGCCTCATGGTCGAGGGTATAGAGCACTCCGTCTTGGCCTACGAAGAAGTTTCCGCCCGCAAAGCGCGGCGCGGAGGGCGGAATGATCCGGTCACTGAAAAAACCGGTCCCCGGATGGATCGTGACCATCGTCCCGTCCGCGCGGAAGAAAAAGCTCCCTCCGGCCAGAACCACATCTGAGAAATTCCAACCGTGTTTTTCTGTGAGGATTCCGACAGGAGAGCCCGGGGCGATGCCCGAGGATTTGATCGTGGTCAGGAGTCCGTCTTGATCGATGAAGTAGTTCCCGCCCAGCACGCGCACGTTTTTGGCGGCTTGGCCGCTTCGGATGAAAAACCCGTATGAGTCGATCACGATCACCTCGCCCGTCATGCGATCGAGGAAGTACACGCCTCCGGCCAAGCCGGGCTCGATGCGGGTGATTCCCTTGTAATACAAAAACCCCTCGGCCGAGAGAGTGACGAGCGCGCCCCCTTCGGTGAAGAGGTAATTCGAGCCGGCAAGCCGCGTCTTCGGGAGCGGATTGCTTTTGTCGAACAGGAACATCGCATTCGGCTCGACGCGTGCCACCGGATCGCCCTGCTCGAAATAGCGGAACTCGGGCAGGGACTTCGGCACCACGACCTCGATCGGTCCGGGATCGCGGGCCGTTCCTTTGAGCCGGAAGAACGCCTGGGATTGCAGTGGGTGCTGGTCCTGCGCGAGCGCTACCGCGGACGAATTGATGAACATCAAGAAAAACAGGGCGAATTGACGGACATTCCAACGCATAAGGCCTCCCGTACCGGAGGCAGAGGTAGCACAAACGGAGGTTCTTGACTGAGAAAAATTTGATCCGGCCTTTCGGGGCGGATGCTACCGCCGCGACCAGGTGGTGCCGGCAGGCGAATCCTTGATCTCGACCCCGTTTTGCAGCAGATGATCGCGGATTTCGTCGGAGCGCGCGAAGTTCTTTTGTGCCCGCGCCTCCCGGCGCTCCTTCAACAAATCCTCGATCGCCTGATCCGAGAGCACGGTTCGTCCCTCGTTCGTGGCGCGCAAGACGCGCAAAGAAGAAAGGTGTTGGAGCATCGACTCCGCACGCATCCGGCCGATGCCGATGACCGAGCCGATGTCGTCCTCGAGAATGCGAATGAGCGAGGATGCGGCCAGGATCGCGGACGGGGTGTTCTTCGCATTCCCCTGCCCTAGAATGCGATTCCACTCGCGGATGAGTCCGAAGAGCTCCGAGAGCGCGCCCGGGGTGTTCAGGTCGTTCGCATAATGATCGAGAATCGCCTCGCGCGTGCGGTCAAGGTCGATGAAGAAGCCGCCCCAAAGCGACTCCGCCATCGGGTCGGGCAGGGAGATTTTTTTTGCGGCGAGCTCTTCGGCCGCTTCTTTCGCCTGATACACGCGCTCGAGCGCCGTGATCGCCTGATCGACCGTGACCGGACTGAAATCGAAGGTCGAGCGGTAATGGACTCCGAGAAACACCATGCGGGCAAGCTCGCCACCGTAGCGGGCAAGAAAATCCTTGGCGAGCACGACATTGCCGAGGCTCTTTGACATTTTCTCGGACGAGAACGTCAGGAAGGCATTGTGAACCCAATACGCGACGTACGGAGAACAGCCGGTCGCGGCCTCGCTCTGGGCGATCTCGTTTTCGTGATGGGGGAAGATGAGGTCCTCGCCCCCGTGGTGGAGGTCCATCAAAGGGCCGAGCCACTTGCAGGCCATCGCCGAGCACTCGATGTGCCAGCCCGGCCGGCCTCTTCCCCACGGGGAGTCCCACGCGGGCTCACCCGGTTTGGCGGACTTCCAGAGGGCGAAATCGGCAGGATTCCGCTTGGACTCGTTCACCTCGACGCGCGCTCCGGCGAGCAGGTCTTCCTGGGATTTTCCCGACAGGCCACCATAGGCGGGAAACGCATCGATGGCAAAATACACATCTCCGGCCGGGGTGGCGTATCCTTTGCCGTTCTTCAGGATCGCCTCGATCATGGCGATGATCTCGGGAAGATGCTCGGTCACGAGCGTTTTTTGGGTGGGTTCCTCCATGAGGGCCGCCGCGTAGCACTTTTCGGCCTCCTCGATGTAGCGCTTTGAAACAACCTCGAGGGTGCTCCCCTCCTCGCGGGCGCGGTGGATGATCTTGTCGTCGATGTCGGTGTAGTTCCGAATGTAAGTGACCCGGAAGCCCATTTTTTTGAAGAACCGGTAAAAAAGATCAGCCGTGAGCGCGGCCCGCAGGTTCCCGATATGGATGTCGCCGTAAACGGTCGGACCGCACGAGTACATCTTCACCTCGCCCGGGACCATGGGCCGGAAGACCTCCTTACGGCGGGTTTTGGAGTTCATCAGAGCGATCGTTCGTTTCTCTGGGTTCAGGGGATTCATGAGCAAGGCAGAATCACACGGACAATGCGCAAAGTCAACGCGAAGACTTGATCAAATTCACCTTAAAGATCAACACCTTACCTAGGCCCTACCTTTGGGGGATTTCGTTGAGTTTCTCATTTACCTGTTCTAAAAAGTATGCTATCTTGTGCGACACTGCTCGGAGGTAATCAAAGCATGTTCAAAGTTGGAGAAAGCGCCGTATACCCCGCCCATGGAATCGCCGTTGTGAAACGGATCGACGAGCGCGAAGTCGGGGGGAAAATGAGGCGTTTTTATGTGCTTCAGGTGGTCGAGACCCAAATGACCATCCTGGTTCCGACCGACAACGCCGAGGCCGTGGGCCTTCGAAGCATCATCTCGGACGAAGACGTGAAGCAGGTTTACTCCATTCTGAAGATGCGGGACGTGAAAATCGACCAGACCACCTGGAACCGCCGCTACCGCGAATACACGGACAAGATCAAAACCGGTTCGATTTATGAGATCTCGGAAGTACTCCGGGATCTGTTTTTGCTTCGCCATTCGAAAGAGCTCTCGTTCGGCGAACGAAAGATGCTCGATCAGGCGAAAGCCCGGATCGTGAAAGAAATCTCGATCGCAAAACGCACGCAGGAATCGATGATCGAGCAGGAGATCCAAGAGATCTTCGCCTCCTGATCTCCATGAGCGCCATTTTGAAGCGAGTGAGTTTGATTGTTCCGGTCTTCAATGAAGCCCCCCACCTTGCCGAGGTGCTCGCAAAAATCGATGCTCTTCCACTCCCGGAAGGCTTCGAAAAAGAGCTGGTCCTGGTCGATGACAAATCGACCGACGGCTCGGGAGAGATTCTCTCGGCCTATTCCTTCGCGAGCAGGCACATTTTGTTGAAACACGAAAAAAACCGCGGCAAGGGCGCCGCTCTGCGAACCGGCATCGCCGCTGCGACCGGCTCGATCATCGGAATCCAGGATGCCGATTTCGAATATTCGACCGAGGATGTTCCGTCGCTTTTATTGCCTTTTTTGGGCGAAACCGCCGATGTGGTCTACGGATCGCGATTCAAGAAATCCGGCACCCAGGTCCACCGGACGTTCCACTATCTCGTGAACCGCTTTTTGACCGCTCTTTCGAATCTCTGTTCGGGGCTCTATCTGACCGACATGGAAACCTGTTACAAGTTTTTCAGGGCCGAGACCCTGCAAAACATGGTGCTCGAGACGAACCGGTTCGGGTTCGAGCCGGAAGTCACGGCGAAGATCGCGAAACTCAAGGTGCGGGTCCATGAGCTCCCGATCTCGTATTTTCCGAGAAATTACCTTGAGGGCAAGAAGATCACCTGGAAAGACGGCGTCGCCGCGATTTTTCATATCCTGACCTTCAATCATCGCCGCTCCATCCGCGATTCCTTCAAGCAGGAATTGCCCGCCCGGTACATCCCGCGGGGCGGAAACTGGCTGTGACTCCCGAAGCAGGGGGTTTCCGACCCCGTAAGCATTGATTTCGAACTAGAGTCGCTGTCGCGGGCCAGGAATTACCAAAAATGGATGTACGAATCCGTGGAGCCCCACCTCGGGCACAGCATTCTCGAACTCGGCGCCGGAATCGGGAATATGTCGCAATGGCTCCCGAAGCGGGAACAGCTGATCTTGAGCGAGCTCGAAGAGCGCTATCTTCCGGAGATCGGAAAAAAACCGGGACTTTGCTCGGACCGGGTCAAGATCGTGAGGCTCAACCTGGATTCTCCGATCAGCTCCCAGCTCGAGAACATCCCGATCGACACGGTGGTGAGCTTCAACGTGATGGAACACGTCGAGAGCGACTGCGAATCGTTCCGCGACCAGGTGGAATTGCTCCGGAAGAGTCCGCATCCGGGCAAGAAAAGAATCGTGACGTTCGCTCCCGCCATGCCGGTCGCGTACGGCGCCCTCGACCGCCGATTCAAACATTTTCGCCGCTATCGGGCCTCGGATTTCCGTCGGATTTTTTTTGAAATCGACCGCGACATCCGCGTTTCGACCCGGTATTTCAACCTCCTGAGCCTCCTGCCCTGGATCATCAAGGGACGGATCCTGAATCGGGATTCGATCAACCCCGAAGAGGTGGGCCTGATCGAAAAAGTGATCCCGTTCTGGAAACCCGTCGATTCCCTGCTTCTGAAAACTCTGCGGATTCCTCTCGGACAATCCGTGGTCTGCGTGGCGGAGTTGCCGCGCTGATCCCGCTTACCGCTTGAACACGTCGTACGGGTAACCGCCCGTTTCGTAGGTCTTTTCGGCGATGAACTTCATGAGCTCATCCTCGTTGCGGTTCATGGCCTTGAAGTTCCCGCGAATGCGCCGGTTCGCCTTCGAAAAGAATGCTTCGGCGATCGCGATCTCGACCTGCGACTTCTCTTCGCCATTCGATTCGATCGACGCGGTCACGCGCGCAAGCACACAGTACATGGCGTACAGATCGATCACGATGTCGGCCACGCGCTTTTGCGCGAACTGCTTCAGATGGATCTCCTTGCCATGGCGCTTCAGCAAGGTCTCGACCTGCTGACTGAGTTCGAGCGTGTATTCCTCGAGGGAGCCGGCAAGCTTCTTCACGCGCGGATGCGGCTTGGTCATGGTCTCGCCGAAAACCCCTTGCTTCACCTTCCGGGTCGCGTAGTCGGTGACCACACCAAGACCTTTGAGCGGATGCTGGATCGCTTTCGCGAGCCCCGCGAGTTCCTGCCCCGGCCCCTGCATTCCCGAGAGGGCGATGAAGGCGCGCAAGATCTCGTTCGTTCCCTCGAAGATGCGGTTGATCCGCGCATCGCGGAGCCAACGCTCGTAAGGATACTCCTTCATGAAGCCATTTCCGGCCCAGATCTGTACGTTCTCGTCGACCGTCTCCCAGAGCATCTCGGTGCAGAATACCTTGGCCGCCGCGCTTTCCATCGAATAATCCATGTCGCCCCGGTCGATGAAGTGGGTCGTCATGTACACCATGCTCTCGGCTGCATAGTTGTTCATGACCATGCGGGCGATCTTTTCTTTGATCATTCCGTATTCGCCGATTTTCTTTTTGAATTGCTCCCGTTCGTTCGCGTGCTCGACCGAAGCCTTGATCGCGTTCTTGGCGACCCCGACGCAACCCGCGGCCAAACCAAGACGGCCGTGATTCAGAATTCCCATCGCGACCTTGAATCCGTACCCGACTCCACCCACGATGTTCGCGACCGGCACCTTCACGCGATCGAGATGGATCGCATTCGTCCACGAACCACGAATTCCGAGCTTGTGCTCGCGCGCTCCGGCCGAAACCCCTTCTGCGGGCGCTTCGACGATGAAGCAGGTGACTTTGTCTTTCTTTTCGCCGTTCTCGACCACTTCGGTCTTCGCGAACACGGTCAGGAACTGCGCGATCTCGCCATTCGTGATCCAGAGCTTGTTCCCGGTGATCGTATAGTACTTGCCGTCAGCCGAAAGTTCGGCGCGGGTTTGAATGGAGGCCGCATCCGAACCGCTTGAAGGCTCGGTCAGACAGAAGGCCGCGATCATTTCTCCGGTGGCGAGCTTGGGAAGATACTTCTTTTTTTGCTCGTCGGAACCGAACAAGAGCAAGCATTTGTAGCCGATGCTCTGATGGGCACCAAGCGTCACCGCAAGCGAACCGTCGAGGGATGCCATTTGCTGCATGATCCGCGCATAGCCGCTCTGGGGAAGACCGAGCCCCCCGAATTCTTCTTTTACGGCAATTCCGGTAAGGCCCATTTCGGCCATCTGGCGCACGACTTCGATCGGCATCTCGCCCTTCTCGTCCCACTCGGCGGATTTGACGATGTCTTTTCCGAACTTGTCGATCGCATCGAGGATCATCGAGACGGTCTCGGCCGTCTCGGCCTTCGGGCGCGGATACGGGAAGAGGAATTCCTCATGGATCTGTCCAAAAAACAAGGCCTTCAGAAAACTGTTCTCGGTGGTTGCCATATCGTTCCTTTCGACAGTCTGTCATGACAAAATGTCAGACGCATTACACAACTGAAATTCATCTGCGGCTTCTCTTCAAGGGTAAAGCGGAATTTCTGCCGGCACAACAGGCACTTAAGAAAATATTTTGATCCGCATCACACGTGGCCCCTGTCTTGCATTCTTCTGAAATGCGCGCATGACAAATTCTTGGAAGAAGAGGCTTTCTGGTCTGTTCTCGAAAAAACCCGCCGAGGTGCTCTCGTCGGACACGGCCGGCCCGCTTCATCCGGGCGCCAAGCCTCTGACGCCGATTCCTGCGGTTTTTTCGGGAATTTCAAAAGAGGGCGCTGTAAAAGAAGCCTCCTTCTGGATCGCCTACCTTGTGTGCGCAAGCCTGATCGCCGACCTGATGGCATTGATCGCCGAAAAATATCTGCCCGCTCCGCCCGTGTCGAAGCTTGCTTCCCGCTCCACCTCAGGCAAACCGGGCACGATGGTGAATTTCGATGTGATCCAGGAGCGGAATTTATTCGTGAGCAGGACTCCGAAGCCCGGACAGGTCGGGATCGATCTGGATTCGGATCCTGTTCCTTGCTCGCTGAACTATCAGCTGATCGGAACCGTGATCTTCAAGAATCCCGCCCGCTCGATCGCCGCGATCCAGGACCGGGGCGAAGGCAAGCTGTACCCGGTGCGGATCGGCGACCAAATCGGCGAAAACGTGCAGATCCTCTCGGTGGAAGCGCGGAAGGTGATTTTCATCAACTCGATGGCGCGCCGGAAGGAATTCCTTGAAATCCCTGAAGATAACTCGGTGAAAATCTCGGCCGCGCCGAGGACCGGGGCGCCGGCGGCGGGAGTCAACCAGGTCGAAGAAAACCGCTTCGTGGTCGGACGTCAGGAGATCGACCAGCAGATGGCGAACCTGAACACCCTCCTCACCCAGGCGCGCGCGGTGCCCGAGAACCGCGGCGGGCAGATGATCGGATTCCGGCTGATGCAAATCGTTCCGAACAGCTTCTACCAGAAGGTCGGATTTCGCGAGAATGACATCATCAAGTCAGTGAACGGCGAGAAGATCACTGATCCAGCGAAAGCGATCGAGCTCCTGCAAGGATTGAAATCCATGTCCTCCCTCGACATGACGATCGAGAGAGGCGGAAAGGACATCAACTTCAATTATGACATCCGATAATTCGTGGTCGACCCGCATGAGCTTTTTTTTCGGTCTTTGCGCCCTTTTGGGGATTCTGCTTTTAGTCCTCTCGGAGGTGGGCATCGCCCAGCCGGGAGGTTTCCGGCCCGGCGGGGCTCCGATCGGGAACCCCTTGAATGATCCGGGCCTCGAACCGGATGACGAATTCGACGAGTTCGACGATCCGGGATTGGACTCCCCCCCTCCTCCGCGCGGAAACCGCGGAAAGACCGGCGGCGGATACGAGCCGGGATCGGGCGGCGGGATCAGCGTCGGCGGCACGACCGATGACCGTCCCGGCCCCGAGCTGAAACGCGGAAACCGCGGGTTCGAGCTCTCGGGCCCGGGAACCGAGAAAGGGATCCGCTCGAAGAACGAAGTACCCTCGATCCTCGTCGACAACGAGAGCGGGATCGGCGAGATCGCAGAGCGCGAGACGATCACGGACTTCAATTTCCCCGATGCGGACATTCTGGAGATTGCGAAAACCATGGGCCGCCTCACCGGCAAGAACTTCATCCTCGACAAGGACGTGAAGGGCCGGGTTTCGATCATCTCGAACTCCCCGATCACGGTCGGCGATGCGTGGCGCGCCTTCCTCACCTCGCTCGACATGAACAATCTCGCCATCGTCCCGACCGGGAAATACCTCCGGATCATGCGGCAAAACGACGCAAAATCGAAGAACGTCCGCCTTTACTCGAACTCGAATGCGCCGAACACGGATGCGCTCGTGACGAAGATCTTCAAGATCAAGTACATCAGCGCGAAAGAGCTCGAGAATGTGGTCCGCACCTATGCCAGCATGTCGGCCCGGATCTTCGGTTTCGAACAGACCAACACCCTGATCATCACCGATACCGGATCGAACATCGACAAGGTCGCGAAGATGATCCAGTTCCTCGACGTCGAGAGCTTTGATGCGGGAATCGAGGTCATTGCCGTGAAATTCGCCTCGGCCGTCGAGATCCAAAAGCTGATCGACCAGCTCCTCCCCGGGACCCAGGCCGGATTCCAGAACCGCCCCGGAGGATTCTCGGGAGGCGGGGCCGCTCGTGGGAGTTTCTCGGCGCGGAAGACCAAAGAGGGCGGCTTGATCAATAACATCATCGCCGACGAGCGCACGAACACCCTGATTGTGCATGCGAACCCGAAAGGGGTCGAGCAGGTGCGGATCCTGATCGCTCGCCTCGACCGGAAGATGCCGAGCGCGCCGGGCGGAGGAAAAGTCCATGTGGTGTACCTGCAGTTCGCCGACGCGGAGGACATGTCGAAAACCCTGAGCAACATCAGCCAGTCCCCCCGCTCCCAGGGGCCTGGCTTCGGGGTCGGAGGAGGAGGCCTCGGAATCAACCCGAACGAGGGCGCCTTGTTCGAAGGGCAGATCAAGGTTTCGGCCGACAAGACCACCAACTCGCTCGTGATCACCGCTTCTCCGAACGATTTCGCGACCGTGCAACGGGTGATCAACAAGCTCGACATTCCCCGCGATCAGATCTTCGTCGAGGTTTTGATCATGGAGATGAACATGAGCCGCACGAACGGGTTCGCCTCGAACATCCTTTTGCCCGGAGGAACCTCGGTCGCGCCGACCAACGATTTGTTCAAACTGCTTGCCGACCCGACCAGCATTCCTGCGGGGCTGGTGTTCCAGTGGCAGAGCGATCAGAAGACCTCCACCACCGTGAATGTGGGTGGCACGAACCGGACCATCGCCATCCCGAATCTCGCCGCCCTCATCAAGGCGATCGAGTCGTCGAGTTCGGGGAACGTGCTTGCAACCCCCCAACTGATGACCCTCGACAACACCGAGGCCGTGTTTGACAGCACCGACAAGATCCCGATCGCCCGGGTGAACAATGCGGGCCTCGGGGTTCAAACCGTATCGACCGAAGACAAGGACATCCCCCTCACGATCAAGGTCAAGCCCCAGTTGAACAAGATCTCGAACTACATCAAGCTCGACATCAAGGCCAAGGTCGGCGACGTGACTCAGAAGGTCCTTGCCAAGGCGGCGGCGGATTTCGGGTTCTCGACCATCGTGCGATCGGCCGAGACCAGCGTCATGGTGGCCGACAGCGACACGGTGGTGCTCGGGGGACTGATCCGGGACAAGGTGTCGGAGGTCGTGAACAAGGTTCCCCTCCTCGGTGATATTCCAATCCTGGGATGGTTGTTCAAATCGCGCGAAGCCACCGTCGAAAAAAGCAATCTCATGATCTTCATCACGCCACGGATCATGCGACAGCCCGAGCAAGTGCGCATGGTACTCGACCGCAAGCTGAAGGAGCGGGATGAATTCGTCGAGAAGGCACTCGGCGGAGAGGATTATCATCGCGAAGCGCGCAACAAACTGATCCGCGAGCTTCCGGATGTCAAGACGCTCCGGGATTATTCGCTCGGAGGAAGCCAGGCGGTTCAGATCGATGGTGGAAACCAAAAATCGGACTCCAAAAATGAAGGGAACGGCGGTATAACCACCGAGCCAATGAAAACGGAATCCCCTGACACCCTGACGCTCCCGCCCTTGGACGGAGGTTCTCGATGAGAGAACGCCGTCCGCCCGAACGTCTCGGGGAGATTCTGCTGAAGCATACCTCGCTGAAGCCCGAACAGCTCGACAAAGCGCTCGGAGAACAGCAGGAAAAAGGCGGCCTTTTGGGCGAAATCCTGCTTCGGAACAATTTCATCCTCCCCCACGAGATCATGAAGGCTCTCTGCATCCAACTGGGTCTTCCGTTCGTGGAGGATTTGAAGGCGAATGAGATCGATCCGGCGCTCGTCGCGAACCTCCCGATCAATTACGCCAAGACCAAAGAGGTGATCCCGCTCTCGCTCAAGGAAGATGCGATGGGCAAGGTCATGGTCATTGCCGTCTCGGACCCCTTCAATCCCACCCTCGCCGAAGACCTCCAGGCCCTGACCGGCTACCGGATCAAGACCGTGGTCAGCACCACGATGCGAATCCAAGACGCGATCAACCGTGTTTACGAACGATCGACCTCGGGCATGGTCGGAAACATCGAAGGCGAATTCGCCGAGGATGATCTGGACCTCGAGGGGCCGATCGACATTCTCGAGGCCACCGAGGATGACGCGCCGGTGATCAAGTTCGTGAACTCCCTTTTGTTCCGCGCAGTCAAAGAAAAGTGTTCGGACATTCACATCGAGCCCTTCGAAAAAGAGTTCGTCGTGCGTTTTCGCATCGACGGCGTTTTGTACGACATCATCCGCCAGCCCAAACGGGCGCATGCCGCCATTTCGTCGCGGATCAAGGTCATGGGACAGCTCGACATCGCCGAGAAGCGACTCCCCCAGGACGGCAGGATCAAGATCAAACTCGCAGGAAAAGACGTCGATATCCGTCTTTCGACCGTGCCCACGACCCATGGCGAGCGCGTGGTCATGCGGATTCTCGAGCAGAGCGGCACTCCGCTCGAGCTCGGAAAGTGCGGATTCTCCCCCCGCTCGGTCGATGCGATCGAAAAGCTGATTTCGCGAAAATACGGGATCATTCTCGTGACCGGCCCGACCGGCTCGGGAAAATCCACCACTCTTTCGTCGTGCCTGATGAAGCTGAACTCGCCCGAGCGGAACATCATGACGGTTGAGGATCCGGTGGAGTATCAGATTCCCGGGATCAATCAGGTGCAGGTGAATGCGAAGATCAACCTCACCTTCCCTGCCGCTTTGCGATCCTTCCTTCGTCAGAACCCGGATGTGATCATGGTCGGGGAGATTCGGGACAAAGAAACCGCCGAGATCGCGATCAATGCGTCGCTGACCGGTCACTTGGTGCTCTCGACCCTGCACACCAACGACGCCGCAGGCTCCACCACCCGTCTCGTCGACATGGGGGTGGAACCGTTCCTGATCGCGTCTTCGCTTCTGGGCGTGGTCGCCCAGCGCCTGATCCGCCGCGTGTGCATGAAGTGTCGCGAGGAATGCACGCCTTCGGAATACCAGCTTCTTGAGATGGGCATGAAGACGCCGCCGAAAGACGCTACTTTTTATCGGGCGGTCGGTTGCCCGAGCTGTTCGAACAGCGGTTACTCGGGCCGGACCGTGATTCATGAGCTTTTGGTGATCGATGATTACATCAAGAGCCTGATCGTGAAGAACGTCGATGCCGGGCAGATCAAGAAAGCCGCGGTCGAACGCGGAATGATCACCCTTCGCGAGGACGGCATCGCAAAGGTGCTTCAGGGCCAAACCACGATCGACGAGCTGTTCCGTGCAACCCATGCGGAGGAGGCGTAATCCCCCATGGCACTCTTTGAGTACAAAGCGATCGGCGCGGACGGCAAGGCGGCCAAAGGGATGGTCGAGGGCGACTCGATCAAGACCGCGCGCCAGAAGCTGAAGAAACAAGGCCTCATGGTGACCGACATCCGCGAGAAGAATGCGGCCGGAGCCAAGGCGGGAGGAAAATCCGCCGGAATCTCGCTTTTCGGCCCGCGGATCACGCAAGAAGAGATCGCCGTCACGACCCGCCAGCTCGCCTCGCTCATCAAGGCGAACATCCCGCTCGTGGACGCGCTCGGTGCTCTGGTCGACCAGAGCGAGGCTCCCGGAATCAAGGGCGTGCTCTCGCAGGTGCGGGAATCGGTGAACGAGGGGATTTCGCTCGCAAAAGCCCTCGCCGCTCACCCGAAGGCGTTCGATCACATTTACATCAACATGGTCGAAGCCGGGGAAAGCTCGGGAACCCTGAGTCTGGTCCTTCTTCGCCTGGCCGACCTGAAGGAATCGCAGACTAGGCTCCGACGCAAGCTCGTCGGGGGCATGACCTACCCTGCGATCATGGCACTGGTCGCGATTTCCGTTCTGGTCGGGATCTTCGCGTTCGTGATTCCGAAGCTCCAGCAGATTTTCGTGTCGATGAACAAGGCGCTTCCGCTCACCACCGAGATCCTGATCTGGATTTCGGTACAGGTCACCTCGTGGTGGCCGCTGATTTTCGGTGGCCTCGGACTCTTTATTTTCTTGTTCCACCGCTACATCAACACCGCCGGCGGACGGGAACACTGGGATCGCTTCAAGCTGGTCGCGCCGGTGTTCGGCAAGGTCACCCGCATGGCCGCCATCAACCGCTTTGCGGGCACGATGTCGACCCTGCTCGGTTCGGGGGTTCCCATTTTGAACGCCATGAACATCGCAAAGAATCTGGTCGGGAACGTTCATATCGCGCGTGCGGTCGAGAACGCCCGGAGCAACATCACCGAAGGACAATCGATCGCCGAGCCGCTCAAGCGGAGCGGCGAGTTTCCGCCGCTGGTGATTCATATGATCTCGATCGGAGAGAAAACCGGGGAACTCCCCGGAATGCTGAAAAACATCGCTGATTCCTATGAGGAACAAGTGGCGACCGCCGTCGACTCGATGACCGCATTGCTGGAACCCGCCATGATCGTGTTCATGGGCGGGACCGTGGGCTTCATCGTTGTGTCGGTGATCACGCCCCTCATGGAAATGAGCAATCTGAGCCGTTAAACCCAACGAAAGGAAACACCCCATGAAACCACAACCAAACCAGAATCCCGCCCTTCGGAGCCGCGAAGCAGGCTTCTCGCTGATCGAGCTCATGATCGTGATCGGGATTCTCGGACTCCTGATCGGAGTCGTCGGTCCGAAACTGATCTCGCAGTTCGACAAGGCGAAGGTCGAGACGACCAAAATGAACATGAAAACCCTCTCTTCGACCCTGAAGCAGTTCCGCCTCGATTGCGGATCGTATCCGGACACGAATCAGGGCCTTGATGCCCTTCTGACCAAGCCCACCGCGGCCCCCGAGTGCAAAAACTACGCACCGGGCGGATACATCGAGAAAAAGTCGATCCCCAAGGACGCATGGGACATGGACTACCTGTACTCCTCGGACGGGAACACCTTTGAGATCAAGTCCCTCGGCGCCGACAAGAAAGAAGGCGGAGCGGACTACAATCAGGACATCGTGGTCACCGATCAGGAATGAATCATGGGACGATCGGGGAGAATTCACACGGATTCGCGCGGGTTCTCCCTGATCGAGCTCATGATCGTGGTTGCGATCATCGGACTGGTCGGCATGATCGCCGTGCCGACCATCTCGAACACCTTCCGCTTCTCGGTGAAATCCTCGGCGCGTGAGATCGCGACTCTCATTCAGGACTCGGTCAACTCGGCCCAGATCACCGGACGCGTGCACCGGGTCGCTTACGACCTGAAGAACAACCAATTCTGGGTTGAGTCGACGCCGGAGTTCACCCTGATGAGAAGCGACGAATCCCGTGAGAAAGAACGGGAAAGGACTCTTTCGGTCTTCAAGGATGACGAAGAAGAGAAAAAGAAGAACGGCGGGTTCAAACAAGAAAAGACCCTGACCCGGACCAAACGGAGCCTCCCCGTCGGTGTGAAGTTCAAGGATGTGGTGACCGAGCAGGGCGACGGACCGATCACCGAGGGAATGGCGTACACGCATATTTTTCCGCAAGGCATGACCGAGAAATCGCTCGTGCACCTGACCGATACCGGGAACAACGAAATCTCCCTGCTGGTCTCGAACCTTCTCGGCCGGTGCAAGGTCGAGGGCCGGTACATCGAGACGAAGGAGCACTTCAAACGATGAGCATCGCAAAGAAGGACTCCGCAGCGGGATTCACGCTCCTCGAAGTCATGATCGCGATCGGCATCCTTGCGATCGGAATCGGGGCCATCCTCGTCTCGGAAAACAACAGTCTGGATGTCACCTACCGGGCCAAGCAGATGACCACGGTTGCAATGCTCGCCCGGAACATCCTGGTCGAGACGGAACGAGAAATTCAGGGAAAGACCTTCGATGAAACCAAGGAGGACTCCTCCGGAAAGTTCGACCCGCCATTCGCGGAGTTCTCGTGGGAGCGGAAGATCAAGAAAATCACCTTTCCGAACCTGCTGAAGCCCGAATCGGGCGAGGCCGGCGGAGTCACGAGCTCGAACGCCGAAGCGGAGCGCGTGGTGAAGATCGCGACGAATTATCTCTCGAAAGCGACTCGCGAGATCATGATCACCGTGAAGTGGAAAGAAAAGGGAAAAGATCAGCAGTACAGCGTCAGTCAATACTGGGTGGACTTGAATCATGAATTCAGCATGTCGACGGACTGAGCGCGGAGCCCCCGGCAAATCTCCTTCGGGCTTCACCCTGATCGAGGTGCTGATCGCGCTCTTCATTTTGGTGCTGATCGGTACCACGACTTCGAAGGCGGTGATCGATGCCGCGAAACTGAAGGAAGTCCTGAAACGCGAAACCGATTTTTCGAGCGAGTTCCGCACCGCGACCGCCTTCATCGAGCGCGATCTGAGCCAGACCTTCAACCCGCGCTGGTTTTTGTCGCCGGATCTGATTCCGATCGATCCGTACAATCCCCCTCCTCCCCCGCCCCCGCCGGCCCCGGGAATGCCGCCGCCCCTTCCGGTGCTGGGCGCGGACGAGATCAACCGAAAAACGCGCGGCATGGCGTTCCAGGCCTTCGAATACTGGGGACCGGTGCTCGATGCCTCCGGAATCCGCGCATCGAGGTTCCAGGGCAAAGAATCGCAAATGAGCTTTGTTTCGGCCTCCCATGCGCGGGTCTACCAGATGAAACGGGAATCGATCTACGCGAAGATCCGCTATGAGCTCCGCCGGCAGGAAGAGGACGGAAAGGCCACCGACCGGTACACCCTGGTGAAAATCGAGAACACCCGCGCATTCGAGCTCGAGGAGCAGAAGGATGCGCCCTTTCTTGCGACCTATGAAGTGCTCGGAAACATCAAGAAACTGAAATTCCTGTATTACAAGGCGGGAGAGAAGGATCCCGTGCGCGAGTGGGACTCCGAGGCGACCGAGCCGAAGGGGAAGTTCCCGGTCGCGATCGAGATGGAGGCTACCTTGGTCGGCCCCGATGACCGGGTTTTCGAGTCGAGAGTTTTCTTCAATCTGGAGGCGCCGAATGACGTTCTTCCGAAAACCTACTGATCGCAGGGGGGTCGCGCTGTTCATCGTGCTCGCATCGATGGCGATGCTCGCGGTGTTCGTCGGCGAAATCACCTACACCGCGCAGATCAATCAGAAGCTCGCCTACGACAAGCTCGATCAGGTGAAGGCGCTTGCGCTCGCGAAGAGCGGACTCCGGCTTGCGCTCCTGCGGATTCGCGCCTATTCGGAGCTCAAAAAAACCGTGAGCCAGCTCGCCGGGCAATCGGGGGCGGCCTCCCAGATGGTGGACTCGGTCGTACCGAAAGACATGATCGAGAAGATCTGGGCCGAGCCCGTGACGATTCCGTTTTCGGGGGATATCTCGGGCCTTCCCGGGGAACTGAAGGATGCGGTCGAAAAATTCCGGAAGGATTCCGGCATGGAGGGAAAACTCTACCTGAGCATCCAGGCCCAATCGAACAGGATCAACCTGAACTCGACCCTTCCCGCCTTCGCGGCCATCGCACCCCCGCCGCAGAAGAAAGAGGGAGGAGGAGCCACCGCGGATCCTGCCGCCAATCCCGCAAACCCGTCCGGCCCGCCGGGCACCGCACCCGGGGCCGAGCCGAGCCCCACACCGGTCACTTACAATCCGGATCAGGCCCGGCAGGCACTCCAGACCCAACTCGAGGACACCTTCCGGAGGAAATCCGAGACGGATGATCGCTTCCGCGACCGCTACGGGAGCTTCCGGGTCGAGGATCTGGCCCAGGAAATCTTCGGTTGGAGCGACCTCTCGTATGAGTCCCCGCGCGAGCAGGTGAGTCCGATTCCCTTCAAAAAAGCCCCTTTTTACGACATCTCGGAACTTCTCTACCTTCGCTCGGTCGACGAGGAGATCTACGGGCTTCTGGCGAGCCAGTTCCATGCCGGTGTGGCCTCGAACATCAACATCAACACCGTGCGGGAACCCGTGCTCCGGGCGCTCATTCCGCAGATGACGAACGAGGAAGTGAAGAAGTTCTTCGAGTTCCGCGACAAAAAAGGCGACGATGGCCTGGACGGAAACAAGTTCAAGAATGCGGACGGATTCTTCACCTACCTGAAAGACAAGGTCCAGTTTTTTGCCGGATCGGCAAACCGGATCACCGATCTGAAAAACCTGTTCATTCAACGGGGGATCCAGATCGTCACGGACGAATCCAACTTCCTGGTCCGGGTCGAGGCGACGGTTCAGCAGACCAAGCGGACCCTCGAGGCGCTGGTCAGCATCATCGAGCCGGCGAGCGCTCCCGGGACGCGGGCGGGTCAGCCGCCACCCCAAAACCAGCCGCAAAACCAGCCGCAAAACCAATCCCAAAACCAATCCCAAAACACTGCGGTTCCGACCGGCGCGCGGAGCAATTTAAAGATTACTCAACTCCGGTTTTTATGAGTACTATTGAGGTATGCGAGTCCTGGGATTGGACATCTCCAAAGATGCTGTGACCTGCGTCGAAATCGAAAGCGCCTTCGGGCGGTTTGAAATCCGGGAAACCCATGAGGCACCTGTGGCGGGGCCGGATTCCGACCCGGTCGCGGTTGCCGCACGCCTCATCGCAAGTCTTCCCGGCAAGCCAGGAAGAGTGATCACTGCGGCTCCGATGGAGCTTGGAACCTTTCGGAACATTCAGCTTGCGACGCGCGACAAAAAGGCGATCCGATCGGCCCTGCAGTTCGAGCTGGAGGATGACCTGCCGTTCGAATCCGAGAACTTGCATTATGACCATGCCATTCTCCCATCGGAAGAGGCCGGAACCCTCGTGCATGTCGGTGCGGTGAAGAAAGACCGCTTCGGCGCGTATCTGGAGTCTCTGGCTCAGGCGGGACTCGACCCGGATTTTGTCACCTCCGATGCCTGGGCCTACCGCTGCTTGTTCTCGAGATTCCGGAAGTCCGCCGGAAAAGCCGGCGAGAACGATTCCGTGCTGCTGGTCGGGTTCGAGCGGCATAAGACGTTTTTTCATGTGAACTCGGGGAATCGTCCCGTGTTGTACCGCGAGATCCCCTTCGGGGTCGCCCATCTGGAATCCGCCCTGCAAGAACGGTTGGGGTCGGGCCACGAGGAAGCCCGCTCGTGGGTCCACGACATCGGCGTCTCGGGCATCAACGAACAGGTATCGAACGCGATCGCCGAAATCCTCGAGCTGTTGGTACCGGAAATCAAACAAACCGAGCTTGCGGCGCGCGGCCAGCTCCGGACCGCGATCGGCGAGATCCAGCTGACCGGCGAAGGTGCGCTCCTGCCCGGGATTGCGAGCTGGTTTGAATCGGCCGCGAGCAAGGCCTGCGTGCTTTTTCGTCCGCTCAGCGCGCTCTCGGGCGGAAAAATCGCGTACTCCGATCTTTCGGAGGTCCGCTTCGCCAAAGCCCTGGCGCTGGCCACGACCCTCATCCCCGCAGACAAGATCCCGGTTTTGAACCTGAGAAAAGGTCCCTTTGCGAGGGCCGGCGCCTCGACGGATTCGCCCTTCGAGCTCGCAAAAAAGCCCCTCCCCTATCTGCTTGCCACGACTGCCGTTCTGATCGGCACCAAGACCATCGAGTACCAGTATTACGAGGGACGGCTTGCCGAGACCGACACCCAGCTGAAACGTGCCGTGAAAGCCTATTACGGGGACATTTCGGACGGTGCGGCCCGCTCCTATCTTGCAAGCCCGGAGAAGCTGAAAAAAACGATCCAGGACGACCTGGCGAAGGAACGGCAACTCTCGAAGCTCTTCGCCCCGAATCCCGGTTCGCCTCTGCATTTTTTGAAGAGTCTTTCGGAGAAAATCGGCCGCGATGTCGTCGTGGACCTGGTCAACTTCGATGCGGGGACGGACAACACCGAACCGTTCGTCGAGAACCGCCCGCTCAAGGTTTCGCTCGCCTTCATTGTGCCGAACGCCCAGGTGATGTCGAAGCTGAATGACTTGATCGAGAAAAACTTCGGACTGCGCCGCGGGAACTCGGAGGAAATCAACCGCGAGGGACGCAAGGCCTTCCGGATTCCGTATTCGGGCACGCTCGGAGGAGGGAAATAAGCGATGGCCTTCGAGATGGGATCCGTCCTCGAAAAAATCAAGGAACAGGAGTGGTACCAGCAGATCCAATCCGGATATCAGCAGCTCGGGCCCGAGCAACAAAACCAGCTCCGCATCGGCGGACTGGTCGGCGCGTTCCTGGCGCTGTTTCTGGTGATCTATTCTGTTGGTGGCCCGGCCAATCGCGTACGGGACGAGTATCTCGAAAAACAGGAGCTGTATCAGATCGTTTCTTCGGCAAATGACGAGCTCCGGCGACTGCGGGGACAAAACTCGGTCGGCTCGCAGGCAATGGCGAAGGACTGGAACTCGATTCTCTCTGCGCTCGCGAGCGCGCAAGGCATCGCTCCCGAGAATCTGGAAATCGTAAAGCAGGAACCCGGCAAATCGGATGCGGTGATCGAGGAGTCCCTGCTCGAGGTGCGCATCCGTCAGGCGGCACTTCCCGCTCTCGTCCGCCTGCTTTCGCAAATGGACCGGGGCACCCCTCCGATGAAGCTGAAGGGGCTTGCGATCGAGCCCTCCGGAACGGACGGCTCACTTTCGGTGAAACTGAACCTTTCGGGGTATCTCGCGAAATCGGCCAAGGGAGAAAAATCAAAATGAGCGAAGCGACACCCGGCACCCTCTCTGCAGGTGAAGCCCCTGCGCGATTTCGTGTGATCCGCACGACCGGCCTGGTTTTTTTGTTCCTGGCGCTGGTGTCGATCCTGACGATCACGAAGATCCCCGAGCAGCGACTCACGGGTCTCGTACAAGGCTTCGTGCAAAGCGCGCTCGATCCGTATGACATTTATGTCTCGGATCGCGGACGATCGCTCTCGTTTTTTCCGCGGATCGAATACCGGCTCGACCACCCGGTCCTCGAGATGGCGGATCAGTCCCGGATTGAGCTGGATGATCTTTCGGTGCGGCCGAATCTTCTCGCCCTCTTTACGGGCCGGGCCGGTGCGCGAGCCCTGCTCCACCAAGGGGCCGCCGAGCTTGCGGTCGACGCGTCGGGAAACCGGAATCGCATCGATGCGGATGTTTCGTTGAAAGAAATCGACCTCGGCAAGTTCGGGGTGCTCGGGTATGCCGGAATCAAGGGAACCGGACTCGTGAGCGGAACCCTCGCCATCGAGGGCGGGATCAGCGAACTCTCGTCGTTGAACGGTGCGATCGATCTGAAGCTGAAGAACCTGAAGCTCGACGAGCAATCGATCTTCGGATTCAAAATCCCCGAGACCCTCGTTTCGGAGGGAAGCATTTTGATCGAGATCCGGAGCGGAAAACTGTTCATGAAGCAGGTGCGGCTCGGGCGTCAGAACGATGACCTGACCGCCACGGTCACGGGGGATCTTGCGCTGAATCGCAATTTGAACGCGAGTGTGTTGAATCTTCGCGTCACTTTCGGCACCTCCGAAAAGCTCCGGTCCTCGCTCTCCCTGCTCGAAAGCCTGATCGCGCCCGCAAAGCAGGCGGACGGGCAGTACGCCTACAAAATGACAGGTCCGGCCGGAATGCCAAACGTCGTGCCCGATTCGCAAAAGTGAGATTTTGATCGCGAGCAGGGGCGCAACTAAATTAGAATCATGGAATGAGGATTCATTCCAAACTCTCCGTCATGTTGGGCGCAGTCCTGCTTCTTCCGTTCGCAGGATGCAACCTATTCACCAAACTCTCGAGTCCCTCGAACGATGCCCAGCATCTTGTCGCGGCTCGGACCTGTCTGGATCGCGGGGATTACGACTGTGCACTCCGGCATTATCAGGCGCTCTCGGATGCGCAGAATGACATCCGCGTGAGCGAGACCTCCCTGACCGTTCTCGCGCAGTTGAAACTCTTTTCGTTCTCGGACCTGGTCGGATCCCTCGGATCGTCGAACGGATCGGGTTCGAGCTTTGTCACGATGGCGAATGATCTCGCGAGAAGGGGCGCGGCAAGCGAGGCGAATCGTCTGCGGATTCAGGAAATCTATGTTTCGAACGCACAAATCGCGGAGCCCTCTCTTCGTGCCTTCTCGAAGTTCATCGCAGCACTCGCGATGGTGAATGAGCTCCTCGCCGAGATCGCAGGACCGGATCAGACCCTGAGAGCGAGTGATGTGGTGAAGACTCCCACGAGTTGCGATGCATCCTCCTGTGCCGATGTCATGCAGGATGTTTGTGACAGCCCTCTTTTGGCCACAGCAGGAGTGTGGACTGCGCCGGGACCCGCAAGCCTCGATTCAGAAACAGATTGGAACGGAACCGCGAGCCTGCAGATGCTGATCAAGGCCGCAAACGAGGCTGACACCCAAATGCAGTTGTTTCGCGGCGGATCGGCGAATTCGGGCATTTTTGATTCGATCAACACCCTGGCAGGCCTCGGAGCGATCGCAGAGCCCTGCCTTCGCCAGGGAATCGTCTCGGTCTTCGGGTTGAATTGAGGTGGCAAACATGAATCGGCTTCTGCGGGTGGTTTTTTTGTGTTCCCTGGTTTCGTCTTTTTCGGCCTTCGCCTACTCCCCGATCCAGCAGGATTACCGGAGCACCCGGACCGTGGGCATGGGCGGGGTACGATTCACGACCGGACTTTATGAGGAGAACTTTTTCGGCAATCCGGCCCGCTCGGCCGACAACCCGGAGTTCCGTCTCCAGCTCCTGAAAACAACGGCCGAGACCAGCGCAGGGAGCTTGGATTCCCTGAAGAATCTTTCAGGAAGAACCGACGGAGCTTCGGGATTCGCGGGAGTGGTCGGGGAACCCCTGTATGCACGGATCCAGATGATTCCACTCGCAGTCCACTTCCGGAATTTTTTGACCGACAAGTGGAGTATGGGCGCGGGGCTTTATTTTTCGGGATCGACCAACCCCTCCCTTTCGCAGTCGGGAGCGGTCGATCCGAGCGGTGTTTTCGCGCTCGGACCGGTCTTGAACCTGAGCCGGAGGTTTCTCGAAGAAGACCGCCTTGTGATCGGAATGAACCTGAAAGGGCAATTCCGCGCGAGCGCACGAGATTCGGGCCTTACGGTTCAGCGATTCCTGTCGGGTTCCGGCGGCAATGGCCCGCTGGTCCGGAGCGGAAACGGCGTCGGAGTCGATGCGGATCTCGGCGTAACACTGAAGCCTCGCTGGAAGATGCTCGATTTCGAGTATGAGCTCGGATTTTCGGTGAACAACGTGCTCGGCGGCGGATACCGGAACTTGGGCAAGCCCCTGCGAACCTGGCCGGAAGATCCCCTCCCGGCGAATCGGACCTTCAACCTCGGGGTTTCGGCCAAGCGGAAGGGCTTGTTCATTTTTGATCAGGTTCTGTTCGCGATCGAGAGTTCGGACCTCGGCAACAACCGCGACGGAAGCTTTTTCAGGACGCTCCACATGGGCGCCGAGGCGGAATGGAAGATTCTGAGTTTGCGTACCGGCGTGAATCAGGGTTATTTTACTGGCGGACTCGGAATCGATCTGTTCGTGTTTGAATTGAATTTTGCGACCTACGGCGAGGAGCTCGGACTGAACCCCGGCATCGCCGAGGACCGGAGGTATTCGCTTGATCTCGGATTCAAGATTTAAGGAATTCGCCGCGGGGTTTCTCTCGCCCCTGCGCGCGCTCGCGCTTCTTCCCGACCACCCGAAGCTCTTTGCCCTGTTTTTGCTGCCCATGCTGATCACCGTCTCGGTGGTGGCTCTTGCGATTTACGGAGTCCTGATCGGCACGTGGAGTGCGGCCCAGGGCCTTCTTCTGACCTGGCTCGGCTCGTCCTTCTCGGGAATCGCAAGCGGCCTCCTCGCCGTTCTGGCGGCCTTGATGCTCGCGTACTTTGCGATTCTGTTTTTGAATCTGCTGATCGAGTTCGTGGCGTCCCCATTCAGTGATGTTCTTTCGGAAGCGGTCGAAGGGGCGGTCCGGCCTTCGCCGGGCAAGGCCCCTTCCTCGGCGGTGCTTTCGGTGATCTGGCTGGATTTCCGGAAGACCATTCTGATTTCGATGTTCACGCTCCTGCTTTTGATCTTGAGCCTGATTCCACTAGGACAGCTGGTGGTGATTCCGGCTCTTGCACTCCTGCGGACCCTGACCTTCATCGCCTATCCGCAAAATCGACGGGGACATGGAATCTTCGAATCCCTCGGCTGGATCGGGGCGAATCTTCCGCGCGCGCTCGGGTTCGGGCTCGCCTCTTTGATTCTGTTCAGCACCCCGGTGATCAATCTGTTCGCGCTCCCGATCTCGGTCATCGCAGGGACCCTCGTATACCTGAAAAAATAAAGAAGCCGGCGGGAGGGAACCCTGCGCCGGCTTGCTTCTGGAACGGGAACGATTCTTTACTGGAAGTTGCTCGGATTGGTTTGTTGGTCGATCACGTTACCAATGTTATCGACACCGGATTGGACGCCCTTTTGAAGTCTGTCTTTCATTTTACTTGCGATCATCACCACAATCGCCAGAATCAAAATGTACTCGGTCGTGGACTGACCGCTCCGGTCCTTCAGTCTTTTTCGGATTCGCGTAATCAAGCTCATGGATTTCATTTGTTCTCCCTCCCAAAGCCCCACAAGTCTCTGATCGGCAACACCGACAGACACTTGAGCGATTTAATCGCTTATTAACAGTATGACTCCGAACTGGGGGCGCGTCAATAAAACCATATAAAAATAATCCGCTTTAATTAAACAGGAAGTGTCTGAAATGACACAGGATTGACTTCATTCACCCAATAAACGACCATTAAAGTCAGATGAGACAGATCATTGCTACCGGAGCCAGCAGCATTGCTCACCTTTTCATGGGAGATAGCCGTTTGAAACGAGTATCATTGAAAATCAGAGCGCCAAAACGGGGGGACCGGGGGTTCTCGGGCTATGCTTTGGTGAACGAGCTGAGCGAGAAGATTTTTTCGTTTTTTTGCACCGAGAAGTTCACGATCGACGAAGAGCTCGAGATCGAGATGAGGTTCAGCGGGCACGAGCTTACCTATCGCGTGAACGTGTCCCACCTGCATGAGCAGATCTCTTCGGGTCGGATCATGAACGAGGTTCCAACCGAAGAAAACCCCTTCCCCGCTCGCAAATTCTACCGGTGCTTTTCGAATGTGCTCGAGCTGAAGAAAATGCAAAAAGACGGAAATGGAGCTGTCGCTCCCGCCGCCGAAACTCCGGCAACCGAAACGCCGGCAGCCGAGGCTCCATCGACCGATGCGCCGGCCGCAACCGATACCCCTGCGGCGGCTTGAAGTCTAAAGACTCATCATCGAAACAAAGTCGTCCCAGTGATTCCGAAGGCGTGCCTTCAGCTTCAAAATCGCCTGGGAATGAAGCTGGCTGACCCGGCTCTCGGTCACGTCGAGAACGCGGCCGATCTCCTTCAGGTTCAAATCCTCGTAATAGTAGAGCGAAAGCACCAAGCGTTGCTTCTCGGGAAGATCTTCAATCGCCTCGGTCACGAGCCTCTTCAGGTGCGCCACTCCGAGTTCGCTAAAGGGGGTCGGAACCTTGCTTCCCGCTTCTCCGTTGCCGTGAATCGCCCTCTTGTCGACGCTCGACAGGTTGGTCAGGTCATCGTACGAAAGAAGCGAAACGCTCCTCACCTCGCCGAGCATCTCGTGATACTGCTCGGTCGTCATGCCGAGCTCGATGCACACTTCCTCGTCCGTGGCCTGTCGTCCTTTGAGCTGTTCGACTTTCAGGTAGGCACGCTCGAGCATCTTGGCCTTGTCGCGGACGGAGCGCGGAACCCAATCCTGCGAGCGCAGCTCATCGAGAATCGCGCCGCGGATCCGGAACTCGGCGTAGGTCTTGAACTTGTTGTCGCGATTCGAATCGTACTTGTCGATCGCATCCATGAGCCCGATCACGCCAGAGCTGATCAGATCATCAAGCTCGATATTCGAAGGCAGACGGGCCGCGATCTTCTGGGCAATGAAGCGGATCAGCCCCGCGTACTCACGGATCAGGCGGTCGCGATCGGTGTTCACCGGCGAAAAATCGCCCTTCACGAGCTTGTTCGAATAAGCCAGATCATGCACGAGTTCTTTTTCGATCTCGCGCTGAAGGGCCGTGGTTTTCTCGATCCCCTCTGCCGCTCCCTGGACGGTCTCGATGGCCTGGGCGACCGGCCCCGCTGTCTTGACCGGTTCGTCCTTTTGATCGGCTTTTTTGTACTTTTGAATTGCTGACTTCGCTGTCGTTCCCATGCTTACCCTTCCGTGGCAAGATCCGCCCTGAATCAGTTTACCTCAAACCCACACGCCATCCATCACAGAATGTTCAGGATCGATGCCGCGAGCCGCTCGGCTGTTGCTTTTTCCCATTGCTCGGTCACTTTTCTGCCGCTCGAGAAAATCGAGACCGGAATTCCCAGATGTCGCGCCAGTGAATAAATCCCGCCGAATGCGAAGGTCTCATCGAGCCTCGAGAACATGAGCGATGCGGGCTTCATGGCGCCGAACACACGAGCCTGCTCGCGGAGCTCGGCATCGCGCACGGTCGCGTTCACCACCAGATGAACCCGTCCCCGTGGCACAAGATCGATCAGTCCAGATAACTTCCGGATCCCGGCATGGTCACGTGCGGGGATTCCCGGAGTATCAACGAAGATCCGCCCGCACTGGGCAAGGTCCTGGATCGCCACCTGAAGTTCATCGGGACTGCTCACAGTCCTGTGCGGGACATGCAAGGCCTTTGCGAGAATCGCCAGAGGATCGCCCGCCTCGTCCGTCGAAAGCTGAACCCGGATGATGCCGATTTTTTCTTGCTTGATGCGGGAGGCATGGGTGGCAAGCTTTGCGATCATCGCGGTCTTTCCGGCTCCGGCGGCGCCCACGAATATGTGAATCCCGGCGACCGCGGAATCTCCCGCCTCCCCTGCGAAAAAGTCCGTGCTCTCGACCCCGCGAAGAAGACGTGCGGCAACATGATCGAGCACCTGCGCATGATCGGCACGGGCCTCGACCGGAAGATTCCGGGCCGCATCCCGCATGACTTGCACGGCGAATCTTCGCTCCATTCCGCTTTGAATCAGAAGATCATACGCCTCTTCGAGCGCATCGGTGGCCTCGAACGGAGAGTCCGAATCGAGGTACTCCGCACGGCGCCTCTCTTTGCGCAGTTCCTCGACCAGACGCCTGAGATCCGCCAACTCCTCACGGACGGCATCTCCGGTTGCGGATTTCGCAAGCGAATAGCTATCGATCGCGGCCGCTACTTCAACAGGAACCGCAACCTCCGGAATCCGCGCAGGTTCCTCGCGCGCTTCGCGGGTTTCCCGCGCGGCACGGGAAACCGCAGAAGCGACCCCCTCGTCATCCTCGATGTCGGCATAGCGGACGGCCGTGATCTTCTTCTGGGCGGCGGTGGCGCTCAATTGCACCCGCTCCCGTTCGACCCGCTTTTCGAGGTACGAGTCATAGACATCCGCCTGGCGGCTCGCCGGGGCGGAAGCGAGCTTTTGCTTGTAGCCCTCCGGAATCCGCTTCTCGGCCGAAACCTTCTTTTCGACCGCGCGCTCCGACACGGCCGCCGTCACCTCGACCGAGGCTTTCGACATCAGCCCGAACCCGCGTCGATTCTGCTTGGTTTGCAAAATGATCGCCTCGGGACCGAGCTCGCGCTTGATCGTATCGAGGGCTTCCTGAAGAGTCGGGGCTTCGAATTTCTTAACCTGCATATGCCAACCTCACCGTTCCAAACGAGCGGATATTCACTTGCGGACTGAGTTCATTGTGCGAGAGCACGGTCACATTCGGGATGAACCGGTCGACCAGTTGCTTCACGTGGTGCCGGATCAGCGGCGAACAGAGAACCACCGGTTGATTCGTCTCTTGAAGGAGTCCCGCCACTTCCTCGTTCAAACGCGAGATGAACTGGCGCACAAACTCGGGATCCAACGACAACTGCGGCCCCTGATCGGTCTGGATCACCCCGGCCGCGATCGTTTCTTCGACATTCTTGTCGAGCGTCAGAAGCGTGAGATTCCCGTCGAACCCGACGAGCTTCTTGGTGATGTTCCGAGACAAAGCGGTCCGCACGTGTTCGGTCAGGAGATTCGGATCCTTCTGATACGGCGCCATCTCGGCGAGTGCTTCGAGAATGGTCTTCAGGTCGCGGATCGAAACTCCCTCGCGAAGGAGGTTCTTCAGGACTTTCAAGAGCACGCTCACCGAGAGCACGGAAGGAATCAGATCCTCGACCACCTTCGGGGCATTCTGTTTCACGCCATCAAGCAGGGTCTGAAGCTCCTGCCGGCCGAGGAGATCGGCGATGTGCGCCCGGACCACTTCGGTAAGGTGGGTGGCGATCACGGTGCTGAGATCGACCACCGTATAGCCCGCGTAACTTGCCTGGTCCTTGTCGTTTGCCGAGATCCAGAGGGCATCGAGGCCGAACGCGGGTTCTTTGGTCGGAATTCCTCGGACGCGCTCGCTCACGTTGCCCGGATCCATCGCAAGCAGATGCCCCACCATGAGCGAACCCTGCGCGATCGGCACGCCCTTCAACAGGACCTGATAGTCGCCCGGCTTCAGCTCGAGATTGTCGCGGATCCGGAGCGGAGGAACGATGATTCCCATCTCCATCGCGAACTGCTTGCGGATTCCGGTGATCCGCTCGAGCAAATCGCCGTTCTTCTCGCCATCCACGAGGCTCACCAGACCGTATCCCACTTCGAGTTCGAGCGGATCGATCCCGAGGAGGTTCTCGATCTTCTCGGGTTCCTTCTTCAGTTTTTCGACTTCCTTCTTTTTCGTTTCTTCATTGACTCGCGCCTGGGCCTTCTTGCCCTGCAGATTCGCGATCAAACCGAACGCTCCCCCGAGGATCGCAAACGGAAGAAACGGAAGCCCCGGGATCACCGCAAGAACCCCCATCACGCCGGCGCCCGCATACAGCGCCTTTGGCTGGGAAAACACCTGGTTTCCTAGGTCCGTCCCGAGATCGTTCTGCCCGCCCGAGCGGGTGACAATGATACCGGCCGCGGTCGAAACGATGAGGGCCGGAATCTGGGTCACGAGACCATCCCCGATGGTCAGAAGCGTGAACACCTGTGCGGCATCGGCGATGCTCATCCCGCGCTGAAGGGTTCCGATGATGATCCCGCCCAAGATATTGATGAATACGATCAAAATCCCCGCGATGGCGTCCCCGCGGACGAACTTGCTCGCACCGTCCATGGCCCCGTAGAACTCGGCTTCGCGGGCGATGTCGGCGCGACGGCGTCTCGCTTCTTCTTCGTTGATGCCGCCCGAGTTGAGATCGGCATCGATCGACATTTGCTTTCCGGGCAAGGCATCGAGGGTGAAGCGCGCCGAGACTTCGGCGACGCGTCCGGCACCCTTGGTGATGACCACGAAGTTGATGACGACGAGAATCGCGAACACCACCAGACCGACGGCGTAATTCCCGCCGATCACGAATTCACCGAAGGAGTGGATCACCGAGCCCGCGGCGGATGTTCCGGCATCGGCCCCGCGAAGCAGAATCACCCGCGTCGTTGCGACGTTCAACGAAAGCCGGAAGAGCGTCACCAAGAGAAGAACGGTGGGAAACGAACTGAACTCGAGAGCGCGCCTCACGTTGATCGAGGTCGCGAGCATGATGATCGAGATGATGATTCCGAGCGAGATGAAGATATCGATCAGGAAGGCCGGAAGCGGTACGATCATGATCGCAAGGATCCCGATGATCCCGACGGCCATGAGCACGTCGGGGCTTCCAAAAAGCCTCGAAAACGGGCCTTTGCCCGATGACTGTGATGTCTGGCCTGCTGCCTGATTCATCTTCCTTGACTCCTCACAACAGAAACGCTCCGGACCGGTTCCGGAACACGAGGCATCCCGCCTCTCCAAAAGAATAACGTGATTCGGGCCGGACGGGGAAGAATTTTCTCGGCCCGTGGCATTTCAAGGGGCCTGAAGGGTGAGCGGGATGGAGAGACGGGACTGGGATGATTCGGTTTTCCCCGACTCTCGCGAGCGCGTGACGCGCGAAAGCGAGGCCGCAGGACGCGGCTCGGAGGGGAAAATCGAATCATTCCAATCCCTTCCCTCCATCCCGCGCATCAGATGCTCCGATTCCGGAGTTTGTACACATACGCCAGAACTTCGGCGACGGCCTGGAAGAGCGTCTTCGGAATCACCTGCCCCACCTTCACCGACTTGAAGAGAGAACGCGCCAGTGGCACGTTCTCGACGGTCACCACGCCGTTCTCGGCCGCGATCTTCTTGATCCGCTCGGCCATGAAGTCCGCACCCTTGGCCACCACCCTCGGGGCCACCATTTTGTCTTTGTCGTACTGGAGGGCCACCGCGATGTGGGTCGGGTTCGTGATCACAACATCGGCCTTCTTCACGGCCTGCATCATGCGCTTCCGGGCCATGTCTCGCTGGATCGACCGGACACGGGCCTTGATGAGAGGATCCCCCTCTTGTTCCTTGGCTTCCTGCTTCGCCTCTTGCTTCGTGACCCGGACCTGCTTAGCGTACTCGCGCCTTTGCAGAACAAAATCAATTCCCGCGAAAACCGCAAGAATCCCGCAGAGTGTGAAGAACAGGCTCTTCCCCGAGTCCCCGAGCACCGAGAACACCTGCCCCGGATGCGAAAAAAGCAGGGCCGGAGACGAGAGGATCGCAGACTTCAGAATCGCATAGGCGGCGAAGCACAGAATCACGCCCTTCAGAACCACCCGCGCAGACTCGATCAGGTTTCGAACCGAGAACAGCCGTTTCAGCCCGTTCAAGGGATTGATCTTGTCGAAATCGGGAGTCAGGGGATCGAGGGTGAACAGAAATCCGATCTGCCCCAGATGCCCGCCCACGCCGAGCAGAAACCCCACCACTGCGACCGGAAGTCCGATGGTCGCGAACAGTTTCAGGATCTGAGTGAGCCTGAGCCCGGCAAGCTCGAGAAGATTCGCTCCGGGCTTCATCGCGAGATCCTGGGTGAACACCTCGCGCATGAACTTCTTCACTTCCTCGGCAATGCTCGGAGCGGTCACGAACAGCACCAATCCGCATGCGAGTGCGACTGCAAGAGTCACAAGCTCCCTGCTCTGGGCGACCTGCCCTTTTTTTCGATATTCCTCGAGGCGATACGGTGACGCCTCTTCCGACAAGTCCTCTAGATTCCTGTCTTCGTTATTTTCCGCCATACACCACCAAGAAACGGCTCAGATCTTCGAAATAAGAATTGAAGATATTGCTCATCCCGCTCTGGATCCCCGGATACGTCACTAGGAGGACGAATCCGCCGATCAGGGCACTTGAGGCCATCGAGAGGGTCAGGATGTTCAACTGCGGGAGGGCTTTCCCGAGCACGCCGTACACGATGTTCACGAGCAACATGCAGGCGGCCATCGGCGCCGAAAGCTGGATCCCGAACAGAAGCGTGTTCTTCACGAGCTCGAGCATGGAGTTCCGGAATGCCTCATTCAGGGCCACATGGCCCTGGGGAATGGAATGAAACGTCTCGACCATCGCCCGGAACAGAATGTGATGTCCGTCAAGCGCCAGGAACGTGAGCATGGCAAGCGCGCTCAGCATCTGGGCCAAAACAACGGTCTGGGTCTCCATGTGGGGGTCATAAATCGAGGCCATGCTGAATCCCATCAGTTGCGACATGAAGTCACCCGCGATCGTCACGGCCTGGAATACGAGCTGGGAGGCAAACCCGACACCGATCCCGATCATTACCTCGGTCGCGACCGCAAGGAGCAGCCTGCCGGAAGTCTCGGCCCAGATCTCGGCATCGCTGACCCGTACCGAGCCGCTCGATCGCAGGACCGGAAACAGCACTGCAGAAAAAGTGAGCGAAAGAAGGATCTTCACCGGCGCAGGCACCACCTTGTCGCCGAACACTGGCAAAAGAGACACAAGCACGCTCACGCGGACGAGCACCAGGAAAAACGACAGGAGCTCCGGAGCGGACCAGGTCTCGAACACCATCAGCGCAACATCTCCCCTGCGCCGCCGAACACGGAGACCGCGTAATCCTGCATCACCCGCAGCATCCACGGGGCCATGATCATGAGGGTCAGGATGACTGCGATCATCTTGGGAATGAACGTCAGGGTCTGTTCGTTGATCTGGGTGATGGCCTGGAGGATCGAGATCACGATCCCGACGGCCATCGCAGCAAGAAGCACAGGGCCTGCGAGATAGGCGATCGTGGTGATCGCATTGGTTCCGATTTGAAGGACCATTTCTTCGGTCATCTCGGGAATCCTTTCTTCATACCAACTTCATCATCCGAAGCTCTTCACAATGCTTCCGACCACCAAACCCCAGCCGTCGACGAGCACGAACAAGAGCAATTTGAACGGGAGCGAGATTGTCATCGGAGGAAGCATCATCATCCCCATCGCCATGAGAATGCTCGAGACCACCATGTCAATGACCAAAAACGGCAAATACAGCATGAACCCCATCTGAAACGCCGTGTTCAACTCGCTCACAATGAATGAGGGAATCAGCACCCAAGTCGGCACTTCTTCGCGGCTCGCGGGCTTTGCGATTTTTGACATTCCAAGAAACAGCTCGAGGTCTTTCTCGCGCACCTGCGCGAACATGAACTCGCGCATGGGTGCCTCGGCCTTTGCAAATGCGGTTTTTTGATCGATCCGCTCTTCGAGGTACGGATTCAGCGCCTCGGTCTGGATCTTCGTCCAGGTGGGCGCCATGATGAAAAGCGAGAGAAACAGCGACAACCCGACCACGACCTGGTTCGGCGGCATTTGCTGGGCCCCGAGCGACTGGCGCAGGAAGGAAAGCACGATCACGACCCGCGTGAACGAGGTCATCATCACGAGGATCGCGGGAGCGAGGGTCAGGACCGTAAGGAGGAGGACGATCCGGAGGACGCCCACGAGCTCCGTGGGACTCGACTTTCCGGACGCGACATTCAAGGCAAGCGATGGAAGCGAGAAATCCCCGGGCCCTGCGGCGAAGGCCGCGGCAGGGATCGAGAGAAGTCCGAGGGCAAGCAAACCCGGCAGAAATCCCTTCCGCATCAGCTGTTCCCCATTTCTTTCAGTCTTTGGCGGATCTGATCGCGGACACCCTGATTCTGAAAACCCACCTGGGTCTCGATCGTACGGTTCACGGCTCCACTGCCTTGCAAAAGAGCGGCAAATGAGGGACCAGATGGAGACGCCTCGACTGGGGCCACAGAATTCTTCACCGGAACAGCCTGTGCCGGAACACGGGGAGCAGGCGCCGCGCGCGAGGAATTCACTTTGGCTCCGAACATCTTCCCGATCGAATCCGCGACCTTGGGATCTTCAAGAAGATCCAGATCCGCTTCATCCGCATCGAGCTGGGTGATCAGCTGAACATTATCGTGGGTCACCCCCAGTACGAACTGCTGCTCTTTGATTCGCACCACGGTGATGCTTTGCTTCGGCCCGAGGGCGTGATTCGCGAGAACCTCGATGTAGGCCTTGTCTTTTTTACCGCCGGCAAGAAGGTTCGCAATCCACGAGTCGCCCGTCTTCTTGGCCTGGGCGGGGGATTTTTTTCGTTTCAGGTAGATCAGCACCAGACCGAGCCCGCCCACCACAAGGAACATGGCGAACAGGGAACGGAACATCGACGGTCCCTGGGGCTTTCCGCCGAGCTCGGCTTGAGCCGGGGGCGCGGAGCGTGCATTCTTCGGCTTCACGGCCGGTGCCTCGGGCTTCGGTTTCTCGGCCGCTTCCGCGGCTTCGGGAGCAGTGGTCTTGCCGAGAACTTTCTCGAGAAGGGAGCGCTCCCCTTCCTCATTTCCAGATTGCGGTGCGGATTCGGGTGCGCTTGCAGGGAAGCGGATCACGAGTGATTTCCCTTTGGTCTCGAACTTGATTTTGCCCTGATAGCGATCGGCTTTTCCGTCGACACTGAAACGGACCCGGACGAGATTCGGGGCATACTGATACGCAAAGACCTTGGTGAAGGGCTGTACGCCTTCGACATGCAGGATCTTCGCCGGATAAATCGTCGCATTCTGAATCGAAAACTGCACGATGTCGCGGACATACTCCAGGTTCACCGTCCCCCGCGGGGGAGCGGTATCGAGCAGGATTTTCGCGACCCCTTCGCCGGGAAGGTCGATCTGCCGGATCGTCAGCGCGGCCGCACGGACGTGGGACGCCGTCATCAGCGTGATCGTCATCGTAAGTGTCATCGCAATCAGCGCCATCCTCAGCGTCGACACGGGGGTAGAAACAAGCTTCAACTGCCATCCTCGGCTTTTCATCTGCGGATTCCCTTCGTCCATGAATGGAATGATGATTCGGACTATTTCAACTGCTCGATGCGCTCCATCGGCGACAGAATGTCGGTCAGACGGATTCCGAACTTTTCGTTCACCGTGACCACTTCTCCGCGCGCGACCAGACGATCATTCACGAGCACCTCGAGCGGCTCTCCCGCGAACTTCGAGAGCTCGACGACCGACCCCTGCACGAGCTGCAAAATGTCCCGGATCGGCATGCGGGTTCTCCCGAGCTCGACGGTCACCTTGAGGGGAATGTCGAGAATGAAATCCAACGAGTGGATTCCGTCCTCGGGGGCGGCCCCTCCGGCCTGTCCCGCTCCTCCATCGATCTTACCCAGATTCGGCGTTGTCATGACTCGACTCCTTCCTAGTCTTCAATCGGCCGCGTGACCTGCACCGCACGCGTGCCTTTGGAAACCCCGTAGAAACATTTGAATTTGCCCACACCCTCGACATTGAGGCTGAGTTCTCCGTCGCAATCCTGATTGAGGGGGATGATGTCCCCGATGTTCAGGTTGACCAGGTCGCCCACCGTGATGGCCGTCTCGCCCAGATTCACCGAGACATTCGCCGTCACCTGGCGCATGTGCTCCTCGAGGTTCTCGACCCAGACGCGGTCGGCACGGTCGGAATCGGACTGGAACGAGGAATTCAGCTTGTTCTTGATCGACTCGATGGTGGAATACGGAATCACGAGCGCGATCGTGCCGCTCGCGTTCTCGAGCTCGACCTCGAAGGTCGTCGAGATGATCACTTCGGAGAGCGGAACCACTCCGACGAATTGCGGGTTGGTCTCGGTTCTGAGATGAATCAGCCCCACCCGGTGGACCGGCGCCCATGCCTCCTCGATGTCGGCGACAGCGAGGGTCAGAACCTTGTTCATGATCATGAGCTCGATGCGGGTGAATTCTTTTCCGTCCGATTTGGTGTAGGGACGGTCGGTTCCGCCGAAATAACTATCGATCAGCGCATAGGCGAGCTTCGATTCGAACACGAGGAGGGCGGGCCCGCGCAGGGTTTCCGAGCGGAGGATTCCCACACAGCTCGGGATCGGAAGCGTGTTCACGAACTCCCCGAACTTGAGCAGGTCGGTCGAAATGATGCTGATGGAGGCGATTTTGCGAAGAGAGTTCGAAAGGGACATCCGGAACAGCCGGACAAACCGCTCGTAGATGAGATCGAGCGTGGGCATCTTGCCGCGAATCACGCGGTCCTGGTTGGTCAGATCGTATTCCTGGATTTCCTTGGACTTTCCGCCCTTGTCCTTGGGGGCGCCGCCGGCTCCGGTCTCGACCGATCCGTCGGCCACCGCAGTGAGAAGTGCATCGACTTCTGCCTGACTCAATACCTGGTTCATAGCCCTCCTGGCCCCATGTTCATGACGGGAACCCCCGTCAGTTGCTTACGGCGAAGTTGCTGAAGAATACGCTCTTCACCTTGCCGGAAACCAAAAAACTGTTCAGCGCGTTCCGGATCTCCTCTTTCAGGAAGTTCCGGCCCTCTCCGGTTTGCAGATCCGCAGGGCGCTTTGAATTGAAAAGATCGATGACGGCATTGCGGACGGGCGCCATCTTCTGATTCACCTCGGCCGCGGTCTCGGCGTTCGGAACTTCAAGCGCGATGATCACTCGTGCATACCGGGGCGGAGTTCCGGGGCTGGTGGCGAGATTCACGGTGAACTGCTCGAGAGTGAGCACCTGATCGCCTTTTTTGACTGCGGCTCCTCCGCCGTGACCATCTCCGTGGCCGCCACCGTGATCGCCGCCCCCGCCGTGGCCTTCTTCGGCTTTCTCGCCGCCACCATGGCCATCACCATGACCGCCGCCTCCGCCATGCTCCCCGCCCTCTTCGGCATGGGCTTCGATGTCGGCCACCGACTCCTTGTGCTTGTCTTTCTGGAACTGGACGAACACCACTCCGCCGATCCCGAGGACCAGGAGGAGATTCAATCCGGTCAGGATCAAAACGATCTTGCTCGTTTTATCGGGGGCTCCCCCCGCATCCGCCGCCGGCGCTTCGGCTTTTTTTGCATCTTTTGCTTCTTCAGACATGTTCTGCCATCCCGTCCCTTATCAAATTTTGCACGGGGAACGCCAAAATCACAAGCAGGGAACTTCGGGATTCGGTGAGGATTCGAACGAAAAAAAGGGGCTGACCGTCTCCCGGGGCGCATTGTCGCGCCAGAACCGACTGGAGATTGACGGTCAGCCCCCTCAATCAGGACCGATCAGGATTCAGGATCAGGTGCGCTTCAGGTTGATCACTTCGCCAAGAAGGTCGTCGCCCACCCCGATGACCTTGCTGTTCGCCTGGAAATTCCGCTGGGCGGTCATGAGGTTGATGAACTCGTTTGCGATGTCGGTGGTCGAGGCTTCGAGCGCTTTCGAGCTCACTTGTCCGCGTCCGCCCGCCATGGGCGCGCCGATCGTGGGCTGGCCCGAGCCGCGGGTTTCCTTGAACTTGTTTCCGCCGGTCTTCATCAGGTCTTCGGGGCTCTCGAACTTCGCCAATGCGACCTGGGAGATCTTCACGGTCTCGCCGTTCGTGTAATACGCCACGAGCGCTCCGTCATCCTCGAACTTCAGGGAGCCCAGGGTTCCCGACGAGTAGCCGTCCTGGGTGGTCTTGAAGGCCTCGGAATTCGAGCCGTACTGGGTGATCTGGAGCCCGTCTCCGCCGGCTTTGATGTCTTTTCCGAAATTGAACTCGATCTTCTGATCGGGCTTCGAGCCCTTGTTGAAATTGAAGGAGGCCTTCTCGGTGGTCTGCTCGGCAAGACGGCCCTTGTCGTCGAAAGTGAGCGAACCGGAGCCCTGGAGCATCAGCTGGCCGGGTTTCCCGCCTTCGATGTCATCGCCTTTCGCCATGGCTTTCCACTCCCAGCGGCGGCCGTCCACCTTGTTGAAGTAAACCGTCACCGAGCGGGGTGCGCCGTTCGTGTCGTACACGGTCACGCCGGTCGCAAAATGCGCTGTTTTATCGGGATTTGCAGGGTCGAACTTCATTTTGATGTCAGCCCGCGAATCGAGGTTGGCGGTCAGCTCGACCTTCGCCGATCCCTTCGCATCGAGGATCGCGCGCTCGACCGAGATATCACCCATTCTCGAAGTGATCTTTCCGGTCTCATCAGCCTGGAATCCCTGCACCTTCGCGCCGTCGCCTGTCACGAGCTTTCCTTCTTTGTCGAAATGGAACGAGCCATCGCGGGTGAAGCTCCGTCCGTCCACACCGTCAGTGACGAAAAATCCGTTCCCCGTGATCGCAAGATCGGTCGGGCTTTCGGTCTGGGTGAGGGTTCCTTGCGAAAACACGGTCCGGATGTTTCCGACTTTGCTGCCGCGCCCGGTCGCCTGGGAGGAGCCCATGCCGTTCAACGACTTCGCCACCGCATCCTTGAACTCGGGGCGTGCGGTCTTGAAGCCGGTGGTCGCCGAGTTCGCGATGTTGTCGCCGAACACCGACAAAGCCTCGCCTTGTCCTTGGATCCCGGTATAGCCCGTGTACATGGAAGAAAGAATACCCATAGAGAGACGCCTCCTTGCGTTCTTTGTTTCAGGTTCATCCCCCGTCAATCAGTCAGGGGGATCAAGGCTTCCCTACTGGGTCCAGCCTCTTGGTTTGTTTCGCATCCTGCGGTCCTTAATGAAATCGTAGCACGATTTTCATTAATTCAACAATAATAATTTAAATAATCACGGCACCGTCGATGTTCGTGAACACATTTCCCGAAAGTTGATTCCGGTCCATGGCGGTGATCACCGTCCGGCTCGGAACACTCACGATCAGCGCCGCCTTCTCGGTCAGCACCAATGTGTCCTGCACGCCCTTCGCATCGGCTTTCCGGATCGCATCGTTCATCCGCGAAAGCGTGTCGGGATCGAACTGGATCTGCCGCTCGCGGAGCCGCTGGGTCGCGTGCGCCGAGAACTTCAGCGACTGGGCGATCTGGCCGGCGCCGGGCGCGGTTTCACGGATCGACTCCGGATTCCGCACTTCCATCGCCTGTCGAAGGCTCGCATCGAACTCGCCTTTCCGGATCGTTCCCTCTTCCGGATTCTTCCGCGTCTCCGGCGTGGCCGGACTCGCCGGGATCCGGCTGACATTCGGGTAGAACACGGGGTTGCTCGGGTTCATCTTCCTCTTCCTCCTTTCTTCATTCGTTCAAGCCGTTCGGAAATCCCTCGGGCGCGGTTTCGGACTGTTCCTGCACCGGGGACGGTGCGACGGACTCCGATCCCGCCCGGGCAAGGGACGGTCCGTTCGCCGGTTTTGGCGATGCGGACTGCGCCCCGGACTCGATCCGGACGACATTCTTGAAACTGACTTTTTGCGGACTTTTTGCGTCTCCGACGAGGAACTGCGCTTCTCCGCCATCGAACGAAACACCCACGACGGTCTCGCGCGAGACCGAATCGATCTTGAGCTTCGAGCCTTTCGCGTTCTCGGCATCGACGCGCACGAGGTAGGTCCCGGTGCCACCCTGGGTATTGCTTGCGGTGACTCCGTCCCAGTTGAACACATTCAATCCCGACTTCATGGGCTCGAGTTCGCGCGAAGCGACCTCATCGCCCCGCTCATCGAGGATCGTGAGTTTGATTTTCGAGGCATCCTCGGGAAGCTCGAAGTTAATCGGAGAAACCGTTCCTTTTTGGTGCGTGAACCGGCCCTTGTCGACAGTCACGGATTTGCCGATCATCCCGCTCATGGCAAGACGGTCGGACGCGGAGTTCCGATCCGAGAGCTTCTCGATCGCATTGCTCACGTTCTTCAGCTGTTCGACCGAGGTGATCTGTGCCATCTGGGTCGCCATGCGATCGGAATCCATGGGCTTCGTCGGATCCTGGTGCCGCATCTCGGTGATCATGATCCGCATGAAATCATCTTTATCGAGCTGTTTCTTGACCGCACGGGCTTCTTTCGGTTTTTCACCGTACCGGGCCTGGATTTCGGCCATGGTGTTGCGCGCGGACTGCTCGCGATCCTGCCCCGCCCCTTCGACCTGAATTCCCGCTCCGATCATCCCGTTCCCGATCTGCATTCCTCATCCCCCGTCAGGCAATCAAGTCCAGCGTTCCCGCGCCGTTCGAACGGCCGGATCTTGCACCGATTGCCGCTGATTTCAGGCTACCCGATGCGACCGGAGCGTCCAAGGGAAACTCCTGCCGGTCCCGGCCCGAAAATCCCTGCTCCTGAGCGCCGGAATTTTGTTGAAATCCGCCCTGTCCCGAACCGAAGTCCGACCGGGTGCCGAAGTCCGACTCTCCGCCTCGTTGCGGCTGGGCCACGATGTCGACCTTGGCGAGATCGAGGCTCTTTTGCGAAAGGGAATCGCGAAGACTCTCGATGCTCTCTTCGATGATCTTCTTGGCTTCGGGATCCTGCGCTTTGATCTCGAGCGAAACCGTGCGTCCGTTGGTCTTCACGCTCATCATGAGTTCACCGAGATGATCGGGCCTGAGGCGGATCTTGATTTCTCCGTCCTTGCGGGCCTGACCGAGCAGGTTCACCTGCTGGGAAATCTGCTCGAGCGCGTCTTTGGCGATCATCGGACTTCCCGACGGGGACTTCATCACGGGAGCCTCGACCTGCGGCCCCGTCGCGAGCCTCAGGGCCGGAGCGAAGGAAGGCGCTGTCTCTGCGCCATCGCTCTTCGGCTCCTCGCGTCCGGATTTCTTCGGAAGAATCGCTCTCAGACTGAGGAAATCCTCGGTCGACGCGCGCACAGGAAGTGCCGCGGATTTTTTCTGCTCCGCCGGATCGGTTTTTGATTTCGCGGATTTCACGGCCTTCGCATCCAAAGTGATCTCCTCGAGATCGGCCTCGGCATTCTCAGGAAGCGCACTCCTCCAGTCGACCATGGCCATTTCAGGTGCCGTTTGAGGCGCCACTCCGGGTGCGAGCGGAGCATCCGGGACTTGCGGGCGGCCAGAGCCGTCCTGGAGCCCGTTGATTTCTTTGAATTTCCCCGTGGACGTTGGGGACTCAGGAGGAGTGGCCGCACGAAGTTCTTTTGACGGCACATCGCTTGATGCGCCCTGCTCCAGCCCCGGAAGGCTCGCGGGAGTCCTCGGCGGGAATGGAATGGATGATGCTGGAAACGGAGATGCTTGGGCCGATGAGGCTTCAATCGGCGCCGCTTGCACCGGCGATTCCGGGAGCGATGGTGCTTGCACCGATACCGATGCGGCCAACAGGGCGCCCTCCGCCCCGGCGCCTTCGAGAAGCTCCCGCTCCACCTGATCCTGAAGCGTGCCCAAAAAACCGGCAGATTCGTCGGAATCACCCCGGAATCCGTTCAGCGGCCCGGTCTCCGGAGCGAGCGCTCCGGCAAGAAGCTCATTTGCGATGTTATTCCCCGGCGCTGGCCGGAGTCCGTTCATGGGTATCACCGCCCGGACCCTCCTTTCGTTTGAAGGTGTTGCCGAATGCCATTTTCTCGCTGAGACGCGAGGACTTCTCGGGCTTCAGATTGGCGAGAATCTTCCCCGCCTTCCCGCTGGTCAGACGGCCGAGGGCAAGTACCGCCAGCTCCTCGTCCACAGCACCGATCACCTGAGCCGCCGCCTTCGGAGACATGCCCTCGAAGGTCTCCATGAGCTTGTTCACCTGCTCCTCGCGTTCGGCCGCGCGCTTGCCTGCCACTCCGGCGATCTCGGCGCGTTTTTCCTCGAGCTTGGCAAGCTCCTGCTTCAATGCCGATTCCTGCGCGGCGATCTGTTTTTCTTTTTCCCGGAGCGATGACTCGAGCTCTTTCAGCTTCTTGTCGCGCGCATCGAGATCCGCGATCACTTCTTCCGAGGCCAGACACTCGACCGGCTTCTTCTTTTCTTTTTTGGCGGTTTTGGTCTCTTCGGCAGCCTTCGACTCCTCGCCGCTCTTTGCTTCCTCGACCGGCTTCGCTTCTTCGGCGGGCTTTGCTTCTTCCGCGGGCTTTGCCTCCGCTGCCGGCTTCGCCTCCTCGGCGCTTCCGATCACGACCGGCGCCAGAAGGAATGCGAACAAGGCAATCAGGGGGAGAATCCGGTCGCTCATGCGATCTCCTCCTCCCCGTCGATCGGCCCGTGATTCAAGCGGGCGCGCATCGAAATCAGATCATCGAGATTCTTCTGCTCGAGGCGTGACTGCGCGATCTTGAATTCCTCGAGCGCCTTCTCCTTAAGGCGATCGATCATCATGCGCTCCTTGCGGGCGCGGATGTAGGCCCGCATCGCCTGGTCGAGGAACCTCCGCGAACGGATGATCGCGCGGTCGGCCCGCTCGATGTTGTGCCTCAGGCCGGTGATGTGATCCTCGGAGAGGCGGATCTCGTTGATGCTCGCATCGCGCGAGGCGAGCTCGTTCTTTTGCTCGAATGCCGCCTGCTTCTTCGAAAGAAGATCGCGTTTTGCCGCGATTTTTGCGAGATAATCGCGCTGGGCGGCCGAGAGCCCCTCGAGCATCTCCTGCTCTTTCCGGATCCTGAACTTCTCGACCGACTCCAGCTGAAACTTGAATTTCGCCATGCTCATTTTCAATTTTTATATAGTTGCGGTTAAATAAAAAGACTGAAAAGAATGCCCAGTTGGTTTCGGATTCCGATGGGCAGGATCTGCCGGGCTCTTCGAGAACCCTACCGCCGCGGGTCCTGCGCCTGGGCCTCGCCCGCGCGCACGATGCCATGCAAAAGTCCGAGACACTCCCCGAAGTCCGCGGCCTCGCCGACCCTCTGCCGGAGGAACCCCTGGATCCGGTCATGGACCGCAATCGCCTGGTCGATCCTTGCGTTCGCGCCCTTCGCATAGGCGCCGATATTGATGATGTCCTCGGCCTGTTTGTAGACCGCCATCCACTCTTTCACCCGTCCGGCCCAGCTCTTGTGGTCCTCATCGGTCACGGCGGGCATCACCCGCGAGGCCGAAGCCAGGATGTCAATGGCCGGAAAATGATTCTGCTGGGCGAGTTTGCGCGAGAGCACGATGTGTCCGTCCAGGATCGAGCGCACGGCATCGGCGATCGGCTCATCCATGTCGTCACCGTCGACCAGAACTGTATACAAACCGGTGATGCTTTTTCCGTTCGCACCCATGCCCGCCCGCTCAAGAAGCCGCGGAAGCTGGGCGAACACGCTCGGAGTATACCCCTTCGATGCGGGCGGTTCACCAAGAGAAAGACCGATCTCGCGTTGGGCCATCGAGAAGCGGGTCACCGAATCCATCATCAAAAGAACATCATTGCCGAGGTCACGAAAATATTCGGCGATCGTGGCGGCAAGGAACGAAGCCCTCGTGCGAATGAGCGCGGAGCTGTCCGAGGTGGCGACAATCACAATCGAACGACGGAGTCCATCGGGACCGAGATCGCGCTCGATGAACTCGCGGACCTCGCGTCCCCGCTCCCCGATCAGCGCGATCACATTCACATCCGCCTTGGTGTTTCGGGCCATCATGCCGAGGAGCACGGATTTTCCCACACCCGATCCCGCCATGATTCCCATTCTCTGGCCTTTTCCGCAGGTCAACAGCCCGTTGATCGCACGAACTCCGAGATCGAGCGGCTCTTCGATCATGGCGCGCGCGAGCGGATCGGTGGGTTTCCGGTAGAGGGAGCGGTATGCGGTTTCGACATCCGGAGAAAACAAGGGGCCTTTTCCGTCGATGGGCGCACCGCGACCGTCCAGCACGCGCCCCAAGAGCGAAAGCGATACCGGCACCGAGGAGTTTTTTTGTTTCAGGCGCACGATGCTGTCATTGTTGATTCCTGCCACATCCTCATAGGGCATCAGGAAGACGCGCTTGTCCTTGAACCCGACAATCTCGGCCTCGACCGGAACAGCCGAGACATCCGCTTCGTTCAGAATCACATCACAAATGCTTCCGATTCCCGCCCCCGGAAGGTACGCCTCGTAAATCAGGCCCTGGGTCCGGGTGATTTTTCCCGCCTCATCGTACATCATGGCCTGCGAGACGCGTTCTTCGTACCGTTTGCCGTGAATGGTGTGGCTCATGCTTCGCCCAATGCTTTTTCGATCGATCCGAGCTGGGTTTCGATGCTCGCGTTGATCCGGCTCAGGTCGGTCTCGACCTTGCATCCTCCGAGCGGCAGCTCATCCGAACCCTCGATCTGGACATTCTTCAGGTCCGGAATCTGGGCCTTCAGGAACTCCTTGATCGCCTCGATATTCTCGGCATCCTTCCGGCTCACTTTGATCCGGACATGATCCTTCGCTCCCATTTTTTCGACCACATGGGCACAAAGGCGCTTCACATATTCCGGATCGCTCGAAAGCTCTTTCAACAAAACCTGACGACCAACCTGGAAGATCAGCTGGACCAAAAAGGCCTCGTTCGCGAGATACAAATCCTTCTTCATCTGGTCGAATTCGCCGAGGAGTGTGACAAACTGCTCCTGAAGAGGCTTCACCGCCTCGCGGTGTTCCGTCTCGGCGCTCTCGAATCCTGCCTTCCGGCCCGCCTCGAAGCCCTCCTGATAGGCACCTTCCTTCAGGCGGGCGATCCGCTCGGCCACCTCGGACTGGACCAGATTCTCGACGTGATTTTTTTCCTGGCGCTCGACGCCCAGGAACTTCTTCGAGGCCGGATCGAGATTGAAGTCGGGATTCCCGCCCGGATCGATCGAAGAAAGGCTTCCGAAGGCTTTCTTCACCTCCGAATACTCACGTACTCCGTCGCCGCCGAGTTTTCGTGGCTGGAACGCTTTGATCTCGACACCCTTCTCCTGCCCGTCGGGCCTTCTGAATCCGCTCATCAGACGAGTGCATCCTCTCCGCCACCGCGACTGATGATGACCTTGCCTTCGGCCTCAAGCCGCTTGGCGACGTTCACAATCTCCTGCTGGGCCGTCTCGACGTCCGAGAGCCGCACGGGCGGCATGGCCTGCAGGTCCTCGCGAAGCAGGTCGGCGGCGCGCTTCGAGATGTTCCGGAAGATTTTCTCTTTGATCTCCTCGGGCGCGGTCTTCATGGCGATCGTGAGCTTGTCGTTCGGGACTTCCTTCAGGAGCGTCTGCATTCCGCGGTCGTCGATGAAGATGATGTCCTCGAACACGAACATCAGGCGGCGGATTTCCTCGGCGAGTTGCGGATCCCGCTCCTCGACCTTGGCCATGATCCCCTGCTCGGTGCCCTTGTCCATGACGTTGAGCATCTCGGCGATCGGCGAGACCCCGCCCAACTGTTGGGTGTCGATCGAGCCGAGCGTCGCGAGTTCCTGCTTCAGGATCTCGTCGACTTGCGAGAGGAGCGACGGCGAGATGAAATCGAGGTTCGCAATCCGGAGCACGACCTCGGTCTGGATCGTTTCGGGGAGCTTCCGGAGCACCTCGCATTTTTTGTCCGGGCTCAAATGGGCAAGAACCACCGCAGTGGTCTGCGGATGTTCGTTCACGAGGAAGTTCGCAAGGGTGCGCGGATCGACCAGCTCGAGCGCCTCGAGCGATCGGCTTCCCTCGACTACGGCGAGCTGGCCAAGCACGGTCTTCGCACGCTCCTCTCCCAGGGTCTCAAGAATGAAGTCCTTGCCCGAGGCGTGGCCGAAAATAAGCTGTTCTTCTTCTGAGATCTCGGCATAGAAATCATCAAGAACCTGCTTCACGACCGGGATCGGCACCTTGCTCACCTGCCCCATCGCGGTCACGAGGCGCTTGACGTCATTGTCGCGCAGATGCTTGAAGATCTCGGCCGTCACGCGGTTTCCGAGCACGTTCAAAAGAATCGCCGATTTGTCGAGGCCTGTCAGATTCTCATACGATTCCGCTTCGATCATCTCTGTCTTCTCCCGGATGGTTTACGCGCTTGCGCCCTTGGCCGGCTTGTCTTCCTTCACGGCTTTCTTCTGGGCGATCCATTCCTTCAAAATCAGGGCCCCTTTCTGGGGATTGTTGTCCACAAGGGTCACGATCTTCTCGCGGATCATCTCGCCCTCGACCTTCTCGGGATCGAGCCGGTCGGGCAGATCCGGAACCACCTCATCCAGTTGCGAGAGCGAGCTGCTTTTTTGGATTTTCTCGAGCTCCTCGATGGTCTGCGGGAGGAAGGTCTCGACGCTGTCGGTGGTGTTCTCGGTCACCCAGCGGATGTACGGCCGGACGACGAGAAAGAAGAACAAGAGGACCACGAGCCCGATCACCCCGTAGGAGATCATGCTCTGGATATAACTCCGGGTGGCGGCGGCATCGAGAATCCGCTGCGCCTCCTCGAAATCCTCCGGGACGAAGTCGATGTTCTTGAACTCCAGCGTGTCGCCCCGCTTTTTGTCGAGCGCGAGCGCTCCCGAGACGAGCGCCTCGAATTCTTTCATCTTGTCGGCGCTCCAGGCCTCGGGTTTGGTCTCAACCTTCCCGTCGGCTCCCGTGGTTTTGACCTGCTTGCTGTCGACCAGCACCGCCACCGAGAGCTTCTTCACCGACCCCACGGGCTTTTGGGTGGTGCGGACGATTTTCGGAATGTCGTAGTTCACGATCTCGTTGGTTTTCTGGGTGTTGTTCTTTGCGGAATTCTGCTGGACCACATTGGGTTGCTCGCCCGGCGTGTTCGAGGCGGCTCCGGGCGCTCCCGATGCCACGGGGCGGGACCCTTCCATGCTCTCGTTCGTTTTTTGCTGAGATCGAATCGTGGCGCCGTCCTGATCGAGGATGGTTTGCTGTTCCGACACGTTCGAGAAGTCGAGATCGGCGGTCACGGCGACCTTCACATGGCCTTCTCCGACGACCTTGCTCAGAATCTCCTCGACCCTGCGCTGATAATCCTCTTCGAGCTTCCGTTTGAAGTCGGTCTGCTCGCTGGTCAGCCCGATGACCGAATCCTGGTTGTTTTTCGAGAGGGTCTTCCCCATCGAGTCCAGAATCACCACATTCCCTGGATCCATCCCCTCGACCGCGCTCGCCACCAGATGGGTGACGCCGTACACCTGCTTCTCGCTCAGCAGGGTGCCGCCTTCGAGATCGAGCACCACCGATGCCGTGGGCTTCTTCTGGTCCTCGACGAAGGCGGTCTTGTCGGGCACGGCAAGGTGCACGCGGGAGCGCTTCACGCCCTTGATCGTATTGATCGAACGCATGAGCTCGCCCTCGAGCGCGCGCTTCTGGTTCACCTTGTTCAAAAAGCTCGTTGTGCCGAAGGCTTGCTTGTCGAACAGCTCATACCCCACTCCCGAGCTCTGGGGCATGCCCTGCATGGCGAGTTCGAGTCGAAGGTCGTTCAGGTACTCGGGCGGAACCATGATCTGCTTGCCGGCGGGATCCACCTGGAACGGAACCTTTTTTTCGCGAAGGAGCCGCATCACATTCGCGGAGTCCTCGGCGTTCAGGGTTCCGTAGGTGATCGGCTGATACCCCTGTTTCGAGGCCCAAAGGAACAATCCTCCGAGAATGGCGAGAATTCCCGTCCCCGTCACGGCGAGGGCCATCTTTCGCGAGGCCGAGAGCCCGCTCACGAAGTCCTTGATCTGCGCTGAAACCCGATTCAAAAATTCCATACTACACCTGCATCCTCATGATTTCCTTGTAGGCTTCGAGAACCTTGTTCCGGACCTGCATCATGGCCTTCAACGAAAGCTCGGCCTTCTGGATCTGGAGCATGGTTTCGTGGATATTCTTGCTCTTCCCCGCCACGAGCTCCTTGATGCCTTGATCGGCCTTCAGTTGCTCTTCGTTCACCTCTTCCATCGACTTGCTCAGGGCATCGAGGAAGCCTCCGCCGGGCATGGTATTCCCGGCCTTGCCCGCCTCGGGAGCGTTGCCTGTCGACAGGCGCTCGGCTTGGAGCAGGCCCAGATCGGGATCAAACTGCTTCACGGAACCTGAAACCGAATTCATCTACCGAGCTCCAGTGCCTTGTTCGCCATCTGGGTGGCGGCGCCGATCGCGGTGATGTTCGCCTCGTACGAACGCTGGGCGCTGATCATGTCGGCCATCTCCTTCACCGGATTCACATTCGGCATCTCGATGTATCCGTCCGCATTGGCGCGGGGATCATCGGGCTTGTAGACCAAACGCTGGGGCTTTTCATCCTCGCGCACATCGGTCACCATGACCCCCTGGACCGACTCATCCACCTTGTTCTGGAGGATCTCGCCGAAGCTCTCGCGGTCCGGGGTGGCGGTGAACTCTGCGTCCTTCCTCCGGTATCCGGTGGTTTCGGCATTCGCGATGTTCGAAGAGATCGTGTTCATCCGCTTCATCTGGGCATCGAGCCCCGATGCGCTCACCCTCATGGACGAGAAAAAATCAGCCATTATTTGTTACCTCCGCCTTCCGAAATCCCGTACTCGAGCATCCCGAGTTTCTTCCGCAACGACTCGATCGAGGCGTTGTATAGAATCTCATTCTCTTTCATTTTCGCCATCTCGGCGGCACGATCGACGGTGTTGCCATCGAGCGACTCCACCCCATTCGGATCGTCGTACACATCGGCCTTCACGTCCTCGATTCCCGGCGATCCGAGGTGCCCGACGTGTCCCGTGTCGAGCTTGATGTCGGCTCCCGTATCCATTGCATCGCGCAGGGCATGTTCGAAGTTCGCCGTCCGCGCCTTGTAGCCGGGAGTGTCGGCATTGGCGATGTTCGCCGAGATCACATTCTGATTCTCGAGCCTGAGATTCAGATTCTGTCTCAACGCACTGATCGTCGGATCGAACATTCCCTTCATCGACATCCCCTCACGCCTTGATTCCCATCACCCGGAACTCGGCAAGCTTGTTCCGGAGCGTCCGGATCGAGATGCCAAGGGCTTTTGCCGTATGGGTGCGATTCCCCGAGTAATGCTTGAGTGCCTCGAGAATCACATTGCGCTCGATCTCGTCCAAGGTCCTGCCCGGACGCCAGACCGGCGCTCCCGAATCGGCGCGGACTGATGCGGCCTCGCCCTGCTGGAACTGGATGTCGCGCGCGCGGACTTCGGATCCTTGTGCGACGAGCACGGCCCTTTCGCAGACTGACTGGAGCTCGCGCAGATTCCCCGGAAACCGGTGGGAATTCAAAAGCAACACGGCCTCTTCGCTCAAAATGAGTCCCGGACGTCCCTGCGACGCCCCGAACGATGCGATCATCGAGCGCGCCAGAACCTCGATGTCCCCGATCCGCTCATGCAGGCTCGGCACTCTCAGATTCACCACATTCAGGCGATGATACAGCTCTTCCTTCAGGTCGCCGCTCCGCACGGCTCCGGCCAGGGGACGGGAGCTGGTCGCGATGATCCGGATGTCCTCGCCGCTCCGAAGACAAGAAATCAAACGGGTCTGCGCAGCGGCGACGAGCTTCCAGACCTCGGCAAGAATCAGGGTCGATCCCCGCGCCTGCATCAGATGGCTTTCGAGCATCCGGTCCTGGTCTCCGGGTGCAGTCTCGCGGCAATTCAATAGCAAGAAGGATTTCGAGGAGCGGGAACTGTTTTCGTGAATATATCGGGCGAGCGAGCGTTTTCCGGTGCCGGTCTCGCCGGTGATCAGGACGCCCGCTTTGCTCTTCGCAACGGTTGCGGCGAGCGAAAGGAGTTCGTTGTACTGACGATCCACACTGCCGGCCCGCGCGGGATGCACCGGCATTCCGGTTTCGTTGTGCTGATTGCCTGTCTCGTTGTGTTCACGGATTCCGCTGACCATCGACATCGCCCTCCTTGGCAATTTCATTCAAGGTTTCCCTTGCCAGCCGCTTCCAAACATCGTCTTCCTGACTCTGTTCGATTTTTTTGAGAGAAGCGGCGGCCACCGCTTTGGAATCCTTCCCGCCGGCCCGCAAAACCGCTTTTGCATGCGAGTAAAGCAGGAGATTCCCTCCAATTTTATTGTCCACGGCTTCCGAGTAAAGAGCAACGGCTTCTTTCCATTTTTGCCCCTTTTCCAGCGCTTCTCCCTCGCTTTGCACGAGAAATGCCATGGTCGGCACCGGACCAAGACGACGGAACGGAAGCTCGCCCCGGTCCTCTGCGGTTGCCTGCGCAAGTGCGATTCGCGCCTCACGCCAGGATTTTGCCGCAAAGTCCGCGTCCTTCGCCTCGCCGGCCACATCGCCCGCAAACGCCCGGATCTGCGCTTTTTCCCGCGGCTTTAAGGCAATGATGCCCTTTTCGAGGCGCTTGGCGTGCTCGAGCGCCTTCCCAAACTCCTTCTTCTCGCGATAAAAAAGAGCCAGAATCAGGTTCTTCTCGAAGCCCTGTTTCGATTCGTCCCGGATTGCCCCGAGACGGGCCACCAGCTGGTCAGATGGCCCCTGCTCCTCAACTTTAAAGTCCGCGCCATTCCAAAGGGTTTTCGCCTCGACCAGGTTTCGTTCTTCCTGGTCATCTTGTCCTTCGAGGGTCACATGCTTTTCGATCGCCGCAATCACCTCTTTGCGGCTCGCCTCGTTCATCATCCGGTAGGGCTCGATCAGCTTCAGGGCGAAGCGGGTGAGACCTTTCTGCGCCGACACGGTTGCGAGGCGCATCTTCAGCTCGTCCACGAGGGGATCATGGGCCGGAAGTGGCAGAAAATCGCCGAATTTCTCGTAAAAAGCGATCGCTCCGAAGTGATCGGCGGCGTCGAGTTTTTTCTCGAGAATCATCTTGATCGCGCCGATCATGGCCTGCTCGATCAGCTTCCTGGTCTCGATGCCGGGGTTCGCACGGAGCCTGAGAAGTCCGCGGTCGATCGCCTTCTGGTGCTCGCCAAAGGAGATCAGCATCCTGACCTCGGTGAGCCCCACCAGCTCCCGGAACTGGTTCGAGCGGATCGCGCCATCCGCCGGAAAATCCAGCACTTCCGGCGAATACAAGAGCCGGTCGGCCGAAGGCAGATCAAAGCCGCCGTGACTACCGCACGGAAGCAGGCGGATTCGCGCCACCAGGGAGCCCGGAGACAGCGGATACCGGTTGATCGTCTCCATGAAGTCTTTCTCGGTCTTTTCGTTCAAGCCATCGGTCATGGCCGAGAGCTCGGCAAGCCGGATGCTCGCCCGCCAGGCGCCGATGTGGGAAGGCCCGACCTCGAGGAACTTCTGGAGGGTGGTCCGTGCGCGATCCATCTCATCCAGCTGGAAGTACGCCTCGGCCAGGTTCAAGAGCACCGCCGGGTACGAGGGCAAAAGCGCTTCGCGGCCCTTCAGGGCCTCGGTATAGCCCGTCACTGCCTGCGCATACTGCCCGCGCTCGAGGAACACATCCCCCATCTGAAACGCCGCGCGAGCACGAATCTCGGGCTTGGGTGCGTTTTTTGCGATCCACTCGAGCTCTTCCCGCGCCTGATCCCCCTGGCGGATCTGATACAGGGATTCGGCGATTCCGTACCGGACGAGCCAGATCAGCGGGTGATCGGGATGGATTTTCTTCTGTCGCATCAGCAGGTCGAATGCCGAGAGCCAACGCGATTCCCACAGGTCGGCGGCCGCAAGAAAACCGGCAGCCTGGAATCCCGCCTCGGTGGCATCCGGACTTTTCGCCAGCTCCCGCAGGAGCGCGCGCCCCTTCTCGGGCTGATCGAGCCGGAAGTACGCACTCGCCTTCAAAAACCGCATCTCGGTGCGATGCTTCGATTTCGGATGCTCTTTTTCGAGGAAATCCACCGTGCGGATGGCGAGCGCATGACGGTTCTCGCGAGCGAGCTTCAGCGCGAGACGCACCATTCCCGCCTCCTCGTCTTTTCCCTTCGGCTCGGTGTACTCGAAGCGATGATCCGGGATCTTGGCCGAGAAATACTCATGAAAGTCAATCGCCTCATGCTCGGGACGGAACTTCAAGAATACGGTGGTCTCGCGGTTGAAAGGCTGCTCGCAGAATCGGAGTGCGTTCCGGCCGTCGGCGATTCTCTTCTCGCGGAGCACCTTCTTTTCTTCCTCTTTCTTTCGGAAGAGTTCGGCCTTTTCGCGTTCCTGACGGATCTTGAGAGCTCTTTGCTCCCGCGCGACCTCGATCCGGGTGGGACCTTTCCGGTAAAAGAAATCGATCAAAAACCGTCCCTGGCCATCCTTGCGGAAGTCAAAATGCTCCATTTTCGGATAGGCGAACGCGCGCTCCCCTTCCGGAAACCGGTACTCTCCCGTGATCTCGAGCCGGCCCTCGAGCTCGCGCACGCGGATGCCGGCCAGGCGCTCGTCGGCAAGCTCCTTCAACCGTTGGTTGAATGCCGCCTCCGCTCCGAACGGAACCCCGATGTCCATCAGCGTGGCCACGGGGATTTCGATCCGGAAGCCCTTTTCGGAATCATGGAAAACAGGCGTGAATGAGGAATCGAGCGAGACCATCAGTCGCGAATGGGTCGGACGGGTCTCGATCTCGATCGAGCCGTCGAAGCCCGGGGCGCCTGCGACCCGGCCCGGAAGAAAAAGCAGGCCTGCGCCCAGAATTGCGGCCTTGCCTGCAACGATCCATGTGATGATTCGAGCGGTCTTCACCGTAGCGATCACTCCCTTCCTAGTCGTGAATTGCCGGGTACTTCTTTCCCATTGTTGCAGATTCTCCGAGCCTGCCGCAATCCCGATTTGCAGATTCCCCATTTTTGCCCTTCTCAATCGGGCATCGCTCCCCTAAAATCGAAGGGAATCCATGAGATTGCTGATCCTGCCCCTTTTTGCATTTTTCCTCGGCTCCTGCAGCATCCTGGTCGGACACGTGAAGCCCGTCGAAGAGAAGGCCGTCAACGGATCGGCGGGTGCGGCCATCCTCGAGCCCCTGGGCTGGAAGAAAGTCGACCTCCGCGCAGGATCGGACGCCGATTCCGACTCTCCCGATGCCGCCTGGCAGTCCGGGAAGACATCGGCCGTGATCTCGCTCAGCTCGGCCTGCCGGAGTTCCTCGAACAAGCTCCGGGGAGTCGGCGAAGTCACTGATTTTCTGCTTTCGCAGTGGGACAGCCTCACCATTCTTTCGCGGAAAGACCTGCTCTTTCGCGGCTTTCCCGCTCAAGAAACCACCGCCATCGGCACCTATCTCGGGAACGAGCGCAAAATCCGCACCTTCGTGCTTCGCACTCCCGGCTGCACCTACGACCTGGTGTTTCTCGGACCGGTCCCGAGCTTCGATCAGGAGCTCTCCGCATTTCTCGGGTTCCGTGATAGCGTGGAGTTCCAGTGAACGAATCCACTCTCCCCGGAAAAATCGGTTTTCGAGTTCTGAGCGCGACCCGCTTTGCGGGAGGATTCGCGTCCTTGAGCTGGCAGGCCTTCGGCGAGGCGATTCGCGGGCCCATCCCCTTCCGGCTCATCGTGAAGCAAGCATACGCGATCGGCGTCGAGTCTCTTTTGCTGGTCCTGATCACGGGACTCGCGACCGGCTCGGTGATGGCACTCCAGTTCGGCTACGGGCTCGCCCGCTTCGGCGGAACCCTGTACGTGCCGAAAATCACCGCTCTTTCGATTTTGCGCGAAATGGGGCCGGTGTTCACGAGCCTGCTCGTTGCGGGCCGGATCGGCTCGGGCATGGCCTCCGAGATCGCCTCGATGAAGGTGACCCAGCAGATCGACGCGATCCGGGCGCTCGGCACCTCTCCGATCGAGAGGATCGTGATTCCAAGGCTTTTCGCCTGCATGCTCGCGCTTCCGATTCTGACCCTGCTGGCCGATTACGTGGGCCTGATCGGCGCGATGCTGATCGCAAAATTCGAGCTGAACATCGGAATCAGTTTTTTTTATGCCAAGATTCTTGAAACCCTGACGCTGGCCGATCTCTTCACGGGCATGGCCAAGACCCTTGTCTTCGCGTTTTTCATCGCGATCTCGGCCTGCTGGAAAGGCCTCAACACCGAGGGTGGCACCCAGGGCGTCGGCGAAACCACGACCTGGGTCGTGGTCACGAGCTCGATCTTCATCATGATCGCCGATTTCTTCCTGACCAAGTTCTTCATCATCACGGTGTTTCCGAGGTACTGACCCCGCCATGAGTGAGCAAAAATCCAATCCGGTCGTCCTGAGCCTGCGGAACCTGAAGAAATCCTTCGGCGAGAAAGTGGTGCACCGGGGCGTGAGCCTCGATCTGCACGAGGGAGAGATTCTTGGTCTCTTCGGCGGGTCCGGCAGCGGAAAGAGCGTGATCCTCCGCTCGATCATCGGGCTCGAGCGTCCGGACGAGGGCGAGATCCTCTTCGAGGGACGGGATCTGGTTCCCCTCTCGGAACGGGAGCTCTTCGACATCCGCACCCGGATTTCGTATGTCTTCCAGAACGGCGCGCTCTTCGACTCCCTCACGGTCGAAGAGAACCTCGCCTACCCCCTGCAGGCCCATGCGCACATGACCCGGACCGAGATCCGGGAGCGCGTCGACGAACTGCTCGAGATGATCGACATGAAGGGGGCCAACTCCCTTCTGCCGAACGAGCTCTCGGGAGGGATGCAAAAGCGCGCCGGATTCGCGCGTGCGATCATTCTCCAGCCCAAGGTGGTCCTGTTCGACGAGCCGACCGCGGGCCTCGACCCGGTGAACACGGCCCGCCTTCTGCAGAACATCCTTGCGTTCAAGAGACGCGGCATGACCGGGATCTTCGTCACCCATGACATTCCCGCCGCATTCGAGATCTGCGATCGCATCGCGATCCTGAACCAGGGGCGGATCGAGCTCGTCATGGGCATCGACGAAATGAGGCATTCCGATCACGCTTTGGTGAAATCCTTCACAACAGGAGCACATATCCGATGAGAATTGATGAGAAAAAAGTCGAAGTCCGCGTGGGCCTGTTCGTTCTGGCGGGCCTTGCGATCACCATGATCTCGATCATCGTCCTGGGCGGGAAGCAAAGCGTGTTCACCTCGGTGAACCGGTATCGCACCCATTTTGAACGGGTCGACGGACTGGTTCACGGCGCGAAGGTCACCTTGGGCGGGCTCCAGGTCGGCGCGGTCACGCAGATTTCCTTCGATCCCGCGACCCGCGGCATGCAGGTCTCCTTCTCGGTCGAAAAAGAGTACGCCACCTACGTGCGTCGCGATTCGACCATCGAGGTGGTCACCCAGGGCGTATTGGGCGACAAATACCTCTCGCTGAATCCGGGCGATCCGGCCCAGCCTCTGATCGAGGACTCGGGCGAGATCCCGCAGGGCAAGAGCAATGATCTTTCACAAATCATCACCTCGAGCGACCAGCTCGTGCAACGGCTCACCTCGACCGCCGAGAACCTCGACCGGATCCTGACCGCATTCAACCGCGGAAACCGCGCCGAGCAGTTTTTCCACTCCCTCGCCACGACCTCGAAGAACATCACCGATCTCACCTCCCGCCTGAACGAGGAGATGAGCCAGATGAAGCTCAAGTCCTCGGTCAACCACCTGAACTCGATTCTCGAGAAAATCGACCAAGGGCGCGGCAGCATGGGCGCGTTCATCAACGATCCCGGGCTCTACGACGACGCGAAATCCCTCGTCGGCCAGGTGAACCGGAACCGGATCATGCGCAATCTGATCCGGCAGACGATCAAAGAGAACGGCTCGAAGCCGGGAGCAGAGACACCGGCCGAACCTCATCAGTCAAATTGATTGATATTCGTAAATACTATTAATTTATCTTTTTTGCCGGTTCCCGATACAACGGATTCCAGGAGACAAGGAATCCATGAAAACCATCATCGCTCTGATCGCAGCCGCCCTCATCACCTCAACCCTGACCGGACAGACCGCATCGGCCGAGCTCTACCAGATTTCCCTCTCCCAGCCCGATGCCCTCTCCGGGGCCCGTGACCAGTCCGCCGGTGCCCGCCAGCAGACGCTCTACATCGACACCACCGACTTCCTCGTTCACCTGCCGGTTCCGAACGAGTGCCACGAGGGCCTTCCCTGCCTCGAGCGGACTCGCTACTCGACCTTCCAGATCTCGAATCTCCAGGTCCACGAGGGCCAGCTGATTCGCGTGTTCGCAACCAGCAAGAACTCCGAGATCGAGATCTCCACCTACCGCGATCTTTCGACCCGGGTCGTGATCCGCGACAACAACACCGCGAGCGAGGCGCACTACCTCGGAAGTCCGGCCGAGACGGTGCGGGAGTAAGCTTTCCGAACTGCCCCCTTTGATTGTGCTTTGAGATGGAGCGGGAGCGGCAGAAGAGGATGGAATGATTCCGTTTTTGCCTCCGAGCCGGGTCCTCCGGCCTCGCTCTCGCCATCCTGGCTCGCGAGAGTCGGCCAAACCTCTTTTCTGTCTGGCACCACCCCTTCTGGATCAGGCATGATTGGGCTTCCCCTTGATTGCTTGATTGATCGTTCAGAGGGCTCGGAGGCAATACACGAATGGGGGGTGATCTCCTCCTAGTCTTCAAGAATGAAAATCAAGCAAAGCGAAGAAAACAAGCAGACTTAAACCGACCACTCGAGCATTCGCGCGAGCGCCTGTCGCGCCTTCTCTTGCACCTCGACCCGAACCTCGATCTCGGGGGTCTCGTTCTCGAGGCACGAGGCGATTTTCTCGAGCGTGTTCAGCTTCATGAAGGGGCACTCGTTGCACGCGCAGTTCTGGTTCGGCGGAGCGGGAATCAGAATCTTCCCTGGCGCGCGCTTGCCCATCTGGTGCAGGATTCCCGCTTCGGTCGCGACGATGAACTCGCGCTCGGGGCTGTCGCAGACATACTTCAACAGCTGGCTCGTGCTCCCGATGAAATCCGCCGACTTCAACAGGCTCGCCTCGCACTCGGGGTGGGCGATCAGCTTCGCCGCCGGATGCGCGGTTTTCAAATCAATGATCTTCCGCTCCGAAAACGTCTCATGCACAATGCAGCTTCCTTGCCAGAGCGTCATCTCGCGACCGGTTTGCTTCATGACCCACGCACCTAGGTTCCGGTCCGGTGCGAACAGGATCGGTCGATCCTTCGGAGCGCGCTCCACAATCCGCAAGGCATTCGAGGAGGTGCAAATCACATCACTCAAGGCCTTGATCTCGGCCGAGCAGTTGATGTAGCTCACCACGAAGTGATCGGGGTTTTTTTCTTTGAACTCCCGGAGCCGCGCGGGCGGGCAGGAATCCGAGAGCGAACACCCGGCTCTCAAATCCGGAAGCACGACCTTCCGCCCTGGGTTCAGAATCTTCGCGCCCTCGGCCATGAAATGCACGCCCGCAAAGCAAATCAAATCCGCCGTAGACCGCTCCGCGGCTCGGGCGAGCTCGAGGCTGTCTCCGATGAAGTCCGCCACGTCCTGGATGTCCGGATCCTGGTAGTAGTGGGCAAGGATGACCGCGTTTTTTTCGCGCTTCAAACGGGCGATTTTCTCAAAAAGATCCATCCCTTTTTGGTATTTCAGGGTTGCAAGTCCGTCAAGCGGTCGCTACCGTGGACGGAATGGGAGGGGCGCCAGCATGGGCATCGACGCTACCAACACGATTCTCGCCAGCCTGAAACGGATCAACCTCATCTCGGGAAAAGGCGGCACGGGGCGGACCACGCTTTCGGCCTCGATCGCCAAAGCCGCCGCGAAAGAAGGAAAAAAGACTCTTCTGATCGAAATCGAAGACGATTCCGGCTGGGATTCCGCCTTGGCGGGGAACTTCGGTCTCCGCCACTTCAAGATCGAACCCGAGCCCCTCGACGCGAATCTTCACGGGTTGTGCCTCTCGGCCAAGGTCGGGCAGGAGCGGTTTCTGACTTCGTTCCTGAAGCTCGGAACCCTTTCGCAGATGGTTCTTGGTCATCAAGGCGTGAAGTGGTTTCTCGAGGGAGCGCCTTCGTTCCGCGAGATGGGTTTTTTTTATCATCTCCTGCTCCAGATGCGCGCCGACTATGACTGCATCATTCTTGATCTCCCCGCCACCGGACATTTTTTGGGCCTGGCACGACTTCCCGCGCTTTTGCTCAAAATGATTCCCTTCGGGCCGATCGCCGAGCGCATGAAAGAGGGGCAGCGATACTTGCTCGATCCCGATCGTGCGGCGGTGTTCATCGCCACACTTCCCCAGGAGCTTCCCGTGAGCGAGGCGATCGAACTCAAATCCCTGCTGGTCCGGGAGTCGCTCCCGATCGGCGGTTTTATTCTGAATCGTGCGCCTTTCAACCCGTTCACCGAGGCCGAAGAAAAGGTACTCGAAGCGTTGAGCCAAAAGAGCAAAACGCGAAAGCTCATGGTCGAGCTCGAGCGGATTCGCAGGTTTCGCGAAGCCAAAAACCGTCTCGCAAGCGAACTCCCGGCAAGCGACGGACGGAACCTCGGACTCTGGGTTGCGCCCGAGGTATTCAATCCCCGCGAGGAGCCCGACCTCGCATATCGGATCCGCACTGCGTGATGAATCTTCGGGATCTTCTCGCAGAAAAGCGATGCATCATGGTGTGCGGCGGCGGTGGGGTGGGAAAAACCACCATCTCGGCAAGTCTTGCGATCGCGGCCGCGCGAATCCGGCCGCGGGTACTGGTGCTCACGATCGATCCCGCACGCAGGCTCCTTCAGGCCTTCGGGTACACCGATGCGCTTTTGCAAGAAGGCGGCGAGCCGATTGTGCTTTCTTCCCGGGTGAAGGAATCGCTCGGGCTTCCCGCAAGCGCGAATCTCTCGGTTGCGATCCTGAACCCGAAGTATGTGATCGATCAGATCATCGATCAAACCCTGAGTCCCTCGACCGCTCAATCGCTTCGAAGCACGGTTTTGTATCGCGAGATGACCCAGATGATCCACGGGCTTCAGGAGTACACGGCCTATGAGTGGGTCACCCGCATGCTCACCGAGGACCGCTATGATCTGATCGTGCTCGATACTCCTCCGGCATTTCATGCCAAGGAGTTTTTCAATGCACCCGACAAGATCCGGAATCTCATGGAGAGCCGTGTGTTCCAGATTTTTCTTCCCAAAAAAAACGCCTGGTTCAAAACCGTATTGTCCTTTGCTTGGGTCGAGAAGCTCCTGGGTGCTCCGCTCTTCCGCGAGAGCACGCTCTTTTTCGAGACGTTCGTCTCGCTTCGTGACCGGATCCTCGATCGCTGCGGGAAGCTTGCCGCATTTTTTGCCGATCGCTCCGTGGGGGTGATTGCGGTGGGAACGACCGAATCCACGCCCCTTTTGGAGCTCGAGGGCCTTGCCGGATTCCTGGAGCAAAAGGGAATTGCGCTTCAGGCCATTGTTCTGAACCAAATCGAAGAAGCCGAGGGAGGCCCCTGGCCCGAGCTCGAGTCCTTGGATTCCGGGCTTCGAGCCAAAGTCGAACTCCTGCGGGATCACGGCAACGCCCGTGCCGACCGGTGCCAAAGCGCCGCAGAGCAGGTAAGGCGCGCTCATCCGGGAATGCCGCTTGCGCTGGTCCCGATGGTGTTTTCGCAGGACGGGTTCGAGATTCTCAGGAGCAATTCCCTGCGGCTTCTTCCCGATGAGCTCAAATCCCGCGGTGCGGACGCGTAAGATTCCGGTAACGGACTGCCAGAATCAGGGCGACGACAAAAAGCCCGATGCAGAGCCCGCCCCAGAGCCCTTGAACCCCGAGGTTTCGATAAAAACAAAAATAAAGTCCCGCTGGAATTCCAAAAAACCAGTGACCGATCCCGTTCGCCTTGGCTTGCATGGTGGTTTCGCCGAAGCCCCGGATGCACCCCGAGAGGATCGCCTGGAACACATCGCCGAACTGAAAAATCGCCGTGATGAAAAGGAGCGAGGTCGTGACCGACGCCGCCCCCGGATCATTCGTGAAAAATCCGATCAGCTCATGCCTGAAAAACAGCAACATTGCCGAGCTCAGGGTCGCGTAGCCGAATCCCACGAGCAGGGTGCGGTCACCAAGGGCGGTACCCTCACGCGGAAGATTCTCGCCCATCTTCCGGCCCATGGTCAGGGCCGCGGCCGAACTCATTCCGGCCGGAAGCATGAAGATCAAGCTCGCGATCGTGATCGCGATCGCGTGGGCCGCGGTTTCGGCGGTGCTGAGTCTTGAGGCAAGAAGGCTGACCAGAATGAAGGCCCCGATCTCGAACAACAGGTGAAACGCCGAGGGCAGACCCATGCGAAGAATCGTCTTGATCCTGAGCTTCCAGCGAACCTCGTGAAGGGGAGGGAAGGGGTGGGATCGTTTTTGCGAGGCGAAGAGCCGGTACAAAAGAAACAAAAGAATCCCGGTCCGCGAGAGGGCGGTCGACCAGGCCGAGCCGTTCACGCCGAGAGCGGGAAAGCCCGCATGGCCGTAAATGAGCGACCAGTTCAAAAATGCATTCAACACGTTTCCGATCAGAAACGCATACAGAGTGTCATTCGGAAATCCTCGGGACTGCAGCTCGATCCGAACGAGGGGGATCATGAATGTCGGAAACAAGCTCAGTGCCAGAATCGAACTGAATCCCTCGACCGAGGTCGCGATTTCTGGGTTCATGCCGTAGAGCGATCCCATGCGGGCAAGAAGAACCATCCCCGCCATGCTGATTAGGCTGATTCCGAGGACCAGCGCTGTTCCCGAGAAGAAATACTCCCCCGCCTTTTTCTCTTCTTTCGCACCGAGCGCGTGCGGGATCAGGTACTCCAGGCTCGATGAGATCGCAGTTCCGAGGATCATGAACCACGCAAAGAAGGTCGAGGAGGTGCCCACTGTGGCGGAGGCCGTGCTTCCGAGGTCGCGGCAAAAAAACAGGTCCACCACCTGCATGAAGGATTGTCCGAGGTAGCTGGTCGCGCTCGTGATCAGAATCGGCCAATATCCGGGGGTTTTTTTTAGTTGCTCTGGTTTTGTCATCTTTTTCAATTGATTAGGGAATTTGAATTTGCGCAATCAAAAACAATAATTATCACTGAAGCCTGAATTCTGGCAGATTGCGTTCATACCAAAGTTCTGCGGCACTCCGGTACCGCAAGCAAAGTTACAGATGATCTGGGAATGGCGAGTGTTCATCCTCCCCTCCCCCAATCCCAACGAAGCTTGTTTTTCCCAGCTCATCTGTACCATCTTTCAAGAAGCCCGCGCAGTCACTGCGCGGGCTTTTTTGTTTTCTTTCCGTCGCGCAAGATGGATCTCGCGCCCGAAGAGGTGCTCGAAAAGAGCCTTCTTTTGATCAAATCGCAACAGTTCCAGATCCGAGGGGCCTTTCGAGGTGAAGTCGAGGTCCACCCGCCGGGCGGAGACTTTCGCCCGCAGGATCCGGAGCGAGCCCTTGTGGGTCCGGTCGCACGAATCGGCGATCTGAAGAAGAGACAAAAGCCCCAAAAAAGGCGTGCGAAGCTCATCCCGTTTCGGAAACGGGATCTTCTTGTCGCTCTTCTTCTCGAGCAGTTTTTCTTCTTTATGGAGCCGGCACAGGCCTGCGATGAAGTTCGCCTCCCAGGCATGCATGCCGATGAAATTCGCATTCCTCACCATGTATTCCGAGTGCTCCGCATGATGGGCGTGGCTGATCGTCTCGCCGACATCGTGCAAAAGGGCCGCGGCCGAAAGGTACGGCCGCCATTCGGGCTTCAGCTTGTGAACGGGCTTCAGGTGGTCAAACAGGAACTCCGCATGCAGGGCTACTTTTTTGGCGTGCCCGAGGTCCACACCCCAGGCGCGGACCCGCTGCTCGATCTCTGAAATCGAGAACTGCGCCGTCCGGTCCATGCGCCCGGCAAACCGGGCCAGCTCGTCTTCCAGAATGCCATCGCGAAGGGCAAAGGGAGTCGTGCGAATCTCTTTGGTGCCGAGGAGCTGGGCGATCTCGTCCAGAAGGATCCCGCCCGCCAGAATCAAGTCAACACGCTTCGGATCCATGCCCTTCATCGAAAGAAGCTCGGCCGTGGTCTTGGTCTTGATCTCTTGGACCATTCGGCTCAGGTTCTTCCGTTCGAATGGCTTTTCTCCGAGCTCCTTGTCCTGGTTCACCAGCCGTGCGAGCGCAAGGATGCTGCCAGAGGAGCCCAGAATGGTCGGCACCTTGGGCCAGTGATCGATCAGAATGTGGGGGAGAATCACGCTCTTGATGAAATTCCGAAGCTCCGTCACCGGATCCTGCGGATGATCCTTCTCGCGCACGGGCGGCTGGGTCTTCAAAAACACCTGCTGAAGTTTTGCGACCCCCAGGTTGAAGCTGTGGGAGTGGAGGATTTGTTTTCCCTTGCAGACGATGATCTCGGTGCTTCCGCCACCGATGTCCACCAAGGCAAAAATGCCCTTCGGCGATCGGGTCTCGTTGTTCAGGATCCCCTTCGCAATCAGAGCCGCTTCTTCGGCCCCGGTGATCATCTCGATTTGAACGCCGGTCTTTTGTCGGACTTCTCTCAGGAACGCTTCGCCGTCCGAGGCATCGCGGACGGCCGCAGTCCCGAAGGCCACGGTCTTGTGCACCGAGAGCGCCTCCATGGTCTGTTTGAAGGACCGGATTGCCTCAAGGGTGCGGCGTTTGCTTTCTGCGCTCAGGCTCCCGTTCAAGAACAGGTTCTGCCCGAGGCGAACCATGATTTTCTCACGGTAAAGACGACGATGCTGAATGACACCTTTGCGGTTCGCAAAGACCTCATGAACATCAAAACGGATGGAATTCGTACCGAGATCGACGATCGCGATCCGCATCCGGAATCAGCGGGCGCGGTTCAGCTTGCGCTTCTTCATCTTGGCGGAACGCGCCTGATCGATTTTGTGGGGACGGAGGGACGGGCTTTGCCGGTGTTCGGAAGCGCGGTCGCGGATTTGCTTTTGTCTTTTCACACGAAGTCTGGTTGCCATGGGCTAAGGGGGTATCATGACTGCCGGATTTGATCCACTGTTTTCGCCACCTGAAGCCTGAGATCCTCGAGGCTTCCGAGATTCTGAATGTGGTAGTCCGCGTGTTTGAGCCGGAATTCATCGCTCGATTGCGCCCCAATCAGGGCAAGGGCCGCTTCTTTCGAGGAGCCGTCGCGGTTCATGATTCGCGCAAGGCGATCGGGCAGAGCCGCCGTCACCACGATTACGGCATCAAAATCCTGCGCGCGTCCCGCTTCGATCAGCAGGCTTGCCTCATAAACCAAAAAAGGCGCATTCGGATTTTCCCGCCCGATCCGGGCGAATTCCTGCGCGGTTTTCTCGCGAATCAAGGGGTGCAGAATTCCCTCCAGATCCGCCTTCGCTTTCGAATCCGAGGCAAGAAGCGCCCTGAGGGCCGAAGGATCCAGTGTTCCGAAGCGCTTCAGAATCGGCGCCGAGGCTTCTCCTCCCGGAGCGCGAAGGGCGCGGGCCATCGCATCCGCATCCATCACCGGCACTCCTGCGATTTCGTGGAATAACCGCGCCACGGTCGACTTCCCCGTGCCGATGCCGCCGGTCAGGCCGATTTTTTTCATTTCTGCCCCCGCTCGAGGCGTTTTGCTTCGTCCCAGTGGCGGTCCATTTCTTCGAGATTCGATGACTCGGGGGTCTTTCCCGATTCCCGAAGGCGGTTCTCGACGTGACGGAATCTCGATTCGAACTTGTTCAGGGTCGAGCGAAGGGCCTCATCCGGATTGATTTTTGATAAAAACGCCACGTTCGCGACCGAAAACAGCACGTCGCCGATCTCGGATTCGACCTTCGCCCGCGTCTCGCGGTCCGAGAGGTCCGCGTTCTCGAGGGCGGACCGGAGCTCCGAGACTTCCTCCTCGAGCTTCGCGAGCGGTCCCTTCAGGTCCGGCCACTGGAATCCCGCTTTGGTGACCTTTGCGATGATCTTCTCGGTCCGGGGCAGGGGAGGCATGCTCTTCGGAATCGAGTCAAAAAGACTTCCGTCTGTCGGATCCTTCTTCTCTTTTTTCTTCAGCTCATCCCAGTTCCGGAGCACTTCATCGGTTCCGCTCACGGTCGTCTCGCCGAACACATGCGGGTGCCGGCGGATCAGCTTCTCGTTCAGGGTTTTTGCGATCGCCTCGAACCCGAGCTCGGGATTCGTCTCGGTCGCGATCTCGGCATGGAGCAAGATCTGAAGGAGCAGGTCTCCCCATTCCTCGCGAAACGCAAAGTGTAAATTTGGCTCATTGAGGCGCGCTGGATCGTCGATCCGGTCGAGCACATCGGTGACCTCGTAGGTCTCTTCGATCAGGAACTTCCGTAACGAATGGTGGGTTTGCTCGCGGTCCCAGGGGCATCCCCCGGGGCCCCTCAGGCGGGCTACGGTTCGGAGGACTTCAGAAAACGCGCGGAGGGTGGCTTCTTCGTTGTAGGGCATGATGGGTCTTTGTTAGCATGGAATCCATGCGATCAAAACCGGTCCCGCTGAAAGAGATCGAACAGTATGCTGTTCGTTCGGTAAAACGCCTTTTGAAGAAAACCATAAGCGAATCGAAGGTGCGCTCCCGCCTCGTGGAGTGCGAGTCGGGAACCTACCAGGTCGACATCTCGGTCTGTGGCCCGGTCACGATGGCCCGGCTGAACGGCGAGTTCCGCAAGAAGCCTGCTCCCACCGATGTGCTGAGCTTCCCGACCCCCGAGATCTTCCAGCGTCAGGGCATGCTCGGAGACCTCATTTTATGCGGCCCAGTCGCCCTCCGTCAGGCAAAGGAATTCCAGCATTCCTGGAAGCGCGAAATCGACGTTCTGATCGTGCACGGGCTTCTCCATCTTTGTCATTTCGACCACGAGACCTCGAAAAAAGAGGCCGAACTCATGGCGAGCCTCGAAAAAAAGATTCTGGGCGAGAAAACAAAAAGCCTGGTCGCGCGCTCCTGATTGCCAAGCGGGGTGTTTTCCTGCTAGAGTCTTTCCCATATGAGCACCATGGAAGCATTTGAGATCCGCAAAACCCTCGAGGAAATGAAAGCGAAGCTTCAGTTCCTCCGAGGTTCGCTTTGACCTCGCTGAGAAAACCCGCCGCATAGAAGAAATCTCCCATCTCGAGACCGAAGGATCCTTCTGGCTCGACAACAAAAAGGCAAAGACCCTGACCCAGGAGAAATCCCGCCTCGAATCCGAGGTGAACGGGTTCAAGGAGCTCGACCTTTTGCTCTCGGACGCCGAGACGATGTTCCAGATGGCCGAAGAAGAAAAAGACGATAGTCTCTTCAAAGAGGCCTCCGACATGATCGCGCCCCTGTCGCTCAAGTTCGAAGAGGCCGAACTGAAAAAAATGCTCTCGGACCCGATGGACCCGAAGAATGCCATCGTCACCATCAACGCAGGTTCCGGTGGAACCGAGTCGCAGGACTGGGCGCAGATGCTCTTCCGCATGTATCAAATGTGGGCCAAGGATCACGGCTTCGATTCGAAGGTTCTCGATGTACTTCCGGGCGACGAGGCTGGCATCAAGAACGTCGCCTTCACCGTGAACGGACCGAACGCGTACGGGCTGTTAAAGAGCGAAGCCGGCGTGCATCGTCTGGTGCGCATTTCTCCGTTTGATTCGAACGCCCGCCGTCACACCTCGTTCACGAGTGTGTTCGTGACCCCCGAGGTCGACGACGACTTCGAGGTCGTGATCAACCCGGCCGATCTTCGAATCGACGTGTATCGCGCGGGCGGAAAGGGCGGTCAGGGGGTGAACACCACCGACTCCGCCGTCCGGATCACGCACTTTCCCTCGGGGATTGTCGTGACCTGTCAGCAAGAGCGCTCCCAGATCAAAAACCGCGATCTTGCCATGAAGGTGCTGAAGTCGCGTCTTTACGAGCGGCATCTCGAAGAAGAAAAAAAGAAGATGGACGCGATCGAGAGCACCAAGAAAGACATCTCCTGGGGATCGCAGATCCGCTCCTACGTGCTTCATCCGTACAAGATGGTGAAGGATCACCGCACGGGGCACACCTCCTCGAGTGCCGATCAGGTGTTGAACGGCGACCTCGACGGCTACCTGAAAGCGTACCTTGCCTGCCGCGTGACCGGGAACTGGGCCCGCGGCGGCGATGAGCTCGAATAATCCTCTCGATCGATTGTCTCCGCATCCGATCATGCTGGCCCCGATGGTGGGGCTCACGCATTATGCCGTTCGCTGCGGGGTGAGGCAGTTTCTTCCCGGAGGCGCGCGCGTTCTCTGGCCCACCGAGATGCTGAATTCCCGGCGCATTCCCTCGCAGCGCCCGAATGAGTTTCCCGAGATTTATTTCCATGATGCCGAATACGGGCTCTGCCCCCAACTGTTGGCGAACGAAGAAGAGTTCATCCGTCTTTCGGTGCCCAGGCTCGAATCGTGGGGCGCGAGCGCGATCGACATCAATATGGGGTGCCCGGTGCAAAAAGCCCTGAAGCACAACTACGGGGTCGCGCTCATGGGCGATCCCGCATACGCAAAAGAGGTCGTGCGCATGACCGTGCGCCATGCGAGCGTGCCGGTGAGTGTGAAGCTCCGGGCCGGAATCGGCGGACAGGATTTCTCGCAGCTCTTGGGCTTTGTCGAGGGCCTTTTCGAGGCCGGCGCCGCGTGGATCACGATCCACCCCCGAACCGCCGAGCAAAAACGAAAAGGCACGGCCGATTGGAATCTCATCCGCAAGCTGAAGCGCGAGTTCCGCTCGCGGGGAATGAATCCCCTGATCATCGGGAACGGCGATGTGCAGTGTTTCGAGGACATGCGCGCTCTGTTTCACGAATCCGAGTGCGATCGCGTGATGGTGGGGCGCGCGATGATCGCAAAGCCCTGGCTCATCCGGAACGAGCCCGAGCCCGATCCGGCCACCCAAGGGGCCTGGTATGGCGAGTTCCTGCTTCGGGTCCTGCAAGAGCTCCGCACGCATTACCCCTGGGAGGCCGGCAAGCGCCGCATGCTCTTTTTGGTAGTGTGGGGCAAGCCTTGGGTGCAGTTCGGAGAGCATCTTCAGGGCCGGATCCAGGCCTCCGCAAGCTACGACGGAATCGAGGAGGCGCTCCGCAAATTCTTCTCGGGGCCCCAGCTCATGATCAAACGCTCGGCCCTGCGGGCCTGATTGCGCTTCGAACTCGATAAAAATCAAAGAAAAAGGTAAGATCAAGCTTCCATGATTCATTTCACGAATGTCCGCAAACAGTATGGCGAGCAGGTGCTCTATCAAAACGCGAGCTTCCAGGTCAGGCCCGGCGACAAGATCGGCCTGGTTGGCCCGAACGGGGCCGGCAAGAGTACGGTCTTCCGGATCATCACCGGTGCCGAGGGCACCGATGGCGGCTCGGTCACCTATTCAGACAAACTCGTGATCGGGTATTTCTCGCAAGACGTGGCCGAGATGAAGGGTCGCTCCGTGCTCGAAGAAGTGAAGGCGGGAGTGGGTCGGGTTTCTGAGCTCGCCTCGAAAATCGCCCTTTGCGAGCGAAAGCTCCAGGGGCTCGAGGGCGAGCTTTCCGAGGACGAGATGATGAAGGTCGTCGAGGAATACGGCGAGTATCAGCTTGAGTACGAGGCGCGTGACGGGTACACGCTCGAGCCGCGCATCAAAGAAATCCTCTCGGGGCTCGGCTTCGGGCAGGATGACTTCGATCGTCCGGTCGAGGCGTTCTCGGGCGGCTGGAAGATGCGAATCGAACTAGCGAAGATCCTGGCCCTGAAGCCTGACGTTCTTTTGGCCGACGAACCGACCAACCATCTCGACATGGAGTCGATCATGTGGCTCGAGGACTGGCTCCGGAGCTACAAGGGCGCGCTCGTCATGACGAGCCACGACCGCGAATTCATGAACCGCTCGGTGAACCGCATCGTCGAGGTCGCGAACAAAACGATCACCACCTATTCGGGCGATTATGATTTTTACCTGCGCGAGCGCGAGATCCGGCGCGAGCAGTTGTATGCCTCGGCGAAGAAACAGCAAGACATGCTTGCCAAAGAAGAAGAGTTCATCGCGCGTTTCGCCGCCCGGGCGTCCCATGCGGCCCAGGTCCAGTCCCGGGTCAAGAAGCTCGAAAAGATCGAGCGCATCGAGATTCCCGCCGAGGAGCGCACGATCCACTTCGAGTTCCCGACTCCTCCCCGGAGCGGCACCGAGGTCGTGAAGTTCCAGAATCTCGCCAAGGTGTATTCCCGCATCGATGGGAGCGAAAAGAAGGTGTTCGAGAAGCTCTCGGGGCAAATCCAGCGTCTCGACAAGGTCGCGGTGGTGGGCGTGAACGGGGCGGGAAAATCGACTTTGCTCAAGATCATGGCCGGAGCCAGCGAGCCCACCGAGGGCACCTGCGTGGTGGGGCCAAGCGTGAAAACCGGCTACTTCAGCCAAAGCGCGCTCGATGTCCTCGACCCGCAAAAGACGATCTTTGACGAGATCGCCGACCGCATTCCGGGCGCGACGATCGGGTTCGTGCGGAATCTTCTTGCTTCGTTTTTGTTCAGCAATGACGAGGTCGAGAAGAAGATCGGCATCCTCTCGGGCGGCGAAAAGAGCCGGGTGGTTCTGGCCACGATCTTCGCAAGCCCTGTGAACTTCCTGATTCTGGACGAGCCGACCAACCACCTCGACATCCGCTCACGCGAGATTTTGCTCGAGAACCTCAAAAAATTCGAGGGAACCGTGGTGATGGTCAGCCACGACCGGCATTTTCTTCGGGCGGTGGCGACGCGCGTGTTCGAGATCGACCACGGTTCGCTTCTCCCGTATGAGGGCGACTTCGCGTATTATTTGTCAAAAACGACGCGATTCGCCCACTGAGCGGATCGCGCGGAGCCCTTTGGCCGGAGGGGTGCCTGAAACCGGAGGCCCGGAAGTTGCTGGTCGAGCATTTCTCGCAAGCCCGCCAAAAAATCGTCGATTCCAAAGGGCTTCCGGAATACGACCTCCGCATCTCCTGAAAGCAGGGCGAGCTCTGCGGGCTCCGGGTCCCGACCCATCATCAGAGCGCCCGGAATCAGGATCCCTTGGCTTCGGATTCTTCGAATCAGGTCCACGCCTGAGCCGTCCATCATCTTCGAGTCCGCAACCACGGCGTGGATTGATTTTCTTTTGAGCATCAGCAGTGCATCCTGAATCGATCCTGCGCGGATCGCTTCCGCCCCTCCGAGCTGGATCGCCTCGCAAAGCAGATCCAAAAGAAGGGAATCCCCGCTCGCAATCAGGATGCGGGAGTCCGGGTTGAGTGTGCAAATCATCATCGGTGCCTCCTTTTTCAAACCCACCCGCACCTTATGGCGGGTGAATTCAAAAAAAAAGAACATCTTTTTTGAGTTCCATCAATTGATTCTCCCTTGTTCCGGGGACGAGAATTTTTCAAGAATTCGCGGGAAATTTCGTCCCTTTTCAGGTTTTTTGCAACGAGGCCGCTTGAGTGCGACGGGGTGTTTAAGAAAAAAAGCAGGGAACCGAAGAGTAGAAGTGAAGAAACTCCAGCATGGAATGATCCGAAACTTTCTGCTTCCAACCCTTGCGGCATCCGTCATGGTTTTGAGCATTTTTTCCTGCTCTTCCAAAGAACCGGTAGTTTCAATTCCCGGACTCTCGTTGACGATTCTGCCGTCAAGCCGAACGCACTCCCCGAATTCAACCTGGTGGGGGTACAACATGACAAAAATCAGCAGGTTTGGAGCGTCAATTTACTACGGAATCATCGAGGGAGACACAGGCGCCACAACCACTCTTGCGGATTTCGTCATTTACAAAAAAAAGGACGGGCTTCCACCGGCCCGGGTGGCTTCTATTCCCGTATCGAGGCCCGGGAATGTTCTGGTGGATCCTTCAGGAAAACTCCATGTGATCGCCTTCGAGCCATACGATGTGAGCATTTGTGGCTGGTGCGGATCATTGGTTCATTACGAATATGCGAATGTCCAAGCCGATGATTTCTCCCAGACTTCGCGCACCGTGATCCGTCAGGCTCTTTCTCCAACCGATGAAGTCGTGAACATCCGGGTCGGAGCAACCTCGAACGGACAGGGGCATCTTGCGGTGTCATACGGCTTGTTTCTCGATCCCGTTTCCAATTCGAAGACTTTGTTTCTGTATACGAAAGCCCCGAACGGTGCTTGGACCGAGCAAAAGATCACCCAACTTCCGACGGACTATTGGTATCCTTATGTGGTTTACAAAGACTCCGGCCGGGCGTTTTTGCTTCCGGTCCAGGACGAGTTCGTACCCGGACCCCCGGCCTTCAATCGCTATTATAAAATCCCTTTCTTCTCGTTTGATGGAGCCTCGTGGAGTGAATCGATGCTGTTTGATCTCTCCCAGGATCCTCTCGCAATCACGGATCAGTACCCCGAGATCGCCGAGCAGTCAGAGCTGTTCGAAAGATCGAATGGAGAGGTGATCGCGATCTACAAGGATCGAAAGAATCCGCAGAATTTCGAATTCAAAATGCGATTCATCTCCGCATTGGGAGCGGTGGGTCCGGAAACTCCCCTGCAGTGGACGAATGGGCGGAAAGTAATTTGGATTCGTGCATTTGAGGTAGGAACAAACCTATACTTTTTGGCCATCGGTTATGACACAGCTTACATCGTCAAGGCCGACACCAACGAGATCAAACAAGTAGGGTTTCCCGGGATGCGCACAGTCTCTTACCCGTATCTTTCCTCGGGAAGGGGGGGAGCATTCAGGAACCATCTCCCGACTTTGGATCTTTTGATGTTCACGGGAGATCAGCAGAATTATCCCTCGCCCGGCTCGCAGTTGTATCAGGTGCCAAAACAAAGCATCGCCGATTTGTTTTGATCCATCAGATTCCGGTGCGGGACTTGCACATTTCCTTCGCATGGCCCGGGAGCCCGTGTTCTCAGGAATCACCCAATCCCTCGCGAAATCAAGGCTTGAGGCCGAAGGCACGAGCTCGATTTTTCGGTTTCACTCGCGGAGTCCCAAGAAAGTCCTTCGGGCCATTTTTGACCCGTTCACAGCCATGGTGGCCCTCGGATGTGTTGCGCTCTTTGCGACCGGAGGCTCCTCGGGATGGCGGACCGCGATCATTCTCGCCGCTTTGTTAGCGGGTCTTTTGATGCAACGCTGGCGCGCAAAAATCAGGCTCGAGCGTTGGCGCGAATGGGCGACCTGTCGGCCGCAAGTCATTCGCGACGGCCGAACCTTCCGGATTCCCCATTCCGAACTCGTGCGGGAGGACCTCGTGCTCCTCGAAGAGGGCGATCGGGTTCCGGCCGAGGCCGAGCTCCTTGCCGGCTCCCCGATCGAACTCAGTGTGGCAACCCCGATGCACGAGATGCTGGCACCCGGTTCGGTCGTGACCCGTGGCTCGGGCGTGGTGAGGATCCGCGCGGCGAAACCGAGGTCCCGCGATCTCCCCGCGGAGTGGATCGAGGTAGAAGAAGGGCGTGGAGCAGAGCGAGGACTCCTTGCGGAGGCGCGCGATTTTTTACGGCAGTGGTTCTGGATCACCGTGCCCTTAAGCGGGGTTTTGTTGTTTTTGTTCGTGGCCCTTCGGAAGGATTGGTCGGATGGGGTGGATTTCAGTGTGGGGTTTCTTCTGGCGGCAATCCCGGCCGAGATGCCAGCACTGATCCGGATTTTCGCCGAGCAAAGTGCGGCAAGGCTTCTTGCCGCCGGAATCGCCGTTCGGGATTCGAGTGCGATCGAGGGGCTTTCGGGCGCGAATCGCGTGGTTTTGGACCATCACCATGCGGGAGTTTTTTTGCGTGATCCCGTCGAGGGAGTCGCAGTCACGGTGCTGGCTCAGGCTGGGGAGGCGGAGGTTCATCGCGAAAATCACGGTTTCCATCACCCTGCAAATCATCCGGAAAACCGCATTGTCTCCGATGCGTTCGACTTGATGGATGATGCCCAAATTGCGCGCGAATCGACGGGCAGTTCTGCGGCAAATCCGGTGCCGGTATTTCAGGGGCTTCAGTCCAAGCAAAAGAGCAGGCTTCTTCGGATTCTTCGACGAAAAGGCGAGCGGGTGATCCTTCTCGGCGATTCGGTACAAGATCAGGCCGTGTTTGCCGAGGCCGAGGTCTCGATTGCTCCCGGGTACAAGGGTCCCGATTCATTGCGAGAAAAGTCTCAGCTCGTACTTCTTCGGGATGATGCCGCTCTTGTGCGCGAGGCCGTCATGGAGTCGCGATGCGAAGTGATCCGAATGAAGAGTGCAATCGCATATCTTGCGTCGGTCCGGATGGCAATGGCGGGAGCGGTGCTGTTACCGATGGTCACGGGCTTGCCACCCGTTTTTTTGCCGCTTCATTTGGTGGTTCTGGCATTTGTGCTGGTGCCCTTCGGACTTTTGGTGTTTGTGCAGGATCCGGCAAGAGAGATGCTCACGGGCGGACCCGTGAGGGCGGCGTTTCGCGATCCGGTTCTTCTCCGAAAGGCGCTCGTGCGAAGCCTTCGCATTCTTGCGTCTCTGGCGGTGGTGGGAGTGTTCGCGTGGTTTCAGGGAAAAGGCGAGTGGGATGTGCGTGCCCTCATGCTCACGACTTTTGTTTTTGCGAATGCGGGGCTGATGATCATGGGTCAGCGAACCCTGTATCGGGCGCTTGCGGGGATGGTTGCGGTCTCGGTGTTTTTTTTGGTGCTACGAAGCCCCGAGCTATGCCGGTTGTTCGAGATGAATCCGATTCATCCGCTCGATTTCGGGGTGTGTTTGGTGCTCGGAGGTTTCGCCTCGTTGTTTCAAAGACGATGATTCAATCAGGCTACGCGCAGGCGGTAGCGGGGATTGATCTTGGAGTAAATTCGAATCAGTCGGTCGGTACTGAATCGTTTGATCCGGTGATTGAAGATCCTGCTCATGTCCGCCTTGGTGATTCCAAGCAGTTTCGACATCTCGCTTGCGGTGAGCTTCTTGCGAAGGGCGTATTTCAAAATCTCCTGACAAATCCGAAATCTGAATTGATCAAGCTCATCCGCCCCGGGTGAGAGCATCAGAAATCCGTCCTTTTTTTGAAGTTTGGATCGGACTGCGGATAGTTTCTTTTCACCTGGAAATCCCATGATTTTTCCTTCTGTAGGCATTGACTACCCCAAGGTAAAGTCCGTGATCCTCAAGTAGTCAGATTGGTTTGTAGCACTTACCATCCAAAAACAGCCCGTCATTTACGAAGTAATCATAAGGTTCATCGCGTTCTTGAGAGGGAAAGGTACCACCATCAAGAAGTCTGACTAACCTTAAGATTAAGTCGTCATTCATTGCGCTTCCGTGTTTGACCTCATAGTGGGAATCAATCACCACTTTACGGATGCTTCTGGAGTTAACGGTAATTCTTGTAATGTATTCCCGTCAGGTCATCTACCAAATCCCAGTCTACTCTATGTTGTTCAATTTGACAACTTCAGAATGAATGCTGGTTTTCCCGATCATTGCATGCGTCTCCCGTACCCGGTCCTCAAGCGGCCCTCGCAGTTCGTGATAGGGGATTTTTCTCTCTGCGAGCTCCCGAATGTACCAATCATGGTGGCGTTTCCGGAACGCCTCGTCCGAGCGGGTTCCGTCCTGAACGAGTGGAAAATCCGGGAAGCAAAGAAAGACCTGATCATAGTGTCTCCGGGCGTGTTCCATGAGGCGGGGATCGACCCGGCCGAACAAGGCCTCGCTGTAAAAAACGGTGCTGAGGGGGGAGGTGTCGCAGAACAAAAACCGGTTCGCCCTCCCCAGGCGCTCCTCCTCGCGCTCGATTTGCCCGCACCCGATCGCCAGCATGTCAGAAAAATCGAGGAGTCCGTTTTTTTGCTCCCAGAGGGTTCGTCCGAATTCCTCGATGGCGATGCTGTCGAAATCATGGGCCATTCGTCGCGAGAGCGTGCTTTTGCCGGTGCTCTCGGCGCCGAGGAAAAGGACCTTTTGAACAAAATCGCGATACACCTCGGGCGGGAGCCAGTGCCTTTGGCCATGAAGATCAGCCCGGATCAGAGACGCCGAGACGGGGTAGCGCGATCGGGAAGGATCAATCGCGATGTGTTCGACCAGTTTTTTGAACCGATCCGAGAGGTGCCGGGCAAACCCAGGACCGTAAGACTCGCTCGTGAAAACCACATCCGGCAGAAGTCCGATTCGGTTCTCGCAAAGCAGTGTCTCGAGAACCCATGCCACAAACTCCCGTTGTTCGTGGTCGCTTGCGCTGTTCAGCGGCAGTACTTGGTCCGGCACCGATTCTTGATTGAGTGCGATAATTCTCGAATCGCAGAACAGCCGCCTCAGCCATCGCTCCCGTCTTTCTCGCTCGCACCCCTCGAACTCGGGGTTCGAATAGGTCAAAATGATCAGCTCGCGGCACTGCCTCCGGGCCTCTTCGATGGCATGAACATGCCCCGAATGGAGCGGCGAGAACTTCCCGACAATGAGTCCGACTTCGTGCATTTTCGCACCCTTCCTTTCCTGCTGTGTGCGGCAGGGATCGCATGAGCTCCGATTTTGGTATTCTAAGTATCTGAATACACGATGCTTTAACTTTCCCGGAGCGAACTCCGGAAAAGTATTTACTTTCTCGGAGTTTGATCCGATAAAGTAAACATGAGAAGTCTCGGCACCGACCTCAAAAAAGACCTCGGAAAAAAGCTGGTTCTGCTGAGCGGGCCACGGCAAGTGGGAAAGACCACTCTTGCCCGATCTCTGTTCCCCGATTGCACCTACTATAACTACGATTTTCTGGACGATCGTACCGCAATTCTCAAACAGCGGTGGGAAATGAACACTCCCTTGGTGCTGGATGAGCTTCACAAGCACAACCGTTGGAAGCTCTGGCTGAAGGGGTTGTATGATACCGGCCATTTACCCGAAAAAACGATCGTGACCGGGAGCGCCCGCATGAACACGTTCCGGAGAGCGGGGGATTCGCTTGCCGGCCGTTTTTTTCATCACACGCTTCTTCCGATCGATGTGAAAGAAGGAATGAAGCTTCTTCCCTCGCTCTCCTCAAGCGAGATTCTCGAGAGGATCCTGACTGTGGGGGGCTTCCCCGAGCCGTTCTTCAGTGGCAGTGTCTCCGATTATCGACGATGGCGGAGTTCCCATCTGGATGTGATTCTGAAACAGGATCTTGCCGAACTCGAGAACATCCGGAACCTGAGCGATATTCAGAATCTTTTTTTGCTTCTCACCGAAAAGGTGGGTGGATTACTGAGTTATCAGTCCCTTTGCGAGGATCTTTCGAAAAGCGACAAGACCATCCGTAATTGGATCGAAATGCTCGAAAATTCATATCTTTTTTTCAGAATCCATCCTCTGGGCACTACCGCGACATCGCTCAAGAAGATGCCGAAATTGTATTTTTTTGACCTCCCCCGGATCGAAAACGAAGCGGCCCGATTCGAGAACTGTGTGGGTTTGTCCCTGTACAAAGAGATTCTGAATCTCAACGAGGCCAAGGGGTGTGATCTTCAGCTTCGATTCCTGCGAAACAAGCAGAAGCAGGAAATCGACTTTGCGGTGATGGACGGAAAAACAGTGACTCATTTGATCGAGGTGAAACTGAGCGATCCGGATCCAAGCGAGAACTTCCGACACTACGAGAAGCTCCATCCCCATGCCCGAAAGATCCAGGTAGTACTCCATCTTTCGAAAGCAAGGCTTTATCCGGGCGGGGTCCGTGTCATTCCTGCACATGAATTTCTGGCCACGCTTGATCTCTCCCGCCGGGGGGAATCGGGGGATTAGGCGTTGAGCTCAGTATGGGCCTGAGGCGATTGGCGGATTTCACCTAAGCTGCCCTCGCTTGCCACTTTGCTCTCTTCCGTTCATCATAAAACCATGGGCAGGGGATTCCTTTTCTTGGTTCTGTTCGGGGTAGTGACCGGATTTGCCTCGCAATCGGCTCTTGCGGTGCCTTCTTCGTGCCTGAATGCCGTGACCCAAGAGCTCGATCAGCTCTCCGGGGCCGCCACAAAAAGGGGCCCGTTGGTTATCCCGGTCGAATGCCAGTATTACGGTGTCCAGGACCTTCCGGAGGCTCTCCGCCAGCGAGTGTTGCTCGAAAGCCGAAAAACCCCCGATTCCGTGACCTTGGATACCAAGCTCTCGGCTGTGATCGGGGTACTGTCAGCGGCGTGGGATCGGGGCGCCATCGTCCGATGCGAGGCTCGCATCCGGAGATTTTTTGCCGATTTCCATGATAGCGAGAAGCAAGCCCGTGTTTCGCTGAGGCACGAGCAATGCCGCGAGGTTCTTCTGGGATTTGAGAGGCGTTGGAATCGGATGGAATCCTGCGAAGGTGCGAGGTACGAGGAAAGCTCCGAGGACTTCAAGAAGTTCCTGAAATCCGAACTCGTTGGTCCGCTGGCAGACAGGAAGCAATGGGCCGCCGCATCTATCCCGCTGGATCGAATTGTGTGGAAAATGCCTCAAAAAATGCATTCGATTCTAAGTCTCGAATGCGACAAGAAGTCAAAGTGATGGTTCCCGCGATACGAACTAAAAAAGGCCTCCGGGGAAATGCCCGGAAGCCTTTTTTAAATGGCGGAGAGAGAGAGATTCGGCCAAGCGCTCGTCGCGCCATCCGGCCGCTCCTCCGCCTGGCCACCTCGCAGACCTTTCGCTCGCATCACGCTCGCTCAGCCTGCACCGCAGGCCGGTCTGCTCGCTTCGAATCTCTCTCTCCCCGCTGTGCAAAATAAAAAAAGCCGTTGAACCCTTGCGGGCTCACCGGCTTTTTTTAAAATGGCGGAGAGAGAGAGATTCGAACTCTCGAGGGATGTTACTCCCTGCACCCTTAGCAAGGGTGTGGTTTCGACCACTCACCCATCTCTCCGCTGAAACTTGGTCGAAGTCCGTACGCTACCAAAGCTTGGGTTTTGGCGCAAAAGCTATTTTTGACCCCGGGTGGCTGTCCCGACCAAAAAAGTTGCATAGGTATTTTTGCTTACGTACACTGAACCCGCCATGAAGAAAATCATCGTGATCCTCGCCATTTGGACTCTTGCCCCGATCGCAGCCCGCGCTGGGGGTGCTTGCAAGCACACCCTCGATCCGGCCTCGGTTCAAATCCACTGGACCGCCTTCAAAACCAAGCAAAAGGTCGCGGTGAACGGTTCCTTTGCCGAGGTGGGCGTGAAGGGCGGTCTCGAGAGCACCAAAGGAGTGCCTGCGCTTCTTTCGGGCCTCACGGGCGAAATCACCGTGCGGGACGAAAAAACCATCCAGACCGGAAACCCCGCGCGCGATCTGACCCTTTTTCAGCACTTCTTCAAGTTCTTCACCAAGGACGGGCTCCTGAGTGCGTCCATCCGGACCGCGAAGGGCGACAAGCGCGAAGGAAGTTTCGAGCTTCTTTTGAACATGAACGGCAAGAGCCGCCCTATTCCGATGCACTACCGCCGGACGCTCGAGGGCGAGTTCGAGGCGGCCGGGAATCTCGATGTGCTGGATTTCAACCTTTCGACCGCGTTCGAAGATCTTCATAAAACTTGCGAGGTTCTTCACACGGGCACCGACGGGGTCTCGAAGACCTGGTCGCAGGTGGTGTTGAAGCTCCAGGCGCGGATTCTCGAGAATTGCGGCGCATGATCGCCTCGTTTCGCGACCTGAATCCGGACGGATTTACCGCGCTCAGGCCCGATCTGACAGTGTTTCTCTTTCCGGTCGGCGGAATCGAGCAACACGGCCCCCATCTTCCGCTCGGCACCAAGCTCTTCCATGCCGAGGCGCTGGCCTCGGGCATCGCCCGCGAACTCGAAAAACGACTCCCCGCCTGGAACTTCATTCTGATGCCCCTGATTCCGCTCACCATCGACGGAATCACGCGGAATCTTTGCACACCGGTCAGGCCCCATGTGGTGCGCGACGCGGTCGTCGACCAGTGCGAGCATCTGAAGCGACTCGGGCACAAGAACTTCATCGCCGTGAACAGCCATCTTTCGCCCAAGCAAGTCACCGCGCTCGAAGAGGCGGCGAAGATTGTCACCAGTCGTGCTTGGTTTGCGGGCTCGGGGGCGAGATTGATTTCGATCACGAGCGCGCTCGTCGACTCAAAAGAGGTTTTTTTGTCGCCGATGATCGCGCTTCCCTCCGAGCACGGCGGTATTGCCGACACCTCTGCGATGCTTCATCTCGCTCCCGCGCTGGTCCGTCCGGGATTCGAGACCCTTGCGCGCGTTCCCGCGCCGAAACCCTCGGTTTCTCGGTTTTTTGATTATGTTTTTCATAAAATCGACGGGCGGTGGGGCGATCCTGCACTCGCAACGGCGCACTCGGGGCAGGTCGGTCTCGACGCCACAGCCGGAATTCTGGCCGAAAAAGCCGTGCCCTGGCTCACCAAGGGGGCGGGGGCATCGCAATTCCGTTCGGCGTACCGGCATTTTCCCTTCAATTGGAGCTTCGCCAAAGCCTACGTCTTGCTGTTTTTGCTGTTCTTGATGTGCCTCGTCTGGTTCTTTTGGAGCGTGCAGGATGTTTTCTCGTTTTAGGATCGCCGCCGTTCTTGCCCTTGCGGCTTCGTGTTCCACTCCGCCACCGAAAACCGTCTCCCCGGTGGAGCAGATCGCCGCCGACACGAAGAGTGCGCGCGGACTCACGGGGGAGTTCCGCTCGAAGGCGCGCTTGCTGAATGTGCCGCACATCCGGCGCTACCTCGAACAGGCCGCGGCGCGGATTTCGGCCGCATCCAAGGGGTTTCCGCTCGGGACCGTCGAGGTATTGGTTCATGTCGAGCAGGCTCCCGCCCAAGCGCGGTTCTTTTCGTTTCCCGGAACCACAGTCTCGGTTCCGCTCGGATTCCTGAAAAAAGTCGAATTCGAGAACGAGCTAGCCGCCGCGATCGCCTTCGAGCTGGGCGGAATCATCGAGCGGCATCTTGCGAATCGTCTTGAAGCTACGGAAGGAGGTACCGGGGCTTCCCGGGAAGTCCCGCTTTTCGGGCCCGAAAGTGTATTCGCTCTCACCTCCGAAGAGCGGATCCGGTCGATCCGGATCGGAACGCGCCTTCTTCATTTCGCCGGGTACGACTCCCGCGGAATGGTGTCGATCCTCAAGCGCTACCCGTCATTTTTTCGAAATGCGGGTTCCGAAACCCCCGAAAAAGAAGTAAACTCGGAGCTGAGGGAGGCGCATCGTGCGAAGAGCGAGCTGCTTCCGGCTGAAAAACCGATTGTCAGGAGCGCGGAGTTTCTGCAGTTCAAGAGTGAACTCGATCAGATCCGCTGAAGGGCATGCCTGGAAGAACCGTTTTGGACGAGGTGAAAATTGCGATGGAAGCACACTTGAGCGAAGAGCAGGGGATGCAGTCTTTTCTCGAACGAACCCGGAACATCCGGTCCATCGAAAAGATGCCCGGCGATGCCAGCACCCGCCGCTATTATCGCATTCGCGCCCATGACCCCGAATCCGATTCCGAAAGCACGCTCGTGGTGATGGCCATGGAGCCGTTTGCCGGCGAGACGGGCGAGATTCCGTTTCTCTCGATCCAGCGCCATCTGGCCCGGACCGGGGTCGATGTTCCCCGTGTCCTCGATACCGATCCCGTCCAAGGGTTCATTTTGCTCGAAGATCTCGGGGACACCACACTCCTTCGCAGTCTCCAGGAAGTGTCGGATGGCGCGCAGGAACGCGCGTACTTCGAAAAAGCGATCGATGCCCTGGTCGCACTGCACACCGCCTCGGGACCGGCGCACGCCACCGCGGAAGAGCGCGCATCGATCAGCGGATTCGGGCTTCGCTTCGATGTCGAAAAGCTCATGTGGGAGGTGAATTTCACCCTCGAGCATTTTTACGAGAAGCATCTTGAACGGAAGATCCGTCCCCGCGACCGTGAAATCCTCGATTCTGGATTTCTCAAGATCTGCTCCGAACTGGCCGCCGAACCGGTGGTGTTCACCCATCGCGATTATCATAGCCGGAATCTCATGGTCACATCCTCGGGCCGCTACGTCATGATCGATTTCCAGGATGCGCGGATGGGACCGCCGCAGTACGATCTCGCCTCGCTTCTCCGGGACAGTTACTATCAACTCGATGAGGCCCAGATCCGGCACCTCGTGCGCTATTACCTCGATCGCATGGCGGCCGCAGGGTCCCCCGTGAACGACGAGGCGCGCTTTCTCAGGCTTTTCGACCTGATGGCGGTTCAGCGCAATTTCAAGGCGATCGGGAGCTTCGCTTCTTTCTTGAACCGTCGGGGGAACCCGGGCTATCTGAAGTTCATCGGGAACACCTTCGAGAACATCCGCAGGAATCTTCTCAAATACCCCGAGTTTTCCCAGCTTCGGGAGGTTCTGTATCATTACTACTATTTCTAGCGGAATGGTGCTTGCCGCGGGATTGGGTACGAGGCTCAGGCCGTTCACCGATCGGGTTCCGAAGCCGCTGATTCCCTTGTACGGAGTTCCTTGTCTCGAGTACGCGCTTCTCTCGCTCCGTCATGCCGGAATCGATCCCGTTGCGGTGAACCTCCACGCGCACCCCGATCAGATGAGACGGTTTCTTTCGGGTTTTTCGCGAAAATCCCCGGGCGGAATTCCGAGGATCCTCGAAAGCGACGAGTCCGGGCTTTTGCTCGGAAGCGCCGGCGGACTCCGGCAAGGACTCGAGGTGCTCGGCGGAACGCCGTTTCTTTCGATGAACGCCGATGTGGTGCATCTGGCTGATCTTGCTGAATTGGTGCGCGCCCACGGGGCGCTCCGCGCCCGTCACGGGGTGTCCATGACCCTCGTGCTCGCGGACGGGCCGGTTCTTGCGGAGCAAGAAGGGGAGTACCGCGAGATTCTCGCCGATTCCCGAAGCGGACTCATCACGGGGTTCGGAGAAAAAAAACCAAGAGTCCCCTTCTTCACGGGGACCGCCGTGTTCGAGCCCGATGCGTTCTCGCATCTTCCTCCGGGGGTGCCCGCCGAGTTCGTCCCCGCGGTTCTCGAGCCCGCGATTCGCGCCGGGAAAGTCGGCTTCGTGCGTTCGAGTGCTCCTTGGCTTGATCTTGGCAGTCCCGTGCTTTGGTTCCGCGCCGAGCATCAAATTCGCGCCTGGATCGCGCGGGGAGTCCTCCCGGACCACCTGAAGCAGCGCCTGGACCGCGCCGATCCTACCTTTGGCGGTCGATTCGAGCTTGGCAAACAATCGATCCGCATGGACGATATCCGGCATGAGATTGAGGATCTACGGAATCCCTAGATGGGCTTTGTTTTGTTTCGGCCTTCTTCCGGCCGTGATGTGGTTTTCGTTCCATCCGAACGATCTGCTCTTTCGTCGTGAGGCGCGAATCTGGGTTTCGGTGTTGGGCCTTCTGGGTGCCTGGGCCTTTCCGTTCTTTCTAAGGCGAGGGCTGTTCCGTGTGCGGTTCGCGCTGTATTCCGCGATCGGGGCGGTGATCCTCTCCGCGCTCATCCCCTCGATCCCGGGCCGTGATTTTACGGTCATGGCCGGGTCCCTGTTTTTTCTGATGATCTCGATCGCCCTCGGTTTCTGGCTCGAAAAACGATTGTCCTCGGCCGGGATCAATCCGGACTGCGAATGGTACGACGGCAAGCCCCGCGGGCTTGCCGGGGTTCGTGCGGTCCTGCAGGTCGGCGGGAGCACGGTCATGGCCTCGGTTCGCAAGATCGATTTCGAGGGCTGTTTTGTTTTTTTTGATTCACCGGTTTCGTTGACGCCGCTCTCGAAGGTGGGGCTGCGGGTCGAGGTCGAGGGTGTTCCGGTCGAAGGCGAGGGCAGGGTTATGGCGCTCTTTCGCGGCGAAAACACGGGCGCAGGTCTTCAGTTTTTGGTGAAAGACCTTTATCATCTGAGCCTGTACACCGGACTGGTTCAACGACTGAGGGGAAAGGGATTATGAGGGGTGGGAGAGGGGTCATGCGGGCGGGGGCCGGGGCAATGGCCCTTCTCACCAGTTTGGTTTGGGGGTGTACCCCGCCGGCACGGGACAGTACGCCGGCCAAGGTGCTCGGGGAATACATTAGGATCAGCTTCAATGCCTCCTCGGTCGGAGACAAAAAAAAGATGGAGGAGCTCCTCACGGGCGACTCGAAGAGCCGCCTGAATTCATGGAGCGACGAACAATTCGCGAAGGCGTTTTTGGAGTCGAAACGGAAGTTCACTGGGCTCAAAATCCTCGAGAGCAACCGGGTCGGCGATGCCGAGGTGGCTCTGACCTACGAGCTCTCGTTCGAGGAGGGGGAGAAGGAAAAATCCACCCGGATCACCCAACGAAAGTTGTGTACGATTGTGAAGGAGCAGGACGTCTGGCGGATCAAGTCGGTGCGAGGCATCCGGGAGTCGATCGAGTATCTTGAAGAATTGACCCTTCCTTAGCAAGAGAGCAAGATGGCAAGACCAGAGGCGGAACCGTGATCCGAATTGCATTGATTCTTTTTATGTCCTGCTCGTTGCCCCTGTTGTCGGTGGCGTTGGCGCTTCAGTCCGTACTGATGGCCGGAATCGCCGCATTCTGCGGTGCCGGGTTTGTGGTGTTGTTTTTTTACGACTCGCGCGGAAGGGTTCTGGAGCGGTTTCGCGCGCTTCCTCTCGACTCCCGGGCCTCCACCACGATCCAGCGGATTTGGATTGCCTCCGCGCCTGCCCGGATGGAGGCGGATTTTTTCGAGTACCGGTCTCCGGTGCCTGAGGCGATGATCTGGGTTCGGAATTCCGGGGCGGTGACCATTCTTTTCAGTCGGGGCTTTTTGGAAACCGGCACCGAGGAGGCGCTCTCGACCATGTTCGCAGGCCTCGATCGGACACGCCTGCGCGAGGTCTTTCTCGAGAACCGCCGCTTCGCCGTGAGCCTGCGTTTTCAGGGCTGGAAGGGAAGTATGGATTCGTTTCGGTATTGGTTTGTTTCTTTCTGGCTGTTTCCAATCGAGCGACTGCTCACCATAGCGAGGATCTGACCGATGTTGCCCAAGTGGGATCTCACCACCTTCTTTTTTTCTGTCTACCAACAAGGAATGCAATCGATGGAGGCCGGCTCGACCGACCTGAACCTGGCAAGGCACAACATCGAGCTGTTGGAGCTCATGAAAGAAAAAACACAAGGAAACCGGACCGAAGAAGAAAATCAGCTGATCGAGCACCTGCTGTTTCAGCTCCGGATGGCCTTTGTGCAGTCCAGCAAATCCGACAAGCCTTGACAGATCCCGATCGGGTGCCATTGATTCGTATGGGAGACTCGTATGAATCAAAAGTATACCAATTCCATGGTGAATGCCCTGCAATCGGCCCAGAGCGAGGCCCATCAGCGGGAGCACCAGAGCCTGACTGCCGAACACGTGCTGTTTTCTCTTGCGTCAGATGCGCGCGAAGAAGAAACCTCGGTGGCAAGTCTCCTTTCGCTTTCGGGCGTGAATCTCACCGCCCTTCGAAAAAGCCTCGAACAGGCCCTGAACTCCCTTCCCAAGGTCCGCTCGGGGAGCGCGCAGTTGTATCCCGCGCCCGAGCTTCAAAAGCTCCTCGCGCTCTCTGAGGCCGAGGCCAAGAAACTGAAGGACGAGTACCTTGCTCCCGAACATTTCGTGCTTGCGCATTTTGCGGGGAGCGTCTCTTCGTTTTCGACGGTGCGAATCCTGAAGGACGCGGGCCTTCGCGAGAGCGTCTTTCGCGAATCGCTCCAGAAGGTGCGCGGAAACGCGCGCATCCAGGACGAAGAGCCCGAGAGCAAAATGAATGTCCTGAAAAAATTCTGCCGTGACCTAACCGCCCTGGCGCGAGAGCAGAAGCTTGATCCCGTGATCGGCCGTGATGAAGAGATCCGCCGGGTGATGCAGGTCCTTTCGAGACGCACGAAGAACAATCCTGTTCTGATCGGAGAACCCGGGGTCGGAAAAACCGCCATCGCAGAGGGCCTGGCCCTCCGGATCTCGACCGGCGATGTCCCCGAGAGCTTGCGCGACAAGCGCATTCTCGTGCTCGATCTCGGTGCCCTGATCGCCGGCGCGAAATTCCGGGGTGAGTTCGAAGAGCGCCTGAAGGGCGTGCTGAAGGAAGTCACCGCCGCGAAGGGCGGCATTGTCTTGTTTATCGACGAGATCCACACCTTGGTAGGCGCGGGGGCGAGCGAGGGCGCGATGGATGCCGCGAACCTTCTTAAGCCCGCCCTTTCGCGCGGGGAACTTCATTGCATCGGCGCCACCACGCTCGATGAATACCGGAAGCACATCGAAAAAGACGCAGCCCTCGAGCGTCGCTTCCAGCCGGTGCAGGTCGACGAGCCCTCGGTCGAGGACACGATCTCGATCCTTCGCGGCCTGAAAGAACGCTACGAGGTCCACCATGGTGTCACCATCCGCGATGCCGCGCTGGTCGCGGCGGCCACCCTCTCGCATCGCTACATCATGGATCGGTTTCTGCCGGATAAGGCGATCGACCTCGTCGACGAAGCGGCCGCAAAAACCCGGATCGAGCTCGACTCTCGTCCCGAAAAAATCGATCAGATCGAGCGGCGCAGGCTTCAGCTCGAGGTCGAGCGGCAGGCCCTGAAGAAGGAGCCCGACCCCGCATCACAGACCCGTCTGCAGGCCGTGAACAAGGAGCTCGATGGTCTTCGCGAGGAATCCACGCGGCTGAAGGCCGTATGGGAAGAAGAAAAACAAGTCGTCGAACAGGTAAAGGGCATCAAGGAGCAGATCGAGCAAGCAAAGATCGCCTCTGAGATGGCCGAGCGTCGGGGCGAGCTCGAAAAGGCCGCCGAGCTTCGCTACGGGAAGCTCCCGGCACTCGAAAAGCAATTCGCCGACCTGAAGGCAAAAGGATCAGCAAAAGAGGGAGCACTGTTGAGCCAGGAGGTGAGCGAGGAGGACATCGCCGAGGTGGTCTCGAAAAAAACCGGCGTTCCCGTCACCAAACTTGTCGAGAGCGAGGGGCAAAAGCTGGTGCGCATGGAAGAACGCTTGGCGAGCCGGGTGATCGGTCAAAAAGCGGCGCTTGAGGCCGTCTCGAACGCCGTTCGCCGCTCCCGCGCGGGGCTTCGTGAGGCGCATCGCCCGATCGGAAGCTTCTTGTTCCTCGGGCCCACGGGCGTCGGAAAAACCGAAACCGCCAAAGCGCTCGCAGAGTTTCTGTTCGATTCCGAGGCCGCCATGGTCCGGATCGACATGAGCGAGTACATGGAAAAGCACTCGGTGGCGCGGCTGATCGGTGCGCCTCCGGGCTATGTGGGGTACGAAGAGGGCGGGACGCTCACCGAGGCGATTCGCAGAAAGCCTTATTCGGTGATTCTTCTGGACGAGATGGAAAAGGCCCATCCGGATGTCTTCAATTTATTCCTGCAGATTTTGGATGACGGCCGCGTGACCGACAGTCAGGGGCGCACCGTGAACTTCAGTAACACGCTGATCATCATGACCTCGAATCTCGGATCGCAGGTCATCTTGGGCGAGAAGAATCCGGTCATCCGCGATTCCAAGATCCAGGAACTCGTCCGCACAAGCCTGAAGCCCGAGCTCGTGAACCGGATCGACGAAATCGTCGTGTTCCACCAGCTCGAAAAAACCGATCTCGATCAGATCATCACGCTTCATGTATCGAAGCTGAACTCCCAGCTTCGAGACCGGGGAATCGAAATCACGCTCTCCCAGGACGCGAAAGCAAGACTTCTCGAAGAAGGGTATGATCCTGACTTCGGTGCGCGCCCGATGAAGCGGGTGTTCCAGAAGCGAATCCAAGACCGGCTCGCGGTCGAGCTCTTGAAGGGCAATCTCAGGGGCAGTACCGAATCGATCGAAGCGGTCCGGATCGGCTATGATCCCAAGCGCGAGGAATTCGTGCTCGGCTGATCGAAGATCTTGCCCGGGTTCAGAAGCCCCTTCGGGTCGAAGACCTTCTTCACTCCGCGCATGAGTTCGATCTCGGCAAGCGAGCGCGAGAACGGAAGCGCGTGCTTCTTCAGGAGCCCGATGCCGTGTTCCGCCGAGACCGATCCGCCCAAGGAACGAAGAATCTCGAAGAGTCCCTGATCGGCCTCATGCGCGCGGGCCCGAAAGGTCTTCGAGTCGAGTTCTTTCGGCTTTTGGATGAAGATGTGCAGGTTCCCGTCTCCGATGTGCCCGAAAAAGAACACACGGAATCCGGGAAGCATCTGCGCGTAGCGGGCTTCGATTTCGCTGTAAAATTCTTGAAGCCTCGACACCGGGACCGACACGTCCTCTTGGTGGACCTCATGCCCATGCAAGATGCTCTCGGCCACACCTTCGCGATACCGCCAAAGGGCCCGCGCCTCTTTTTCGGTGCGGGCCAGGATCGCATCGGGAGCGATTCCTTCGGCGAGGATTTCCATCAGTGCCGGCTCGGCGGCATTCCATTCGGTATTTTCGATCTCGAGGAGAGCATAAACTTTCCCCCCGGTTTGAACGGGGAGGGGGAGCGAGAAGTGCTCAAGCACCGCCTTCATCGAGGCCGCATCGAGGCACTCAAAGGCGCTTAGAGCGGGGAATCGGTTTCGGACAAACGCGAACAGCTCGAGAAGCTTCGAAAAACTCGCAAGCGGAACCATCGCCACCAGGGTTTGCCCGGGCAGAGGGCAGAGCTTGAGAGTTGCTTCGGTGATCACCCCGAGTGTTCCCTCGCTTCCGGCCAGAAGCTGCCTGAAATCATACCCGGTATTGTTCTTTTCGAGTTCCGAATTGAAGGAATGAACCGTTCCGTCCATTGTAACCACCGTCATTCCGAGTACCCAGTTCCGGGCGTTTCCGTAGCGGATCACCCGGACCCCGCCCGCATTCGTGGCGAGATTCCCCCCGATCGTCGACGAGCCCTTCGATGCAAAATCGACAGGCCAGGTGAGCCCGTAGGGCGCGCAGTGAAGATGCACCGACTCGGTGATCGCTCCTGCCTCGACCTGGAGCGAGAGGGCGCCCTTGTGAAGCGCGCCGATTTTGTTCATCCGCAGGAGCGAGAGCACGACCTCGCCGTTCGTCGCCACGGCTCCGCCCGAAAGCCCCGTGCGCCCCCCAGAGGGCACGATCGGCACCCCGAGCGAGTGGGCGAGCGCGAGAATGCGGGATACTTCCTGTGTTGATTCGGGGAACACGACCGCGCTTGTGTTTGGCTTGAGGATCTTGCTCCAGTCTTGGGCGTGGAAGGCGCACGATTCGGGATCGAGCAGGATTTGCGCAGGATTCAGAAAGCTTGCAATTTGCGCCAGAAAAATGTCGATTTCTTTCATTGAGATCAGAATGCACCTTCCTTGGCAAGAGGGTCAAGGCAACTTCCTCGTCAAGAAGTAAATTTGCATATCCCGGACTTGTTCCGTAAAATAATAGAAGACAGGTCTTGCCGGTTGTTAGGTCAATCTTACAAGGTTTGGGCGGGGGGAGAAATGCAATGGAAATCACTGAAGTCAAAGTTTTTCCTGTCAGCGAAGAAAAGCTGAAGGCCTATGTGACGATCGTGCTCGACGGATGTTTCGTGGTTCGCGATCTCAAGATCATCAACGGCGCAACCGGCCTTTTTGTCGCCATGCCCAGCAAAAAACGATCGGACGGATCATACAAGGACGTGGCCCATCCGCTGAACAAAGCGACCCGGATGACGATGGAGAAAAAAATCCTCGAGGCGTATCTTACTGAGATCAAGCGCGGTTCGGGGCATTCCGGTTTGCCCGAAGACGACGGTCTTCAGGAGCTCGCCAGTCACGAGTAGTTCGCTTTTCTTCTTTTGATTCCGCAATCCTGCGGACTGTTGCCTTGCGCTGTCCCCGTGCCTGTGTTATCCCTCTTTCATCCGCTAAGCTTCATAACTCTGTTGGGGCGTCGGCAAGTGGTAAGCTAGCGGATTTTGATTCCGCCATTCCTAGGTTCGAATCCTAGCGCCCCAACCACTTCTTTCCTTTATTTCCATTTTTCAAACAGACCCGAGCGCTTGAAGTAGGGGAGGACTCCTGCGGTCATCCTGACCTCTCCGGCTTCAAGCGCTCGGGTCTTTCTGGATTCCGGGAGATACAGGAGAGAAGTGGTTGGGGCGTTAATGCCAAGGAAGCTCCGCCAGGAGCGGAGGCATTTTTGCACGGCGGGAGCGGTAGCGACTGCCGCCCGCAGGGTCGGGGCCGGGACGGCCGAGATGAATCCTAGCGCCCCAACCACTTCTTCACCCAATCCAATTTGGCGTCGTCTCGCATCAGATTCGCTCAGTCCGGCGTATTGTTCATACGCCTCCCTCGGATCCGTTGTCATTCCGAATACGATCCGGAAGAATGGGCAGAGTCTTGAAGAATTCGGCAACCCTTTCTCGCTAGATCTCGGTCCCGACCTAGTAGATCATCTCGTATGGCAAACAGAGATGACCGCTCGAGGCTTGATATGCCCGATTTCCCCGGTGAAGAACGATGGTCTTCGCGTCTTTGAATTTTTTCTTGAACCACGTGAGGCTAATCAGCGACTTGTTCGAGGCGCCTTCCGTAATGTCCGGAACAATCGCGAGCGGAGCATGGCCTTGGACTCGTATCAAGAATGGAACATCGATGCCTCCTCGACTCCGGAATTCATCGAACTCGTGAAGATTGGGATATCTGTAAGAAAGCTGACGGGTCAACTCCATGAAAACAGTGCTCAACAGGAATGGCCTGGAGTCCGGTTCCCACTCCTTGACCAGAAAATGGGTGAGTCCCGTATCGGTCCCGAAAAAACAGCGACCGTGTCTTCGAATCAAAAACAGACCCTCGAGTGCTCCGAGGAGTCTCCGTACAGTAGGGGCCGAAAGGCCCGAGTTCTTCGCGAGGCGGGAATGATTGACAGGAGATCCGCACTCCTTCAAAACCCCGGTGGCGAGAGCCTTCAATTTTGCATATCCGACATCGGTCGGGGCGATCATTTCGATGTCTCGACTCAAAAGCGTCTCGATTTGGATCCTGAATTTCGCATTTCGGACTGCGGCATCCCTCAAGAAGCAGATCCCGGGCAATCCGCCCGAAATGAAGCCGTCTTCAACTTGTTTCCGCGAGTATCGGGCGTTGCTCTCGATCTTATTGAGCAATGCTTGCCCCTCGAGCTTCAGCGCAATGGGCAGGAACCGGCTCGGTTCCCCCGAATGGCATTCCGAAATGCCCATCGGAAACAGTTCGAGAATGTCGGTTCTTCCGGAGAGGGATTCGCGAATCTGTTTTTTGGAGAGGAAGCGAACGGAGCCGCTCAGCACATATTGCCCGGGGCGCTTCCTTTGGTCGATGTTCAATTTCACCCGATCGAACACAGAGGGAGCTTTTTGGCACTCATCCAGACCAAGAGTTCCTTTGGGAGCATCCACGAACGACCAATTCCCGGAATTCGCCTTGAACACAAGGGTGTCGTCATCGAAGGTTTGGTAATGATCCACCAATTCCTTCATCAGGGTGGTTTTGCCCACCTGCCTCATTCCCAGCAATGACACCGAAGGGGACCAACGAAGGGATTTCTCGAAAACGGGTTTCAGATGGCGGGGTCTCGTGTGAGCCATTTCTCCACTATGCACCATTTTTTAACATATGTAAAATTGAAATCATTGCTTTTAATTTTACATAGGTTGAATCGAGTACCGCCCCCCCACCCCGCTCCCGCAGTTCACAACTGATCTGCCGGGATCAGCAACCGATTGTTTCTCCGAACCGGATCGCAATGGATTTCAACACACAGGACAGCTCTATCCCGGATTCCGGGAGATACAGGAGAGAAGTGGTTGGGGCGTTAATGCCAAGGAAGCTCCGCCAGGAGCGGAGGCATTTTTGCACGGCGGGAGCGGTAGCGACTGCCGTCCGCATGGTCGAGGCCGGGACGGCCGAGATGAATCCTAGCGCCCCAACCACTTCTTCACCCAATCCAATTTGGGGTCGTCTCGCATCAGATTCGCTCAGTCCGGCGTATTATTCATACGCCTCTTTCGCTCACTTCGCTCGACTTAGCCAAATTGAAACGGGCGAAGAAGTGGCCCGGGAGAAGTCGTCCTCCCCGGCTTTGCCGGGAATTATTTGACCGGTTGCCGCTGGTTTTGTAAAATACAACTCATGATCAAAAATCATTTTATCTTGGGCGGAATACTGATGTTTATGGTTTCTGCGTGTGCGATTTCGCCGAATCGATATGTTTATCTGGATTACAGTGTCCGGAGGAGCTCCGGGGAAGCTGATTCTCGATTGGATGTTTCATTTACGCCAGTTCCTCTCTCGGGTGGGATCCTCGAGATGAGGAACAAGACTTCTGCTGTCATTGAAGTCAATATGGCCTCGATTTCTGCAGTTTTTGAGGGGGTAAAGCTCGATGTATTCGTGAAGGAAAATGATCCGCGAGTCGAGATCTCGAGAACATGGAGGAGTAGTTTCAACTCCACGGTTCAATATGTGAATCATCGGGATCATCCGAATTTTTTCAATTTCATGATGGGATACAGCGTCCTTGATCGATCCTCGGGGCATGCGGAGAGTAGCTCCTACTCGATCGCAAAACGGAATCCGGAGACGATCTTCATACCGCCTGCAGCCTCCTTCCGGGTTTGGATCGAGGATCCTCTCGAAAAGGTGTCCTCGGAGTTCATTGACGGGATTCAATCGCGTTTGTTCGGTGTCCACAGTCGCTTTGACTGCGCTGAGGACCATGGGTTGTTCTCGAGTATTTATAAAGATCAAAACGCGAAATCTTGTGAAGTCATGACGGAGTCCATTCTTTCGGACTATCTGCTTTTCATCAGGAATCGGCTGGAGAAGAAGCCGTTATCCGTGATTCTATTGTTTCGAGAGCTGAATCAGAATAATTGGAAAATGCAAACAATGGAATATTTCGCCGATAATATCACCGAGGCAGTTGATACTTTCGAAGGGGGGCGTCTGATGAGTTCGAGCAAGTATTCCACCTTGGATCCCATGAGACTCAGGATGAGCGAGTCTCAAAGGGATGTTTACCGAAATCTTCTGAAATCTGGCAAATATGGCCCGGTAAATCAATAGCTTTTGCTCAGCTATTTCTCCGATCAACGAATTTACCGGGCTGCCGCCCCTTCCCATTTCCTGATTTTTTGATAGCCTCGCCCGCGGAGGCATCATGGGAAATCGGGTACGAAGCGGGGTCTTGCTGTTTCTTTTGCTCTCGTTCTCCGCTCGGGCATCCGAGTGCGGGCTTTTGCTGACCAGGGCCGAGGTGAAGGCTGTTGCGTCCGAGCAGATTCTGAACGAGCTGAACCGGGCCGAGGACGGGCTCGATCGCCTCATGATCCGCATCCTGCGCAGAAACATCTCGAACAAAGTGCTGAATCAGTGCCTGCGACCCGAAGGCTGTGAACGGGCCGAGATCGAGGCCGTGGTGCGCACCGAGGTGGGGCGGGTCCTGCAAGGCCGGCAAGCAGTGAATCGAACCTTCACCCTGGTTCGCGGCTACGGGCTCATCTTGTCGGCCATGGCGGGTTCGGCGTACTTGAACCACGCGCTGAAGGGCTCGATTCCGGCCGACTCGGGCTGGGGGTGGATCACCGAGCTCACGGTGCCGCTCACGATGATCGGAATCCTGAAGTTCGGCGCCCCCTTCTGGGACCGGCTTTCATCGATCTCGACCTCCGCCGCATTCCGGCTCCGCGAAGGAAAGACCTGGAAGAACGACGCCCCCGAGAACTTCAAGCTCGACGAGATTTACGCCCGGATGATGGGGGAGTTCACGCCGACCCAGCTTGCTGCACGCACGGCCCTCGTGAACGCCGTCGCGACCGTCAGGACGGTATGCAAGGACGCGATCGACCTTTGGCTTCGGGGCGACCGCATCCGCGCCGTGGACCGCATGGCCGAGCTTGCGATCTTCACCCGCAAGTACATGGGCGAGGTCGGTCCGGACACGGGAAGCATCATGCGGGCGGTGAAGATGGTCTTCAGCCGGCATTTGGGCGGCCTCGAAGAGCGCAAGGCGTTCGCCGACCTCATGATCAAGGCGATCGAAGAGAATGACCCCGATTTCGATGTGGCCGGGGTCAACGACGAGTACCAGGAGTTGATCTGGAGCTGGATCTTCGAAAAAGGCGAGTTTTAAACCCGTTTCGCCTAGTCGTCTTTCTTTTCGCCCTTCAAAAGGTCAGAACAGGAGCGCGAGACCGAGATCTGAAGCGTCTCGTCCGACCACGAGAGGACAATCGACTTCAGGCGGCGGATCCGGGGCGAAATCGCACCCGGGTCCAGTTCTTCGGGCAGGAGTTCCGCGATCGATTCGTTCAGATCATGAAAAGTCGAGCGGTTCGCCAAATGGGTCCGCTCGAAGAGCTTCTCGATCAGCGCTTCTTTTCGCTCGATCATGACCGGTTTTTTCAGCTCTTCCTCGAGCGCCATCGTGATGCGATCCAGAGTTTCAGCGATTGCGAACTTGTATTCCTCCGCGCTGAGCCTTCGTACCGGGATCATCGTCGTCGCCGCATCGACGAGCGGCTCGACCAAAGTAACATTCGAGAGCGCAAGCTTGATCCGCTCATTCGAGATCTCCCGCACATACGCATCTGTGTCCGGGTAGTGGATCCACGACGTGCGGAATCCCACCGGAGTGCGAAACAGATTCTCGCCCTCGTGGGTGATCAGCACAAACCGCGTCGCCGACAGGTCCACGATCGTCGGTTTCGGGGTTTTCGCTTTCGCAGCAGGCAGTTGGATCACGAACTTCCGTTTTTGAAGAATGAGCGCAAGCTGAACCTGCTCACGGGGAGACAGGGCCTCGATTCCGCTCAGAATCACCGTGTCCGTGCCCTCTTTCGTGACCCCGAGTCCGATCGCGGCCAGCACCTCCGTCCAGCTCGAATTCGCCTTCGCGAGATCGAACTCCACCGCATTCAGTCCAAGTGCAAGGGTCGCGTTCCGGGCGAGCGTGGTTTTTCCGGTTCCCTCGGGGCCCACAAGGAGGGTGACCGAGCGTTCCTCCGAGAGCGAACCCGCCAGCTTCTCGATCGCATAGTCCTGGCCGATCGTTTCTTCCTTCATGCTCTCGATCGCAAGAGCCAGACGATCCGTGCCCGTTGGTTCCTCGGGCGTTTGTGCGAGCGCACCTTGCGATAAAACCAGAGCGCCGATCAGGACGGCCACTGCGGTGCGAACAGACATTCGATTCATCATGATTCCCCCCGATTGATTCATTGGCGCCCGAGCTCCCCGAGCGGGCGGTTGATTTTGCGAAGCAAGAAGTCACACGGTTTTGCGCTCGGAAGGTCCTTCACATTGATGAGCGGGGACCAGTCGATCCGGATCACCCGTGCCGTCTCGATCCCGGGTTCGATGATCGCCTGTGCGATCAGGGGGTCAAGGTTCTCGCGCAAGAGTGCGCCCACATCTCGATAATCAGACGCGTTCGGCTGATAACTCGTCATGAGTTTTTCGATCAGGGCTTCCTGGTTGCTCAGGCGGAACGTCACTCCGACTTTCTCGCTCTCGCGCGCAAGCGTCGCCTGAATCTCGCGTGCAAGCGCCGTCCGGAACTCTCCGGCACTGGGCCGCGCCATTCCGACCACGGCCTCGATCCGCGAGAGCAGGGGCTCCGAGATCCCGTCGCGAACAAGCGTTGCAGTGATCTCGCCCGATGTGGCCTGGGCACCCCCCGGGAGCTCGGTCGGAATCGGAACGGGCCGGTATCCGAGCTGGGCGCGCGGCGCCTCGCGGGTGAAGAGCGATTGTCCTGCATTCGTCGTCAGCACGAAGATCGCATTCGAGCTGTTCACCTCTTCGAAGACCTTTCGTCCCCCTTGGTCTTCGAAGTTCACGGTGAACTGCCCGGGCTGCATCATCGCCAGAGTCGCATTCTGCACCTTCGGATGGGCCTTTTCGATCTCGTCCAGAATGATGACCGTATTCGGGCTTCCGCGAAGGGCCCGGAAAACCTCGTAGCGGAATGCCTCGACATCGCCATTCGCGTACTTGTTCATCTCGATCACCATCGATTTGAAGCCTCCGGCTTGCGCCGAGAGGCGTGCGGTCAGGGTTTTTCCGGTGCCGGGGGGGCCGAAGAACAGAATCGCATTCGCGGTCTGGCTCGAGCCCACGCCGGTGAGCTTCCGGAACCACACCTGGCTCATCTTTTCGATCGCTTCGCGCTGGCCCACGATCTGGCTTTCGAGCACCTGGCGCATGTTCGCGAGTCGCTCCTGGATTTTCGCGCGGTCGAACGCGGTCGGATCGATCTGGTAGCTCTCGACGGCGGCACTCTCGACCGACTGAACATTCGCGGGCGCGCCCACTTGTCCCATCTCGTCCATGATGCCGGTCGCTTTGATGAGCAAGTTCACGGCTTTTCTGGGTTGTGCGCCGCTGATCGCAAAGCGATCCGAAAGCACAATCGCGCGCTCGATGGCATCAGGGCCCGGAACGGGGAGGCCCCGGAGCACAAACGAGTTCCGCACCTTCTGGCGGAGTTCTTCGCCCTTCGGTTCGGCATGGGTGACTTCCTCAAAACGCTGGTCGAAGGCTGCGTCGTTCGCAAACGCATTGTCCCACTCCTGATTCGTCGAGATCCCGACCATGCGGAGCGAGCCGTCCTCGAGATACGGCTTCAGGGCCTGCGCGATGTTGTTCGGGTTCCCCTGGCTCACGCCGACCCCCGAAGCGACATGGAACTCGTCGATCAGGAGGATCGGCCGGGCAGTGCTCGCGTATTCCAGAATCACGGCGATTTTTTGCTCGATTTCGCCCACGTACTTCGTGCCCGAGGCAAGGGAGTTCAACGAGATCACGCGGATCTGCGCCGTCCGCGGAATCGAGGGGATTTTCCCGGCCGCGATCAGGCGCGCGAGGGCCTTCATCTCGGAGGTCTTGCCGCTTCCGGCAGGGCCCAAAAGCTTCACGCTCTTGTTCAATCGAAGGGAGCGCGCAATCCGGAGCACGGTCTCGCTCGCCTCCTCGGTCATGGGAGCCGCAAGCTTCTTCTCGATCAGTTCGCGTTCCTTCTTCACGAGGTCCGGATACAAACGGTTGAATTCCGTTTCGGGTTCGGCCATGCCGCCATCGGCCCGTTGCACCGAATTCGTGAGTGTGGTGTTTCCGATGAACGAAACCTCGGCATCGAACATCCGCAGGTCGAAAATCCGGGCGGTGCCGGTCAGATACAAAATGCCATCTTCGATGTGGTGCAGGGAGTTCAGCGAGACGCCCTCTTTGGCAAAGCGGACAGACTTGCCGTCCGACGAAGACAGAACCGCGTCGTTTTTCTCGAAGGTCAGTGCGAACTCGCGATCGCCTTCGTAAAAAAGGATGCTGTTCTTCGTCTTGACCGGAGCCTTCGCCGTCGCCCGCGGTGACTCGGGAAGGGCCGTTGCGCCTTTTGCGATGGCCGAGAACTCATCTTCGATGCGGGACTTCAGCGACTGGCGATAAAGCTGGGTCTGCCGGAGATCGGAATCCTGGAACGCGATTCCGAGATCATTCCGCACGTTTTTCGGGTTTCCGTCCGCGGGGCTCGCGATGAGCCATTCGCGGACTTTCACCCCGGGAGAGAGATCGCGCGTGTAGGTGACCTTCGAGAACCGGATCAGCTTCTCGTCGTGGATCGGAAGCCACTCGTTCGAAGCACTATTCTTGATCGACAGCGTGCACTCGTCCGCGAAATCCTCGCGGCCCGTGCTGATTCGCATCTCGATGCGAAGATCGACCCTGCCCTCGGGGTAGACCAGCTGAGTGATGTACTCGTAGATTTTGAATTCAGGCGGAGCCGATTCCGCCTGGAATGAAACGAAAAAAGAAACGACCAAACCCAACACAACAAAATGCTTGCGCATGCTGTTCCTCCCGAATGATGTTCCGCCAAACCTTGTCAACCTTTTGGGTTGACGCAGCCTCCCAAGGCGGTACGAAGTCGTTATCGGGTTCGTTCTGATTTGGCAAGCGGACATTCGACCGCTTCGATTTAAAAGTGGCGGGTTGAGGTTTTGCTCCTCGTGAGGATATAAAATCGGGATGAGCACACAGCCTGAACGAGCCCCCGTCAATCCGAACGACATTGAGTGGATCAAGCGCCAAACGTTCCGTCCCGCACGCATGGTGGTGACGGGGGGGATGCCCTATGCGAATGGGCCGCTTCATCTCGGGCATCTTGCGGGAGCCCTGGTTCCGCCCGACATTTACGCGCGGTACATGCGCATGCTGATCGGCGAAGAAAACGTGCTGTTCGTGTGCGGGACCGACGACCATGGCTCGACCTCCGAGCTTGCCGCGATCCAAGCGGGGAAGCCTGTGCGCGAGTTCATCGACGGCATCCATGCGCTGCAAGAAAAAACCCTGAACCGCTATTCGATCAGCATCGAAAAATATACCGGCACCTCGAGCCCCGAGTGCTTTCCGGTCCACAAGGAGCTCTCGCAGGAGTTTTTAAGAAAGCTCCACCAAAACGGCATGCTCGAAAAACGCACGAGCCGGCAGTGGTACGATCCGAAGATCGGAAGGTTCTTGCAAGACCGTCTGGTGCGCGGGACCTGTCCGAACCCGAAATGCGGCAATGACAACGCCTACAGCGACGAATGCGAAAAATGCGGAACGGCCCATCTTCCGGCCGAGCTTCAAAATCCGCGATCGGCGGTGAGTGACGGGGTTCCCGAGCTTCGCGAGACCGTGCACTGGTGGCTTGATCTCTGGAAGGTGTCCGAGCCCTTGCGGATCTGGATCGAAGGCAAGGCGAAGAAGTGGCGGGCGGGCGTTTACAACGAGGTGCACGGAACGGTCATGCCGGCGCTCATCTTCGATAATGTCCATGAGCCAGCCTACAAAGAGCGGAAAGCCGAGCTTCCCGCGCACAAGAGCCGCTACGCGCCTGGCAAGAAAATCGCAGTCACCTTCGCCACCAAGGCCGACCTCGAGGCTGGACGGGTTTTTCTCGAATCCTGCGGGATCCCCTCCCAGTTCCTCGATTCGTGGGCCCATCGCTCGATCAGCCGCGATGTTCCCTGGGGAATTCCCATGCCCGAGGATGCGGACCCCGAGATGAAGGGCAAGACCCTGTACGTGTGGCCGGATTCGCTCATTGCGCCGATCTCGTTCTCGAAGGTCGCCCTGAAGGCGAAGGGGCGGAATCCTGCCGAATATGCCGATTTCTGGAAGAACCCGAATGCACGCATCGCGCAGTTCCTCGGGCAGGACAATGTATATTTTTATGTGCTCATGCAGGGCGCGATGTGGATCGGCAGTCAGAAGGACCTGACCCGGCTTCCGATCGAAGGGGAGTTCCAGCTCACCGATGTGTTCAGCTGCTTTCACCTCATGGTCGGCGGCGAGAAAATGAGCAAGTCCACGGGCAATTTTTATTCGGCCGACGAGCTCATCGACGACAAGGGGTATTCTCCCGATCAGATTCGGTATTTTCTTGCCATGCTGAGTTTGCCCGAGAAGTCCTCGAATTTTGATTTCTCAACCCTCGAGGAGCGGAATCGATTCCTTGCCGGACCCATGAATGCGGCCTTCGAAAAACCCGTATCGGCCTGTCATTCGAAATTCGGCGGGCAGGTGCCCGAAGGGAAGCTGATCGAGAAGGTCGAGATCGAGACGGCGAAGCTCGTGAAGAAGTACCTCTACTCGATGGAGCGCGCTGAGTATGGGACGCTTTTGAACTTGATCGAGAACTACGCCCGCCAGATCAACAGTTTGTTCACCCAGTTCAAGCCGCATGATGATCGCTTTCCCGAGGATGCAAGACGGGATGCCTTGTTCACGAGCTTTTATGTCCTGAAGAACCTCATGATTTTTCTGCACCCCTTCGTACCCGAAACGATGGAGAAGCTCAGAAGAACCTTGAATCTTCCGGTGAGTGTGTTTCGCATTGACGAGCTCGGCGTTCCGATCCCCGCCGGGCATGCCATCGGCGAAAAGCTCGAGTACTTTCCCGCGGTCGCAGACTCGAACTAAAGGAGCCGTTCGAGCTCTTCGAGGCTCATCTTCGGGTGCGGGGCCTCTTCGTCGCGTGCCATTTCCTGGAGCGAGCGTCCGGTGCTGAAGGTGTGGCGCTGGAAGTCCCCGTCGAAACCAACACCGTAGAAACGGCTCATTTCTGCGATGAATTCCTCGATCAGAAATGGTCGGAAGGTTTGGGTTTGAACCATGAACTTCAAGAACGGCTTCAGTCCGCCTTTGTCGCGGGTTTTCCAGTCGAGGTAGCTCATGAAGCGCGCGCCGAAGCTGTAGGCCGCGCGATCGGTGATTCGCGTGTAGTAGGGGTGGGACGACATCGAAGACCCGCCCGAGAACGAAGAAGAACTCGGGTAGCCGTTGTCGCGCCAAGAAGCGAGGGCCTCATCAATCCATCCCGCATTGCCGTTTGCGGGCATTACCCCGCGAGCAAAGTACGAATGGAACAGCTCATGCCCGACCGAGCTCACATCGGTCATCGTGGCTCCGCAGTATTCCATGCCGCCCATGCCGGCGTTCAGAACCAGAACGGAAGGATGCGGAAAGGGGCCGTAAGCCGCTTCGAGCTCGGCAATCACCTTCGTGACCCGGTTTTGCAGACCATCGAGCGGGGACCCCAAGGCCGAATAGGCCGAGTAGATCATGACCGGCAGCACCCGCCCATCGATCGAGCGAATCTGGAAGGAGCGCTCGAGCGTCGAGCCCTTCGGGGTCGTATGAAAGAAGATGCTCGAGGAAGTGAAGTGTGCGGGAAAGTCGATGGAGTATGTGCCGGCATCAATGCGCTGGACCTGCCCGTTCGTGTAAATCAACTGCTCTTGCCTGAGTCCCGCAAACCGGACAACAAAGTTCATTTTGACCTGGTCATATTCAAGATTCGAGGGCAGGTAACGCTCCAGAAAGTTACGCTCGTCGAGGTCGGAGGTCCAGAAGGCGCTCCGGACCCCGTCCTGCCCGAACTTCACGAGGCTCACAAGAGGCAGGTCGATTTCGAGCCGGTGCGCGCCCGGACTCGCCTTTTTTGCAATGACCCGCAGGGTGGTCTCGTTCGAGGGGGTGCGGGTCTCGATCGCTTGGACCGGGGTTCCGTCGAGCACAATCGAATCCGGGGCGGTGACGGAATCAAAGACCGGGTAGCCCTCTTCCCCAAGCTCGAATGCGATTCGCGCTTTGGCCCGTGCGATCGAGCGGTTCAGGTCGTAGGTGATCTCGTAGCGGGCCTCGGTAAAGTCGGCGAATACCGCTTGTCCGTCGCGAAACACGAACGGCTTCGGCCGGAATCCGGAGCCCTCCGGAGACGCGACCGCCGTGCCAGAAGCAATCATGGTGCTGAAAGCGATGGTGCCGGTGAATGCGGCGAATGCCACGAAAAACGAAACGGTTCCGCGCAGAAAAAAAGTCAGAGAAAAAGTCGGTGTCATGATCATGTCCCCCCCGAGACGGCTTGAAATCCGTATATCACGGGTTTTTGACTCGTTCCATTTTTTTCGTTGATCCGGGCCGATGGATTCAAGTTTTCTCGGAGTGTTGCCGAAGCAGGGAATGAGGGGGCCCGTGGGCGATGAAAATGAGATGGCGCAGATTTTTGGTTCAATTCCGGCGGAATCAGCTCGGAATCACGGTGGGAATCACTGCGGTCGCACTCGTGATCGTGTTTCAGAACTGCGGACGATCCCCGGTCGATGTGATTTCGGGCGGCGGGTTTTCGGGAGCCTGGGTGGTCGCCGATATCTCTTCTCATCAGTTTCCTTCTGCTCTCCTGTCTCCCGATGTGACAGTCACGTTCACCGCGACCCGGGAAGCGCGCATGCTTTCGGTGACCGATGCCCTCCCGAATGGCTTCTTGCTTACGAATGTCTCCTGTACCCCGGGAACCACGTTGAGTGCGGGGAGCTCGTGCACGGTCCGGATCCGGTACCGGAACTGTTCTCCTGATCCCTTGATAGGCTATGTCTCGCTCGGGTACCTGGGCTCGAACAATCAGCCCGGACAGGCGGTGGTGGTGGATTTCACGGGAGTTGCCGGGGTTGCGAATCAGGGGCCATGTGCGGTGGGTGGTGCGGATGGTGCGGAGGATGACGGGTAAGAACGCGCATCAAGAAGTCGAGCAAGGGCAGATGCCGTCGCAGGGTCCGTTTCAGTCGGTGGGGCTTGATCGGATTGTACGGCCCGAGATAACTCAAAAGTTGTACCGGATTTTTCTTCACCCAATTCCATGATCCCATTTCCAAGGTGATCGGAATCAAGGTTCCCGCCTCCGGAGATGCTCTTCTTCGCGAGTCGTATAGATAATCCCAAAGATCGCCGTGGGTCGTGTAGTGCTTGCTCTGCGGCTCGAAGCGGTAAATGTGATGGGGCAGAACCCGATCGAGGAGCGCCTTCAGCTCCAGGACTTCTTTCAGGTCCGGAAACGGCTCTTTCGATTTCGCATACGGGTACCAGAGCTGATCCTGAAGTCCGAATCCCGAGTGCAAATCGAGAAGGATCGAGCGGGGCGCGCGTTCGAGTTGATGCTCGCAAAATCGAAGAAGCGCTCGCGCCTCGGGCTCCATGCCTTCAAAAGTCTGTTCAGGATTCCCGCGATACCAAGGGAGCGCACGCGAGAAGCGCTGGCCCCCGACCAGCGGCGATGCGTGGTCCGCCTCGACCGGAGCATTCCGCATGAGGTCCACGCCGTTCCCGTTGCAACGGGTGAAGCGCTCCATGCCGACCGGATTCACGAGCGGCACGATGAAGACTCGCATCCGATCGAGCTGGAACTCGAGGCTCGGATCCCACGGAATCCTCGAGTCCAGATACTGCAAGAAGGAAAGCGCGACCCAGGTGCCGATCCGCTCGAGCCCGTGAATTCCGCCCGTGATTCCGAGCACCGGCACGGTGGGCGAGGGATTCCCGAAAACAAAGGCTTCTACCGGGAAGGCTTGCTCCCGATGATTCAGGACGGTCAGGGTTTCACGCCTGCAGTGCGGACTCAGGCCGGACTTGATCTTCTGGAGCTCTTCCCATTCTCGAAACATATGCCTGCCGGATCTGAAAGCGGGTGGTTCGCGCGGCCGCCTTCCGTTCAAGGGTATCGGAGGGCTCGATCGTGTCAAGGAATTCGAGATGCGCCGTTCTCGAGCGTCCGTCGCAAATGGCGAACAGATGCGGCAGGATCGTCATCTCGCCGTAATAGGGAACTCCGTTGTCTTCGGGAGTGTAGTGAATGCAAAAGGAGTGAATCGGCGCCCGGGCTTGCAGAGCGCACTCATAAAGAGAAGATCGGAAGGGCAGCACATCCCGGCCATCCGATGAAGTCGCCTCGGGGAACAAGACCACCGGCACCCCGTTTTTCAGAGCCGAGTCGATCTCGGAGACTTCTTTCTTGAGCGCGGTCACTTTTCGTCGTTCGACAAAAAGGCATCCGGCAAGCCGGCACAAGGCCCCGATCCAGCCGGCCGATCCGGTCTCGACTGAGGTGATGTAAAGCGCCGGAATCTGCGAAGAGAGCACCAGAATATCGAGGTACGAAACATGATTGCAGACCATCATGCCTCCGCCCGGAAAGGGGCGGGTGTTCCGGTCGTAGTCGACGCGAACTCCGAGAATGGCAAGAGCGCGCTTCGAGTAGCGGCCGATTCGGAGCGCTTTTTTGCGCGGGAGCTGTTCGCGACCGCTCCGGCTGAGTCCGAGCATGAGATGTTCGACCGAGGCCGTGACGAAAAACTCCAGAACGAGCACCGCCATCCTCGAAAACCGGATCGTCTGGTCAAATCTGATGGAATTTCTCATGGGTCCGGTTCAAGTCGGTCAGTTTCAGGACGGTCAGGAGGTCTACGCACCGGAAATCAAGATCGAGCGCGGGCTCGCCCAGGATCTTCGCTCCGGCATTCAGGTAGCTTTGCAAAAGAGGCGGGATCTCGGCGGTGGGAACGCCCTCTTTCGGACGAATCGAGGCGAACCCGTTGATTCGGTGTTTTTCGACCGGATCGACCTTCCACTCTGTCGAAACGGATCCGGCGCCGGCGAGCTGATCGTGAAGGAGCCTCGCTTCCGCCGGGTCGATGGTCTTGATGCTCGAGCATCCGAAGAGATAATCCGCGCGGGTCTCGAGCGCATAGCGCAGGATTCCCCGCCAAAGAAGGCTGAGTACGATTCCCCGTCGATGGGCGGGTTCGATGCAGGCCCGCCCCAGTTCGATCTTGGTGCCGGGAGCGCGCAAAAAATCTCCCAGTTCGAATTCCGTCTCGGAGTAGAAGTTCGCGGTGAACCGCGAGCACAAAACCCGATAGGTTCCGATGATGGTGCCCGAAGATTTTTCGACGATCACCAGATGATCGCAGTGAAAGTCGAAGGGATCGATGTCGAGCCCGCCTGAGGCGCTTTTTGCGCCGTATTCGGCCGAAAACACCCGGGCACGGAGCTGCATGACTTCTTTCAGCTCGGAGGTCTGGTCGACGGTCTTCAGAAGGTAACGCGAGTTTTCGACCGACATCGGGACAAACGGCTCCATGCGCCTGTAAATCCGGATGGGACCGGGACGGGATTCGAGTGCTTGCATATGCTCCGATGGTATCGGAACCCGAAAGCAGAATCATTGTGATCCGGAAAGGCTTCCGTCAGGATTCCGTCAGGGAAGAAAGGTCAATCAGAGGCTTCGGAGAGCAAGCAAGAGGCTTTCGTCGACTTTCGAAGCGAGTTCCTCGAGCGCAGGCGAGTTCAGGGCCCCCATCATCGCGCTCGGCTTCACCATCCGTACCGACACTTCCGAGGGAGCGATCTCTTCGACCACGACATTGCAGGGAATCAAAAGAAGCATGTCGCGATCTTGCTGATAACCCGCATGGGCGAAGCCCGGATTGCAGGCGCCGAGAATCGCGGTTCTCGGAAGCTCATGGCCCAGTTTCTCGCGAATCTTTTGGTCGAAATCAATCCGTGTGAGCACGCCGAAGCCGTTCTGCTTCAGCGCCTCGGTGACCCGCTCGATCGCGGCATCAAAAGAAAGGGGGATTTTTCGATCAAAGCTCAAATCACTCATGCTTGTGCTCCTGCGCATTCTCTCGCGCATTCTCTATGGTTGTGCCTTCCGAATCGTCTCCAGAAGAAGGGAATGGAAGGTCTCCTCGGGAAGAAGCATCGAGTAGACATCAAAAAATCCATTCTCGATCCCGCGGTAACCATGCTCCATCAAAATGAAGTTCACATGGGACATCGCAATTGAAAAGTTCACTTTTTCGAAAGGCAGACCCGCGGCGAACAACTTGATCGTGGCGGCCAAGGGCGGAATGAGGGTTTCGAGCTCCGCGGGGCGGGGGAGCGCGCGGAGGGTTTCCATGGTTTTTTCGAGGGCTTCCACGTAATGCCCGGCATGCGCCCGTTCCGGGTACACTTGCGTGAAAATCACCTCGATCGTTTCATCAAAGAACACCTTGGGCAGGACCGATGACTTCGGGTGCGCCTTGCGAGGCACTTCGGTGATCGAGATCCAGCGGATTTCGCCTGATTTGATCGATTTCAGGAACTCCGCCACCGGCGCGGGATGCTTGCCCAGGCTCCCGAGACTTTCGGCAAACCGGAATTGGAGCATCGCCCGGTCGATCGTGGGGGGCAATTCATGACGGAATTTTCCGATTTCCCCGGGCTCCAAGGGCCGGGAGACGGAGGTCGAGAGATACGTCTGTTCCCCGGTTTCTCCCCCGGTCAAAAGCCGGTGTTGTTTGCGGAGCATCTCCGCATAGGATTCGGTGTGCTCCCTCCGAAACCACGGAGCGAAGGCATCTTGAATCGAACCGATCATGTTGTTCGTATAATGGGGCATGGTGGGGATCTTCGGATCGCGCACGAAAAGGCGGATCACCTCCGGATCCGCGGGGAGTCGGGATGCCAGAAGCTCTGTCATGGTCGGGACCGGCTCGGGAGGCCGTTCCGGACCGAAAAACCCGATGATCTTGTTCTTCAGGCCGGTAAGGAGTTCATTGCAAGAAATGTCGTCGGCTCGGGCGATTCCCGAAGGGAGCGTCGCCGAAAAGATCAAAACCAAAACGACAAAACGAAAGGGGGTGGAAGTCCCGGGAAGAGTCATGGTGTGCGGGTTCTAGCATAACGCGCGGCAAAAACGGAGCGGAAGTTTCATCGTGAGTTCTTCCGGGAGAGCCCTCAGGGCCGCGCTTCTTGGGTGGCGGGAGATGCCTCCCGATCCCGGAATACGAACGCAATCAGCATCATTCCGCCCGAGAACACGGCCCAGGCACGGACCGAAACCGAGCCCAGGATGAATCCCGCAATCACAGGCGCAAGGATCGAGGCGATCGAGGCCAGACTCTGGCTCACCCCGAAGATCGCGCCTTGCTCTTTCGGGCTCACCTCATGCGACATTCGCGCGCTCAGCGAGGGCCGGATCAGTCCCGAACCGATGCTCGAGAGCGTCGAGGCAATCAGAGCCCCGGGAATATCGGTCACGAAGGCGTAGGCGCCGAATCCTAGGCCTTGGGCGAGGAAGCCGATTTTGGAGGTGCCGCGCTCGCCGAATCTGCGAATCAAAAGACCGATGAGCCAGCTGCGCACGGCGATTCCGAGGAACCCGAGATACGCGTAGAGGTAACTGACCTCCGTGGGCCCGAAGGGCTTTCCATTCCAGGTCAGCACGCGCTCGGCAAAAAGGGCGAAGCACGAAATGTGCGCCGAAAACGACACGTTGAAGAAAAAGAACTGGCGCAAGATCGGCTTCAGCCCCGGATGGCGTAGATAATGCGCCAAGGGCCGCAGATCAAGGGCGCGAAGAAGGTCGGATCGCGATACCCGGAACGGTTTTTTGGTCTCGAGCATCGGGCCCGAATCCCGGAACAAAACGGCGGTCGAGAAGATCGAGCAAAGCGAGATGAATGCCGCTCCCCATGCCGGAGCCTCTGGCCCGAAGTGCGAGAGGAGTCCTGAGATCGCGGGACCGATGAAAAAACCCGTCCCGAAGGCGACACCGATCCACGAGAACGCCCGCGCCCGATCGGCGGGTTTGGTGATGTCCGAGATCGCGGCCTGCGCGACCGTGAGGTTTCCGGCGGTGATTCCGTCCAGGATTCGCGAGAGGTACACCATCCAAAGGTTGTTCGAAAGCGCGAGGATCACAAAGCCCACGCAAGTCCCGATCTGACTTGTGATCAGAATCGGTTTTCGTCCGACTCGGTCCGAAAGATGACCGAGCACCGGTCCTGCCAAAAACTGGCAAAGCGAGAAGCTCGTGACAATCAGTCCCACCTGGGTCGGGGTCGCGCCGAAACGCTCGGCGTAGAACGGCAAATACGGAAGAATCAGGGTGAATGCGAGGATATCCACGAAAACAATGAAGAAGATCGCAAAAAGAGGTTTGGATTCGCGGAATGACACGGGCAGAGTATGGTCGCTTCGAGGCGAGAGTTCAAGAATATTGACGAAGAAGTCCGATCAGAATTCCTTGAATTTGAAAGCGGTCGCCCTCCCGGATCGAAAGGACCGGGTAGCGCAGATTCGCCGGGTGAAGCTCGGGACCACGCGGGGTTTTTTGAAATCGTTTCAGTGTTGCTTCGCCGTTCAAGAGCGCCGCCACGGTCTCGCCCGGTCGTGCGGACGAGGATTTTCTCAGGATCACCCAGTCCCCGGGTAGGATTCCGTCTTCGATCATCGAATCCCCCCGAACGGCGAGCATGAAGATTCCCTCGCGGGAGACGCCTCCTCGTTCGTTTCTCAAAAACGCTTGAAGCGGAATTTGTTTTTGTTCGGGCTCCGGGAACACCTCGATCGGAAACCCTGCCGCAATCGTCCCGATCAGGGGGACGGTCTCGAGATCGGGTTGCTCCTGGAACAGTCGTCTGGAGCGTGCGGTCCATTCGAGTCCGCGACTTTCGTGGGCTTCTCCGCGCTTCAGGAAGCCCTTCTTTTCGAGGGCCTCGATGTGTTGTTGGATGGTGGCGGGCGAGGAGAGTCCGAGACCCGAGGCGATTTCCCTGCGAGAGGGAAACGTGCCCCGGGTCCGTGAAAACTCCTCGATCCAATCAAGTGTCTGCTTTTGCTTCGGGGTAAGACGGGAGGCCATGTCCGGAATTCTTTCTGAGCTTGGAATGGTGGATGCCGTAGGCAAAATAAACCACGAATCCGATCACAAGCCACACAGCAAGACGGATCCACGTGTCGCGCGGCAGGCTCGACATCACCCAGAGGCACGAGAGTGCGCCTGCGGGACCGACAAACCAGAAGAGCGGGGTTTTGAAGGGTCTCGGGGTTTCGGGTGACTTGATTCTGAGAATCACCACGCCCACGCACACCAGAACGAAGGCGAGCAGGGTGCCGATCGAAACCAGCTCCCCGACAAGGCTCATGGGCATGCAGCCCGCACAAACCGCGACAAACAAGGCCGTGATCGTCGTGGCCTTGTGCGGAGTGTGGAACACCTTATGAACCTGATCAAACCAGGGAAGAAGCCCGTCTTTCGCCATGGCGTAAAAAATCCGCGTTTGTCCGAGCATGAGCACGAGGATCACCGAGGTGAGTCCCATGAGGGCCCCGAGCTTCACCGCAAACGAGAGGGTGTGCTGGGCTCCCGGGCTCCAGCCGCGCAGGCTCACGATCCGATCCACTCCGACCGCAACCGGATCGGGTACCCCGAGTTCGCGATACGGAACCACGCCGGTCATCACGAGCGCCATCAGGATGTAAATCGCAGTGCAGATGAAGAGCGATGCGAGAATTCCGATCGGCAGATCCCTCTGCGGATTCTTCGCCTCTTGGGCGGTGGTCGAAACGGCATCGAAGCCGATGTAAGCAAAGAACACGACTCCCGCGCCGGTCAGGACTCCCGGCCAGCCGAAGCTCAGAATCGATTCGCCGTTCCGCATGGATTCGGCGACTTCGGGAACAAACCCCATGAGCCCCGTCGCGTTCGGGTTCGCCTGCCAGTTCATCGAATCAATCACGCCCCAGCCGATCGCAATGAACGAGAGGATGATCGCAAGTTTGATCGCCACGACCAGATTGTTCACGGTCGCGCTCTCGCGGATGCCCTTGTACAGAATCAGGCCGGCAATGATGGCAACTACGCTGGCCGGAAGGTTCCAGATTCCGTGAACCATGCTTCCGTCGGCAAGCGTGACCATTTCCCAGGGCCCCTTGGTGAGCCGGAGCATGGAATCGGTGATTTCGATTCCGAGGGTTTTCTGGAAGAGCGAGACGAAATATCCGGACCAGGCCGCCGCAACAGTCACCGAGCCGAATGCGTATTCGAGAATCAGGTCCCAGCCGATGATCCACGCCACGAGTTCGCCGAGGGTCGCGTAGGAGTAGGCGTAAGCCGAGCCCGAGACAGGCACCATGGCCGCCATTTCGGCATAACAAAGCCCTGCGAAGGCGCAAAGAATGCCTCCGATGATGAAGCTGAACACGATTCCGGGGCCGGCGTAGTTCGCCGCCGCGATGCCGGTCAGCGAGAAAATCCCGGCTCCGATGATGCCGCCCACGCCGAGCAGGGTCAGGTTCAGTGCGGTCAGGTGCCGCTTCAAGGTTCCCGCACCTTGAGCGTGTTCGGACGCGTTCGGATCTCCCGCATCTGAAATCAGTTTTGCGAGGTCCTTTTTTTGGAACAGATTTGCCATTGTGAAAATCTCCCGATTGGTGTTCAATCCCGACTCGCAATCATACTGTTTTCAGGGAGGGCGTCAAGCCAATGTCATGGAAATCTTTGTTCCGTACGAAGCCGATTCCGCAGATTTTAGTCGAGGCCACGGTGGAGGGTTCGGCACACAGTCCGGCACACAGTTCTGCGCACGGAGGCTCGCTTCCCGAAGGACTGAAACGGACTCTCGGGGTTTGGGATCTGACTTCGCTCGGAATCGCCGCCGTGATCGGGGCAGGAATCTTCTCGACCGTGGGAACCGCCGCCTCGAATGGCGGACCCGCCACGGTTTTTTTGTTCTTGTTCACCGCGATCGCCTGCGCGTTCTCGGCACTCTGTTACGCCGAATTCGCCTCGCGCATTCCGGTGGCGGGATCGGCCTACACGTACGCCTATGCCTCTTTGGGCGAGCTTCTGGCCTGGATCATCGGTTGGGATTTGCTCATGGAGTACGCGATCGGAAACATCGCGGTGGCGATCTCTTGGGGCGATTATCTGAACTCGCTTCTTTCGGGGTACGGAATCCACATGCCCTCCTGGCTTACGATGGATCTCCTCTCGGCTTCGCGCGGATATGAGCAAGTGAAAGCCGCGCTCGACTCGGGAGTCGCCTTTACCGATCTGCAAGCAACAGGTCTGTCCCTCGCCTCGGTTCACGGCTATGAGGCCTGGACCGGTTCTCCCCAGATCTTCGGGTTGCATCTGATTTTTCATTTTCCGGCCGTGATCGCGACCATTCTCGTCACCGCAATCGTGTATGTCGGCATCCAGGAATCAAAGCGCGTTGCGAATGCGATGGTCGCCCTCAAGATTCTTGTGCTCCTTTTGGTGGTAGGGCTCGGGGCCTTGTACGTCAAGCCCGAGAACTGGTCTCCCTTCGCCCCGAACGGCATCACGGGGGTGATGAAGGGGGTCTCGGCGATTTTCTTCGCATACATTGGCTTTGATGCGATTTCGACCACGGCCGAAGAGTGCCGGAATCCGCAAAAAGACCTGCCTAGGGCCATGATTTACTCGCTTCTGATTTGCACGGTTCTGTATGTGCTCGTGACGCTCGTTCTGACCGGCGTGGTCCGTTATGATCATCTTTCGGTGGGCGATCCGCTCGCCTATGTGTTCGGACCTGAAGGCGCGAATGTGAACTGGATTTCGGGCGTGATCGCGATCAGTGCCGTGATTGCGCTCTTCACGGTGCTCCTGGTGTTCCAGCTCGGTCAGCCGCGGATCTGGATGGCGATGAGCCGGGACGGGCTCCTGCCGCCCGTATTTGCGGCGATCCATCCGAAGTACAAGACACCGTGGTTCTCGACGCTTGTTGCGGGATTCATCGTCGGAGTGCCGTGCATGTTCATGAACCTGACGGAGGTCACCGATCTGACCTCGATCGGGACTCTTTTTGCGTTCGCCATCGTTTGCGCCGGAGTGCTGAGCCAGGACCCGAGACGCGAGCGTGTGCCGGGACGGTTCTATGTGCCTTATATCAATGCGAAGTGGATTTTTCCGGCGCTTGTTCTGATTTCTGCGATTTGCTGGCATCAGTTCGGGTACGAGAGTCTTTTGAATTATCTCGGGAACTTCGATCCCGCGAATCCGGGCGCCACGGGGTTTGAAGTTTTCAAGCATCGGATTCCGCTCACGATCTTTTTGTTCATGATGGTGTATCTCGGCGCGGCGGCATTTTTGCGCGAATTCTCGCTCATTCCGCTTCTCGGGCTCTCGACCTGCGCTTACCTCATGACCGAGCTCGGAATCGTGAACTGGTATCGCTTCGGGATCTGGCTTGTTGCCGGCCTTGCGGTATACTTTCTGTACGGAGTCCGCCATTCGCGGCTCAGAAAGCAGGCAGCGTGAGCGATTCCCCGCAAAGTCCCGAAACCAAGTCCAAGGACTCCTTTCAGGTCCCGGTGCGAAAAAGCCCGCTCTTTTTGTTCGCGATCCTTCAGATTCCGATCGTCATCTTCATGGTGATCATGTTGTACCTGCTGTACCAGGCGCGGTTCAGCTGAGGGCGGGACCGGCTCATGGGTTCCGGTGACGAGATCTTGCGCGAGATTCTCCTCGGGGGAACGCTCAGTCACAAGCTGGCTGGATCGGGTGCGTCCTATCAATTCCTCGAGTTCGATCGACGTTCCCCGATCGATGTTCTGGAATCCCCCGGCCGTGACGGCGCTTTGCGCACGTTCCATGGTGCGATCGAAGGCGCATCCCCGGCGTTTCCGAAAAAATCAGAGCTTCTTCGCGATGAGCGGGCGAGGGGAAGACTTCTTCATTTTTTTGCGAATCACGAGCTTCTCGCGATCGAGACCATGGCCTATGTGCTTTTGCGGTTTCCGGATGCGCCGGAAGCATTCAAAAAGGGCGTATTCGGAATCCTTCAAGAAGAGCAAAGGCATCTTCGAAGTTATCTTGGGAGAATGGAAGAATGCGGGGTGCCTTTCGGGGCGGTTCCCCTGAATCACTACTTTTGGAGCCATCTGCGCGACATTCGAAGTCCGTTTGATTTTGTGGCGCGGATGAGCCTCACCTTCGAGCAGGCGAATCTCGATTTCGCGCTCGAGTACGCCGCGCTTTTCGAGAGCGGCATCGGCGATCCGAAAACGGCCGGAATCCTCCGTGCCGTGCATGACGACGAAGTCCGGCATGTGGGGCATGGATGGAAGTGGTTTCAGCATTGGCGCGATCCCGGGTTCGAATCTGACTTCGAGGCCTACCGTGCCGCCCTGCCGTTTCCGCTCTCGGCCAGGCGCGCACGAGGAGCGCGCCTGTTTGCCGCGGAGTCGAGGCGGGAGGCGGGGCTTTCTGCCGAGTTCATTCAAGAAGTGAAAGTCGCAGGCGGCTCTCGGGGGCGGTTTCCTGATTTCTTGTGGTTCAATCCCCAGTGCGAGATCGAAGCATCCCTGCCGACGCTTCCGGCCTCCCTTCGCGAAAAGATCGTGGATCTGGAGCCGCTGATGATTTTTCTTTCCCGCGAGGAGGATGTTCTTGAACTTTCGAGAAGGCCATCCGCTTTGTTTTCCGGGCGGATTCACGAGGTGCGAGGAGCGCTTCCCGAGATCATCACGGGGCCCGAGGAATTGCGGCGTTATCCGGCATTCGGAGAATTCAAGCCCTGGGGGTTTTCGCCGGGTGCTTGGAAACGCCTGGACGCGATTGCCCCGAAACTAAGGAATCCTCCCACGTTTTCGCGTTCTCTTCCCGCAGAGAAACTCCATTCGAAAGCGTACTGGAAGGAATTCCTGGGCACTCCCGGAGTCGTGCTCCGGACGCGGGAGGATCTTGCTCGTGCGTCGGATGCGCTCCCCGGAGCGGAAGAGGTCTTGGTGAAATCCTCGGTCGGCACGAGCGGAAGAGGTCATTTGCATCTCGAGCGTGCGATGCTCGAGGACCCGGCCACGATTCAAAAACTCGAAAAACGCCTCCTTCGGGGGGACGCGCTCGTTCTGGAGCCGTTTTATCAAAAGAAATGCGATTTCTCGGTCCAGTACGAGTGGACCGCGGTCGGGAAGTTGATCCGCTTCGAGCCCCGTGTTTTTGTGACCGATGATTTGCATCAGTACCAGGGTGCTTTTTTGGGAGATCCCGCCCGCGCAGGATCATTGCATGCGGCGGCAAAAGTCATCCGCGAGCAGGAAGGGGAGTGGGGTCCGGTGCACGAACGGGTTTCTTCGCACCTGTTCGAGCTTGGCTACCGCGGACCATTCGGAATCGATTCGATGGTGGCCCGGAATCAGGACGGAATGCTCTTTGTGGTGCCCGTGATCGAAGTGAATGTGCGCCACACCATGGGGCGGGTCGCCCACGAGATCGAGAAGGCCTGCGTACGAAACCGCGGAATGAGGCAGGGGATCTGGGTGTTTTTCGGTCCGAAAGATCTCGCCGCATTCCACGCCCGGAATTTCGCAGAGCTGGATCAGCGCTTTCTGGAACGGTTCGGAAGAAACTATCTTGCGACCACTCCCGCCGAAACCGCAGGTTCGGCGTGGACGGCGGTATTCATGAACGAAGCCGTGCCGGAGATCGCCCGTCAGTTGCCCGGCTTCAGCGCGACGTAGATCCGGTGCACATCATCGGAGTCGTCAATTTCGCTCAAAAAGTCCGCGACTTCTTTCGACTGCTCCGAAGAAAGATCGACAAAATTCTTGGCAAGGTAGCTCAGTTCCGAATTGAGCACATTCCAGCCCGCGGCCGAGAGGTTCTTGTTCACGGCATCGAACTCGGTCGGGGAGCATAAGAATCGCGCAATCACGCCGCCCGAGGGTTGCCCCTCGGATGCGGGAATGGTGGTCACTTCATCGGCGCCGGCTTCGATCGCGGCACCCTCGAGATCGGCCGAGGCATCGCCGTGATGGGCTTCGACCACTCCCTTGCGGTCGAACATCCAGGCGACCGAACCCGAAGAGCCCAGTTGCCCCTTCCGGAAGGCAACGCGGATGTCGGCAGCGGTACGGTTCCGGTTCTCGGTCAGGCACTCCACGATTACGGGAACCTGATGGGGTGCAAAGCCCTCGTACAAAATGGTTTCGTATACGATCGGGTCATCGAGAAGACCCGCGCCGCGCTTGATGGCGCGTTCGATCGTATCGCGGGGAACGGAGGCTTTTCGTGCATCCTCGATCGCGCCCCGCAGGCGAAAATTCGAGGCCGGGTCCGGCCCGCCGAGTTTTGCGGCGACGATGAGTTCTTTCGTCAATTTGCTGATGATGGCGCCCTTTTTTGCGGCGGCCGCCGCTTTAAGCGGTGCTTTCCATTGTGCTCCCATAAGGGGCCCAGTATGGCAAAAAATGCCGAGACTTAGAAGGGGGTAGTTCCGGCTCAAGAAATGAGGCGGGATGACCGAAGGGAGGAGGATGAGTCCCGGAACGAACTACCGCGACATCGACCCCCAGTTCATGGCGCCCTTCCTTAGGGCCGCCATACGGGTGTTTCAGGTGCAATGCTCGCTCGAGCTGAAGGCCGGGAAGCCCTATATGAAAGAAGGGGGCGGGGGCCGGCTCATGGGCAAGATCAGCGGGCTGATCCCGATCGACTCGAAGTCGTTTTCGGGCTCCTTGGCGATCAGCATGGAGGATTCGGTTTTTTTCGCCCTCGTGAAGAGCCTCTTCGGCGAGGAGGTCTCTGCGGTTTCGGCCGAGAACGCCGATCTGGCCGCGGAGCTCGCGAACATGATCCTGGGCCAGGCCAAGGTGGAACTCGGCAACCTCGGAAAGCCCGTCGGGATGGCACTACCGGTCGCCGTTTGGGGAACCGAACACGATGCGCGGGACTTGGGGCAGGGGAAATGCGTGGTGATTCCGTTCGAGAGTTCCGCAGGAAAAATTTTTGTCGAGATCGTGGCCGGAGGGGCCGCGAGCGAAAGTGTCGCCTGAAGGCGTGCGCCAGTCACTCGATCCGGGTGGCGAGGAGCCGGAAGGTGTGGAACCGTGCCGCTCCGGCGGTGTACATGATTTTTCGTAAAGTGTCGTATTTGACCCGTTTGTCGGCTTGAATGGCAAGAATGCCATCAAACGGCAGCGGGTTTCCCTTTTCATCCCGGGCCGAGGACTTCGCTCGCAAGAGCTCGGCCTTTTCGCGCGCTTTGGTGAGCGCATCGTACAAATGAGCGATGCGCATTCCGCCCTCGTCGAGGTCCTCCGTCTTGAACGAGTAGGAGGCCTGCCCGGAAGAAAGCGATTCTGCAGACTGCGCGAACTCGATCACACGCACGCCCTCGAAGGTGATCGCTTCGGGTGTGACGATCAGATGCAGGGAGTCCGGCGGTAGTTGCTCGCTCTTGGACGCCGGCATTGCGAGGCCCGGCACCGAAGAAAAGGAGTTCGTGCTCGCGGAATAGCTCTTCAAAAGAAACACGAGGATGATGACCAGGATGTCCATCATCGAGGTCAGCTGAAGGTCGAAATCCTTGTGGATTTTTCGACGGACCCTGCGTTGCCGGATCGATCGTGCCGGAGCCATCAGTCGGTTCCTCCGAGCAGGTTTCCGAAGACGGTCTCGGGAAAAAGCTGTTTCACTTGCTCGCGGACACCGGTTTTCTCGTTCAGGATCGACAGGACGGGGTCCGTCCGGTCGAGGCTTCGTGCGGCATCCAGCACCGCTACGATGGTTTCGTACGAGGTGTCGGCACGGGGCACGAGAATGAGTTTTTTTTCGGCCATGAATTTTTGCTTGATCTCGATGAGCCGCTCATGAAGCCGCAGGATGTCGATCGAACCATCGGGGCGGTTCGGTAGCGCGGTTTGCGGAATCAGCTCGAAGGGGCTCCACACCAGCACATCCTGCTCGCGGAGCGTGAGGGTGAGCTGAAGGGGTTTGTCCTTCAGTTGAACCTCGTTTTCTTCGGTGCTGACGATCGGAAGGGGGCTCTCGATCATCGAGAGCGAGAGAAACGCCATCGTGTACATCAAAAACGAGATCATCGTCACGAGCGCGTCCAGCATGGGAATCAGATTGATCTGAATCTCCTGCGGGGAAGAGTGCCGGCGGGATGAGGGGCGTTTCAGCATGGGGGTTCCGCGCTATCTCTCGGAGGAATGCTGGACTTTCCGGGCCGAAAGCAAATCAAGGAGCTTCACGCTATGCTCGTCGATGTCCGAGACGATGCGGGAGGCTTTCGACGACAGAATCGAGTGCGCGATCATGGTCGCGATGGCCACCACGAGTCCGAAGGCGGTCGCGAACATCGCCTCCGAAATCCCCGCCGAAAGAAGCGCCTGTCGCTGGGCGGGGTCGGCGGTGGAGATGGCGGCGAACGAACGGATGAGCCCGGAAATCGTCCCGAGGAGTCCGAGGAGGGTTGCGACGTTCGCGATCAGCGCAAGATAGGGAAGGTTGCGTTCGAGCTGGGGGATCACCTCGAGAGCCGCGGCATCGATCGCGTTCTGGATCTGTTCCTCTTTTCGGGAGGCCCGCATGAGCCCCGCTTTGATGACCCGCGGGAGGGCCGCATTCCCGGCGCCATTGCAGACGCGAAGCGCGCCGTCGAGATCGTTGTTCAAAAGATAAGTCTGGATCTCGGCCATAAAGGAGCGGCCGTTGATGCTGAGTTGCAGGAACAGCCGGATCGTCCGCTCCAATATGAAGGCCACCGACACGGCCATGGTGAGCGCGATCAATCCGGTCGAAAATCCCCCTTGTTGGAGGGCTGTGATCATTCCCAGCTGGGATGCCTGAGGGTCCATGTCTTTCCTCCGTTGAAAACCGGTTCCGGTCCAGAGCAAAAGTCTAGGAGAGGTCCGGTCAAAAGATCAACGGAAAAAACCGGAACCTCCGTCGGGAGATTCCGGTTTTTTTCAGAGATTGACCGGCATCAGGAGCAGGATTTCAGAGATTCTTGTCGATCGCGGAAACGTAGGAGTCCTTCGGCTGGTTGCCCACGAGTTGCTCCAGCACTTGGCCGTTCTTCAGGATCAGAACGGTGGGGATGCCGCGGACATTGAATCGCGTGGCCGAAGACGGATTCTCGTCGACGTTCAACTTGAAGACCTTCACCCGTCCCGCGTACTGGTCCGCGAGAGCATCAATGGTGGGTCCCAGGGCGCGGCAGGGGCCGCACCATTCCGCCCAAAAATCGACGAGGGTGAGCCCGGGGTTTTTCATGACCTCGGTTTCGAGGTTCGAATCGGTCGCTTGCAAAACATTTTTTGAATTCGCCATGGATTTATCGTACCACTAACTGACCCGAGTTCCAATAGACAGGCTTGATGGAGGCTTTGACAAATCCGATGGATCCCGTTCGTACTTATCTGAAAGACACCTTTGAGGAGTCGTTGTCTGCGAAAAAAAAGTTCTTCGATGAGAACCAGGATCTTCTGATCCGGGCCTGCGAGATCATTTCGTCCTCCATCCGCTCCGGTCACAAATTGATGATTTGCGGAAACGGCGGCTCGGCCGCGGATGCCCAACACATGGCCGCCGAGATGGTGGGCCGGATGCTGATCGAACGGAATCCGCTTCCCGCCCTGGCCCTTACCACCGATACATCGAATCTGACTGCGATCGCGAACGATTATTCATTCGATGTTATTTACGAAAAGCAGGTTCGCGGACTCGGTCTTCCGGGAGATGTCCTGCTGGCCATCTCGACCTCGGGGAATTCCAAAAACGTGCTCCGGGCGGTCGAGGCCGCCCGTGAAAAAGGGATCCGCGTGGTGTCGATGACCGGAGGGAGCGGAGGCGCCCTCCGGGAGCTCTCGGATGTGAATCTGAATGTTGCGGGCGGGAAGAATTCCAGCCGGATCCAGGAGACCCATATTTTCATCGTCCACTCGCTGGTGGACCTCATGGACCGTTTTTTTCTGAAAGGGTGAGATTCTGGATCACGCGAGCCTCCAATCCCGGCTTTTCGCGAAATTCACGGATCTCCTGATCGCCCTTGCTCTCGGGCTTTTGATCAAGGGCGGGGCGGGTGCCCTGATCGGGTTCTTCTATTCTCTTGTAGCTGACGGATTGCCGATCCGAGCGCTGGCCGGGCAAAGTCCCGGAAAAAAACTTCTCGGGATCCGGGTCGTCGATGAGAGCGGCAGGCCGATCGGAATCAAGCTCTCCGTCATTCGCAATATTCCGGTCGGAATCGTTACCTTTTTGATGGTAATTCCCTTCTGGGGCTGGATTCTGGCGCTGTTGACCGCCCTCCCTTTCGGTCTGATCGAGCTCAGTCTCATCGCCCGTGCTCCGGGTAAGCAACGATTGGGCGACGTGCTCGCCGGCAGTTTTGTCATCCGGGAATCGAAATCATGAAATCCTCGTACAATACGCTTTATCTGATCGACATCAGCTCTTTCATCTTTCGCGCGTTCTATGCCGTGCGCGAGTTGACCGCACCCGACGGAACCCCCGTGAACGCCGTTTATGGCGTCGCCTCCATGCTCGGGCGGCTCATCGACGAGGTCGATCCGAAGTTTCTTGCGGTGGTCTACGACTCGAAGGAGCCCTCTTTCCGGAAGCTCCGCTATCCCGCATACAAGGCGAACCGTGCGGCCCCGCCCGAGATGCTTCTTCCCCAGTTCGATCTCATCGAGGAGCTGGTGCGCGAGATGGGGATCCCCTCGTTCCGGCAGAGCGGGGTCGAAGCCGATGACCTGATCGCAACGCTCGACAAGACCTGGATCCGGGAGGATCCTCGCCACCGGTGCGTGATCGTCAGCGGCGACAAGGACCTCATGGCGCTTGTCGATTCGAAGACCCAGCTCTGGGATACGATGAAGGATCTGCACTACACCGAGCACGAGGTCATCGAGAAGTTCGGAGTGAAGCCCTCGCAGGTGCGGGATTATCTCGCGATGGTCGGCGATTCCTCGGACAACATCCCCGGAATCACGGGGATCGGCCCGAAGGGCGCCTCGGTCCTCTTGAACGAGTTCGGCACGCTTTCGTCGGTGATCGACGCGGCAAAAACGGGTAAAATCAAAGGAAAAAAGGGCGACATGATCGTCGAGGGCGAAGAACTCGCCCTGCTCTCGCAGGAGCTCGCCACGCTGAAGGAAGACATCGATCTTGCGATCACCACCGATCGGGCGGCATTCGAGTTCCGCGTGCACGCGGGACTTCTTGAGTTCTGCAAACGGCTCAATTTCAAATCCCTTTTTTCGAAATATTCCGCGATGGGGGCCGCCCAGGACGCGCCCGCGATCGACGAGTCGCCGGTTTCGCCCAAACGCTCTCTCGAATTCCGCACCGTGAGCACGAAGACGGAGCTCGACTCGCTTCTTGGTTCGATCCGCGAGAAGAAGGAATTCGCCTTCGACACCGAGACGACTTCGCTCGACCCCCGTCAGGCCAAACTTGTCGGAATCGCGATCGCCACGGATTCCCGGGGGGCGTTTTATATTCCGGTGGGTCACGAGGCCGGACCCGGTTCGCAGCTCGATGCCGGGCTGGTCCTCCGGGAACTCGCGCCCTTTCTGGAATCCCCGGAGTACGGCAAAATCGGGCAGAATCTGAAGTATGATCTCCGGGTGATGCGTGCGCAGGGGATTCCTCTTCGGGGGATCCGCGCCGACACCATGGTTGCCGCCTACGCGATCGATTCGAGCGGCCGGCACAATCTGGATTATCTCTCGAAGAAATATCTGAACTACGACGTGAAGACGTACGAGGAGGTGACCGGGAAGGGCGCCGCCCAGATCAGCTTCGCCGAGGTCTCGATCGAAGCCGCGACCAACTACTCGGCCGAGGACGCATGGTGCGCCTATGCGCTCTGGGAAAAACTCGAGCTCGAGCTCCGGATTTCGGGCGTGGAGTCGCTGTTTCGCGAGGTGGATCTGCCCATGGTCGAGGTCGTGGCCGACATGGAAGACGCCGGAATCAAAGTCAATGTGGATTTCCTGAAGAGACTCGAGGGTGCTTTTCAGGAGGAGATTTCGGCAATCGAGGCCAAGATCCGCGGATTTTCGAAAAATCCCTCTTTGAATCTGAACTCGCCGAAGCAACTCGCGGGTTTTCTTTTCGAGGAACTCTCACTTCCGCCGCAAGGAAAAACCAAGTCGGGGTTCTCGACCGATGCCTCGGTCCTGGAGGCCTTGATCGGGCTTCATCCCGCACCGAAACTCATTCTGGAGTACCGCGAAATCGCAAAGCTGAAAGGCACCTATGTGATTCCGCTCCAGGAACTCCGGGATCACGCGGATTCGCGGGTGCGCACGAGTTTTCATCTGACTGGCACCGCGACGGGACGGCTCTCGAGCTCCGAACCGAACCTCCAGAACATTCCGGTGCGCACCGCGCGCGGACAAAAGATCCGTGAGGCGTTCATCGCCGACGAGGGAAATGTGCTTCTTTCGGCCGATTACTCGCAGATCGAGCTCCGGATCCTGGCTCACATGAGCGAAGATCCGGTTCTGATGGAGTCCTTTCAAAAAGGCGAGGATGTGCACCGTCGGACCGCAGGGGAGATCTTCCACAAGAATCCGGCCGAGGTCACCGATGCCGAGCGTTCCTCGGCGAAGGCGATCAACTTCGGACTCATGTACGGAAAAACCGCCTTCGGTCTGGCCGAAGAGCTGCACATCTCGCGCGGCGAATCGAAAAAAATGATCGATCAGTACTTCCACCGCTATTCGCGTGTGAAGGCGTTTTTGGACGAGCAAGTGGCGCACGCCCGCGAGAACGGATTCGTGACGACGCTGCTCGGGCGGAAGCGTGCGCTTCCCGAGATTCGATCCTCGAATCCCGCCATCCGGAGCAATGCTGAGCGCATGGCGATGAACAGTCCGATCCAGGGCAGTGCCTCCGACCTGATCAAGGTGGCGATGGTGCGGCTCCATCGCGAGCTGAAAGCGCAAGGCCTGCGCTCGAAGATCCTTCTGCAGGTGCACGATGAGCTGGTTCTGGAGTGTCCCCGCGAAGAGGCGGAGCGGGTGAAGCAACTGGTGACCTCGGTCATGGAAAGCGCGATCTCGCTCCGGGTGCCGCTCGTTGTGAATGTCGGGATCGGACGAAATTGGGCCGAGTTATAGATCTTCTTGCGGAGTCGGCGGGATGAGCGACAAAAGACCTTTCATTAAAAACCCGGGAATCCGGAGCGAGACGCTTCTTGGATTGGTCCGAAACACCGCGCCCTTCCTTTTTTCGGGGGGCCCGGATGATCCGGCGCCTCCGTATGTCGGAATTCTGCGTAAAGCCGCGGCACACCTTCCGGACGAGTCTGATTTGTGGGGGTATTTCGATCTATGCGTTTCGGCCCACTATGCCACGGTGGGGACCTTTGTTCCGACCGATGTCGATCTTGCGATTCGCGAAAAACTCTGGTCGTTCGTGCATTCCGAGGACGAATTCTTGCCCATGCTGGAGCGGACTCTCGAGCTTCTGCATTGGGACGAGGCGCCGGTTTCGCGGCGGTATGTCGGGTCCGGAACGGAGCGGCTTTCGGGGCATCAAGGGGAGTGGCTTACGGTCGCCATGGGTGCATATGCGACGGCAAAGCGGATTCATTCCGGAGAGCTCGCGCGGATTCGAGAAGAGATCGAGGCTGAGGTGGCGCGCGAGGAGCGGGTTCTGTGCGAACTCCGTGAGCGATTTTTGAACGAGCCCGACACCGGAACGATGAAGAAGTATCTGTTCGGTGTTGCCGCCATCGCCCACAATCTGGGCGACTTGGACCGGATGTTCGATGCGTTCGGAATCGACGAGAATGACGTCTTGAAGCGCAGGGTCTACCGCTCGGGGCACGAGGATGCACGGAATCCCCGGACTCCATTTATCGAAGCGGGCAAGGTCTATCAGGCCATGCTCGCCGCCGAGAATCATCGGAACTTCGCTCTGCGTGCGCCGAAAGGGCTTCGAAAATCGGCGGATTTCCTGATTCCCTATGGCCCGATGCTCGATTCCTGGGGCGCGGGGATCGTGACTGGCGGGTTTCGGGGCGGGCTTCTGGATGACCGCGAACTGCGCGAGATCATCGAGGCGCTGGTTTCGGGCTGGAAGAAGCTCAATCCGGTTTCGATCTACACCTCGCAAGGGTATGCGCGAGCGCTTGCCGGAATGGGGGCGGTTCTCGGGCGGGAGGGGCTTCTGGATGCGGTTCCGCCGGCCATCCAGAAGGATCTCACGGGCTCGGGCCTGAAGACGCTTCTTCTGCAGTCTGAAGGAGAGTTCGAGCGGAAGCTCCTGTTTCGGTTGAAGGGTTTGCTCGGGTGAGTTCCGGCCGCCATCAACGAATCCGGTTTTTGAAATCCTTCAAGAGGTTTTGAATTGTGCCGTTTGCCCCTTTCCGCTATTCTGCGCGCCTATGAAATTCAAGCTCGAGCGCAAGAAGCTCGTTCAGATCCACGATTTGATGGTGAAATCGCGGGTTCTGGAGGAGCGCCTGATCCGAATGTACAAACAAAATGACGGCTATTTCTGGATTGGAGGGCCGGGAGAAGAGGCGTTCAGCGTCCCTCTCGGGCTACAGGTCCGGAAAGGGTCCGGTCTGGACCACGATTATCTTCATCTGCATTACCGGTCGAGCCCGATCCTGCTCGCGATGGGCGCCGAGCCGATCGACTCCATGAGACAAATGAAGAACACCGCCACCGATCCGTATTCGGGCGGAAGGAACTTCGGCAACCATTACTCCAAGCGGGACTGGAACGTGGTTCCCGTGTCTTCGACCATCGAGACCCAGTACCTGACCGCGATCGGAACCGCAGTCGCGCAAACGCGCAAGGGCTGCAAGGGAATCACGATCGTGAACGGCGGCGATTCCGGCACTGCCGAAGGCGATTTCGCTTCGGCGCTGGTGTGGGCATCGCGTCCGGTGCTTCCGCTTCCGATGCTCATGATCGTGACCAACAACGGCGTCGGAATCTCGACCCCGCACTGCAACCAGTTCGGCGGAGACTCCATTGCCGCCCGCGGAAACGCATTCGGAATCAAGAACCGGGTGATCAACGGCAATGATGTCGAAGAGAGCTGGTTTGCCCTCGAAGAGGCGATCCGCTATGTGCGGGAAGAGCGAAAGCCCTTCCTGCTCGAGGCCAAAGTATCCCGCCTGTACGGCCATTCCTCGGCAAGCGGCGCGAACTTCGTGCCCGGCGAGGAAGACTGTCTGGTCGAATTCGAGAAGAAACTCGACAAGGCCGGCATTCTGAAGCGCGCGGAGATGGAAAAAATCCGCGAGGAGTACAACACCACCATGCTCGAGCAGAGCAAACAGGTGAAAACCGAACCCGCTCCGAGCGGCGATACCATCTATGACCATGTCTACTATGGTCAGAAAGGGAGGTACTGGTAATGGCAAACATGGCACAGGCCATCCGTATGGCCCTTCATTATGGCGAGAAGAATCTCGGACTCGAACATGTATTCGGAGAGGACGTCGGTCCTCCACTCGGAGGTGTGTTCACTTGCACCCAAGGTCTCACCACGACCTGGAACTCTCCGCTCGATGAGCGCGGGATCGTGGGAGCCGCAATCGGCCTCGGCTTCGCGAATGTCCGCTCGGTCGCGGAGATCCAGTTCTGCGATTATATTTACAACACGATCGACTTGTTGAAGCTCGGCGGAATGTCGACTTGGGCTTCGAACGGCGATTGGCCCAGTCCGTTTACGATCATGACTCCGGTGGGCGCGGGAATCCGCGGTTCGATTTATCACTCGCATTCGTTCGATGCGATGATGACCCACATTCCGGGCTTCAAGATCGTCATGCCTTCGAATCCGCTCGATGCGTACGGGTTGATGCTGGCGTGCCTGAAGGATCAGAACCCGACCATGTATCTGAAGCCGAAGGCGCTTCTTCGGGTCGAGGGCGAGGAGGCGATTCCGGGCGAGCCGCCTCTGACCGCCGAAGGCAAGAAACAACTGAAGGAAATGATCGATGCTCCGCTCGGGGATCGCTCGAAATGGAAGCCGAAATGGCCCGAGCTCCAGGATTACACCGTGCCGATCGGCGAGGGAAAAATCGTCCGGGAAGGCTCGCAGGTCACCGTGGTGACCTACGGGCGCCACGTGCTGATCGCGCGTGATGTTGCCGACCAGCTCCGTCAGGAAGGCATCTCGGTCGAGGTGATCGACATGAGAACCCTCTGGCCGTATGACTGGAAGATGATCTCTGCCTCGATTCAAAAGACCAAGCGGGTGATCTTCGTGAACGAGGACACCGAGGTGACGAACTTCGGCGAGCACCTTCTTCGTCGTACCATCGAGGAGCATTTTTATTCGCTCCATGCCCGCCCGAGGCTTCTTGCCGGAGCGCATGTTCCGGGGATCGGTCTTGCCGACAACCTCGAGAGCGCATCGGTGCCGCAGATGGCGGACATTGCGAACGCGTGTCGCGAAATCGTCCAAGAAAAGCCGTAAACGGTCATTTTAATCAGTAAACCTTTGTGATAGACCCGTTCCTCGATGAGGCACGGGTCTGTTTTTTTGATGGTGTGGGTTCTTTTGATGGCTCCTTTCCGGGTGGAGGCCGAGACGGACGCTCCCGGCCCGAAAGAGGTTCGGACGGTCGAATATGTTGATCTGAACCGGTATGCCGGTAAGTGGTATCAGATCGCATTCTTCCCAACTTTTTTTCAGGGGAAGTGCACGATTGACACCACGGCCACCTATGGATTGCTTCCGGATGGCCGGGTGAGCGTGTTGAACGAGTGCCGGACTCCGAAGGGAAAGTACCGCTCGATCACCGGCACGGCCCGAGTGGTGGACTTCGATTCGAATGCGAAGCTCAAGGTGAAGTTCTTCTGGTTTGCTCCGGCCGGAGATTATTGGATCCTCGATCTCGATCCGAATTATCAAACCGCCGTGGTGGGTTCGCCCGACCGGAAGTTCCTTTGGTTCCTTGCCCGGACCCCGTCGATTCCGAAGTCCCGGTATGACCAGCTCGTGAATGCCGCTGCCGGGCAGTTGTTCGACGTCTCGAGGCTTCAGCTCACGAGCACGCTCCAGCCGAACTGACTTGCTTCGCGGGTTCCCGCTCTGCTAGAGTAGGGCCCTATGAAAAAGCCTGATTTTGACGCAGTTCTTGCGGCTCTCCGGACCGTGAATGATCCTGATTTGAAGCGTGATCTCGTCACGCTTGGAATGGTCCGTGATCTCCGCGTCCATGACGACGGGAAGGTCTCCTTCCGCGTGGTCCTCACCACACCTGCGTGTCCGATGAAGGAGCAAATCCGAAGCGAGGCGGTCACTGCGGTGAGCAAGGTTCCGGGAGTCGCGGCGGTCGATGCCGTGATGGATGCCGAGGTGAAAAAAGCATCCGGATCGGTCGGGGGGGCGGGGCTTTCGAACGGGATTCCGGGAGTCGCCCATGTGATTGCCGTTTCGAGCGGCAAGGGCGGGGTGGGTAAGTCCACCGTGTCGGTGAATCTCGCTACCTCGCTTGCGCTCGAGGGTGCGCGCGTCGGGCTCCTTGATGCCGATATTTACGGTCCGAACATTCCGACCATGATGGGGGTCACCGAAAACCCGAAGCTGTATGTCGATTCCGAAAAAGGCGAGATGTTTGCGCCGCCTTCGAGTCATGGCGTGAAGGTCATGTCGATGGGGTTTTTGATCCAGGGCGATCAGCCTGTGATCTGGCGCGGGCCGATGCTCCATAATATTTTGAATCAATTCTGTACCAAGGTGAACTGGGGCGAGCTCGATTATCTGGTTCTTGATCTGCCTCCGGGTACCGGCGATGTGCAGCTTTCGCTTGCCCAGATGCTTCCGCTCACGGGTGCGGTCATCGTGACCACTCCGCAGGAAATTTCGCTTCAGGACGTCAGAAAAGCCCTGAACATGTGGGAAAAGGTGAAGGTGCCCGCGCTCGGCGTGGTCGAGAACATGAGCCACTTCACCGGAGATGATGGCAAGAAATACAAGATCTTCGGCGAAGGCGGGGGCGAGAGCCTCGCACGCAAGTTCAACACGCGGCTGCTGGCGCAGATGCCGCTCGTTCAGGCCGTCCGCGAAGGGGGTGATCTCGGAAAGCCCATCGTCGTGAAAGATCCCGCGAGCGAGAGCGCCCAACTGTTCCGCGGCCTTGCCCGGTCCGTGGCCCAAGAAGTGGCGATCCGCTCGTCCAAAACTGCCGCTGCGCCCTCCCTTGAAATCGGCGCGTTCGGGAATTCGTGATCCATGATGATCGTGACCGGCGCCGCCGGCTTCATCGGCTATCAGCTTGCAAAAACCCTGAAAAAAAAGGGATTTGGAGTCATCGGTGTCGATGAACTGCTGTTCTTCGAGAGCCGTGCGGAGCACGCGGATCTCGCACTCGATCGAAAATGTGCGCCCGCGGAGGTTCTCGACGAATCGTTTTTCGAGGAGTTGATTTCGGCGGGCACTCCCGTGAAGGCCGTGTTCCACATGGGGGCGAGTTCGGACACGACCGAGATGCGCGTCGATTATCTGAAACGCGTGAATGTCGAATACTCACAGCGCCTGTATTCATTGTGTGTGAAGTACGGGATTCCCTTTGTTTATGCGTCTTCGGCCGCAACCTATGGCGGGGGTGAGCAGGGGTATCGCGATGACGAGGCGTCCATGCAGGGGCTCCGGCCTTTGAACCCGTACGGGGCCTCGAAACTCGAATTCGATCTTTGGGTGATCGAGCAATCAAAGCGGGGATTCGCTCCTCCCGCCTGGAGCGGTTTCAAGTTTTTTAATGTGTACGGATTCGGCGAACGTCACAAGGGGCGACAGTCATCGGTCGTACTCCAGGGATTCGATCAAATTCGTTCGAACGGCACGATTCGTTTGTTCCGGAGCCATCGGGACGGAATCGCGGATGGCGAGCAAAAGCGCGATTTCATCTGGGTGAATGATGTCGTGGATGTGCTCTGTTTTGCCTTCGAAAAACCGATCCGGCGGGGGATCTTCAATCTCGGAACCGGACAAGCGCGCTCGTTTTTGGACCTGGCGCGGGCGACCTTTTCGGCCATGGGTGTTCCCGAGAGCATCGAGTATATCGATACTCCGATTGCCATTCGGGAACGGTACCAGTACTTCACCGAAGCCGTGATGGAGAAGCTCGCGGCGGAGGGGTATGCGGGCGGATTCACCGATCTTGAGTCCGGCGTACGGGAGACGGTAAGGGCGCTCAGTTCCAGCTGACCTTGACTTCCGTGTCGCTGCCATCCGCGCGGCGGAGCTTCACGAGGCCGTTCCTCCGTCCATACTCGAAAATATCACGCGTCACCTGCACGTCCTGCTGACAGTACTGGATGATCTTGTCGACCTCGCCCTTCTTCCACCATTCCACGGCCATGAGTCCGTCGGCGGATTTGCCGGCATTCAGGGTTCCTTGAGCCAGAGTCTCGAGCTTCAGGAACTTCTGCCGGGTCAGGGTCTGCACGTCATACATGATGTCGAACACATCGAGTTTTTCGAGGTTGAGCCCGTAGGCCTTCAGAATCACAAGGTCGAAGCCCCGAATGTTGTACCCGACCACGAGGCGTTCCTCGCAGAGCTCGTTCAGCTTCGGGATTTCGTTCTCGCGGAAGGAAAGCATTTTCCCGGTTTTCGAGTCCCAGGCACAGGCGATCGATATTTTCAGTTGATCCACATGGCCCCATCCCCCGACATCCTGGACAAGGTTCTGGGTCTCGAGATCCACCACGAGGTAGTGCTGATTCCTCAAGAAAAGACTCGAAGGAACCATGTCTTCGGAAAAGGGAACGGCGTTCAGGTGCTTCCAGTAGCTGGCATTCAGTCGGATGCGGAGGCGATCGGTTTCGGCCACGGGGTCTCCTTGGGGCGGAGGGGCTCGCGCCCTCTCCTGAAAAAGATTGTAAAATGGTCCGGATTTCGTTAGAAATCAACCCCATTCTATGAAGACCCATCAATCCATCCGACTGTTCAAAAGCCCTGTCCTCGAGGCGCTGACTCACGTCCACCCCTCGGTTCCTTTTTTGGTGTGGGTTCCTGTAGTGTTTTATCAGCTGGGCCGGGCCTTCGATGCGCTTCCGGCGGCAGTGCTCCTGTTCTGGTTCGTGCTCGGGGCATTGTTCTGGACCCTGACCGAATATGCCATGCACCGGTACGTGTTTCATTTTCCGGCTACGTCAAAAGCCGGCCAATACTTGGTGTTTCTGTTCCACGGCATCCACCACGACGATCCCGAGGATCCGACCCGGCTCGTGATGCCGCCCGTGGTCTCGATCACCCTAGCGTCGCTGTTTTATGTGCTTTTTGCGGCAGTTCTCGGGGGTGAGCTGTGCAGGCCCTTCTTTGCCGGGTTCATGTCGGGCTACCTCGTATACGACTATATTCATTTCGCGACCCACCACTTCCGCCCCAAGACGGCCTGGGGGCGTGCACTCAAGGAGAACCACATGAAGCACCACTACCTCAAAAAAGGCGGGAAGTGGGGCGTGAGTTCTCCACTTTGGGATCATGTTTTCGGGACCTTCCGCGAGAAGACCCGAGAAGAACGGTTGACTTGAACACCTGTCCATTGGTAACTTCAGCTCTTTCGAAAGGATAATTTATTTATGGTGAAGATCAGACTTCAGCGCCAAGGCGCAAAGAAATGCCCCCAGTATTTGATCGTCGCGGCGAACGAGACCGCGGCCCGCAACGGAAAGTTTTTTGAGAAACTCGGGTTCTATTACCCGAAGGCCGAGAACAGCAAAGACAAGCTCAAGCTGGATCAAGCCAAATTCGACGCTTGGATCGCCAAGGGCGCCCAGCTCACCCTGACGGTCGAACAAATCGTCAAGGCTGCGAAGTAACAGTCCCTATCAGCGGAGATCGCATGGCTACGGCACCGACCCCATCCACCGCAGAACTCGCGCACATGATCGAAGTGATGGCAAAAGCCCTCGTGGACTCGCCGGAACAAGTGAGTGTGAAAGAAGTGGCGGGAGAAAACACCACTGTGATCGAGCTCCGGGTCGCCAAGAGCGACATCGGCAAGATCATCGGGAAGCAAGGCAATACTGCCAAAGCCATTCGCACGATTCTTCTTGGCGCCGCCACGAAGATCAAGCGCCGTACGGTGCTGGAAATCGTGGAATGAGGCCGTAGGGCTCACGGTCTAGGGGTGAAGCGCACCCGCGGGCAATGGCGTGATCATGGCATTGAAGAAGATCTCGTATCTGAGTCTCTTTCCCGGGATGATTGATCAAGGCCTTTCCCACAGTCTCGTGGGAAAAGCCCGTGCCTCGAATCAGTTCGAGCTCGAATTCATTCAGATCCGGGATTTCGCCAAAAACAAGCATCGCACCGTGGACGACACTTGCTACGGCGGGGGAGCTGGCATGCTCCTGCGTGCAGACGTATTGTTCGAGGCGTGGAGTTCCGTGACCTCGCTCGAAGAGAAGAACAGCGATTCCCCTTCGCGGCCCTTCACGGTCTTGCTCTCTCCGCAGGGTCGGCTTCTGACCCAAGACCTCGCAAAGGACTGGGTGAAACGCTATGAGCACATCGTTTTTGTCTGCGGTCATTATGAGGGCGTCGACGAGCGGTTCATCGATGCCTGCGTGGATGAAGAGCTTTCGATCGGCAATTACGTTCTGACCGGAGGAGAGTTCGCCGCAGTGGTGGCGAGCGATGTTCTGATCCGGCTCGTTCCGGGCGTGGTGGGAAACGAGGAGTCGGTTTCGTCTGATAGCCTCGAGGGCGGACTGCTCAAGGCCCCCCAGTACACCCGTCCCCCGGAGTTTCTGGGGCGGAAGGTCCCTGAAGTTCTTTTGAGCGGAAATCACGCAAAAATCGCGGAATGGCGGAAGGCGCAGAGTCTCGAGCGAACGCATCGAAAGCGACCTGATCTGGTTTGCGAATCTCCCGGGCAGAGCCAGAAGCATCCCGGACAGGAAAAAAAATGAAAGCTGTCCATCGTACCGCTTTGGTGCTTCTGCATGATCCGGTCACGAATCGCAAGGGTGAGCGGGTGGTCACCTCGGTCACGAATCTCGATATCCATGATCTGTCCCGGAGTGCGCGCACCTTCGAACTCGATCATTATTTTTTGGTGACGCCCGTGGTGGAGCAATCCGCGCTGGTGAGCCGGATTCTCGGCCATTGGGGGCGGGGCTTGAGTCGCGAATGGCATCCCGATCGCGCCGAGGCCTTGTCACGGGTACGGTGTGTTCCGGATTTCGCCGCGGTGAAGGCTCATCTTCGCGATCAGTACCCCGGGCTTCCGCTTGAGGTGGTCATGCCGGATGCTCGGCCTTTGGCCGATCAGAGGCCTTACCGTGAGGTACGGGCCCGGTGGGAGGCGGAATCCCCGGGAATCAAGGTGATTGTTCTGGGTACGGGGTGGGGGATCGACGAGCCGTTTTTTGCGGAGGTGGATACTTTTCTTGCACCGATTTACGGTCCCTTGGGCAAGGACGGGTACAACCATCTTTCGGTCCGTGCGGCCGGAGCGATCATTCTGGACCGTCTTTTCGGTACCTGATCCCGGATTCGACCGAAAAAAGCGTTGTCTTATCCCTTAAGCCCTGATAAGAATTGACGTTCTAAATTCATTGGCAGTTTAATTAATCCCCGGTTTTGGAGTTAAGACCATGGCACAGAAAGTAATCAAACGGAAATCCCGCAGAAAAGCGCAGTACGACAACTCGCATGGCCTGTCGAACGCGGTCGCTCAAGTCGATGCGGGCATTGCCCGGAGCAATCTCCCTGAATTCAACGCGGGAGACACCGTGAAAGTTCACGTAAAAATCAAAGAGGGCGAGAAAGAACGGATCCAGCTGTTCGAAGGAACCGTGATCAAGCGCGGAAACCACGGCGGTGGCAAGTCTTTCATCGTTCGCAAGATCTCCCACGGCGTGGGCGTCGAGCGGATCTTCCTCGAGACTTCTCCCACCGTTGCGGAGATCGAAGTGATCGCTCGCGGTAAAGTCCGCCGTTCGAAGCTGTACTATGTTCGCGGCCTCGAAGGAAAAGCGGCTCGCATCGAATCCGATGTCCAGTCCCGCGAATCCGCAGCCGCTTCGGCCGCAGCAAAAGCGAAGAACTGATTCTCTTTTGAAATGAATCCAAAAAAACCCAAGGGTCTTTTTCCTGATTTGAAGGAAGAAACGGCCCTTGGGTTTTTTATTTCAGGTCGTCTGATCATCGGAGTGGATGAGGCGGGAAGGGGATGCCTTGCCGGCCCGGTCGTCGCCGGTGCCGCAGTTCTTGACCCTGTTCATGTCCGGACCCTCGGATTCGGAGAGGACGGCGCAAGACCCTCTTCTCCTTCTGATCATGTGCTTTTCGAGGTCAGGGATTCCAAGCTCATTCCTGAAAAAAACCGGGAGCCGCTGGCCCGGGCTCTCGTCGAATGCGGAGTCCGTCTTTCGGTGGCCGAAGCCTCGGTCGAGGAGATCAACGAGCGGAACATCCTTCGCGCTTCCCACTTGGCCATGGAGCGCGCGGTGAGCCGCCTGGAAGAGGTCCTGGGAAGAAAAGCCGATCTGGTTCTGGTCGACGGAAACATGGTTCCCGCAGGGCTCAAGGATCGCGGACGGGCCATTGTGAAGGGGGATTCAAAATCGCTCTCGATCGCATGCGCCTCCGTGGCGGCGAAAGTCCATCGGGATGCTTTGATGGAGCAATGCGAGGAGCGATTTCCCGGCTACGGATTCCGGCAACACAAGGGGTATCCTACCCCGTTTCATCAAGAAAAAATCCGGGAACTGGGAGTGACCTGCATCCACCGGTCGGGATTCAAGGGCGTTGCGGGCTGGTCTCGTCGCCCAGAGCCTTCGCCCAATTCTTCTTGAGCCATTCGTAGTGCTTTTTGCGGGTGTTCCCGTGGAGCGTACCCGCGCGGACATGAAGAAGCTGGGCCTTCACCATGGCCGCTTCGGGGGTGAGGTCCGGGCACCAGAGCACACCCAGGCGTTCCAGCTGTTTTCCGGCCGCATACGAAGAGAGCCGGAGCGGGGCCTCTCCCCGCTCGGTGATCGCCCAGACGGGGGTCAGGGTTTCTTTCGCCGATTCCAGAAATCGCAAAAAAGACGGATTTTCGGTGGGTGCCGTGCCCGAGGTGTACAGGGTCAGCAGAATTCCGTCGATGCCGGCCAGCAGATCGCGGGTGAAGAGGTGGCCTGGGAACTCCGGGGTCACTTCGAGCTTCAGGATGGAGGGCGCCTTCAGCGGTGCCGATGAAACGAATGGTTTCGAATCCGTCCGGATTTTTGGCAGATGATGAATGGCGTTCTCATACCGGATGGTGCTTCCCACCCGGGCAAGAATCGGAAACCTCGGGCTCTCGAACGCATCAAACCGAAGAGCCCCGAGTTTCCGGATTCTCGATCCCAAGAACACCTCGTCATGGAAGGCCACGAGCACCCGGTTTTGCAGCTCCTTCGGAGCCCGGGCGGCGACCTCGAGCGCGGTGATCAGGTTCGTGCGGGCATCATTGCGGAGGGCGCTCAAGGGCTTCTGGGCGCCGGTCAAGACCACCGGAACCGGAGCCGGCGAAAGAAGGCAGGAGAGGGCGGCCGCAGAATACGCGAGCGTGTCGGTGCCGTGGAGGATCACCACCCCGTCGAACTCGTTTTCATGGTCACGGATCACTTCCGCCATTCGAATCCAGTGGGAGAGTCCCATCTGACAACTGTCGGTGTTGAACAGCACTTTGACCGTACAGCGAGCGATCTGGCGCATTTCCGGGACGGAGGATTCGAGACGTTTTTTCAGGGCGGAGGCGGAGAGGTCCGGAATCTCGAGGGTCTCGGACATTCCGAAGGTGCCACCGGTGTAGAGAACGAGGATTTTTCTGGGTTTCATCAGGGGTTCCATGAAATATGCTGACTTTCTCTGGCTTTTGTGCTCTACTCCCGCGGATTGAACCAAGAAAGGCAGAAGCCATGACCAACCAAAAGCGGGTGATTTCGTTCCATTATACTCTGACAGACTCTTCCGGTGAAGTACTCGATACTTCCCGCGACCAGAATGTTCCGTTCTCGTACATCGAGAACTCGGGACAGATCATTCCCGGTCTCGAGCGCGCGCTTTCTCTTTTGAGCATCGGCGACCAACGTAAAATCAATGTTGCCGCGGCGGATGCCTACGGTGTTGCGGACGACCAGCTGGTCATCAAGGTTCCCCGCGAAAAACTTCCTGCCGACAGCGAGTTGAGCGAAGGCGACCAGTTCCAGGCTTCCGGCCCGAACGGCGAAGTGCTCTTGTTCCGTGTGATTCAGATCGAAGGCAGCGAGATCACTCTCGACGGGAACCATCCCCTTGCCGGTGAAGACCTCACCTTCGATGTCGAGATGATCGCGATCCGCGAGGCGACCGCCGAAGAAATCGCCCACGGGCACGTGCACGGCCCCGGCGGACATCACCACTAGGATCCCGAAGGGGTTCCTTGGCCATGAATCCGGTTCAAGGCGATCCGGATCATGAAGAGGATTCCGATCCCGAACATCTGCTGATGCATGACCTTGCCTTCCCAGAAGGTCACGTTCGTCATGCCGTTAAAATGGAGCAAGAGGAGCGCGACGAAGATCCCGTGCGCGACATCCTCGAGGAAGTCCTCTTTGCAGGCTTCAGCCCGGGATCGGGTCCGAAGTGCGAAGCGGAAGGTGAAGCCGCTCCAGAAGAGGAACGCGATCGTTCCCAGGATCCCCGTGCCTCCGAGCATTTCAAATAGATTGTTGTGGGCGTGGCCCCAGAAGTACGACTTGTAGTTTTCCGGGTCTTTTTCTTTGAAGTAGAACTCAGACATCTCGCCGGTCTTGAGCCAGCCGATTCCTGTGATCGGACGATTCCGGAAGAAATCCAGATTCGCTTCCCAAAGACGGAAACGGTCCTGGATTCCCATGGAATTGCGAATCCGCTCCTTCATCGCCGGGGTTTGCGATCCGACACCAATCGCCAGAGTGAGACCTAATAAAGCCAGAGCCAGATGACGGGGTTTCAGGTTCCGCGCGAGCACGAGGATCAGTCCGATCGGAATCGCAAGCCATGCGGTTCGCGCATAGCTCAAAAACAAGATCACAAGGCCAGAGACCGCGGCGGCCGTCTCGAGACGCGGGAGGGAGAGTCCGCGCCGGAGTCGACCCATGACCACCGCAAGTGCGGTGAAAGCAGGAAAGAGAAAGACGCTCGAAGTCGACAGGTGGTGCCCGAGGAACAACGTCACGTGGTATTTTCCCGGGTTCGTGGGGATCGACTGCGGGTGGATCCATCCGGTCTCGAACTGCACGAGCGCCACTCCGAGCAAAAGAGCGGTGGCAGTCCACCAGGCGCGCAGAATGAATTTCAGGTTTTCACGGGGATCGAAGGCCTGGGAGGCGAAGGTGCAGGCCAGAAGGAACGGGCAGATCAGATACCAGATCTTCAGGAATCCATGGGTGGTGATCTCGGGAGCGTGGCCCGCATAGGAGAAGGGGAAAAACTTCGCCAGGGTGAGACTGAGCAGGCAGGTGACGAAGAGGGCTCCCGCCGTGATTCGATAGTCTCGGAATTCCGGCACCGAGGAAACGGCGGAGAACGCCCGGGATCGATGCGGCACCACGGCGATCAGGAATACCAAGAACACGAGGCCAAAAGCGATGTTCATGCCCGCCATCGAGGACAGGGAGAGAATCGAGTACAGGGCAAGAACGCTGATTCCAAGACGCATCATGGGATTTTTCTTTTCAGGTTGGTTTCGAGTTTCCGGGCGAGCCGGACGAACGGATACCCGAGGGCAAAGTACAGCACCGCCACCACGATTCCGAGTCCGAGGTGATCGAAGTAGGTCGACGCGAGCTGGGAGTAGACCGTGGTGAGCTCCACCATCGTGATCACCGAGACAAGGGAGGAATCCTTGATCAGCGAGATGAAGTCATTCGTCATGGGGGGGAGGATCACGCGCCATGCCTGAGGGAAGATCACATGGACAAACCGTTGCCGGGAACTCAAGGCCAGGGCGTTCGCGGCCTCGATCTGGCTTCTTGGCACCGATTCGATGCCGGCACGATAGTTCTCGGCCTCGTACGCGCCATAGTTCAGGCCCAGACCGAGAATGGCGGCCCAGAAGGGTTCGAGTTTGATTCCGAGGTGGGGCAGACCGAAGAAAATCAGGTAAAGCTGGATCAGCAGCGGAGTGCCGCGAAGAATTTCGATTGTGGTTTGCGCCGCAAGGGATGCGGGTTTGTTTCCGTAAAGACGGGAAAGCGACAGCAGAAGACCGAAGGCCACGGCCACGACCATGGCGAGAATCGAGATTTGCAGGGAGGTGAGCGCGCCCCTGAGCAGGAGGGGGAGCAGGTTCCAGTACCGCTGCATGCGCTCCCGGAGTCCCGGTGCGGATCCTGCAATCGCGGCGACCTTTCCGTGCTCGGTGGTGTCGTTCTCGAGGGAGGCGTGGAGGCCGAGCTCGGTGACCACGAACGGATGGATCAGGTTCCATTTCGAGAGGATCCGCTCGAGCTCTCCGTTTTTGAGCATCAGCGAGAGCGCACGGTCCAGCTCATCGCGGAGTGCGGGATTGGTTCTGGAAACCGCGATTCCATACCGCATTTTCCCGACGGGATCTCCGACCGCCTTCAGATTCGGATTCGGGAACGCATAGTAGAGCGCGATCGGATAATCGATGAAAAAACCGCGGATCCGTCCGCGCTCGACATCCTGGTATCCGGATGACTCTTCCTCGTAAAAAACGATTTCCGCCCGCGAATTTTTTTCGAGCAGCGCATGGGCCAGCGAGGCCTTCAGGGTACCGATCCGTTCGCCATCCATGTCTTTCAGGCTCCGGATGCGCGAATCATCGCTTCTGACTACGAGTTGCTCGAAGGTGGCATAGTACGGATTGCTGAACAGGACCTGTTCGCTCCGCTCGGGCGTGATTTCGATTCCGTTGATGGCGACATCATAGTCGCCGCGATCGAGGCCGGGAATCAGGGAATCCCACTCGTTTTGCACGAAAACGGGTTTTCGTCCGAGAATCTCCGCGATTCTCGTGATGATGTCGTATTCGAACCCCAGGAGGTTCTGCGGGTCCTTCGGGTCGACGAACACATAGGGTGCTCCGGATTTCGCATCTGCGGCAAAACGGAGTTCGGCGGACGGGGCCGCGCTTGCCGCCGAGGCGAGAAGGAAACCCCCGAGCAGGAACAGCAAGGCACCAAGCCTCATCGGAGCACCGGAGCTGCGGAATCCGGCGCGAAACGATCCGGATGGGAACTCTGGAATTCGACCAGCTTCGTGCATTCCCCGTGCACCCGCAGGATCGTCGGAAACGCCGCGAGATCGACCTGGTATCGTTCCGCATTGTAGATTTGCGGAATCAGGCAGACATCGGCGAGGGTGAAACGGTCACCGACCGAGAATCTCCCGGCCGTTGCGACGCAGGTTTTTTCGTATACGGCGAGACCGCGCGCGATGAATTCCCGCGCCCAGGCTTTTTGTTCTGCGGGATCGGAGGAATGTCTTTCCAGAACGGGGATGTTCTGCACAGGCTGGGTGCCCGCATTGATGATCTCGGCGAGAGCCCGGATTCGGGCCTGTTCGATCGGCGTGCCCGGAATCAACGATCGTCGATCCGGATGGACGGACTCGAGATACTCGATGATCGCAAGGCTTTCACAAAGATAGGGGCTGGTTTCGCCAGGAATCTCAAGAACCGGGACGAATCCCGCGGGGCTTCGCTTCAGGTGCTCCGGACTTTCGGATTCGCCGTTCAGCAGATTCACCGCAACGGGTTCATACGGAAGCGTCTTCCAGTCGAGGGCCAGGCGCACCCGCCACGAGCTGGACGAGCGCCAGTAATGGAACAGGCGGTACGGAGGCCTTCCGCTCACAAGGTCTCCCTGCGGATTTCGTTGTCAAGGCGGCCCAGATGCTCGACCTCCAGAGTGAAGGAATCGCCGGGCTTGATCCAGACCGGATTGTCCTTCAGGGTGGTCAGATTCAGTTCCATGTAACATCCGGTCCCAACGGTTCCGGATCCGATCACTTCGCCCGGGCGCAGGGTCACGCCGTAAGAGGCGCGCTCGATGATCTGGGCGAACGTCCAGTTCATGTCCTTCAGGTTTCCATCCGAAACCTGCTTTCCGTTGTGGAAGGCTTTCATGCGCAGGTCATGCTGCTCGCCTGCGGGACCGCGCAGAACGCGCGATTCGAGCTCGTTCCGGGTCACCAGATAGGGTCCGAGACTCGTCGCGAAATCCTTGCCCTTGGCGGGACCGAGATTCAGCTTCATTTCTTGCGTCTGGAGCTCGCGCGCCGACCAGTCGTTCATGATCATGTAGCCGAAGATGTGCTCGTCCGCTCTCGATGCGGGAATGTTGCGCCCTTCCTTGCCGATCACGATGGCGACTTCGAGTTCGAAGTCGAGACGCTCGAGCGCCTTGTCCATGACGAAGATCTCGCCCGGGCCGGTGATCGCCAGGTGGTTCGTGAAATAAAAAACGGGAAACTCATCGAATTCCGGAATCATCGGAAGCCCACGGCCTTTTCGGGCGCTTTCGACGTGTTGCCGAAACGCGTATCCGTCGCGGCACGAAACCGGATGGGGAACGGGGGAGGCGAGAAGGGCGTCGGCCTCGGGGATCAACGCGTTTGCCGGAACAAGACCGGCCTGGGCCTTTTTGATCATTGCCTCGGCCCAAGGAAGGGATTCGGCCTGTTGCTCGATGAACTCGAGCATGTTCGCATGGCGCGCACATGGTTCGAGGACGTGAAAATCGAGAATCCGGTTTTGGGCGGGGGTGGAACCTTCGATCAGGGCGCCCACATGAAGGGAGCGGTCGCCCGAATGGAGACTGACAAGTTTCATATGCGGGAATCCTACCCTCCTGGATTCCGCTCGGCAAAAGAAAAAAGGAGCGGATGGAATCCGCTCCTTTTCCCTTACTTTTTTCCTGATCCCGTCCAAAAACGGGATGCCGTTCTTTTACCAGTTCTTCTTGTCCGCGAACGTGTCTTTCAGGGACTTCGGGAAGGACCAGCGGGGCTTCTTCGAAGCCGGGCGGGCCTTCACATCGATCGTCTCACCGGTAAAAGGATTCACGCCTTTTCCGGCTTTGCGGGGCTTCACTTCACGGCGGACCAGTGCGCCGATCACGGGAAAACGGATCCGCTCTCCGCCCGCAGCGAGCTTCGCTCCGCGGGTGAAGGTGGTTTCAATCACGTTTTTCAGGTCCGAGCGTTTGATCTTGATCGCGCCGGATTTGCTCACTTCCGTGATTCCGACCACGCCTTCGTACAGTTCGTTGATGAAAGAATACTTCTTTTTTGCAGTTTTTTTAGCCATAAATTCCTCCTTATTCATTCAGTCTTAAAAAACAGGACCGAGTTCGGCAAGAAAAAATTCGTAAAACAGGCCTGAATTTGTCACACTGGATGCGAATCCATGCAGAACACACTCAAGATTGAGGGAAAAGTCCTTTTGTTCGATTTCGACGGTACACTGGTCGAAACCGAGATTCTCGCTCGGGAGGTCGTTCGCGGATTTTTCCGGGAGCGGGGCTTTCCTGACGGAGATGCCTTCGCCCGCATGATCATCGGAAGAACCTGGAAGCTTGCGGTCGACATGATGAGCGATGCGGCGCTGGCGCGGGGAGTGGATCTCGGGGATCGGAAGGTTCTGCTTCGCGAGTTCCGGGATCGGTATCGCAAGCGATGCGGTGGCGGCGTTCCGCTGATTCCGGGGGTTTCTGAGATTCTCCCGATCGCGCGAAAAAAAGCCCGATTTCTCGGGATTGTCACCGGGTCAGAGCGCGACGAGGTGGAAGAGATCCTTTCTGCCCACGGATTGCGCTCGCACTTCGATCAGATCTGGGGCTTCGGGGATTATTCCGAGAGTAAGCCGCATCCGGCACCCTATCTTACCGCCCTGAGTGAGCACGGGTTTGATCCGGCCGATGTGCTGGTGTTCGAGGATTCGAGCGCGGGCATGGAGTCGGCTCGGAGGGCCGGGCTCCAGTGGATCCAGATCGCCCATGAGTCTCACGCGGGAGAGCCGGATCCGGGTGCTCTGATGGTAATCCGGGATTGGCGGGAACTGCAGTTCCGCTGAAGCGCGCTAAAGCAGCGGATACGAAACGCCGAACAAAATCTGGATGGAGCGGGAGTTGTAAGTGTCGCCCGGAGTGGAGGACAGATTGCTCAACCCGTGCAGATAGCGCGCATCGACGACGAGGGAGAGCGGGTCGAAGGCCCGCAAGACGGCACGAAGATCGAGGATCATTCCCGCATCGGGGGACTCCGAGCCGGAGACGGCGTTTCCGGAGCGAAAAAAGCTGAAGTATCCGCCGGTCCCGACGCTGACGTGTTCATCGAAGTGATAATGGACGAGAAGCGGGATGTCGGTCCAGGATCCTTCGCTCGTGGTAACGGATCCTTCTGCTGACCGTTCGCTCCGGGAGTTTCTTAAAAAAAATCCCGTCTCGAAGCTGAAAGGGATTTCTGAAAAGGGAGCGTCGATGGTCAGTCCGGCAACGCCTCCCGCCGCGCCCGTCCAGTGCTGGTTTCCACCGCTGCGGATGTCGCTCGGTGCGGAATAATCGAGTCCGCCCGAAAGAATCAGATCGGCCGCATCCGCAGTCCCGGAACAAAACAATGCAAAGAGAGCCGCGATGCGGATCATTCCCCGATCATATCGTTCAAAATGGCCCGGTCATAGAGTCAATGCCCTGACAACGCGCTTTTTCTTTCCATTCCCGCGAAAATTCCGCACAATGGAGAACAGGGAGAATCTTATGCAGGATGCATCTTATTCCACCATCTCATCGGCACGCCTGAACGATCTGATCGATTCGATTTCAGAGGCGCGCAGAACCCTTGAGGATTGGCAGAACCAGAAGACCGAGGCGATGATCCGTCTGGACTCGTTTTCGTACGACATTGCGAAAATTGAGGAAGACCGGAATCGCATGCTTCAGCAACACGAGGACGCGAGGCGTGAGGTGGAACGGCAAGGCAGGATCCATCAGGAGCAGGTCGAGAGTCTGACCGACCGCTTGCAGGTGATGAAGTTCGAGCTCGAGGAACTGCGAGGCAGTTGCGCGGAAAAAGATCTTCTGATCGAAGCGCAAAGAAAAGAAATCGGAAATCTCGAAAGACTCCGGGATCAGCAGGAGAGCCGCCACGCCGCGATCCTTGCCGAACAGGAGGCGCTTTTCGAGAAGCGGCATCAAGAGGCCCTGGCGCGGGAGAAGAGGATTCAGGAAAATTTGGGCGCCCAGCTTGCCGAGATGACGCAAAGAAAAGTGGATGCCGACGCACGCGTGGAGAAGCTCGAACAGGAGTTCTCGGAGGTCCGGGCACGCATGATGGGAATCCTGCATCCGCGGAAGGATGATCCCGCGGGGGCCGGGGAGGACAGGGGTGCAAGAGAGGCCGACCATCGAAGCGTGGAAACGCATACGATCCACGAGCTGTCAAAGACCGACCATTCCGTGAATGACTATCTGAAACGTCTTGGGTACTGAAACGGGATCCGGATCAGGCGCCGTCTTTGCCGATTGCTTCGACCGGGCATGCTTCCAGAGCGGCTTGGGCACGGGCGATTTCATCCGGAGTGACGGGTTGTTTGAACACGTACGAATAGCCGTGTTCGTCGTTGCGGGTGAAGTTGTCAGGCGCCTCGGAACGGCATGCGTCGCAATCGATGCACTGGTCGTCCACGTAAAAATTGCCTTTGGCGTTGTCTGCCCACTTCTTTTTCGGATCTGCCATGGCGGGGATCCTATCGCGAAACTTCAGGTAAGTCAATGTTCGGGGGGCGGGGGGCGGTTTTGAACGAGCACTTCAAGTTGATCATCAGCGACTGCCATCTTTCGGCCGGAAGGTTCTTCGAGGGGCGGTTCAATCCCCACGAGGACTTCGTTTTTGATCAGGAGATGGTCGAGTTTTTCGAGTATTTTTCGACGGGACCGTACGGAGAGGGGCCGTTCGGTCCGGTCCGTGTCGAGTTGATCTTGAACGGGGATTTTTTTGATTTCCTGAACGTGCCTTTCCGGGGGGAGTTTCCCGAGGACATCACGGAGGAGATCGCCCTCGCCAAGCTTGAGGCTGCCATGGCTGCCCACCCGAAAGTCATGGCGGGTCTCCGGAAGTTCGCATCGAAACCCAACAAAACCGTCACCTACCTGGTCGGTAACCACGATGCGGAGTTGTTTTTCCCTGCGGTGCGAGAGCGGATCGTTCGTGAGTGGGATCCGGAGGGGAAGCCGGTCAGCAGTAAAATCAAGGTCATTGCGGACCGCGACCGGATTGAGTTCGAAGAAGGACTCGAAATCCGCCATGGCAACCAATTCGAGGCGAGCAACCAGCTTGATTTCTCGAATCCCTTCCTCAAAATCGGGGACGGAAGAACGATCCTGAACATTCCGTGGGGGAGCATTTATATCCTGAAAATCATCAACCGGATGAAGTGGGAGCGTGCACATCTCGACAAGATCCGGCCCGTGAAAGTATTCGCACTCCTCGGACTCATTTTTGATCCCGTGTTCACACTCCGGTTTATCATGCTTTCTTTTTATTACTTCGTGAAAACCCGGGTGATGGGCAGATCGTCCACCTTGTTCGGATTCCGCCGCACCTTGCAGACCGTGTTCCAGGATCGATCGTACTTTTTGGATCTCGAGGATCAGGCCTTTGAGATGCTCGTCCGGAATCCGCGTCTGCACACGGTGGTCATGGGCCACACTCATCTTCCGATGCACCGGGTTTATGCGAATGGGCGGCAGTACCTGAACTCCGGCACCTGGACGAAAATGGTGCATCTGGACTGGAAATATCTGGGTGAGCCCATGCACCGCACGTTCGTTCTGGTGACGATCCGGAACGGAGAGGTCAAAGCGGAATTGAATCAATGGGCGGGCGTGAGAATGCCTTATCAAGCGTGCTCTTAGGGGGATGGGATCCATGGTGCGGCATTCGAGGAGCGTGTCCGGATTCACCTGGTCAATGTTTTGCATTGAAAAAAATGAATGGATCAACTTTCTGCGTGAGGCGTATCCTGAAGAGGTGGGGAGGGCTTTTCGGTTCGAACGGCTCTCAACGGAGCGGAACAGATGAAGTCCATCTTGTGCAGGCAGATTCCGGTTCTTCTGGGCGTGTTGGTTTCGGTTGTCGCTTGTTCTCAAAAATCAGAGGAACCTCCCCTGGTGGCCCGTACGGAGCTAGCTCCGGCGCGTCTCTTGCCGGGAGGTTATGTGCCGGACCGAGCCGCGATCGGAGTTCCGGTCTCCAAGGGCACGGTCACGGTCACTTCCTCTGAACAGATTCTGGCCGGAAAACCCATGGTCCGCTTCCATGATCCATGGGGGGGCGGTCTTGCTGCGAATGGATACGAGGCTACGGGTGGAGCCGAGTTCACGGTCGACCTCGGAGATTTCGATGCAACCACCCATTTCGGTCCGAACGGCTCGATGACCTTGGTTGCCGAAACCACGGGCTATGTGTGGCAAGGCGGCGCGTACCCTGTTTTGACCGGATTCTTCGTTGTGAATGGCACGACAGTGGACTACGTCAAGATTTCCGGCGGTTGCCGGACCCAGGGAATGTGGTCCTGCAATGCGAGTGGAGTCTGTTCCGCAAATCCGAACTGCACAGTGCAGGCGGGAAGTGCGTTCGGGGGGCGGGAGGATTGGGATCAGCATCAGTTCCCTCCGTCCGGTTATGTCTCGACCAATCTGTTCCCGCGTTGTGATTCCTCGGTGAACTCGTGGAATTGCCCGTTCACGGGAGGGTTGGTCTCGGGGCACTATTATGCGAATTACGTTCTGGTGTCGGATTCCGGGGCCTCGGTTGCCGGCCGCACCGCGGGGCTCAAGGTCACCACGGTAATCAAAAAAGACTCCGCGGCCAGGAACTCACAGGCATCGAATGGCGGGATCGGATTGAATTTGATTCTGGTGGGGGACAAGAACATCCAGGATTCGAGAACCACTGCCGGGGCGAGGAACCTTGACCTTCTGCTGAAGGAACTGAATCGCCTGTTTCAGAGCGAGAGTGGTGCGAATGTCGGGCTCGATGAACTGAATGTTTACGAGTGGTGGAATGCGGACGGGGGGAGTCGCTATTCCCAACTGTCGCTGGATGCCCTCGGGGACCTTTTCGACGCCGGTTCGAAGGGTGTGGATTCTGCCGATCAGTTGCGGAAGATCAATGTGTTTTTGGTGAGCGATATCGTGTACCCGGGGGCGAACTTCACGATCCTCGGAATCTCCGGTGCGATTCTCGGGCCACCCTTGAACGGAACTCCGTCGAGCGGACTTGCCTTCTCGACCTTCGATTCCCTGACGTATTTCAATCCCTCTTGTGTAACCTCGAGTTGTCCGCGGAATTCCCAGAACGATGATTTTCTCGAAATGGCGGGTACCATCGCGCATGAGCTCGGCCACTATCTCGGTCTCAATCATCCGACCGAAAAGCCCTCAACTTCCCCCAATCTCGCCGCATCGTACACGCACGATGCTCTGAACGACACACCGAAGGCCCCTGCCCGGACATCGGGGACCACCATTCTTTTCGATCAAAAATCGGTGTATTTTGATCCGCTGGGGACGGGCATCGGTTCCGAAGCGCCTCTTACGCAAAGTTGCTTTGCCGCCTGCAATTCCGTAACCGGAGTCACTCCGTATTACCAGGGTCTTGCGTTCTCGAAATCGGATGTGTTTTGCCCCGCAGTTCAGGAGTGCCAGTTCAATCACGTCATGTGGTACACGACAAAAAACCGCAAATTCGTCGCAGGAGGTTGGAGGGAGGACGGGAACTTGTTTTCGTCCCAATCCTCGGCCGTGATCCAGTGGGATCCGTTTCTTCGTTGAAAGGATGAAGGTCTCCGCCATGAAAATCGCTCTTCCCGGATTGTTGCTTTTGTTTCCTTTTTTCGCTTACGCGCTGACTCCGTCCGAAATCCGGGAAAAAATACGGGAGCAGGTGACGGACCGGCATCCGACCCCGCCTGCGGATTTCTGGGAGAGCCTCGGCCCGGAGGCCCTGCCGGTGATCCGGCAGATGTTGTCGGAGGGCGGGAGTGCGGTACAGCGCTCTTGGTTGATCGATGGTCTGGGCCATTTCGACGACTCTTCGGTGGCGGCGATTCTAGAAAAAGAGATCAAGGAATCGGGCAATGCGGTCTTTCAGAAGAAGATGCTGTCTTCGTTGATCCGCTCCCAGGGCGATGCCTCATACGACTTCGTCGAACCGTATCTGGCGGATGCGGATCCCCATGTCCGCCTCGCGGTGGCGAAGGGGATGAAGGAACACATGAGTTCAGGGAAAGCCTCGGAGCGCTTGCTGAGGTTCGCCGACGCCGAGAAAGAACCATGGGTGAAAGAGGAGTGGGCGAAGTCCCCGGCGAGTCCGCCGCCCCGGATGCCCGGCGGTCGATTGATCCGGTTGATCGGTTCTCCGGGACCGGATTCCGCAAAGTCGGAGACCAAGGAAGAGGATCTTTCGGGAGAGTGGTCGGGAGTTCTGATGACCGCAGGAAAAACGATCCGGTGCCGGGCCGTATTGTCCCGTAAGGGAACCGCGTGGAAGGCCGAATTCAAGCTTTCAAAGCCGGGCAAAGTCGGGATAAACACAGAGAACCTGGAGGTGATTCCGTTCCGTTCGGCGCGTCTCCGGTGGATCGAGCTGAGAAGCAAGAAAGACGATGCCGTTTTTCTCGGCAAAAAAGAGCGCAACTGAGACGGTTCGCAAACATCGGGAGACTTCATGAACGAGTACGACGAGGGCAGGATCTGGTTCAAAAAAAAAGGTGCGGTGATCACCGTGGGTCTCACCGAAAAAGCCCTCGAAGAAATCGGAACAGTCCAGGGAATCCAGTTGCCGGTCGAGGGTGACGAGGTTTTGCAGGATGATGTCGTCGTCGAGATCGAGGGGGCGAAGCAGAATTTCGAGGTGGTTGCGCCGCTCGACGGGGGAATCGTTTCGGTGAATGAGAGTTTGAATCAGGATTTGGAGTCCTTGCAGGGGGATCCCTTGGACGAGGGCTGGCTTTTCCAGATCCGGAGCGAATCTCCGGATGGAGAAGAAGACGGGGAAGAAGAATGAGAAAAGCCCCGGAGGGAGCGTTCCCTCCGGGGCTTTTCTGTCGATTCATTTGATGATCGGATCACTTCAGCATCGAGGCGAGCAGATCCCCCCAGCGGGTCTCGTGGTCGAACTGCATTCTCGAGTATAGATCCGCGTGGCGCGAATAGGTTTGAATGGCGGTCGGAATCCAAACCGAAACCCCGTTCGCGCGGGGAAACCGGACGGTGTCGTTAGCGATCACGAGCGATCGCACCGCGCGCAGGAGCCGGTCGATCGAGGCCGGCTCGAGGCCCGGGATCCGGGAAGCCTTCAGATTCGCCAGAAAATCGAGGAAATCCACATAGTCCGTCACCGCGAAGCTCTGGGATTGTTTGGCCGCATCGAGAAACTTCCGCACCGATGCCCCGTCGAGGTTCCGGACCGCATCGGTGAATCTCCGGATTTCCCCGTTCACCGAGGGAAGGCGCTCGAGATCGAACACCGAGAAGGTCACCGCATCATTCGTGGTCCGGTAACTCTTCGCATATTCCTCCGAAAGGACTTTCGCAACGAGAGCGGGTGTCGCGTCCGGCAGATTGTTCCAGCGGGTCAGGAAGGCATCGTAGGGCCATCCGGCGCCGGGTTCGTTTTCTTCGGAGCCAGCATAGATTCCCACCGAGCCGCGCACTTCGGTCGCGATCTCGATCATGGCCATCAGGCAGGCGTCCGATCCGTAGATGTCGATTTTGTGCCCGATGATCCTGGCCGATTCCTCGAGGGCCTGTGCGAGTTGGGCGGTGGTGATGTGATTCCCCGTGAGATCATCCCAGCTGATGTCCATCGGAGCGGGGTTTCCGATGCCGTAGTTTTTGGCGTGCCAGCCGCTTCCGTGATCCCAGATGTCGAGAAAGTATTTCGTGGCCGGAAAGCGTTCCGTGCCCCACTTGACGAAGTTCACGAGGGATCTCCAGTCGCCCATGTCGACCCGGCCGAGATCCTCGATCACGGGCGAGGTCACCCGTGCGGGATCGTTGTCCTTTTGGATCAGCATGCGCTTCACGGTGCGGGTTCTCAGGCTGGCCCACTGGACCACGATGTTGATCCGCGCATTCGAGCCCACTTTTTCCATCTGGTTCAGGTTCAGGGTTCCGAAGGAATCGAGATTGTTGTTCCCGTTCAGGAAGATCAGAAAGGTCCATTCCTTGGGCTGGGCTGTTGTTTCGGCCGTGGTTTCGGCTGTGGTCTCGGCTTTGGCGACAGGGGCGAAACCCTGCCAGAGGGCCAGTGCGGCGAGCAGGAAAACGACAGAACGCATGAGAATTCCTCCGTTGAATTCTTGGTTGCTCCGTGGGCCCGGCTCCTCATGAGCCGGAGAAAAACATGGATTTGAACCATGATCCCACGCGGGCGCGGCGATGGGCAATCATGGATCAGGAAAAAATTTCCGACGGGGTCAGTCCCCCGACGGAATCATGGCGATTCAAGCGCCGAACGATCGAATCCGTGCGGAAGAAGTTCGCGATGCGTGAAAGTGTTGACGGTTCCCGACGGATTCACCAGAAGAATCTCGCAATCGTCCGTCGCGAACTCGTTGATCACCTGCCGACAGAGTCCGCAGGGAAACCACGGCGGAGAGGCTTCGGTTGCGACGGCAACCCTGCGGATCCGCACGCCCGGCCCCTCTTCGCTCACAGCCTTCCAGACCGCAACCCGCTCAGCACACACGGTGCCGCCGTATGAGGAGTTCTCGACATTGCAGCCGGTGAAGGTCTTTCCGTTGTCGAGCTCGATGGCCGCGCCGACGCGTTTCTTGCTGTAGGGCGAGTAGGAGCGGTCCATGGCATTGATCGCATCATCACAGAGCGGGGAAGAACTCATTTCGCATTCGCCTCCAGGATCAGTTTCGGTGCGGACTTCTTCGCAGTGGTGATGGTGATGATGGAATGGATCCGCTCTTCGATCAACCGGAAATCCGTTTTTTCGTTTCCGAACGCCGTCACGAGGACCTCGCCCTTCTTCACGGTGGAGCCGAGCTTCTTGTGGACGAAAAATCCGACGGAATGATCGATCGGATCATTCACGCGGTTCCGGCCCCCTCCCATGCTGATCAGAAGTCTTCCGAGTTCCTCGCACTCGAAGCCGCTCACATAGCCTTTCCGTACCGCCTTGATTTCCCAAGTGCGTTCGGAGCGCATCAGTCGCAGGGGGTCGTCAAAGAACGAAGAATTTCCTCCCTGGGCGGCGACCATCTCGAGGAACTTTCGCCAGGCCGACCCGTCATGGAGTTTCGAAAGGGCAAGTTTTCGGCCCTCCGGAAGGCTCCGGACAAGCTTTCCCGCCTCCAGCATCTGTGCACAGAGATGGATCGTGAGTTCCTTCAGGTCGGGCGAGGGCAGTCCTTGCGGATTCAGATCCTGATCGCGCAGGACCTCCACGCACTCCAGAATCTCGAGCGCGTTTCCGACCGCGTATCCGAGGGGCTGATCCATGTTGCTCAGGGTCGCCCGGAGTTCCATGTTCGAGAGCTTCGCCACGGCCCGCATGGTTTTCGCAAGTGCCATGGCATCGGTTTTTCGCTTCAAAAAAGCCCCGTTTCCGACCTTGATGTCCATGACGAGGCTGTTCGCGCCTTCGGCGATTTTCTTCGACAGGATCGAGGCGGTGATGAGGGGAATGCACTCGATGGTCGCGGTGACATCGCGAAGGGCATACAGAATCCGGTCCGCGGGAGCGATGGTCGCACTCTGCGAGATGATCGCGCATCCGGTCTTCTCGATGATCTCCGTGAATTTTTTCTTTTCCAGAACCACCCGGAATCCGGGAATCGATTCGAGTTTGTCGATCGTTCCCCCGGTGTGGCCGAGGCCGCGTCCGGCCATCATGGGCACCTTGAGTCCGCAGGCCGCAGCCAGAGGGGCGAGGATGATGGAGACCTTGTCTCCGAGCCCGCCCGTGGAGTGCTTGTCGACCTTGGGGCCGGGAATTCCCGAGAGGTTGTATTGTTCGCCGGATTCGATCATGGACCGCGTGAGATTCGCGGTTTCTTCGAAGCTCATCCCGGTGAAGAAGGTGGCCATCAGGAAGGACGAGAGTTGGTATTCCGGAACACTTCCGTCGACCGCCCCCCGGACAATCCGGTCGATTTCTTCGGAGGAAAGCGGAACCCGGTCGCGTTTTTTTTGAATGATCCGGGGTACGGAGATGGTTTCCATGGTGCTCCTTCAGGAGGGGTTGAGAAGTTCCGCGAGAAAAGACTTGCCGCAGGGGTGCGGTGCGCCCGTGAGCGCATGGTGGACGGTGGCGCCGAGATCGGCAAAGGTTTTTCGGATCCCGAGGTCGACTTCGCCGGTTCCGCCGGGGGTGAACGCCAGGACCGGCACGAACTCGCGCGTGTGGTCGGTGCCCGGGAAGGTCGGGTCATTTCCGTGGTCGGCCGTCAGGAGCACCAGATCGCCCGGAACGCATTCCGAAAAAAACTCTCCGAGGCTTTGGTCGAACTCCTCAAGGGCCGATGCGAATCCCGAGACGTCGCGGCGATGGCCGTAGAGCATGTCAAAATCGATCAGATTCACGAAGATGAGTCCGGTTTCGCGGTTTCTCAAGCACTCTTTCATCACGCGCAGGGCATCGGTGTTGCCGGCAGTGTCGATGTTTTCGGGCACACCCCGGCCGGCAAAGATGTTCGAGATCTTTCCCACGCCCAAGACCGGAATGGATTGCGCAGAGAGCGCATCAAGCACGGTGGGCGCGGAGGGGAGCATGGAGTAGTCTTTCCGGTTGTAGGTGCGTTGGAAGGGAATGCCTTTTTTTGGGTCTCCGACAAAGGGGCGGGCGATCACGCGGCCGAGGTTGATCCCATCGACGAGGGTGCGCGCGGATTTGCAAATCTGATACAACCGTTCCAGACCGAAGGTTTCTTCGTGAGCCGCCACCTGCCAGACGCTGTCGGCCGAGGTGTACAAGATCGGTTTTCCGGTGGCCATGTGCTCGGGGCCGAGTTTTTCGAGGATCTCGGTTCCGCTTGCGGCGCAGTTTCCGAGAACCCCGGGCAGACCGTTTTCGCGCACCCAATGATCGACTAGATGCGCGGGAAAGCCGTTTTCATAGACCGGAAACGCCTCCCGAACGGGAAGGCCCGCCATTTCCCAGTGGCCGGAGGTGGTGTCTTTTCCTTGTGACTCTTCTTGTGCTTTTCCGTACGCGCCAAGAATCCGTGAAGGAAGGGGGGCACCTTCGACCGGCGTGACCAGGTGGATTCCGAGTTTCATGAGATTCGGGATGACGAGCGGAGTGCCGCGTTTCTTCAGGATCGCCCGGGAGAGATTCGAGAGCGTGTTCGCGCCCGCGTCTCCGAATTCACGGGCATCCGGCGATTCGCCGACTCCCACACCGTCCAACACGATCCAGAACACACGTTTCAGCGGCATCGGATTCATCAATACACTCCTTCTCCGGGAAGACCGTCCAGAATGGAAACTCCGTTCGAGGTTCCCAACCGGTCCGCCCCCGCCTGCAGCATGGCCACGGCGGTCGCCGCATCCCGGATTCCACCGGAGGCCTTGATCCGGGTTCCCGGAGCCAGAGTCTGGCGCAAAAGTCGGATGTCTTCAAGGGTCGCACCCGTAATCGGGGTACCCGTGGCGAACCCCGTCGAGGTCTTGATGAACGCCGCGCCCGCCGTCTCGGACAAAAGAGCCGCCCGGACTTTTTCGGCCTGGGTGAGGTAGGCGGTTTCGAGAATCACTTTCAGGGGAATGGCGCCGCACTCCCAGGCCACCCGCGCGACATCCGCTTCGGCTTCGCTCCAGCGGTTGTTTTTTAAATAACTTACATTGATGACCATGTCGATCTCGCTTGCGCCATGGTCGATCGCTTGACGCGCTTCCAGAGCCTTGGATTCAGCAGTGGCGTATCCGAGCGGAAAACCCACCACGGTGATGGTTCCCACGCCGGAACCGTCAAGAAGCCGTACCCCATCGGGAACCCAAGTCGGCGGAATGCAAACGGTTTTGAAGCGACAGGCAACCGCCTCTGCACAGAGCTTTTCGAGCTCGGCCATCGTCATGGTCGGCTTCAGCAAAGTATGGTCGATGGCGCCGGCGAGCCGGTCTCGGGACAGAGTCTGGTCATTCATGGTTTTTTTAAAGTTGCCGTTCTTCAGCACCTGCTATACTCTGGAGTCGAGCCTAAGTGAAGAATAGGCGGAAAGTTTTTATTCGGTCGTGTTCGGGGCAGGAAGCGGAAACGTGATGAAATGACCCTTCAGCCCGGGCACTGTGTGTAAACCAACAGCAGGAAAAGAAGAATCTTCGGTGGAGTTATCGTAACCCAAGACGGAAAGATTCGGGACCAGTACAAAGTCACCTCAATGAAGACAGAGCTTGAAATCATAAGAGAATCGAACAAAGAATCCCGCCGGAACCGGCGGTTCGATCCCGCTCTGTTCCTCGATGTTCACTTCTTGAGTGAAACGGGCCTGACTCTCTGAAATCCCCGGGACCCATCCGGTCCTTCTTCGAAGCCTGCTCCAAATCCACCCCTTAGGAAGGGTGGTAGACGCGGGGAGCGTATGGCAAAAGAACTCATCATCAATGCAACTCTTCCAGAAGTGCGGATCGCACTCATGGACGACGGACAAATTCAAGAACTGCTCATCGAGCGGGACAGCGAAAAAGGAATCGTAGGAAACATCTACAAAGGGCGTGTGACCCGGGTTCTCCCCGGAATGCAGGCCGCATTTGTGGACGTGGGCCTCGACAAGGCCGCCTTCCTTTATGTCGACGACATTTACGTGCACCCGCAAGTCATGGGCGAAGAAAACGAGTTTTCTTCGGATGATTCCGCTGATTCCGCAATGGAACCAGAATCAGAGTCGCTTTCGGACGCTCCTGCGGAGTTTCAGTCCGAGCCCGAAGCATCCGAAGCGGGAGACGATGCAGGAGAATTCGAAGAATCAGATGAGTCGGAGGAATCGGACGAATCGGATGATTTGGATGAGTTGGATGAGTCGGATGAGTCGGATGAGTCGGAGGAGCCTTCGGACGAATCCACACAGTCCGAGGATGCGGACGAGTCTGACGACTCCGAACTGGTGGACGGGAACGGACAAGAAGAGCTCGCGGTTCAATCGGATTCATCCGAGTCCGGAGCTCCTGCCGGATCGGCAGAAGAGAATGCTAGTCTTCAGGGCCTTCAAGACCAGAAACGGGGCCGGCGCGGAAGAAACCGCAATCGCCGCCGCCGTCGCGGCGGAGAGCCCCGGCATCAGTTCGCGGGCGGGGAATCCCATGAAGATCCGAGTCTGATTCCGCAGGCCGTGAATGAAAGTTTGAATGACAGCGGATCGGTCGAAAGCGACCGTGCCGCCGTGGCCGGCGAAACGGGTGGAATCCAGGGCGGATCCCCCAAGGGAAAACGTGCGCGTCCGGAATTCCGCGAGCAGCGGGGCCGCGACCGCCGGATCAAGGCGAAATCCATCCGTCCGAGGGCTCAGGCCAATATTGCTGATTTGCTGAAAGAAGGCCAGGAAGTCATCGTTCAGGTGGCCAAGGACCCGATCGCGACCAAAGGCGCGCGTCTGACCTGTCATGTGAGTCTTCCGGGCCGTCACCTGGTGTGCATGCCCTCGATCGATCATGTGGGCGTGAGCCGCCGGATCGAGCGCGACGACGAACGGAGACGTCTCCGGGATTTCGTCGAGCGCAACCGTCCGCGGAAGATGGGGTTCATTGTCCGGACCGCGAGCGGCGGGAAGGATCCTGAATCGTGGATCAAGCAGGACATCGATTATCTTTCGAAACTCTGGACCGGGATTCGCACGAAAGCCGAGGAAGCCCAGGCTCCGGCGCTCGTGTACGAGGACCTCACCTCGATTCTCCGCGCAATCCGGGATTGGGTGAACGAGGACATCGACCGCATCGTGGTCGATACCCGGTATCACTACAATGAGTTGATGGGATTCGCCGAGCGGTTCATGCCGACCCTGATCGAGAAAATCGAGCTGTATCAGGGCGATATCCCGATCTTCGATGCCTACGGGCTTTCGAGCGAGCTTCATCGTTCGATGGAGCGGAAGGTGTGGCTGAAAAGCGGCGGATACATCGTGATCGACCAGGCAGAAGCACTGGTTGCGGTCGATGTGAACACCGGTCGCTTCGTCGGAAAGAAGAATCTGGAAGACACGATCCTGAAGACCAATCTCGAGGCCGCCGAGGAAATCGCCTACCAGCTGCGGCTCCGGAACTGTGGCGGGATCATCATTGTCGATTTCATTGATATGGAACGCGATGAAAACAAGATGCGGGTTTATCGCGCGCTCGACGAGGCGTTGAAGAAAGACCGGGCACGCCCGACCATCCAGAAGATCTCGGAGCTCGGTCTGGTCGAAATGACCCGGAAGCGTACGCGCGACACTCTTGTGCGGAGTCTCTGCGAGCCTTGTTCCCATTGTGAGGGGCGCGGATACACGAAGACCCATTCGACCGTGGCCTACGAGATCCTTCGCGAGATCGAACGGCTGAGCGTCGATCGCGAAGCGAAGAAGATCCTTGTTTCGGCTCATGAAGCGGTGATCAACGTGCTCGCCATCGAGCTCCGCGATGCGCTCGATCAGAGCGAGCGCCGCTACAACAAATCCGTGTACCTGCAAGCGGTCATGGATTTCCATGGCGAACAATTCGAGGTCGTGACCGACCGGATGCAGGGTAAGAAGCAGAACGTCGATCTCGCCCGCCAGCTTCGGGTCGAGCGCGAACGCTCCGAGCGGAGCGAGCGCAAGGATCGCGGCAGACAGCAACGCCAGGACCGGAACGGGGATCGACATGCAGATCGACACGCAGATCGACATAGCGAGCGTCATGCCGAGAGGCACGGCGGACGCAATGCAGAAGCCCGGAGCGCTGATGCACGGAATGCTGATTCACGGAACTCCGATGCACCGGTGGTGCCCGAGGCACCGAAGGTTCGGCCTGCGGGATCGTTCATTGCCGCGCCCCGCCCTGCGACCGATCAGGCTCCACGGAAGCCCGTGGTGGAGGAGGAGGATCGTCAGCCCGATTTCTCGAAAATCGCGGCCGCGATTCCCGCTGTCCCTTCGGCTCCGGAGTCCATCGAGGACTTCAGCGAGATGGATGACGAGGATCAGCTCGCGTACATGAGGGCGCAAGCGGCGCAGGATGCTGCGATCGCAGGAATGGGAACTCCGGCGGGATCCTCGCTTTCGGCCCACCGCCAAGGGGGCCGTGGCGGCGGTCAACAGCAGAAGAACCAGCAAAACCAGGGCGGTGGCCGGAACGGGCGCCATCAGCACCAGGGGCGCAACCGGCACCAACACGGCCAGCAGAACCGGAATCAGAATCAAAATCAAAGAGGTGGCGGCGGTGGTCGATACCGTCCCCAGCCGAACGGAAATCGCGCTCCCCAGCTCATGGACGCGCGTCCTCGTCCGGAATCGTCGGACAATGTGGTGGTGCCGGATCATGATTCCGGAAACCGCTCCGGAGACGGTTCCGAGTCATGATGCAAGCCCTGTCGTTCGAGCTTGCATCGCAAGTGATCCTTGCGAAAGGCGGGGGGGATGCGTCCCACTCCCGCGAGGATGCGGTGGCGCGGTTCAATGATTTTTGCGGTGATCTGGTGGATCCGGATGGAAATCCCTCGTTTTTCGGCCTGACCGAGGGGGTTCTTCTGGCCGAAGAGGCCCACGAGCGCGGTTACGAGACCGAGTCGTGGGTGCTGGACGAAGGCGTGGCCCCGCATGAGCGCGACTGGATCTCGCAGGAGCGCTCCTTGACGATGCTGGCGTATTTTGCCGATGAAGCTTCGGCAGTCCGCGCGCGCGACTGGCTTTCTTCGGAGTACCGGCTTCAGCCGGCTCCGCAGGTGATTCCGGTCGAAGAGCAGGATTGGAATGCGACCTGGAAGGCGGCGTTCACCGGCATCGAGGTCGGCCCGCGTCTGAAGGTGCTCCCGCCGTGGAGCGAGGAGTGGCAGCGCGCCTGCGAGTCCGGCTCCACCAAGGGAATCATTGCGATCAATCCCGGTGCCGGGTTCGGGACCGGAACCCATGAGACCACCCAGCTGTGTCTGCGGATTCTCTCGGAGACGGGCGATTTGAGTGGCAAGACGGTTCTGGATTTCGGCTCGGGCTCGGGGATCCTCGGCATTGCGGCGGCCTTGCAGGGCGCATCAGTGGTGTGCGTGGAGGTCGATCCGCTTGCGAACGACAATGCCCGCGAGAACGCGCTTCTGAATTCGGTGGAAAATCGAATCCGATTCCACGAAATGATTCCGGGGGAACTCAAAACCGGAACGGTCGATGTGCTCGTGGCGAACATCCTTCGTCCGATTCTGATCCGGTTCTCGGAAGAGATCAAAAGGTGTCTTGCTCCCGGCGCGACGCTGGTGTTGTCCGGTTTGATCGAAAGCGATCTTGAGCCGGTCATTGCCGCGTATCAGGAAGGCGGTGCGCCTTTCCGGATCACCCGGCTCGAGAAGAATGAGTGGCGCGCGCTCAAGCTCGAAAGAAGCGCGCCATGAGCGGAACCTGGTTCAAGCTTCATGTGATTCCTCCGCCCCGTCCGCTCGGCTGGGAGAGTCCCTCGAGGCTTCTCCAGGATACGCTTTGGCACCATCTCATCCGCGACTCCGCTCCGATCGGGCATTTTTACATCGAATTGAAGTCCGAAACGCCCTGGAAGAACGGCGCAAGCCACATCCTTACGGGCATGTCGCGCCGGAGTCCGAATCTTTCGACGCTGAAGGTGATCTCGGAGCGGGTCGGACTCGGGGCGTTTTTTCATGATTTTCCGGGCAAATTGGACGAGGGAATCCCTGCGCTGAGGAAGCTGAAGGACGCGCGGAGCAGAGGGCGGCTGAAATCCCTGCGGGTGGATCTCACCCCGGAGCGTGCGCATCTTTTGTTCGATGAGCTGAATGAGTGGATTCTGCATGGCAGTCACCGCCATTACGGAGGCGGACATCGCATCTTGAAGGGCGAGGGCGCGGGATGTGCCGAGATGGGGGCGCATTTTTTGAATCTTGCGCTCGGACGGAAGGCGACGCCTTCCGAGTGGATCCGCTCGGTGGTCGCTCCGAGGGAACTCGTGGGTGGTCCCCTGACCGGAAAGAAAGTCGGAATTGTGCGAGTTCTTTTTGCCGGAAAATCTTGGGCGAAAGACGAGCAGGAGGGGATCCGCTATTCGACCCCTGATATGGAGCTTGCCTGGGACTGGCTTGAGCGCTTTGCTCCAGGCCAGAGCGAGGTCATCTTGGATCCGACCCGCGTGACCTGGTCCACCGAAGAAGCACGAAGGATCACCTTCGCGAAACAGGGCGAAAAGCTCGAGCCCTGGGCGGTGGAGCGGGAGTGGAGTCTTCTGCGGTTGGATCGCGATACATTTTGACAAGAAAGCCGCGACTCGGATTTAATCAGGCCATGAAATCCGCGCAATTCCTGCTGATTCCGTTTTCATTCCTCCTTGCCCTCCCGGCCTGGGCGAAGTTCTCGTACGAGCAGTTTCCGGCGGTGCCGAAGAAAGGCGTGTACACCGATTCGATCATCGGCTCACCCGTGACTTTTGTTCCGTTTCTCGCCACTGACACGATTTCAAACGAACTCGCGGGACAGTTTTATCTGCCCCTCCTTGCGATCGATCCCGGCACCTGGGAACTCATGCCCGCACTCGCGACCGGAGTTAAGGTGTCGAAGGACAAAAAAGAATACGCATTCGAGTTGAATCCGAAGGCGCGATGGTCCGATCAGACTCCGGTGACGAGCGATGACATCGAGTTCACGTTCCAGAAGATCATGGACCCGAAAACAAATGCGGCGGTTGTTCGCGGTGCCTTGGAAGGATTCACGTTCCGGAAGATCGACCCGGCCAGATTCGTCTTTCGCATCGAGAATCCTCGGTATAATTCGCTTCTTCAGATCGGCGATTTTGTCCCTGTCCAAAAAAAGCAGTTTCAAAACGAAGCCGATATCAATACCTCGAAGGAGGGCATGAAGCCGGTCGGGAACTCGGCGTACCTTCTGAAGAGCCATTCCCGGGACCAGATGATTACGCTTGAGCGGAACAAGACATGGTGGGGGGTGGATCTTCCGTGGTTCCGCCCGACCGCGAATTTTGACACAGTCGTGTACCGGATCATTCCGGACGGCGCACTCCGGTATGAGAAGCTCATCCAAGGACAACTCGATTCGGCTCCGCTCAATTCGGAACAGTATGTGAATCAGGTGAAGGGGGTGGATCGCGACAAATTCGGCACCTCTCCCGATTCCGGAAAAAAAGTCTGGGCGGATGCGTTTCGTACCTCGCGCCCCCTCTCGTGGGCCGGAATCGCGATGAACCTCGCGCATCCGCTTCTTGCTTCGAAGAAAACCCGAGAGGCGCTGGCACTCCTCGTGGATTACGACGAGGTCATCCTGAAGGGCTTCATGGGGACGGCGAGCCGGTGTGTTTCTCCCTTCGGTACCTCCTCGAAGCTTGTTTCGAAAGAACTGAAGGATCCCGCTCGCTGGCGGAAGTTCGACCCGAAGACCGCCCGGAAGCTGCTTCTTGAGGATGGTTTTGTGCAGGAGCCCGGAAATCCGTTTTTTGTCAAAACCGTGAACGGAAAAAAGATCCCGGCGCGCTTTACGTTTCGATTTGCGGGCGCACTTCCCGCACAGTCCCGGACCGCGCAAATCCTGAAGGAGTCCTTCCGTAAGAACGGCGTGGACCTCGAGCTTCGGGCACTGGAAGGTTCGGCCCTGTTTCAGGATCTGGAGCGGAAGGAATTCGATCTGGCCCTCATGGGGTGGTCGGGCGGGGACGTCCGGCCGGATCCCAAACAACTCTGGCATTCTTCCTCGAGCAAGGGCGGGTCGAATTTCACGGGGTATGCGAATCCGAAGGTGGATGCCCTGATCGAAAAAGCGAATTTGGAATTCAATCATCCGAAGCGCGAGGCGATCTTGCGGGAGATCGGCGATCTTCTGAATCAGGATCTTCCGTATGTCTTTTTATTTGAACGGGATTTTGTACTGGCCGCAATCCATTCGCGCATCAAATCGCCGCGATGGATCCAACCCTATGGCACGTACCTGGCAAAGGAGCTGTTTTATGAGTGAAAAAGATGTGGCATTGAACGAGATCACCGAACCGACCGAGTTGAACGAGCTGGAGACCTTGAGGCATTCTTGCGCTCACGTGATGGCCCATGCGATCCGGAAGCTCTGGCCCGAGGCGAAGTTCGGAATCGGGCCCACGGTCGAGGATGGCTTTTATTACGACGTGGATCTTCCGGTGAAGCTCACCACGGATGACCTGAAAAAGATCGAAAAAGAAATGCACCGGATCATCGGCGCGGGCGAGAAGTTCGTGCGTGCCGAGCATTCCGTCGACGAGGCGATCGAGAAGTTTCGTTCGATGAACCAGCCCTACAAGGTCGAGATCATCGAGACCCTCCGGAGCCAGTTCGGTGCGACTTCGGTCAGCACCTACACCGAGGGCGATTTTGTCGATCTTTGTCGCGGCCCGCACCTGGAACGGGCGTCGAAGATCAAGGCCTTTCGGCTGATGTCGCTTGCGGGGGCGTATTGGAGGGGGAGCGAGAAGAATCCGATGCTCCAGCGCATCTACGGGACGGCATTCCTGACCCAGGTCGAACTCGACGAGCATTTGAATCTGCTCGAAGAGGCGAAGCGGCGCGATCACCGGAAGCTCGGAAAAGAACTCGATCTGTTCGCCTTCCATGCGATCGCTCCGGCAAGCCCGTTTTTTCATCCGAAGGGCGCCATCGTGTACAACCGGCTGATCCAATACGTGCGCGACATGTATCAGTACTATGAGTACGACGAGGTGATCACTCCGCAGGTGTTCGATACCGAGCTCTGGAAGAAATCCGGCCACTACGAACACTACAAAGACAACATGTACATCGTGCAAGAGGGTGTGGCGGGGAAGGGTGATGGCCGCGAACATGCCGTGAAGCCCATGAATTGCCCGGCTTCGACTTATATTTTCTCGGCGCACAAACGCTCGTATCGCGATCTTCCGCTCCGGCTGGCGGATTTCGGAAGACTCCACCGGAACGAGCTTTCGGGAGTAACGGCGGGGCTCACGCGCGTTCGCACCTTTTGCCAGGATGATGCCCACGTGTATTGCACCCTCGATCAGGTCGAAGCCGAGATCGGGAAGATCATGGACATGGTCGTGAAAACCTACACCCTGTTCGGCTTTGACATTGCCGATCTCGAGCTCTTTTTGTCGACGAGACCCGAGCAAAGAATGGGCGCGGATGAAGTATGGGATCGCGCCGAAGCCTCGCTCAAGACGATTCTCGATGGAACTGGACGCAAATATGCGATTGATGCCGGCGGCGGCGCGTTTTACGGGCCGAAGATCGACATCAAGGTCAAAGATGCCCTGAAGCGCAAGTGGCAGCTTGCGACGGTCCAGCTCGACTTCATGCTCCCGGAGAACTTTGACTGCTCCTTCATCGGTGCCGACAATGCGGCCCACCGGCCGGTGGTGATCCATAAGGCCGTTTTGGGCTCGCTCGAGCGGTTTTTGGGCGTGTACATCGAACACGTGGCGGGGGCTTTCCCGTTCTGGCTTGCGCCCGTGCAGTGCCGCCTCATTCCGATCACGGATGCGCATCTTCCATACTGCGAGGAGATGGGGAAAAAACTCCGCGCCCGGGGCATTCGGTACGAGATCGATTCCCGGAACGAAAAAATGGGACTGAAAACCCGCGAGGCACAAATCGCGAAGATTCCGCTCATGCTTGTGGCCGGCGATCGTGAAGTTGCCGACGGCTTGTTTGCAGTCCGGAGCTACGGCGCGAAAGACTCCGAAACCCTCCCCGTGGACGGGATTCTGGCCCGCATGGAAGAGTGGAATGATCTTCCGAAAAAGCCCTTCCGGCGTTGAGGGGAATTCTCAGGCAGGAAAAAGTGCGAGTAACTTTTTCAGAAGCTCGGGATCGTAATGAATCCGCGACGGATCATTCGCCTGAAGCGATCGAAGGTGCTCGACGGCTTGGGCCGGTGTCATCAGGGGCTGGCCTTCTTTGACCCGGGTCAGGTAATCAAACCGGTCGGCAAGGGCCAGGATTTGCGCTTCTTTTGAGATCCGATCGCCGAACAGCCCGTCCGGATAGCCCGAACCATTGAAGAGCTCGTGGTGCTGGAGGATCGCCTTCGTGACCGGATCGGGCACGATGAGCTTCCTTGATTTGATCAGATTCACGGAGAGTTCTGGGTGTTTCTTGTATTGATCGAGCTGCGCGGGTGTCATTTGTTCGGGTTCGAGAAGCTGGATCTCGGCCGGGAGTTCCGCGACTCCGATGTCATGCAGAAGCCCAGCAAGGGCGAGATCCTCGGGTTTTCCGATGCCGAGTCCCATTGCAAAGAGGGCGGCCAGAGTGGAGGTGTTTCCGGTGTGGGAGTACCCGTCGCCCATTTCGCCAAGGACTGTCTGGATCCGGGCGTACCACTCCGAGTCGGGCCCCTCGAGGATGTAGGTCTTCACGATTTCGCCGCAGTCCTTCATGAGGGCCTGGCCCTCCTCGAACGAGGCGGTTTGTTCGCTGAAGAGTCCGCTGATCAGGTCCCGTACCGCACCTGAGAGCTTCTCGCGGCGTTCGGTCGCGCTCAGTGCTCCTCCGCCACCGCCCATGTCGCGAAGGCGTTTTGCCGAGTACGTGTAGAATTCGGTCATCTGCTCGGCCGGGACCTGGATCGTGTTGAATTTGCTTTTTTTGATCTTCTCGATCCGGTCGGCTTCGAGTGAATCGCCCGCGGCGCTCAGTTTCACATATTTTTTGTTCGCCGGAAGAAAAATGCTCGTCTCGAATCCGAGCTCCGCGCCGGGCTCCAGGTCGATGATTTTGACCGGGCGGTACACGCGGATTTGTCCTTCGCTTGCCTGTGCCAGGGCCTGATTCAAGGCGCCTCTCAGGCTCGAGAGATCCATCGGAAGCAAAAACGCATCGGTGAAGCCGTTTTTGATCAGGGTTTTTCGCTCGAAGCCCTCTTTGGTCGTGCAGCAAAGAAACAGGGGAAGGTCAGGAAACTGCATCCGGAGGGATTGTGCGATTTCGTTCGCCGGGAGTTCCGGTTTCGGGGGGCCCGAGATCACGATCGCGGGCTTCGGACTCACTTCTGCTAGCAACGCCTCGGCTTCGAGCGGAATCGCCGCGATTTCGCCTTTTCCGAGCAAATCGGAGAGCGGTGCCGAAACCGCATCCGGCAGGCCCACGGCAAGAATACGGGGAGCGGGGTTGCTCATGGAGTTCAACCGCTCCGCTTCTTGTGAATGGCCTCGAGCTTTTCGATCAGGGTAGGAGCATTGAAGGGTTTCACGACATAGTTGTCGACACCAGCCTTCAGGGCCTCGATGACCTGGTGCTGTTCGGCCTCGGCGGTGACCATCAGAAAGGGAGTCTTGCCGAATCTGGAGTCGGCGCGGATCCGCTTCACGAGGTCGAGTCCCGAGCAATTCGGCATATTCCAATCCGAGATGATGAGGCCGATCGGGGGGGCGGAGTTCTGGATTTTCTCCCAGGCCTGGATTCCATCGCCCGCTTCGACCATGTCGGTGAATCCGATTTCTTTGCAAACCTTGCCGACCAGCTTTCGCATGGTCATCATGTCATCCACAATCAGAACCTTGGTGCTCAAATCGAACATAATGATGAGATCTCCCTTGGATTCATTCTAAGGCACGGATCGGGTTTTGTATCCGGAGAAAGTTCAAGGAGTTTCTGTCAAAAAACCGACATCGCGCAATCCGCGGTTCTTTGGCACACTGGAACCCATGAAGAAAAAACCTGCGGATCGCCGTCGACGCACTCGGGTTCCTTTGAAGAGCACGATCGTACATTCCTTGTTCCATGCCGCCGGGGATCCGGTGCGGGAGCAAAGTGCCTCGGTCGATCTGTCGAGTTCGGGGATTTCTTTCCTTGCCCAGCGGGAATACGCGAAGGGCGCTCTCGTCATGCTGGAGGCCCTGTTCGAGGGCGAGCCCCTGAGTCTGCTGGTGTGCGTGGTCCGGAGCAAACGGCTCCCGAACAAACAATTCGAGGTCGGAGCCGAGCTCGTGGCCATCGATCCCGGTCACAAGAAGAAGCTGATCGGGCATTTGGAAGCGTTGATCGAGTCCGCGAAGACATCGGCAAAGAAAACCCGCCAGAAACCAGCGAAGAAATCAGCTCCGAAAAAGCCCGCAAAAAAGAAGAAAAAAACTCAGTCCCGGAAGATGAAAAAAGCCGCTCCCAGAAGACAAAGGGAAGCGTAAAGAAAATTTTTTGTGATCGGGACCTTCATGTACAGGATCGCAAACCCCGCGAACACGATCATGGTGATGATTTCTTGCATCACCTTCAGTTGGGCCAGGGAATAGCTCTCGAATCCGAGGCGGTTTGCCGGGACCTGGATGCAGTACTCGAAAAAAGCGATGAGCCAGCTCGAGAGAATCGCAAAATACAGCGGTCTTTCGCGCATGTTTTTTAAATGTCCGTACCACGCAAAGGTCATGAACAGGTTGGCAAGAACGAGCAGAAGAATCGGGCTCAATGTTTTGGACATGGCATCACCGTTGAATCAATAAGGGAAGTGTGAGGAAGGATTTTCCCCGGGCGGCGGGGAATCCGATCTCGCCGGCGCGCAAAATGCTGCTTAGAGCATTCCGCGGGAGCGGGATGCCGCTCGAATCGGGGAGATGCGCCGTGAGCACCCGGATTGCCGACACCGCGCCGGATTCCGTGATTTCCAGACGAAGCGAAAGAAGGCCCGAATGCGTGGTCGCGCCCAAGGCATCCAGAATGCCATGCGCGATTCGATCCATGGGCGCCATGACCTTCTTGAAGGTGAGCGCTCCCTCGAGCATGGGGCGCGGATCGGTGAACCAGCCATGAATCACGAGCCTCGATTCTAAGATCGACGAGGCGCCCTCGACGCGGCGGACCCCGTGCGGGTAGCGCGGATCAAAAACCGTGAGCTGTCCGAGCGGTTGGGGGACGGCATGGAACAGATCGGATTCCTCATCGGAGCGGTCATGCCGGAGTTCCGAAAAATAGCGCAGAATGCGGGGTTTCGAGACCAGGGTTTCGCCCCCCGTGAAGCGACGGGCGGTCCAAGGGGTCAGGGAATACACGAAACTGAAGGGGCCGTGGGGGACGTCCGAATGAAGATTCTGCTCACACCCGTCGACGTAGGCGCTGAGCCAGGGATGCGAGATCATCTGGCACCCGAGGTGTTCCCGCCCGAAGGCAAGAAGATGGGAGAGGAAGGCATCGAACAGGGGCTTCGGAAAAAAGGACTCCGCCGGCGTGCGAAGCAACCGGTATTGTCCCGGAACGGTCCAATAGTCCCAGCAGAAGCGCTCGCTTTTCGCTGAGAGCGGGTCTTGAAACGTTTTTTCGAAGTGCGCGCGCAGGGATTTGGTTTTCGGGTAGAAATTTTTTTCGATCCGGAGGGGGGATTCGGATTTCGCGGCAAAAAGGATTCGGGGAGAGCGGTGTTTCATGGTGAGCCTCGGAGTTGCAGGATCCGGAATCGAACGGTACGGTTGGCGATACTGATCCGAAAAATCACACCATTCGAAAGGAGCACGGTTTGGAGAATTTACCACAGGCACACCGGATGTCCCGGTCAAAAAAAGCGGCCCGTTATGGGGCACTCGGTGCGGCCCTGGCGTTCGTTCTTGCGTCTTTGTTCGTACCGCGTCTTCTGGCTTGGTACTTCGAGCCCCCGGTCATCACCGGTTGCTCGTGTGCGGCTTCGATTGCATGGGCCCTGAATGCGAACCGGTGGATCCAGCTTTTTAGCGTTCTGGTGGGGGCGGGGATCGGGGCCATTCTTGGATTTCGGATTCGATCCATCAATTGAATTCATGTCATATGGCCTGCCAGCTGCACGGTCTGGCTTGTAAAATTGACTTGATTTGTCTGGTATTGTGTGGTAGGATCTCGCCTCATGAAAGTCCGGATCTTCGGAATTGGCATTTTGGCCCTGCTTTCGGCGTGCTCCAAGGAAATCCCGAAAGCGGCGTTGGGAGAGGGTGTCCCTCTTCAGACCATCGCCACGGGTGAGATTCCCGAAGGCGCGCGGCCGCGTCTCGTACAGAACCTTTCCGGGAGCATCGGAGCGGTATCCGATGCCGATCTGGAACGATTTCAAAAACCGGGCACGCTCCCGTTTTCTGGCGTGATTTCCCATCCCAGCCGCGCCGAAGCCTTGCTTGAGGACGCGGGACAATCCATTCCCTATTCGAAACGTTCGAATGAACTTCTTCGAGTGATCCATGCTTTTCCTCCGCGCACTGCGGTCGTAGGTGTGAAACGCTTTGTTCTGAAGCTCAAGGATTTGACCTTGTTCGTTCCGGAGGGGGGCAAAATTGAAGAGACCCTGTCAAAGCAGGCGGTTTGTCTTTTGGATGGAAAGTCCTGCGTGGGAACCAATGCCGCGAAGGACTCTCTTGGAGCTTCCTTCAAAGAAGGTGCTGTGATTTCAGGAAATACTCTTGCAGAATCTTCCGAATTCAAAAAGAAGGTGCTGGTTCCGGAGTCGAAGACTGATTTCGTTTTCGTGCGTCCCGGGGATCTTGAAATTGATCTGCTTGCCCGGTTCGAACTGACCGAATCTGCAAAGGCGATCGATTTCGTCTTCCAGAACTCGGCCCAGTACTCCACCCATGAACACTATCGCAAGTTCCGGTTGGCCTTGGGCGAACAGATTTTCGCAGCCGGTGGTTCGATCGAGCTCGAGTTTGAGGTGAATCCCGGCAAAGTTCCGACAGGTTGGGATAAGCAAAATGTTTTACCAATCGAGGGGGCAGGGGATCAGATCCTGAGCGCCAAGACGCAGGACGAAGAATTTAGCCCCGAGGTCGAAGAGGTTCCGGCCGAAAGCGTCGAAGGCTCCCCGAAAGTCGCCACTCAGACCAATTCAGGCGCCAATTCTTAATCTCCTTCAAGTTGCGGCGCACTCATTCCGAAAGGACACGGTGAGGTCACACCATGGATGATTTCGAGAAGGAGTTGAAGGTCGGGTTTCTCGAGGAGGCAAGCCAACTTCTTGCCGATACCGAGCAGTGCTTTCTTGCGCTGGAGGCTGATCCTCGCGACATCCCCACTTTGGACCGCATTTTCAGGCTCGCGCACAACCTGAAGGGAAGCTCCAAGGCGGTCGGATTCGAAGACATCGGCGTTTTCACGCACCGATTCGAGAGCTTTCTCTTGAAACTGAAAAACGGCGAGATCCCGGCGAGCGGCCCGATCATCAGCCTGCTTTTGCAGTGCAATGACCACATCCGGATGATGGTCGATACCCTGAAACAGAATCTTGACGCCCGCATTGACAGCGGCGAGCTTATGGCGCGGATGGACGAGATGAGTGTTCCCGCCGCACCTCCGCCGGCTCCTCCTGTCACGGAACCCGTGATCGATTCGAGTGCGGGTTTCGAGGGAGAGGCGCCTCCTACGGCCGAGGAGATCGAGCTTTTGAAGCTCGTGAATGATTCCTTCGATTTGCCCCCGGCGCCCGCGGCGGATCCGCTGAACGATCAGGCCGAAGAGGAGCGTCCGTTCATACCGGAGCCCGCACCCGCCCCCGTGGTCGAGCTTCGCCCCGTTCCGTCGAAATCGATGGCCGCTCCGGCCGCATCGGCCACAACGGCGGCATCGGATGAATCCATCCGTGTTTCGTTGTCACGCCTCGAAAAACTCATCAACTCGGTCGGAGAGCTGGTGATCCTGCAGACAGTTCTTCGCGAGCAATCGCTCGCCAATGGTTCCGACCGGCTTCGAAAGACCATCCATCAAATGGGCAAGGTCACCAAAGAGGTGCAGGACATCTCGATGAGCCTTCGGATGGTACCGCTCCGGCAGACGTTCCAGAAAATGCAGCGGATTGTCCGCGATACCTCAAACATGCTGAACAAGCGGGTCATGCTCGCCACATCGGGCGATGACACCGAACTCGACAAGACAGTGCTCGAGAAGATCGGCGACCCGCTGGTGCATCTGATCCGGAACGCCTGCGATCACGGAATCGAAACGCCCGAGGTCCGGACCGGCAATGGCAAATCCGACACGGGCACCGTCTCTTTGGGGGCGTATCATCAAAGTGGGAAGCTCGTGATCGAGGTCCGCGATGATGGTGGCGGGATCGACCGCGATAAACTGAAGGCAAAAGCGATCGAGCGCGGAATCCTCCCTGCGGACGCGAAGCTCGAACCCCATGAGGCGATCCAGCTGATTTTTCATCCGGGGTTCTCGACCAAAGCCCAGGTCACCGAGGTGTCGGGGCGCGGCGTGGGAATGGATGTCGTGAAGACCAACATTGAGGCTCTCCAGGGCGAGGTGCTGGTCGAGACCGAGCTCGGCAAGGGCACGACCTTCAAGGTACTGCTGCCGCTCACGCTTGCGATCATTGACGGCATGGTCGTGCAGAACGACGGGTGCCGGTTCGTGGTGCCGCTCTCGCATGTCCATGAAACACTCCGGCCCGGCGAGAAGGACCTGCACCAGACCACGGGGATCGGCGAGGTTCTTTTGCTTCGGGGTGAGAATCTGCCGCTCTACCGTCTGAATTCCCTTTTGGGTCTGAAGCGTCTCGAAAAAGAGACCGTTCGGGAACAGATCGCCATGGTGATCCGCTACACCGGCCAGCCGTTCGCGGTGATGGTCGATGACATTCTGGGACAGCAGCAAGTGGTGATCAAGGAAGTGGGCACGGAGATCCAGAATCTGAAATGGATGAGCGGGAGTGCGATTTTAGGGGACGGGAAGCCCGCGATCATCCTCGAAATGAATGAACTTGTGAAACCGTCCAGAAGGGGAGTTGCCGTATGAGTCCGAAACAAACCAACGCCAACAGTCATGACCGGTACCTGAGTTTTTCTTTAGGAAAGGAGGAGTATGCGGTGGAGCTTCTGCGAGTACGTGAGGTGATCGCGATGCCCGAATATACGCCTGTCCCCCACACGCCACCTTGTTTCCTGGGCATCATGAATCTTCGCGGGCAGGTGATCTCGGTGATGGATTTGCGGCTCAAGCTCGGGCTTCCGGCCGGACGCGACAGCGAGACCACAGTGATCATTTGCGACCTGGACGGGGCCGCGGTCGGGGTCGTGGTGGACTCTGTGAACACGGTGCTTTCTCCTGAACCCGCCGAAGTGTCCCCGAAGCCCGAGATCCAGTCCGGGCGGCCCACTGATTACATCACTGGTGTGTATCGAAAAGACAGCCGGCTTGTGCTGTTTTTGGATCTCTCAAAAAGTCTGAGCCTTGAGGATCAGCATGCCATCCGGGGAATACCGGGAATCGCGGAATCGAAAAAAGCAGCATAAGGAGCAAGCATGGGAGCACCGTTGAAGAATTACAAGTATGCGGATCTGATCGAGCACCTGGCGCGGGAGGTGACCCGTCTTACGGGGGTCCAGCTCGGAGAGAGCCAGCTCCAGATGGTCCGGGTGAGGCTCGGAAAACGCGTACAGGATTTGGGGTACCGGAATCTGTTCGAGTACCAGGGGTATTACGAGGAGCACGAAACCTCGGAGATCCAGCACATCATCTCGCTTCTGACCACGCACTACACGTATTTTTTCAGGGAATTCAGCCATTTCGAGTTTCTCGCCGTCAAAGCGCTCCCCGCACTGGTTGCGGAAGTCCGGAGCCGGCCCGACAAAACCCTGAAGATCTGGTGTGCGGCCGCATCGAGGGGGCAGGAGGTGTACTCGCTTGCGATGTACCTGCATTTTCATCTGAAGGCTTTTGGCCCGGATCTGAAATTCAAGATTCTCGGGACCGATGTCGACGAACAATCCATCCGGATCGCCGAGAATGGAGTTTACCCCCGGCGGGAGATCAGCGAGGTGCCGCTCTCGTACCTCGGGAATCACTGGGCGAGAGGAACAGGGGAGGTTGCGGAATTCGTGAAGGCGCGCTCGAGCCTCCGCGAGGTGGTCTCGTTCGAGAAGTCGAATCTTCTGGACTTGCAGGATCGCTTTGTCGGGCAGATGTTTGACATCATTTTCTGCCGGAATGTGTTCATCTATTTCACTCCGGAGCAGATCCGGACCAGCACCTCGATGTTGCTCCGGCATTTGAACCCGAAGGGGTACTTCTTTATCGGCATCTCGGAGAGCCTGAACGGGCTCGGATTCGACCTTAAGATGGAGGGGCCGTCGATTTATCGATTCACGGGCCAGGCTCCCGCGACGGCGGCTTCTTCGACCGGTTCTTCGACCGCTCCGAGAGCGACGATCCCGGCCGAAAGACCGGTTCGGGTTTTTTGTATCGATGATTCTCCGAGCATTCACACCCTCATGAAGCACATTCTTCGAAAAGAATCGGGTTTCGAGGTCGTGGGGACCGCACTGAACGGAATCGAAGCCGCAAGCAAGCTCAAGGGACTGAACGGGCAAGTCGATGTGGTGACTCTCGACATTCACATGCCCGAACAGAACGGCGTCGAATACCTCGAAAAAAATTTCGGCCCCGATCATCCACCTGTTGTGGTGGTGAGTTCGGTCTCGCGCGATCAGTCAGAGGTCGCGATGCGGACCCTCGAACTCGGGGCTTCGGATTTTGTCGAGAAACCCGCGCTGAACAAGCTCGAAGAGCGGGGCGAGGAGATTCGGGCCAAGCTCAAGACCGCCATCGGCTCCCGGAAGGGCGGATCGGTCCGTTCGCTCACGCTCGATTCACAATTCAAAAAGACGCTCCTCGTCCGGAATCCCGAACGGAAAGCACGGGTCCAGCTCACGGGGCTCGGGCATCTGGCCAAGACTGCGGCCATGATCCGCGAGTTCGGCCCGGCGGAGCCGCCGGTGTACCTGTTGTTCGAGGGTGTCGAGGCGAATCTCCCGGCCGTGGCCGAGGAGTTGTCGAAGAAAAGCGGGAAAACCGTGCGCTATCAGGAGGCTTTGGTGGCGAAAGCGAAGCCCGGGGAAATTCTGGTCCTCGACTTCCGGCGGATGATGGAGTTTCTTCCGAAGCTCCATGCGGGCGACAAGGTCGTGTTCGGGGTATTCGGAGAAGTGGGCGCGGGCTCGGCCGGTTTGATCAAGGCATGGCCCGTTGGACGATTGTTTTTGGAGGATCTCGGAGACGGGACGGGCACCAAGCCCCTTCAGGCCCGTGCGAATGAGGTGTTTCCCTACACCAGCTTTGCCTATATGGGCACTGAGTTCTTCGGGAGGGAATGACCCATGGCACTCGAGCATCTGGAACTGATTTCGGAAGCCCAAGCCGGAGAGAAAATGACTCTCTTTGACGGAGTTCTTTGGGTGGGACAGGGCAGGGGCACATCGGCGGCGGTCTGGTTCAATGCCCGCTGGTTCCATGAAGGCGATCTCGAGCGAGGATATGATCTGATCCGCGAGGCGATCGGAACTCCGACGGGGTTCAAGATGGTGGGCACTGAGCGGATCATGGGGCAGATCCGGGAATGGATGGACGACAAGGGAATTCCCCTCCTCAATTCTGCCGTGCGGGAGGGAAGTTTCGAGCTGCGTTTTTTTCCGAAAGAATGCAAGTTGCAAGTCGCTCGGAAGATCCGCGTGCTCGTTGTCGATGACTCGAAGACGATCCGCACGCTCCTGACCAAGATCTTGAGCAGTGATCCTCTGATCGAGGTGGTCGGTGCCACGGATCGTCCGTCCGGCGCGCGCACGCTCATGGAAAAACTGAAGCCCGATGTGATCACGCTCGATCTCGAGATGCCCGAGATGGACGGGGTGGCGTTTCTGAAGGAGTACCTCCCCAAGTTTCCCATTCCCACCGTGATGATCTCGGCCATCAGCATGGAGGAGGGGCCGAAGGTGTTGCAAGCGCTCGAGGCCGGCGCGGTCGATTACATCCAAAAGCCCACGGCAAGCGAACTCGAGGAACTGACCCCGGTCTTGATCGAGAAAATCAAGATGGCGGGAACGATCAAGGTGAATTCGCTCCGGCTGAATTCATCCCCGGTTGGCGCGCGCATTGTTTCCTTGAACGGCGCGCTCGATCAGTCCTGTTTGATCGCGATCGGGTCTTCCACTGGAGGAACCGAGGCGCTTCGCAAGGTTCTGACCCAGCTTCCCGAGTCGATTCCGCCGATTCTGATCACCCAGCACATTCCGCCCGTGTTCTCGCGGGCCTTTGCCGAGCGCATGGACTCCTTGTGCCCTTTCAAGGTCGCCGAGGCGACCCATGGCATGGAGGTGCTCCCGGGGAATGTGTATGTCGCTCCGGGCGGAAAACAGATGTCGATCAAAAGGCGCGCGGACGGCAAGCGCTACATCGTGATCGATGATTCACCGCCGGTGAACCGCCACAAGCCCTCGGTCGATTACCTGTTCGACTCGGTGGTGATGGCCTGCGGCGGGCACTGCATCGGGGTTCTGTTGACCGGAATGGGCACCGATGGGGCCGAAGGGCTTTTGAAGCTCCGGAAGGCGGGCGCCCGGACCATCGCCCAGGATGAAAAGACCTCGGCCGTGTTCGGAATGCCGCGGGAGGCGATCCGCCTCGAAGCCGCGCAGGAGATCCTCGGGCTCGGCGAGATCGCAACGAAACTCATCCATTGGCTCTCGTCCCGACGAAAAGCCGCCTGAGCGTGCCTCGGGCCCGGTCCGGAATGGTTCGAGATCGTGTGGAATCCTGACGAGAATCCGCCACGATTTTGTTTGCCCGGAATCCGCCGGATCATCTAGATTCGGGAGCAAGATGTTGAAGCGATTCCTGATGGAGACCGATTTCGAGCAGATCAAGCAACTGATCAAACGGTGGGATCATCTTGATCTCGCGCCGATCCCCGAGCTGGACGAGCGGCTCGCCCGGATGAATCTCGAGTTGAATTCGGCGGGATTCGACCGCTGGGGGCTCCATCCCGAAACCGTTCGCAAATTCGCGCCTCTGCTTTATTTTTTGTACCGGAAGTATTTTCGGGTCGAGACCGCAGGAATCGAGAATCTCCCCGGCGGGCGAGCCCTGTTCATCGGAAACCACGGCGGACAGATTCCGCTCGATGCGATGATGGCGGGACTGGCGCTCTTCATCGACGGCGAACCGCCGCGCATCGCGCGGGCCATGGTGGAGCGCTGGGTTCCGACGGTTCCGTTTGTGAGCACTTTGTTCACGCGCATCGGTGCCATGGTCGGAGACCCGATGAACTGCCGTGAGCTTCTCGAGCATGATCAGTCGGTGCTCGTCTTCCCTGAGGGGGTCCGCGGCTCGGGCAAGCTCTTCAAGGACCGCTATCAGCTCCAGCGCTTCGGCACGGGATTCATGCGTCTTGCGCTCGAGACCAGGACGCCCGTCGTACCGGTCGCGGTGATCGGAACCGAAGAGACTTATCCCAGCATTTATAACTTTGAGGCGCTCGCAAAAATGATCGGTGCTCCTTACTTCCCGGTCACGCCGTTCTTTCCGCTCCTCGGGCCCATGGGACTCCTGCCTTTGCCCGCAAAGGTTACAGTACGGTTCGGGACTCCGCTTCATTTCGAGGGGGATGCGAATGAGGACGAAGAGAAGATCCGGGAGAAAGTCCAGCGGGTGAAAGAATCCCTGCAAGCGGAGATCAATACCGGACTCCAGCTCCGCGGCGACAATATTTTTTCGGGGGCCGCGAAATGAAGATTCTCGTGACCGGAGCCTCGGGCGCGATCGCCCGCCTGGTTTCGAGCGCCCTTTCGCCCAAGTATGAGTGTGTGGGCATCGACCCCAGGCCTTGCCCGAGCGAGACGCATTTTCCGGGCGAGTTCATCATCGCCGATTATCACAGCCGAAAGCTCGATGAGGTGTTCCGGCGTCATCAGTTCGATGCGGTTTTGCATTTGGGGAGGATCCGCGAGACCCAGAAGTACTCTCCCCAGTACCGCTTCCAGATGAACGTGGTGGGCACGCAGAAGCTTCTTGAACTCTGCCGCGGTACGGGGGTGCGGAATCTGGTGATTCTGAGCACGTACCACGTGTACGGCGCGCACCGTTTGAATCCGCTTGCGATCGGCGAGAGCGCACCCCTTCGGGCCTCGCAGAGCTTTCCCGAGCTCGCGGATGCGGTCGAGATGGATCATGCAGCCACGCACTTCATGTGGCGGGCGCGCGATGTGCGGACCACGATTCTGCGGCCGGTGAACGTGGTCGGGAAGCACGTTCGAAATGCGATCTGCTCGCTTCTCCGGTCGGGTGTGTGCCCGAGAATCTTCGGGTTTGATCCGCTCATGCAGTTCATCGACGAGAAGGATCTCGCGCGCGCCCTGATTCTCGCACTCGAGAACCCCGTGCCCGGGATCTTCAATGTCGCGGGCGAGGGAGTGGTTCCCCTGAGTCATGCGATCCGGCACGCGCAAGCGGTTGCGATTCCGGTGCCTCCTTTGGTTTCGACTTCTCTGGTCCGGATCATCGCGGAAGCGAGCGGAATTCCCTTTCCCCCGTACTTGCTCGAGTACTTCAAGTATCCGACTGTGGTGTCGGATGACCTCTTTCGCAAAACCTTCGGATATCAACCGAAGGTGAAGACCGTGCAAAGCCTGCGGAACCTCGGGCCGATCAGCCAGCGGCCACTGTACCTGACGTCCGGCGCGGATGAGTCGGTTTGATCGGATTTTTTACAGGCGTTTTTTTGAGTTCAAGTGCGCGCAAATGGGGCAGATCCGTCCGTCACAGCCCCGGGCCGTGCAGTATTCCCGCCCGTAAAAGATGATCTGGAGCGAGAGTTTGCTCCAGATTTTCTCAGGGAACAATTCCTTCAGGTCTTCCTCGGTTGTTTCGACCGTTTTGCCGCTCGAAAGCTTCCAGCGTTTCGCGAGCCGGTGCACATGGGTGTCGACGGGAAAAGCCGGAATTCCGTAAATTTGCCCCATCACGACACTTGCGGTTTTGTGGCCGACACCGGGCAGGGCCTCGAGTTCCTCGAAGGTCCGCGGGACCTTGCCACCGTGGTGCTCGCAGAGGAGTTTTGAGAGCTTGTGCACGTTTTTGGCTTTGGTGGGCGCAAGACCGCAGGTCTTGATGTACGAGAGGATCTCGGACGGGTCGAGCGCGGCCATTTTCTCGGGCGTCGGGGCGCGGTCGAACAGGGCGGGCGTCACGAGGTTCACCCGCGCATCGGTCGTTTGGGCCGAGAGCGCGACCGCCACCAGAAACGTGAACGGATCGCGATGATCGAGCGGCGGTGCCGGATCGGGGTATCGTTGTTCGAGATCTTCCCGGATGAACTCCGCACGCGCGAGTTTTTCTTTTTTCGAGAGCGCCATGATCAGCGAAAAGAACGGGGGAGGCTCTGCCAGCAGTCGACATAAGACACGTCGAGGATGTCCGGACGCTTCAATGCTTGTTCGGATGGCCAGAACGGATAATGCGACTCCCACATGAACGCCATGGTGTTCTCGTACCGGGTCGGCGAGAGCGGCGAGCCGGAGGCCTTCCGGAAGGCATCGGCATCGGGGCCGTGTCCGGTGAAGGCATTGTGAAGGCTTGCGCCTCCGGGGCGGAATCCATCCTCTTTGGCGTCATATGCGCCTTCGATGAGTCCCATGAACTCGTTCATGATGTTGCGGTGGTAATAGGGCGGACGGAAGGTGTGCTCGGCCACCATCCAGCGCGGCGGAAAAATCACAAAGTCGCAGTTCGCGGTTCCGGGGACGGCACTCGGCGAAGTGAGCACGGTGAAGATCGAGGGATCGGGATGATCAAAGCTCACCGTATTGATCGTGTTGAATTTTCTGAGATCATACCGGTACGGAACATAGTTGCCGTGCCAGGCGACCGTGTCGAGCGGCGAGTGCTTCAGGGGAGCACGCCAGAGCGATCCCTGATAGCGCGCGAAGAGCTCGATGTTTCCGGCACGATTCTCGAAGCGCGCGGTGGGGATTTCGAAATCGCGGGGATTCGCCAGGCCGTTCGCTCCGATGGGGCCGAGCTCGGGGAGCTGGAACGGAAGCCCGAAGTTCTCGCAAAGATAGCCGCGTACGGAGTCGGTCCCGGGAGCAAGCTCCACCTTGAACTTCATTCCGCGCGGAATGACTCCGATCGTGAGCGGAGCAAGTTCGAGGAGTCCTAGCTCGGTGTGTACTGCGATCTCGCCTTTTTGGAGGACGATCATCATCTCGGCATCCGCGTTGTACAAATACCGGTCGCCCATGCCGCGATTGAAAGCGAAAAGGTGGATGCCAAGCCCGGTGTTCGTGAAGCAGCTTCCGTTGATCGCATAGGTGAAGATGCTATCCAGAAAATCAACGGGCGTTTTCGGCTCCGGAAACGGATGAAACCGGAGCGCTTCCGGAGTTTTTTTGAAGCGCCCCTGCGACTCATGGCTGATCCAAGAGCCATGTCCGACTTCTTCGAAGCGCCCCTGGATGACCGAGGGGCCGATCTTGTAAAGCCAGGTCTTCAGGTTCCGGTGGCGGGGCGAGGTGAAGGGCGTTCCATTCAGTTGTTCGGCAAAGAGGCCCGATTCAATTTTTTGGGGTGAATTCTGGCCGAGAGGCAGGGTTCCCGGACGCGCCTCAGATTCGAAGTGATTGCCAAAACCATGAAGATAGCTCATGGACTCTGACCTTAACGAAGCCCGAAAAGCCGCGCAACGGTTTTTACCGGAGAGCCGAAGCCGCGCGACTGCCCACTTCCCGCGCCCATTCCCGCGCAATCGGTTTCAGTTCTTCCCAGTCGAAGTGGATTCCATCCCGAGCGCCCTCGGGATATCGGGTGAAGGGCCTGCTGTCGATCAGGATGCAGGAGGAATGCAAAAGGGCTTCGAGCCGGTGCATGAATTCGGGAAGCTCGGCGCGGAATTTCGCCATGGTCGGGGGACCGATCCAGATGCACCGGGCGCCGATCCGCTGGATGTCGAGAAGGAGACGACGAACATCATCGAAGAGGGTCGCATCGGGATAGCCCCTGAGATAATTCGAGCCCAGCGCCACGATTACCGTGGAGGGCTTCACGGAGTCAAACAGCGCCGGAATCAGTGGCGTCCGTGCTCGCTTCAGGCTCCGCTGGGTTCCCTCGGGCGAGATCTCGAGATACCCGCAGGGCGTCTCTTGCCCAGTGTACCACCACCGGATGATCGAGCCGCAACTGGCGCGAAGCTCGACCGGCTGAATGGTTTTTTGCCGAAGCTGTTCATGAAAGGTTTTCCCGAAGGTTCCCACGGAGTGGGAATCGCCCACGATCAGCACCGTGCCCGCGTATGAAAAAGAAGAAAGAACCCCGCCCAACAAAAGAATCAATAAACCCATCCGAAGGCGATTCTTCCAGAGTCAAAAAAACGGCGCAATAAAAAAATAACGCGAAAAAGATCAAAGGGAATGGTCGAAAATGGCGTGATATCAAGGTGTTTCTCTTGATCCGGGGCAGGAGTCCGCTGTGATCCTCCCCTGGGCGGGGGGTTTGCGGCGGAACGGAGTCAAGTTCCACCCAGAGTCGGCCGATACGGGTTTTGAGGAAAAACTATGGTTATCGTCGGTGCGATCGTCGTGATTGGGTGTGTTCTCGGGGGGTATGTGCTCCACCACGGGAACATCATGGTCTTGAACCAGCCCACCGAGTTTTTGATCATCTTCGGCGCCGCGGCCGGCGCCGCCCTGATGGCGAACTCCCCGAATCAGCTGAAGGGAATCGTCCACTCCATTCTTCACTCGATCAAATCCAAGCCCACCACGAAGGAGCAGTACCTCGAACTTTTGATGTGCCTCTACGAACTTTGCAAGGTTGTAAAAACAAACCCGCTTTCGCTCGAACCGCATGTCGAAAAACCCGAAGCGTCCGAAATCTTCAAGCGCTATCCCGGAGTTCTTGCCAATCACCATGCGCTTCACTTCATTTGCGACACGCTGAAGGTGCAGATCTCATCGCCCATGAGTCCTTATGATCTCGAGGACCTGATGGACAAGGACATCAAGTCCGCGCACGAAGAGGAGCTCCATGCTCCGGGATACATCTCGAAACTCGGGGATGCGATGCCGGGTCTCGGGATCGTTGCGGCGGTTCTCGGGGTGGTCATCACCATGGGAGCCCTCTCCGAAGGAAAGGAGGCGATTGGACGGAACGTTGCGGCCGCCCTGGTCGGAACCTTCATCGGGATTCTGGCTTCGTACGGATTCATGCAGCCCCTTTCGACCAAGATCGAAGCCGACATCCATGAGGCCGGAAAATACATCGATGTGGTCCGTTCGGCGATTCTGGCGCTCGCAAAGGAATGCGCCCCGAAGGTTTGCGTGGAGTTCGCGAGAAGAACCGTTCCGCCGGGGGTTCGTCCGAGCTTCGAGGAAGTGGATAAGGCGACTTCCGGTCAGAAAGCGGCCGCTTAACCCCGAGGTAAGACGTGGCAAAAGACAAAGAAAAGGGAGTCACGATCGTCATCAAGAAGGTACAGGCCGGCCATGGCGGGGGTCATGGGGGAGCCTGGAAGGTGGCATATGCCGACTTCGTGACCGCGATGATGGCGTTCTTCCTGGTGCTCTGGCTCACGAGCGCCGACGAGGAGACCAAGTCGATTGTCTCGCATTACTTCAACCACCCGAACACGCCATACAATCAGGGTCGCGACGAAAAATCGACCGAGGCATACCCGTTAGGAGAAAAAATGGGTCACGGGGATTCGGTCCAGCGCGGAGCGGACGGCCTTGTTCCCGAGGACCTCGTGCAGAAGCCTCTCCGGGATCTGAAAGAAGAAATCGAGTCGAAGCTCGGAGACATCACCTTCGGGCTCGAGCTCGACAACGATGTTGATGAGCTCAAGTTCTCGATTCCGGGAGACGAGCTGTTCGTCGAGGGCGGAGTGGAGCTCCGGCCCGAAGCACACAAGCGTCTCGAGCAATTGGCGAAGATCTTTCAAAAAGTCCAAGGCAATGTGTTGATTGAAGGCCACTTGGACCGGAAGCCCCCCTTGAGCGGGGAGGATCCGTATCTGTTTTCGACCGAGCGGGCGATCTCGGTGATGAAGTTCTTCGTCAAAAACCAAAAAATGGACGAGGAGCGGTTTTGTCCGCGGGGGATCGCATCCCGTCGTGCCTGGAGCATGAACTCGCGGGGACTCGCCTCGGATGACTCGAAGAACCGCCGGGTGGAATTCACGGTTTCCCTGCGCGACATCTGCTCGCGCGAGTAATCAGGGTCCTCTCGGCCGCTTGGCTTCCTAAGACCCCCTCAGATCCGTTCCTTTTTGATCGCGAAATCGTTCGAGCTGCTCCGCCCGTAGGCGATGAAAAACCCCCTGCGAGGTCACGTGCGCGATTTTCTTTTCGTCGTACAGGGTCGAATGGACCTCGATCGTTTTTTCATGGACCGCAATGATCCGGCTCACGATCATGGCTTTCATGGTGAGTGGAATCGCCCTTCGATAGTGAACCTGGATCGACTGAGTCACGCTCCGGTACTCGTGGTGCCAGACCAGGACGCCCATCACTTCATCGAGGAGTCCGGCCGAGGCGCCGCCGTGCACATGGCCCGGAGGTCCTTCCGCCCGCGCGAGAAAAACCGTCTCGGTGAAGAGAACATTCGGATCGCGATTCGAGAGCGCATGGGAAACGCGGAAAAGCGGACTCTCCGGGCCTGATACAAAGCTCCGCTCCCAGTCGGGAAATCCGGGATGAATCCTGCGGGAATCCGCCGGATCAAGATCGAAGGGCACAAGATGGGGGATGCTCATTGGGGCTCGAGCTCGAAAAGGCTTTCTTGGTAATAATCGCTGAGTTCGAGGTACAGGGCGATCCGGCAGTTTCGGCTCATTTCGAAGCCGATGATCTCATCGAGAATCACAAGCGGGACTTCCCTTGATGCGATTTCGCGACCGCAGGACTCGATGTGCAGATTCAAAATGGCGATCGAGGGCGGGCTCAGGATCTGATGATTCTCGACTACAAAGCGTGTCCCTGCGGGAAGGAGGAAGTCTTCTGTTACCTCGAGTTCCGACTTCAGCCGGACCACGCTTCCAGAATCAAGGTCGTTCCAGGGCGAGCTCGGGGACTGGTAGGGATCGCTCAGGGTTTTGCTTCCGAGCAGGAGGACGGGGAGCAGAAAAAGAAGATAAATCATTTTCATGGAAACAGTGTAGTGGAAGATTCGCCCAAATCCAAATATTTCGCATTTTCACCGCGTGGTTTTTCGGAAACGGGGGGTTCGGCGGACAAGAATTGATCCGAGAGAAACTGAATCGCGGTTTCGATCACGGACGGAAGAGCGTGGGGCTCCTCGAACAAGTGAGTCGCCCTCGGAATCACTCTGAGCTGGGCGCGGGGGAGATGCGAGAGCATCTCGCGATTCCACGTGAGCACCGGCTCGTCCCAGCCTCCCACGATGAGGAGCACGGGAGCGGTCACCTCGTGCGCTTCTTTTCTTGCCATGTCGACTCTTCCGCCCCGGGAAACCACGGCACGGATTCCGTCTTTCAGCGCGGCCGCCGCGACCAGGGCCGCTCCCGCGCCGGTGCTCGCACCGAAATAGGCGATCGGAGCGTGATTGTAGTCCATTTGGTTTTTGAGCCATTTTGTCGCAAGAAGGAGCCGCTCTGACAAAAGGCCGAGATCAAAAACATTCTTGCGATCTTGCGATTCGGGTTCGGTCAGGAGGTCGAACAGGAGTGTGGCGATATGCGCCTGATTCAGCGCCTTCGCGACCTGGATGTTGCGAGGGCTCAGGCGGCTGCTCCCCGATCCGTGCGCGAAAATCACCCATCCGATCGGGGCCAGGGGAGCCCGGAGGGTGCCTCGCAGGCGGAGCGAGTGTCTCGGGTCAGAGAGGATGACTTCGCGGTGATGAACTTCGTTTTCTGGAATTCGATCATTCATGCCGTTCAGGGAAAAGCAAGAATCGGTCCAACGGGGCCGGTATCCCGGAGTGGCACCGGCTTTGCAGTTCCGGAATTCCGAGGAAAAGAGGAGATCCATCATGATTCTTGAAAAAATCGCGAATAAGAACGTCATCACGGTTCCTGAAAACGCCACCATGCTCGAGGCCGCAAAGGCGATGCGGGACCATCATGTGGGAAGCGTGATCGTGGTCGATCAGAAGGCCGGACGCAAGATCCCGCTCGGGATCATCACCGATCGCGACATTGTGGTCAGCACGAGCGCATTCGGAATTCCGCCGAACAGCATCTATGTGAAAGATGTGATGTCTTCGACGCTGGTCACGGCGAAGAAGAACGACAGCCTGAATCACGTGCTCAATCTGATGAAGGAGCACGGGGTGAAGCGCATTCCGCTCACGGATTCGGAAGGGGTCCTGATGGGCATTGTTTCGACCCATGAGCTGATGGCCATCCTCTCGGATGAGCTGAACGAGGTGGTGAAGGTGACGGAACGTCAACACCAGGTCGAGAGTGAACGTCGCCCCCGCTTCGGCTGAATGAGGGGCTGTTTTTGCTGAGCGATTCCCGGAATCTCGGGCTCGCATTCCGCGGGTCCTGGATTCCGGGATTGGAAAGTCGGTTCACTTGCGCTCTTTTTTCAGGATGGCACCGAGAATCGCCTTTCGCATTTCCTGATCGGATCCCTCGAGGTACTCGCGGTTGATCTCATGGGCGATCAAGGGCTTCAGCTCGGGTGCAAGTTCCTGCCGGATCAGACCCAGAAAATGCGGCTCTGCCGCGATCACAAGCTCCGTGAATTTTCCGGTTCTCTTTTTTGCCAGCAGCTTCCGTGCGATCGCTTTCGCGAATGCAGCGGCCGCACGTTCATGGTGCCGAAAGGTCTTGTCCATGCCGTGATGGATCGAGCCGTTTCCGGCGCTCGAGCGCATCATTCCGGGACGATCCGAGTCGAGCTGACCTTCGAGGGCATGGCCCTTCGGATTTTTCATCCGCTCGACAAAGTGAAAGGGGGCGTCGGGAAGATCCTCGTAAATGACCGCCCCCACGCGGTTCGCCAGCACATACCAGCGGTGTCTTGTTTTTTTGGGACGCACATCAATTCGTTCGAAATTTCCGGATACGGTTCTCATGTCGTATCCAATTGAAGCAACTCCCGCGCCAGCCTGAGGGATCACCCCTCGGTGTGCTCGCAGAGCTTCACCGGCGAAGGATGAAGTTCTCTTGCGCGGAAGAAGAGGAAGCCCGCATGAAAAGGCGCCGTTCGGCCGGAATGCCCAAGATGACCTGGTAAATGTCCGTGAGCACGGGGCGCGAGGAGTAATAGCCATGCCCTAGCCCGGTAAGTCCGGGGTCATCCACCTCGCTCACGTTGATCACATCGACTCCGGCAAACGCAGAACAGCTTCCGAGGCGAGCGGACCCGTGAAATGCCTTCGAGGCGCGAAGTGCCTGATCCGTGCGCGAACAGTAAATCGTGATCCGCTTCGCCACCCGTCCAAGGCCCTCCCGTGCCGCCTCGAATTCTGAAGGATCCAGATCGGGTGCGTTCAGAATCAGCTCTTGAATCCAAGGACGTGCGGCACCTGTTCCTGTGGAGGCGCGCTGCAGGGCGGGAACCACCACCTGGTGTCCCATGGAGTGCACGAGCACCTGAACGGGAATCGAGAGCGACAAAAGCTCTTCAAAAACGCGGGTCGCGGCGTCGATGCTTTCGCGCGCATTTTGCAGATTCCGCTCATAGGTCCGCAGGATCAGGTTCTTTTCGAAGAATCCCCCGCGCGCACCGGCCGGCCACGAAAAAAGCACCACCTGCCCTTGGAATTTCATGTCATAGGCGATCTGTGCGGCCCGGAGCAGGGCTTCCGGGAAAGTCACATTGAAGCCATGAACAAATACCAGGATTCCCCAATCCGTGTTCTTTCGGATGGCCGCCTTCCAATCCTCGATCGCAAGCGGTTCGAGGCTCCCTGATTTGAAGTCCTCGCCCAGGGTTCCGATCGGGTGGTTGCCGGGCACCCAGACGTCGGCTCTCCCGAACAAGAGCGAGTCACCCCGCTCGGTCGTTTCTCGTTCGCGGTTCGTGGCGACATACACGGTGATCGCTCTTGCTTGCGCATACGGCTCCTTTAAAACCCGCAATGAATCCTCGCCGATTCCGCTCCGTGCCCGCATCAGGATGCCGTCGGGAAGAGGCGCGGGCGGGGCGACCTCGACCGAAGGTGTGGTGGGCGCGCTGGAGCAGGCCGCAAGGATTTGCAGAAGGAGGAGGGACCGGATCAGGGATCTCATGAACGGAAATCTAGGAATTCGTGCCGGGATTGTCAAACAACGATGCCCGGTCCCTTTTTGACTGTGCTAGGATTCGATTATGGGGGATTTTTTTCATTGGAATGCGGATCCTGAACTCGTCCAGCTCGGGCCTTTTGCCATCCGATGGTACGGGGCCTGTTTTGCAGCCGGATTTTATCTGGGCTTGCGTTGGTTTCGATCGATCGGGCGGATCGAGAAGATCGATCTGTCGGAAGCCGATCGCATTTTGCTGTATGGGATTCTCGGTACGGTGATCGGTGCGCGCCTCGGGCATGCGCTCATTTATGAGCCGGCCTTGTTTCTCTCGGATCCTCTGCGGATCCTCCGGATCTGGGAAGGCGGTCTTGCAAGCCACGGCGGGACGCTCGGGTTCATTCTGGGGGTGTACCTCTGGAAGAGGCGGTTCTTCAAAGGTTCCCTTTTGTATTTGCTCGATCTTCTGTCGATCCCGGGGGCTCTCTGTGCCGGCATGATCCGGATCGGAAACCTTTTCAATTCTGAAATTCTCGGGACACCCTCGACTGTCCCCTGGGCAGTTGTTTTCTCGCGCATCGATTCTACCCCGAGGCATCCGGCCATGATTTACGAAGCGCTTGTGTACTTCGGTCTTTCTGTTTTTTTGTTCGGACTGCTGAAGAAGAAGATCCATTCGCGGTTCGGAGACGGATTCTTGCTCGGCATTTTTTTGGTCGTGGTGTACGGATCCCGCTTTTGCATTGAGTTCGTGAAGGAAGTCCAGGTCGGTGAGGAGTCGGGACTCCTTTTGAACTTCGGACAAATGCTGAGCATTCCGTTCGTGCTGGCGGGTGTGATTCTCATCGTTCGCGCAATCCGGGTAAAAAAATCCCGCTAAGGTCTGTTTGTGTCCCCGTCTTGGTTTCTCGCTCGCGCAGGGCGTGAATCCATCAAGGCCCGCTTTTTGCTTTCTTTTCTTTCGCAAAGGAGAGCAATCATGCCACAGCAAGGAAAAAAACCGCCCGAGCGGGAAAAATCAAATGTTCCTCACACCAAGGCGGGAGAGATGCCCGATCCGAATGCGCCCAAGCGGGGCGAGACTGAGGATCGTGTGCGTGACGCATTCACGGGGCGTCCGGTGATTCTGCCTGAGCCCAAGGGAGATCTTGCGGATCGCGCATTTGCCGATCAAGAAGCCGAACTGGACGAGCAGATCGCAAGGGCAAAAAGAGGGAAGAAAAACGGATGAGAATACGCTGGTTTTTGTTTGGTGTGACGATGCCTTTGATGTCGCTTGCGGCACCTTGGGACGGCTATAATGATCCGAAGCGTTTCGGCGACGGGTATGAATTCCGCTTCGAGGCGCTTCCGCTGAAGGGCGAGATCGAATCGAAGGATCTTCCGTGGTCCGAAATTTATTGGCCCCGAAAATACGGAAGCATCAACCTTCGCTGGAACGGAACACCCCGGGTCGGGATCGGGTACTCTTCACCCACCAAAGATGAGGTGCTGAAGATGTCGCAAGAGGAACTGCGAAAGCTGTCTCCCACCGAAAAATACGATTTGTATCGCGGGCGTTATGATTATCCCCTGAAGAATCTGATTTCTCGGGTGGACTCGAGCGCAAGGGCTCCCGATTGGAGCGGAATCTGCGATGGCTGGACGGTGGCGGCGATTCAATTTCGCGAGCCCAGACCCGTGACCCGCGTGAATCCCGACGGGGTCATGATTCCTTTTGCGTCCTCCGACATCAAGGGGCTCCTCTCGTACACGGCGGCGAGACAGCCGCTTGATTCGATCGTGGTGGGGCGCTATTGTCCCGTCGGTCTTTCGCTCGGGCTTCCGAATTGCCGGGACATCAACCCGGGCACGTATCATGTGATCCTTGCGAACGAGATCGGAATCCGGAAGACGTCGTTTCCGGGCGAGGTCGATCCCGGCAAAGAAATGTGGAATCAGCCCATCATCGGATATGAGTTCACCGTGCTCGGAAGTGCCGCGGGAGCGGGCGGATCGCGCGCTCTTCGGATTCATTCCACGCTTCATTACGTCGAGGAGCTGGAATGGCCGCAGTGGGAGCCTGTTACAGGAACCTCTTCGTGGGCCTCGGGAAAGCAAGAATCGGATTACATTTTGGAGCTGGATTCTGAAGGAAGGATCACGGGCGGCACCTGGCTCACGAAATATTCGCATCCGGATCTTTTTTGGAGGCCTACGCGAAAGGTTGAGTTCAAAGGTGAATTCGATCGCCTCGGGGAGCTTTATGAGTCGATTGAGATTTGACGGATCCGAACGGGTCGTTCGGGACACGGTGGGTTTTGTCGGGTTTTTTTGAGTCATTTGATTCAAAAGTTCTTGATCAAAGTAATCAGGCATGAGATTCTTAAATCATGGAGGGTTGATATGAATCGACTCGCAGTACGACTGCTAGAATGTCAATTGAAGCACGACCAGCATCAGATCCACTTAGCGGGGCCCCCACGGTAGAACAGGCGTAAGGCGAAGCGCCACGACGTCGGCGCACCTTACGGACTCCGGACTTCCTCCCGGCCAGGAGGAAGAAACCGGAGCAGGTCCCGAGGGTAATCAAAGCAACCGATCGTAGAACAACGGGAATGAATCTTCAGGTTGTGTCAAATCAGGGAGCGCTTCTGCTTCCGAGCCCGGGCTGTTGCCCGGGCTTTTTTTTTTCCAAAGACTCGCGCTTCGGGTATCATTTCTGACTATGGAGACATGGTCATGAAAATCGCAATTTTCAAGGAATTTCGTTCGGATGAATCCCGGGTTGCGGTCACTCCCCAGGCGTGCGCGCAGCTGATCAAAATGGGGCACGAGGTTCTGGTCGAACGAGGCGCCGGAGAAAAGGCGAATCTGCCTGATTCCGCGTACCAACAAGTCGGAGCGAAAATCTGCCAGGAGTCGGACCTCCTCGGATCCGGAGCGGTCTTCGTGCAGATCCACCTTCCGACGGCGGAGCGCATCCGGTCTCTTCCTGAGAACTCCGCATGGATCTCGCTTTTGTATCATCGCTCCGAGAAAGCCGTGATCGAGGCCCTGAATCAGAAGAAAATCTCGGCTTTCTCGCTTGATGCGATTCCCAGGATCTCCCGGGCGCAGGCGATGGATGTCTTGAGCTCGCAGGCGAACCTTGCGGGGTATCGCGCCGTGATTGAAGGCGCGGCCTTATTGGACCGGATTTTTCCTCTTCTTATGACGGCCGCAGGAACCGTGTCTCCTTCGAAGGTACTCGTGTTCGGGGCCGGAGTCGCCGGGCTTCAGGCCATTGCCACTGCAAAACGTCTGGGTGCGATGGTCGAGGCGACCGATGTGCGCCCCGAGACCAAAGAGCAGGTGCAGAGCCTGGGCGGGAAGTTCATTGAAGTCGCGGGCGCAAGCGTCGGGAGCGAGGGTGGATATGCCAAAGAAGCCACCGCCGAATATCGCGCGGCTCAAAGAGCGGCCGTGAACAAGTCGCTCGCCTCGGCCGATTTGGTGATCACCACCGCGCAAGTGCCCGGAAAAAAGGCCCCGATTCTGATCGACGACGAGCAGCTCGGACTCATGAAGCGGGGCTCGGTGATCGTCGACATGGCGGCCGAACAGGGCGGGAACTGCGCGCGCACGAAAGCGGGAGAGGTCATCGATGTGAACGGTGTTCGGATTTGCGGCGCGGTGAACCTGCCTTCGCGGGTCGCATCGAACGCAAGCGAGCTTTTTGCACGGAACCTTCTCGAACTCTTCAAGCTGATCGCTCCGAAGGGCGAGCTGGTTTGCGATCTGAAAGACGAAATCATCGACGGATGCTTGATCTGCCATCAAGGCGCGATCCGGCATTCCGCGAATTGAAGAAAAAACTGAAAAAAACGGGGCTGATATGACGGAATTTTTGAATTTTATCGGAGAAAACATCACCTTCATCTATCTGATGGTGCTCATGATCTTTGTGGGGATCGAGCTCATCTCCCACGTTCCCGCCGTGCTTCACACGCCTCTCATGAGCGGCGCGAACGCGATCCACGGCGTGGTGCTGATCGGCGCGATCATCGTGCTCGGAAACGCGCACGATGACGATTATGCGAGCCTCGCACTCGGAACTCTCGGCGTTCTGGTCGGAACCCTGAACGTGATCGGCGGATTCGTCGTGACGGACCGGATGCTCGAGATGTTCAAGAAGAAACCTGGCAAGGGAGGAGCGAAGTGATGAACCACCTTCGTGAGATCGCCTATCTGATCGGTTCGATTTCGTTCGTTCTGGGCCTGAAAATGATGGGCCGTCCCGATTCGGCCCGAAAAGGAAACGCAGTCGCGGCCTTCGGAATGACGGTCGCGGTGGTCGGGACCTTGTTTTTGGGTCCCGAAGGCTTTCGGGTGATTCCCCATCTCGAATGGATTTTGAGCGCGATTCTCGCGGGAACCGTGGTGGGGTTCATCATGGCAAAGCGCGTGCAAATGACGGCCATGCCCGAGATGGTCTCGCTCTTCAATGGAATGGGCGGACTTTGCGCGGCGTTGATTTCGGTCATCGAATGGCGCGAGATCATCACGCGCGGGGAGGCGGCGACGATCACCACTCTTCACTACCTTCCCGTGATTGCCGGGCTCATCATCGGTACGGTGTCGTTTGTCGGAAGCATGGTCGCATGGGGCAAGCTGAACGGCCGGCTCGGGGACTTTCACTTCAAAGGCCAGCAGTTTTTGAATCTTCTGTTCGTGGGAGCGATTCTCGCCGCTTCGACCCTGAATTTGCTCGATGGCGGAGCAAGCGGAATCTCGCCCTGGTTTTACGGAGTGATCGGGTTATCGGTCGCATACGGGCTTTTGTTTGTGTTCCCGATCGGCGGCGCGGACATGCCGGTCGTGATCTCGCTTTTGAACTCCTTTACCGGCGTTGCCGCGGCCTGTGGCGGATTTTTGTATCACAACAATGTGATGCTGATGGGCGGGGTCCTGGTCGGGAGTGCCGGTACGATTCTGACCGTGGTGATGTGTCAGGCGATGAACCGCTCCTTGGTGAACGTGCTGATCGGCATGGTGGGGCAGGGGGCTTCGGGTGCGTCGAGCTCGTCAAAAGGCGGAAGCGTGCGTGAGGTCCAGGTGACGGACGTCGCGATCATGATGAAGTACGCCTCGAAGGTCGTGATCGTTCCCGGGTACGGGCTCGCGGTTGCGCAGGCCCAGCACATTTGTCATGAGCTCGAATCGGTGCTCGAGTCCGAGGGCGTGAGCGTGAAATACGCGATCCATCCCGTTGCGGGCCGGATGCCCGGGCACATGAACGTGCTCCTTGCCGAAAGCAATGTGAGCTATGACAAGCTGGTCGAGATGGAACACATCAACCCCGAGTTCAGCACGACCGATACGGTTCTGGTCGTGGGCGCGAATGACGTGGTGAATCCGGCCGCGAAGACCGATCCCGCGAGTCCTATTTTCGGAATGCCGATTCTCGATGTGGATCAATCAAAGCAGATCGTCGTTTTGAAGCGAAGCATGAAGGCCGGTTATGCGGGAATCGACAACGAGCTGTTCTTCAACCCGAAGTGCGGCATGCTCTTCGGAGATGCGAAAGACAGCTTGCAAAAGCTCGTGAACGAGATCAAAGCCCTTTAATCGCAACTGATCCGGAGCCAGTCGATCGGGGGTTTTCCCGCCAAGTATAGCTCGGCGTTGATTTTTGAGAACACCCTTGATCCGAAAAACCCGCGATACGCCGAGAGTGGCGAGGGGTGCGGGGACTCGATGATTTTGTGCTTCGGGTTCTGGAGCAGGCTTTTTTTGCTTTGGGCGTGTGCCCCCCAAAGCACAAAAATGAGCGGTTCATCCAGCTCGTTCAGGCTCGAAATGGCCGAGTCGGTGAACTCCTCCCAGCCTTTTTTGCGATGAGAGAGCGGCTCATTCGCCCGAACCGTGAGGATCGTGTTCAAAAGAAGCACCCCCTGATCGGCCCATCCGCTCAGATCGGACTGGGCCTCGGGCGGCGGGGTGCCAAGGTCGGTCGCAAGCTCGGTCAGGATGTTTCGAAGGCTCGGGGGTTTTTTCTTGAGCGAATTCGGAACGGCAAACGAGAGCCCGGTGGCCTCGCCCTCGCCGTGATAGGGATCCTGGCCCAAAATCACCACCTTCAGCGTCGCAGGATCGGTTGCATCAAACGCGCGAAAAATATTCCTCTCTTCGGGGAAGACGCTCAGGCCTTTTTGCCGCTCTTCCTTCAGGAAACGCTCAAGCGAATCAAAACGCGCAGAACGGATTGCGGGAGCAAGGAGTGTGCTCCACGCGTCGGGAATCAGATGTTCCATGATGATCGAGGAGTACCCTGTTCGGGATCGAAGGTAAAGAGCCGGTTCACACTCAGTCCGCTTGTAGGACGCACCGGAAGCCGACCGAGGAAGCGGAGTAGGAGTCCGCCCAAACCATGTTGATCATGTATCGCCCGGCATTGGTGCCGGAATAGGTTCCTGAGGCATAACCGGCGGTGACCATGCCTCGGGTGGAGGAGCTGGTGATGTAAAACCGGTCGCCATGAAACTCATTTGCAGTACCGCTTCCGCTCCAAGTCACAACTCCATCGCCGGCGAAACTTGCGCTGATGATCGGGATTCCGAGCGGGAACTGGATTCTTCCGTTCGTCGAAAAAAGGAGGTTCGAGGTGTTCGGTCCTTGGGTTCCGTCAAACAGAACCCCGGTCAGGTCATCGTTCGTGGTATCGGTGGTCGAGGTCCGGCCCGTGCAAGGCAAGCTAGTACAGGTCACTTGGTCCGAGACCCACTGCATGACGTTTCCGACGATGTCCTGTACGCCATAGCGCGAGACGCATCCGCTGGTGGCGGTACTGCCGATTCGCAGTTGTTTCAGTGTGGATGCGCTCGAGGAGCAGTCGAGGTTCAGGCATACGGGGAGGGTGTCGAGGCTGGTGGGAGTGACGTTGTTGTCGAAGGTGAGCCCGCTTGCGGAGTTCGTGTTGCAACCGTTTGTGGTGAGCAGGCTGGTGGTGGAGTTCTCGGTGCTTGCGATGGTTGCATGGGTCAAGCTTGAGTCCCAGGCCGAGAACAAAATCTGTTCTTTTCGGCGCGGAATGCGCTTCGTGCCGGAGAATCCGCTCACGGTCTGGCCGCTGCAGACTTCGTTGCCATCTCCCGAGCCCACCCACACCATCGGCGGAAGTCCCGGCGAAGCCGAACCCATGGTTTTACGGTTTGCGGTGGTGGTGTTTCCGGCCTCGGTCCAAGATGTCCCGCTGGTCGCGCTGGTGTTGACGTAACATTTGGCATTCTGGCGGCTGTAGTAAATCGAGCCGGCGGGGGCGGTGACGTTTCCGACAGGGGTGGTGCGGATGCCGATGCACGCGCTTGCGGCGCCGCTGTTCACGGTCGAATCGGTACAGGTGTTGGTGGCGGTGTAGTTGCAACCTTCTCCGTAGGCATCGACAAACAACGAATAGCCCAAATCAAAGAAGCCAGTGTTGCCCGTTCCCGGAGGTGCATTGGCCCCGGTCGCAACCGAACAGCGATAGTTGCTGGTGCGATCAGAGGTCTTGCCCATGAGCTCCTCGCACATCTCGCGATTCGCGGCCCAACGGTGCACGAGCGCCATGTTCGCGGGCGGCACGATGATCTTGATCTCTTTGTCGTTTGCACTTTGCACCTCGACGGCCGAGCCAGAACCGCTTACGACCGGCGCAATGGTGTAATAGTAGGTGGTTCCTCCCGTAACGGTCGAGTCGGTGTAGGTCCTTGTGCTTGCGCTGATCCCGGTGGCAAGGGGAGAGGCATAATTCTGACCTCCCGAACTCGTGGATCGGTAGATGTTATAACTCGAAATGGTATCGGTCGGAGAGAGCGTGACCGCGCTCCACGTGAGAGTCACTGAAGCCACGGCAGAGCTGAGATCGGTCGCTCCAGCCGCCGGAGTTCGGGCACCCATCGCTTTGATTCCGGTCCAGCCGGTGAAGGTGGCCGTGACTTCGTTATAAAAGGAATTGGAATTCGCAGTGAGAGCGCCGCCACCGCCCGAAGAAGTAAGATCGGATTTGGAAACTTGGAGTGTTTTTGAGCCAATGGTATTGATCGAAAGTCCCGACCAGCTCGCGACTCCGCCGACGGCCGCGACCGAGGTGGTTCCCGAGAGGGTTCCCGTTCCCGAGGTGATCGAAAGGGTAAGGGTCGCGGTCGCATCCGGCCCGGAGGTCACCGTATTCCCCGAGGAATCGCGAATGTAGACCACCGGCTGAGTGGTGAAGGCCGATCCCGCGACTGCGCCTGCGGGCTGAGTGGTGAAGGCAAGACTTGCGGCAGCGGTCGAGGTGACATTGAAGCTCGAGCTTGTTGCGCCTGTGAGGCCAGAACTTGAAGCGGTGAGGGTATAGCCCGTTCCCGCATTATTGATCGAGAGCCCCGTGAAGGTCGCGATTCCGCTTACCGCGCTTCTGGTGACTGTGCCCGAGAGGCTGCCCGAGCCCGGGTTTGTACCGATGGCAAGGGTGATCGAAGCGGTGGAACTCGTGACGGTGTTTCCTTGCGCGTCTTGTATTGTGACCACAGGCTGGGTTCCAAATGCGGTCGCCGCCGTGTTCGGGCTCGAGGGCTGGGTCGTGAAGACCAAGACCGATGCCTCGCCCGGATCGATCGTGAAGCTCGAGCTGGTGGCGCCCGAGAGGCCCGCACTCGAAGCACTGAGGGTGTAGCCGGTGCCAGTTTTATTGATCGAAAGGCCCGAGAAGGTCGCGACCCCGTTCACTGCGCTCACAGTGGCGGTGCCGGAGAGTGTGCCTGATCCTGCATTCGTGCCAATGGCGATGGTCACAGAGGCGGTGGAACTCGTGACGGTGTTTCCTTCGGCATCCTGTACCGTTACCACCGGCTGGGTAGCGAAAGCCGCTCCGGCCGTGTTCGAGCCCGAAACTTCGGTCGTGAACGCGAGTTTGGTCGCTGCACCCGGGTTCACGGTGAGATTCGCACTCGTCGCAACTGCACTCGAAGAAATCGTGGCACCGATCGTGACCGCTCCTGCGACTGCTCCCGTGAACGAGGCAGTATATACGCCAGAACCTGCTGTCGAGACCGCGCCAAAAGTGCCGGTTCCACCCACAATGCTCGAGGTGAAGGCAATCGAGCCCAAGGCGGGGAGGCCGGATGGATTCAAATTCCCGTAGGCGTCCTTGGTGGTGAGTGTCGCAGTGACGGAGGATCCCGAGTTCACCGTGCTCGAAGAAAGCGTGACCGCGCTGTCGCTCAGGGCATAGGCACCCGGAGCCACTGTGACCACAGTCGAGCAGTCTGTGGCAAGGCCCGCGGTCGATGCCTTCAGGTATACGGATCCCGCTCGATTCGCAGTAACACCCGAGAAGCTCGCCACGCCGGATGAGGCGCTCAAGGTGATGGATCCTTCCAAAGTGCTCGATCCATCCGGAGTCGTAGCGATTGCAGTCGAACAAGAGGAGTCCGAGAACGCTGAAAGGGCAATGCTTGCGGTGGACCCGGTGATGGTGTTCCCTTGGGCGTCTTGCACGGTCACCACCGGCTGGGTCGAGAGGGAGGCTCCGGCGGTGGCATTGCTTCCCGGCTCGGTCGTGAAGGCAAGCGTCGAAGCCGCGCCGGCTTGGATGGTGAAGGTGGAGCTGGTTGCACCGGTGAGCCCTGAGCTTGTGGCGGCGAGCGTGTAGCCGGTTCCCGATTTATTGATCGAAAGGCCCGAGAAGGTCGCAACGCCGTTTACTGCATTCACAGTGGCGGTGCCCGAGAGGGTGCCCGATCCCGGGTTCGTACCGATGGCCAGAGTGATCGAAGCAGTGGAGCCGGTGACGGTGTTTCCATCGGCATCCAATACCGTGACCACCGGCTGAGTGGCGAAAGCCGTTCCTGCTGTATTCGTGCTCGAGGGCTCAGTCGTGATTGCAAGGGTCGTAGCAGAGCCAGGAATCACATCAAACGAAGAGCTCGTGGCGCCAGTGAGCCCCGAGCTTGTTGCGGCGAGGGTGTAGCCAGTTCCGGTTTTATTGATCGAAAGACCCGAGAAGGTCGCGATACCGTTCACTGCATTCACAGTCGCAGTACCCGAGAGTGTGCCCGAGCCCACATTCGTGCCGATGGCGATGGTCACAGAGGCGGTCGAACTCGTGACGGTGTTCCCTTCGGCATCTTGCACCGTCACCACCGGCTGGGTAGCGAAAGCCGCTCCTGCCGTGTTCGAGCCCGAAGGCTGGGTGGTGAAGGCAAGTTTAGTCGCGGTACCCGGGTTCACAGTCAAATTCGCACTCGTCGCAACTGCACTCGAAGAAATCGTGGCACCGATCGTGACCGCTCCTGCGACGGCTCCCGTGAACGAGGCAGTGTACACGGCAGAACCTGCCGCCGAGACCGCGCCAAAGGTGCCGGTTCCGCCCACACTGCTCGAGGTGAACGCGATCGAACCCAAGGCGGGGAGTCCGGATGGATTCGAATTCCCGTAGGCGTCCTTGGTGGTGAGTGTCGCAGTGACGGAGGATCCCGAGTTCACCGTGCTCGAAGAGAGCGTGACCGCGCTATCGCTTAAGGCATAGGCACCCGGAGAGACCGTGATTCCGGTCGAACAGTCGGTCGCAAGACCAGCAGTTTCAGCTTTCAGGTATACCGATCCTGCGCGATTCGCCGAGATTCCGGTAAAGGTTGCCACACCTGAAGACGCGCTCACGGTTAGGGATCCGCTCAAGGTGTTCGAACCATTCGGAGTGGTCGCAATCGCAGTGGTACACGAAGCATCCGAGAAGGCCGAAAGGGCAATGCTTGCGGAAGAGCCCATGACGATATTCCCTTGGGCGTCTTGAACGGCGACCACGGGCTGGGTCGAGAGGGATGCTCCAGCAGTGGCAGAGCTCGCGGGTTCGGTCGTAAAGGCAAGAGAAGCCGCCGCACCGGGAACCACATCAAAGGCCGTGCTCGTATCGTCCGTGAGTCCCGCGCTTGAGGCACTCAGTGTATAGCCTGTGCCTGTTTTGTTGATCGAAAGGCCAGAAAAGGTGGCGACGCCGTTCACTGCGTTCACGGTCACAGTGCCCGAGAGGGTTCCAGAGCCTGGGTTCGTGTCGATTGTAAGTGTCACAGGGGCAGAGGATCCGGTAACGGTGTTTCCTTGTGCATCCCGCACCGTGATCACAGGCTGGGTACCAAAAGCAGAACCGGCAGTGTTCGAGCCCGACGGCTGGGTAGTGATTGCTAGGGTAGTGGCAGTGCCCGGAATCACATCGAATGCCGAACCCGTGTCATCGGTGAGTCCCGCGCTCGAGGTCGTGAGCGTGTAACCAGTGCCGGTTTTATTGATCGAAAGCCCCGAGAAAGTCGCGATACCATTCACTGCATTCACAGTGGCAGTGCCTGAAAGCGCGCCCGAGCCTGCATTCGTGCCGATGGCAATGGTCACAGCCGCACCGGAACTGGTCACGGTGTTCCCTTCTGCATCTTGCACCGTCACCACGGGCTGGCTCGCGAAGGCGGATCCGGCCGTGTTCGAGCCCGAAGGCTGGGTGGTGAAGGCGAGCTTGGTCGCGGTACCCGGGTTCACGGTGAGATTCGCGCTCGTCGCAACTGCACTCGAAGAAACCTTGCACCGATCGTGACCGCTCCTGCGAGCACTCCGGTGAAGTCCACGGTGTAGACACCTGATCCCGCCGCCGAGACCGCGCCAAAAGAGCCGGTTCCACCCACAATGCTCGAGGTGAAAGCGATCGAGCCCAAGGCGGGGAGTCCGGAGGGGTTTGCGTTTCCGTAGGCATCCTTGGTCGTGAGAGTCGCAGTGACGGAGGATCCCGAGTTCACCGTGCTCGAAGAAAGCGTGACCTCGCTGTCGCTTAAGGCATAGGCTCCGGGTGTTACCGAGATCGCGCTCGAACAGTCGATCGCAAGGCCCGAAGCCTCGGCTTTCAGGTATACGGTTCCTGCGCGATTCGCCGAGATTCCGGTAAAGGTTGCCACACCTGAGCTTGCGTTCCTCGTGGTCGTTCCACTCAAAGTATTCGATGCGTTCGGAGTCGTTGCGATCGCGGTGGTACACGAAGCATCCGAGAACGCCGAAAGGGCGATGCTTGCAGAAGACCCTGTGACGGTGTTCCCTTCTGCATCTTGCACGGTCACCACGGGCTGGGTCGAGAGGGAGGCTCCGGCGG